>JAVJRZ010000022.1:0-81219 GCA_040219675.1 Phycisphaerales bacterium | reverse complement strand
GGCGCGGATTGCATGGGGTGACGGCGCGGATTGCATGGGGTGACGGCGCGGATTGCATGGGGTGACGGCGCGGATTGCATGGGGTGACGGCGCGGATTGCATGGGGTGACGGCGCGGATTGCATGGGGTGACGGCGGGGTCGTCACCCCCGCTGGGAGGCTGTGGGGGGCGAAGTTGCGAGCAGGACCCGAACAGGGTCGGCCGCGCGACCGGTTTTTTCGTTGCGATCGCTGCATGCCACTCAAGTGGGACCCTGGAGCGCTCGATGCAAGGTGTGGACGCGGGCCGTGGTGGTCCGCGGGCGCGGTCGCCGCCCGCGTAACACCACCCAAACCGAGCACGTATTCTCAAGCGGGCCCCGGCGCGGCGGATGCGGCGTGGGACGGGCGGATGTTCTTGGGTCGTGGCGGCGGACACGGGGAGGCGGTCTTGGGCAGCTTCAAGGTTTGGCGGATGCATGTCAACGTGGTGCTCGCGGGCGTGCTGGCGATGGGGATCGGTGGCGCGGCGCTCGGCGATGATGCCCATGATCCGGGGGACCTCCAGCCGCGGACGCCGCTGGCGAAGATGGCCCTGGCCGGGCGGCCGGCGTTCGAGCACCGGCTCACCGTGAAGTTCGTGGACGCGGTGCGGGCGCGGGCGGATGCGAACGGTGGGCTGGTGAGCGCGGGCGGGGTCGATGTCCAGCCGCTGCTCGATGCGCTCGCGGGCGCGGGCGACGGGCCCGTCGCGTTCCGGCCGCTCATCGACATGCCGATGGCCGAGCTGGAGGCGATGCTGGCCGATGCGGCGAACCGCAGCGGGCGGGCCCAGCCGGACCTGGGCGGGATCATGGTGGTGGGTGTCGCCGATGCGAACATGGACGCGGTGGCGCGCGTGCTGCACGAGAGCGACCTGACCGAGTACGTGTACTACCAGCAATTGAACCCCACGCCGCCGGGGTGGTTCGAAGACGGGCCCGACGATGGTCCACCAGATGGACCACCAGACGGACCAACCGATGGCCCCGACGCGTGCGTCGACATCGCGCCCGCGACGGGCGACTACTTCGGCCGCCAGGGGTATCACGGCGAGGGCTTCGGCATCCACATGGCCGCGGCCTGGGACGTGCCCGGCGGGCGCGGGCAGGGGGTCAACGTCGCCGACTGCGAGTACTGGTTCGACGGCGATCATGAGGACCTGTGCAACGTCATCTCCGAGCCCGGGCAGACGCCCGACCCCGACGTGATCGCGTTCGGCTGGGACGAGCACGGCACGGCGGTGCTCGGTGAGATGGTGGGCGGCGACAACGGCTACGGCGTGACCGGGCTCGTGCCCGATGCCCAGGCTTACTTCTTCCCCGAGTGGACGGTCGAGGGCGGGTCGCGCCGCGTGGCGGCGATCTCGCGGGCCATCGGCGCGATGGACGCGGGCGACGTGGTGCTGCTGGAGATGCAGACCTTCGGGCCCGGGGGCGACTTTGCGCCCGCCGAGCTGGACCCTTCCGTGTGGCTGGTGACCGGCGTGGGCACCGATCGCGGCGTGACGGTGGTGGCGGCGGCGGGCAACGGCGACCAGGACCTCGATTCGGCCCCCTACGCCGAGTATCGCGGGCGCGGCGACAGCGGGGCGATCATCGTGGGCGCCGGGCGCAGCACCGGCAGCCGGTCGAAGATGTCCTTTAGTACCTTTGGCAGCCGCGTGAACGTGCAGGCGTGGGGCGAGAACGTGTTCACCACGGGCTACGGCGACTTCATCGTCGTGGGTGGCGATGCGCGGCAGTCGTACACGCAGCGCTTCGCGGGCACGAGCTCGGCCAGCCCGATCGTGGCGTCGGCCGTCGTGAGCCTCCAGGGCATCCACCGCGCGGCGACCGGCGAGCCGATGGACCCGCTGGACGTTCGCCAGCTCGTGATGGACACCGGCCGGCCGCAGGGTTCGGGCGGGCAGATCGGCCCGCTGCCCGACATGGCCGCCGCGGTCGATGCGCTGCTGGCGGGCCTGTGCAGGGCGGACTTTGACGGCGACGGCGGCCTGACGCTGTTCGACTTCCTGGCCTACCAGACGGCCTTCGACGCGGGCGAGGCCCGTGCGGACTTCGACGGCGACGGGAGCCTGACGATCTTCGACTTCCTGGCGTTCCAGACGGCGTTCGATGCGGGGTGTGGGTGACGCGAGCGCAACGAAGAACCGTCGCAGACGTGCGACGGCTCTCGGCGTGTCGTTGAATCCTGGCCCTTATCGCGTCCGCACGCGGCGGTGGTAGCTGTACGAGCCGCCGGCGTAGTTGTAGCCGGTGGGGCGGTAGTACGAGCGGTTGAAGGCCATGTTGGGGTTGTAGGTGTACGTGCCCGTGTTGCGGTTGACGGTGTAGGGCGAGCGCGTGGAGTAGGTGATGCGCGAGGGGTTGTAGGTGTTGCGCCGCCCGAACGAGCCGGTGTAGCGGTTCGAGCCCACGCCCATGTTCACGCGCGTGTTGGCGTCCAGGGCGTACTGGGCGACGACGGCCGTGCCGCCGAAGGACAGCAGCGCGCCGGCGGCGATGATGAGCCAGGCGGAGAGCGTGAGGCTCGCCAAGCGCCGCGTGCGCGTGGGGGGTGTGGTGGTCGTGGTAGGTTGGCGTGGGCTTCGCATCAGCGCACCTCCAGTAGCTTGACGTCGCCGATGAGCGTCTCGTTGGGGCCGATGCCCATCTCGGGCTTGCCCAGGCCCTGGTACGCGAGCGCGGGCGGGACGGCCAGTTGCCACCAGTCGCCCGGCCGCATCATGCTGAGCAGCTCGCGCACGCCCGGGGTGAGGTCGGCCAGGGCGATCTCGACGTCTTCGCCCTCGCTGAAGACCCGGCCGTCGAGCAGCGCGCCGCGGAAGGTGACCACGACGGTGGCGTCCGTGCCGGCCGGCTGGCCCTGGCCGCGTTCGATGACGCGGTACTGGGCGCCGCTGGGCATGGTGACGGCGCCGGGCTGGCCGGCGAAGTGCTCATGGAACGCGGTGCTGCGCTCCAGGTTGCGGTCGTGCAGGTCGCGGAACTGGGGATCGTCGGCCAGGCGGCGGCGGACCACGCGCTGCTGCACGGCGTCGTGGGCGGCGGCCAGGGCGTCGTCCATGGCGCGGGCGTCGATCCGCGGGTCCTGGCCGGCGAGGGCGTCGGCGAAGCCCTGGCGCATGGTGTCGATGTCGACGGTCAGCCCGTCGCGCTCGAGCCCGAAGCGGACCTCGTCGCCCAGGAAGTAGCCCACGGCGTAGGCCACGTCGTCGGCGTCGGCGTTGCCGATGCGCTGCTGGGGTTGGGCTTGGGGCTGGGCTTGGGGTTGGGCTTGTGGGTTGGCCTGGGTGGTCGGGCGGGCGCTGACGGCCGCGACGGCGACCAGGGCAGCGACGATTCCCAGCGCGAGCAGGGTTGGGGCATGGCGGGCGGGCATGGTTTGCTCCTTCGATCGTGGAAGGCTTGAGATCAGAACGGCACCGCCCCAGCGTATGACGCCGGGGCGGTGGGGGCTGGGGTTGGGGGATGATGGGAGGGCTGCGATGCGGCTTCAGCAGCCGGCGCTGAAGGCCGTCTGGAAGGCAAGGAAGTCGAAGATGGTGAACCGGCCGTCGCGGTCGATGTCGGCGAGTGGATCGCCGGCGTCGAAGGCATTCTGGAAGGCGAGGAAGTCCAGCACCGTCAGCTCGCCGTCGCCGTCGAGGTCGGCGGGGCAGGGGGTGCATGTGGAGATGTCGAGAATCCAGACGCCACTAGTGGCGTAAACCTTCGAGCCTTCCAAGATAAACCCGAAGATCACGTTGATCTGATCGAACGAACCGATCAGCCGTGGGCTGGCGGGGATGGAGGCGTCGTAGACGAGCAGTCCCTTCCGGTCCTGCGAGACAAGGAGCATCCCGTCTTGGGCCTCCATCTGCTGAATGCCCCTCCCTGGGATATCGGTGGCTGTCAGGTATCGGGGGCGGCTGGGGTTGCGTACGTCGTAGGTGTGGAGTCGCATCCGGTTCGCATCGACGCGCTGCGTAAGGTAGAGCGTTCCACTGTCGTAGGCCATGTTATACATGTGTGCGCCAAGGTACACGCGCCCAATCTCAGAGGCTGCGACCGGGTCGCTGACATCAAAGATGAGCACTTCTCTCCCGTGGGCGTCGAGTGCGAACAGCAAGCCGTCCTCGACAAGAATGTCGCCGGTGTACGTGAAGTCGAGTTGTTCTACCAGCCGTGGCTCGTACGGATCGTCGATGTTGTAGATGCCCACGCCCCCGGGGTGCGCTCCGTAGGGATTCGTAGAGATGTACGCCAGCGCGCCATCGGTAGTGATCCGATTTGCATACCCAGGAAGATAGATGCGTCCACGCATGAGCCACGAGGCGGTGGGATCGCTCAGGTCCATGATGCGGACCTCGCGCTTTAGGTGCTGTGTGCAGAGGACGTGATCGCCGATCGCCGTGACATCGTTGCCGCCAAGAAAGAGGTCGACCACGGGCACGACTTCCGGACGTGACGCGTCGGCAATGGACACGACATTCGTTCCGATGCTGCCGTCGACGCCGATGATCAGGTCGTTGACCTTGACGGGCCTTCGCAGCGCCACACCACCAAACAGCGGTACCTGGCCGACGAGCCGTGGGTTGGAGGGGTCGAACACATTCAAGACGTACAGGCCGCTTCGGCCTGCAATGAGTGCGTGGCCGCTGTCTACCGCAATCGCGTTCCCCTGAGATGGCAGATTGACCTCGGCTATCACGTGGAGGTCGCTTGGGTCGGACGTATCGATTACGGCGAAGCTCTGAGACTCGGTGACGGTGAACGCGAGCCCGGGCCGATGCGCCATGTCCTTCACATCAATCTCGTCAAGCACGCCCAAAGGTGCGAGTGGAAGCACGCCGACGTCGAACGTCCGCAAGCCATCCGCCGACACGAAGGCGATTTCATCGGAGACCGATAGGTGCCTCGCGCTCACCGGCAGGTCGAACGTGCCGAGCCGGCCGATCCGAGATGGATCGTCATGCCTGAGCAGGTGGCATTGATAGTCGAATTGAGAAGAGCGATAGTCCTCGTAGTACGCGCAGACCACGCTAGCTCCGGGGCGCACGAAAGCCGCGGCCAGACCCCATTGGTGCCATGAAAAGAAGCCCCGCTCGACCGGGCGAGTTGGATCCCGCAAATCGACAATGCCGAGCAGGCCGTCGTCGTGTCGAGGAAAGAACGCGACGCCGCCGCCCACGATGAACGCACTCCCATGGTCTTCAATTGATGCGACACCGAGCGCGATCGGGCTCGTTGGCGCACTGATGTCGAAGACGTGCATCGTGTCGAGCGCCGTGCTCACGTACAGACGATCGCCATTAGCAACCATGTCGCGTGACCGATCTGGCAAGAAGATGCGTCCGATGGGAACAGGTTGGGTCCAGTCCGACACATCGAAGAGTTGCACGCCATTGCCGCGATCAAGGTAGACCGTATTGCCCTTGACGGCGATGCCCTGGGGCGTGCCGCCGTCTCCACCGATGAGCCTGGGATCGCACGTCTGGGCGACAGCCGCCGACGCCACCCAGAGCACAGCGGCCAGCAGCATGCAGGAAATCGGCCGTGTCATGGTCAACGCCCTTGGTGGTGGGTGCGGTGTGGGCCCGGGCCGGTCAGGCCGTGAGTGGGCGGGGGGAGGACCATCGCCAGCCGGGGGTCACTCCTCGGGCAATATACCCGAACTTCTGGCCGGATGCAAGAGGAACTTGCTGACCGGACCGGCATTGGGAGTTCGTGGACCCCCTAGGCCTCCACCGCCTCGGCAAACTGGTCCCGCACCGAGCTTTCGCCCTTGCTGTCGCGCTCGTCGACCAGGGCGTGGATGAATTCGTCGAGACCGAGCGCACCGAGGTCCTTCTGCACGCCCCGGGCGCGGATGCTGACCTGGTTGTGTTCGGCATCGCGCGGGCCGACGACGGCCAGGTAGGGGATGCGCAGCTCGGCGGCGTGCTTGATCTTGGCTTGGATGCGGTCGCCCGAGTCGTCCATCGTGGCGCGGATGCCGGCTGTCTTAAGGGCGGTCAGGACGTTGTTGGCGTAGTCGCTGCTCTTCTCGCTGATGGGCAGCACGCGGACCTGCTCGGGGCTGAGCCACAGGGGGAATGCGCCGCCGAAGTGCTCGATGAGCACGCCGATGAAGCGTTCCATGCTGCCGAAGGGCGCACGGTGGATCATGACCGGGCGGTGGGGCTGGTTGTCGGGGCCGATGTAGGTCAGGTCGAAGCGCTCGGGCAGGTTGTAGTCGACCTGGACCGTGCCGAGCTGCCACTCGCGGCCGATGACGTCACGCACGACGAAGTCGATCTTGGGCCCGTAGAAGGCCGCCTCGCCGGGCTCCTCGGTGAAGGGCACGCCCAGGGACTTCGCGGCCTGGCGGCAGGCTTCCTCGGCCTTGTCCCAGTTGGCCGAATCGCCGGTGTACTTGCCGCTGTCGGGGTCGCGCAGGCCCACGCGCACGCGGTAGTCGCTCATACCCAGCGCCCCGAAGATGATCTTGACCAGCTCGAGGCAGCCCTGGACCTCCTCGCCGACTTGTTCTGGAGTGCAGAACAGGTGGGCGTCGTCCTGGGTAAAGCCGCGGACGCGGGTCATGCCGTTGAGCTCGCCCGATTGCTCCCAGCGGTAGACGGTGCCGAACTCGGCTAACCGCAGCGGAAGATCGCGGTAGCTGTGCGGCTGGCTGTCGTAGATCTTGATGTGGTGCGGGCAGTTCATGGGCTTGAGCATGAAGCCCTCGATCTGGCCGACCTTGAGGTTGTTGCTGAGCTGCGCGCAGGTGCAGCCCTCCTCGGCGAGCTGGTGCATGTGCTCGCGATCGACCAGCGGGGGGAACTGGCTGTCGGCGTAATACGGAAAGTGCCCGCTGGTGCGGTAGAGGTCCAGCTTGCCGATGTGCGGGGTGAAGACCTCGTGGTAGCCCTGGCGGGTGAGCTCGGTGCCGATGAACTGCTGGAGCTCGTGGCGGATGGTCGCGCCGGCGGGAGTCCAGAGGATGAGACCCTGGCCGACCGTCTCGTCGATGTGGAAGAGCCCCAGCTTCTTGCCCAGCACGCGGTGGTCGCGCTGCTTGGCCTGCTCGATGCGATCGAGGTACTCCTCCAGGTCCTTCTTGCTGAAGAAGCTGGTGCCGTACACGCGGGTCAGCCGATCGCTGTTCTCGTCGCCGTGCCAGTAGCTCGACGCGAGCGACATGACCTTGAACGCCCCGATGCGACCGGTGCTGGGCACGTGCGGGCCGCGGCACAGGTCCTCCCAGTTCTTGCCCGGCTCGCCGGTGGCGTAGAAGGACAGCTTGAGGCTGCCGGCCTCGTGCGCGCGGTGGGCGTTGTCGAGCTTGTACTTGCTGCCCTCTTGTTTGAGCTTCTCGAGGCCCTCGCTGTACTCCATCTCGTAGCGGGTGAAGGGCCGGTCTTCCTTGACGATCCTGGCCATCTCGGCCTCGATGGCCTCGAAGTCGCCCTCGCGCAGGGGGCGGTCTTCGGGGAAGGCGATGTCGTAGTAGAAGCCGGTCTCCAGCGGCGGCCCGTACACCAGCATGGCCCCGGGCACGACGCGCTGGATGGCCTCGGCCATGACGTGGGCGGTCGAGTGACGCAGCAGGTACATCGCCCCCTCGTCGGGCTTGCCATCGCGGGTCTTCTCGGTGAGGATCGCCAGGTCGGCGTCTGCCTCGATGGGCGCGTTGAGGTCGGCCAGTTCGCCGTTCACCCGCGCACCGACGGCGGCCTTAGCCAGCCGCTCGCCGATGCTCTGGGCGACTTCCAGCGGGGTGGTGGGGGCGTCGAAGTGCTTGTGGGAGCCGTCGGGCAGGGTGATGGTGACTTGCTGGCTCATGATGGTGCTTCCGTGGGGGCTGGTTCGGCTGGACAGGGTCAACGGTAGGGGATGGCCAAACAAAAACCCGGCCGTGCGGCCGGGCTCGGTGAATCGTGTGGAGGCACGCCGAGGCTAGCCGCGGGGGCGGGTTGCGGTCGTCGTCGTCGTGGTGGAGGTGGGGCGTGCCATCGAGGGAGTATATCGGCGAGGTGGCGTATCGGCTGCAATGTGGGCGTGCGGCCCCGGTCCTTCCTGGCCGCGTGGGTCACCACGCGGGCTTGTGGCCGACCCGGTGGCCGACCCGGTGGCCGACTCGGTGGCCGGACCTGTGGCCCCTACCTGTTCAAGAACGCGGGCCGACGCAGGTAGGTCCACCAGCGCCACAACCATTCGAGGGGTCCCATGGTGAATCGCGAGAGCCACAGCGGGCTGGCGACCAACTGGAACGCGAAGATCGACACCGCGATCACCAGCATCTGGGCCTGCGACACCTGGCCGTACATCGCGAATCCCCAGTGCTGCACGATCACGCACACCAGCAGCGACTGCATGATGTAGTTGGTCAACGCCATGCGCCCCGTCGACGCGATCGATCGCGTGAACCAGCCCGCCGCACACCGCCGCGCCAGCCACATCGAGAGCCCCATGTAGCCAAGAGCGGCGCACGGGCCCGCCGGGGTCATCAGGAAGTAGCCCAAGAACCACAACGCCGAATGCTCGGTCGCGGCCGCCGAGAGGATGACAGACGCGAACGAGCAGGGCAGCCCGACCAGGAGCCCGATCAGGATCAACCGGCGCATCCACCGCGCGGCGCCAACCCCCAGGGCGTCGACCTTCATCAGCCAGGCCCCAAGCAGGAACATCCCGGCGATTCGCAGGACCGCGCCGGCCCCGAGGGTCCAGTTCATCTGCTCGACGATCCACTCGAGGCAACGCATCAGGATCGCGTGGGACAGGGGGCCGTTCTGGAACGCGTCCTTGGCCGCCGATTGCCACTGGGGGCTCATCGGCCCGTTCTCGGGAATCTCACCCTGCTGGATCCGCTCGAAGAACGCATCGAAACCGATGTCCTCGACGGCGGGCCGAATGTCCTCGTCCTCGGGCTGCATGCCCTGGTCGGCGGGCTGAACCAGGGCCGTCTGGGCCGGTTCGCCGGCGAGGGGATCGGCATCCTTCGATGCGTAGTACCGCATGCCCATGAAGCCGCTGAAGGCGGAGAAGAGCACCGCCAGCGTGAGCAACGACAGCGCAAGAGCGAGCAGCACCTTGGATCGTCGCCCCATGAACCACATCGTGAAGAATCCGATGATCGCATAGATCACCAGCACGTCCGCGTAGTACAGCAGCAACGCGTGGAGCACGCCCATCACCAGCAGCATCGACAGCCGCCGGAGGTAGGGCCGAACGAAGCTGCGCCCCGCGGCGATCGCACGCTGTCGCATCAGCATCAGCCCCATGCCAAAGAGCAGCGAGAAGAGCGGATACGACTTGGATTCGAACAGCAGCCTGGTCGCGTAGTACGCCGCGACGCCCACGGGGCCCTCGTTCGATCCGCCGCCGTTCCATAGCCACGCCATCGGCTGGCACAGGAGCTGCACGTTCACCATCAGGATGCCAAGGAGCGCACACCCGCGCGCGACGTCGAGCGACGCGATGCGCTGCTCGCTGGAGATGGGCCGAAGCGACTGTGCCTTGGAAGGTTCCATCGTGCTCGTTCCTGTGCGTGTGCCGGTTCGTGGCGACCGGGATGGAGCTGTTGGGATCGACCTGTTGGTTTTAACCTGTTGGGTTCAGTTGGTCGGTTTCGGGTCCAGCCGGCCGCCGCCGGTCGGCGTCCATCTTCCTGTCCGACACGCGCACGCGGCAAGGCCCGGCATCGGGTGGAGGGCATTGGGGCGGGTCGTGGTGGTGGTCGTGGTCGTCTTCAAGAAAGTGCGGCGCGGCATCGGGGGGGTATATCGGCACAGGTTCGGCTTGTGGGAGAGCGCTCTGGCCGCACGAAAGAAACGGCCCGGGACGCTCTCGCCCCGGGCCGTTCGCATTGGTGCTGCTCTGCTTTGATCCAGCTCAGCCGGCCTGGCCCTTGCCCTTGGCCGTCTGGGCGTCCTTGAGCTGCTGGGCGTCCTCGATGGTGATCGACTCGCCGCCATGGGGGCCGCCACTGCTCGCTGCCGAGGCGCTCGAGCTCGCACCCGCGCCCCCACCAGTCCCCAGATAGAACGGCACCGGGAAGCTCCACGGGCTGAGCACGCCGTTGGTGGTCTGGGCCCGCACGCGGTAGTTGAGCTGGCGGATGCCCGTGGGCACGTTCTCGTCGAGGAATTGCTTGTCGCTGAGCGTGGCCAGTTCGGCCCAGTCGCCGATGGTCCCGCTCTCGCTGACGATCTGCCGCTGCATCAGGAAGACCGTGCCCGCGCCCTTGTTGGCCTCGAAGGTCACCAGCACCGAGCCGTCGGTCTGGCTGGCGGTCGCAAGATCGGTGGGCGTGTCGGCCTCGCTGCGCGGCGTCTTGGGCGCCGGCTCGGGGATGCCGGCCCGCACGTAGACGCTCTCGTCCTTGGTGGACTTGGCGAAGCCGTCGACCTGGGTCACCAGGCCGCCCAGGGTGGCCCGCAGGGTGTCGAGCTTCTGGTCCTTTTCCAGAGTCTTGTCCAGGCTCTGCGCCCGGATCTGGATGGCCGATGCCCTGGCCGCGGCTGCCGCGTCCAGTTCGAGCTGCGCGGCCGCCACCTGTTCGGGTGTCACGCCGATGGTCGGTGCCACGCCCTGCCCGGCCCAGAGGGTCAGGTGGTACGCGGCCCAATCCATCAGCCCGGCTTCATCGTTGGGGATCCGTGGCATGGCTCTGCCCTTTCGCTGCGGCGACGCGCCCGATCGGCCCGCCCCCTGTGCTGAACACGGTCTTCGCTCCGGTCGGCCCCTCGCGTCGTGCGAGCGGGTCCCGCCGGGCTTGAGGGGTTCATCGCCGCGATCGGCGATCCACTCCAGCCCGTGGCCACGAAATCGAGACACTTTCCGGCCGGCTGCGTCCGATCACGCGGCCGATGCGGCCTGAGAGGCCGCCCGGGCGGTTTCGTGATGGGACCGTGGGGCGAGATTTCTGGTCTGCTGTCCAGTTGCGGGCATGATCCGAGCCGCGCCGCATGCGGAGGAGCGGATAGATCCTAAACGGCATCATGCACAGGGCCGGGTGGTTTCACCCGGCCCCATGCATCCGAGCCGACGGCTCGAGCCCGACTTGTGCTCCGCATTCCTACTGCCGGACCTCTGCGGCAGGCTGCCCACCGTCATCGTCAACGGCGAAGAGCGGGCTGATGAGCCAGAGCACCGTACCCGCGACTGCGACGATGACCAGGAACAGGATGAACTTGTAGAGTGCGCTTGCGATGGCCGCCGCGATGAGGCCGACGATGCCGGCGACTACCCAGCCACCGACCTCGTTCGCGCCCATAGCCAGCAGCACCCACCCGCCCACGCCGAACCCGGCGACCAGCGTGATGATTGAACGCCAGGTCGTCCATTCTTCCTGCGTGCCCGGCTTGGTCGGCCGGCCTGGCAAGTTTGGCTTGGACGCCTTTCGTGCAGGCTGCGACTTCTGCGGCTTGTTCTCGGCTCGTCCTCGGTCGTGCCGTGGCAACTCAACCTGGTGGACGCGGCTCACGGTGCCCCACTTACCGCAGCCGATACACTTGGGCAGAGGCGTCTGGTGCTGGAAACCGCAAATGCAACATTTGTACAGTTCTTCAGCCATGAGAGACTCCCTTCTCACGGGCAACCGATGTCGAACGCGTTGCTGAACGCCAGGAAGTCGAAGATGGTCAGCGTGCCATCGCCGTCGAAGTCGACGCGGCAGGGCGTCCGCACGGTGACGAAGGCCTGCGAGCTCTCGACCGCGCCGGCATCGTTGCTGATCACCACGCTGTACACGTCGGCCTCGGCCCCGCTGGCCGGATCGATCACGAGCGTCGAGGCTTCTGCACCGGAGAAGGGGCCGGCATCGTCGATTGCGACACCGTTGCGGAGCCACTGGTAGGCGAACGGCCCCCGCCCGCCGGCTTCCACGGCGAGCTCCACGCGCTGCCCCGCATCAACGACGACGTTGGTGGGCCCCGTGACCACGACCGGCGGCGCCTGGCAGGTGTTGAGATAGACGCCAATCACATCGGCGGCGATGAAGGGCACCAGCAGGTCCGCATCGCCATCGCCGTCCACGTCGTTGAGGCGGATACCAAACGGACGACTGCCTGGAGCGACTCCGGTCCCATCGTCAAAGAAACCCGAACCGTCGTTGGCCAGCAGGTAAACCGATCCAGCGCCGGGTGAAGAGACAGCGATGTCCAGGTCGCCGTCCGAGTCGATGTCGGCCAGGTCCAGGAGGCCAAGGTCGAACCCTCGGCTGGGCACGGCAAAGGCCTGATGCGGGCCGAAGAAGCCGTCGCCCAGACCCCGCAGAACACCGACCGTCGTGTCTTCACTGTTCGAAACAACGACGTCGAGCAGGCCGTCGCCGTCGATGTCGCCCGTCTCCAGCCACGCGGGGGAGTCGCCGGTCGAAAAAGAGCGGATGGTCTCGAATCGTCCGTCGCCGTTGTTGAGCACTACGCTGAGCAGGTCGTCGAACCTTGCCAACACCAAGGCGTCGAGGTCGCCGTCGCCATCAACGTCCCGGAGCTTGACCGAACGCGCGCCGTTACCGGCGAAGAACGAACCGGCGTCTTCCAGGAGTGCGCCTCCGATGTTGCGGAGCACGGTTATCGAGTCACCCGAGACGTTGGAGACGACGATGTCCGTGTCCCCGTCCCCATCCACGTCGCCCGCATCAACGCCGAAGGGAAGACTCCCCACCTGATACCTGCGCTCGGGCGCCAGCGTGCCGTCACCGTTGTTGCGGAACACCCCGGCGGTCCACTCCCGCTCGCTGGCGATCACGACGTCCAGGTCGCCATCATCGTCGAGGTCGACCAGCGTCAAGCTGCTAGGCCCCCGCCCGGCCGAGTAAACCACTCGAGCCTCGAACGTGCCATCGCCGCGCCCGAGATACACGCCGATCGTGTTCTCGTCGAAGTTCGTCGCCACGATGTCCGCGTTGCCGTCGCCGTCGAGATCGCCGACGGCCAGCGAGCCAACCGAGTCTCCGGCGGCGAGCACGTCGGGCGGGCCGAACAGGTCGGCGGGGTCGCAGGTCTGGGCCGCCGCGGCGCCCGCGAGGGCCAGCAGCACGCTGGTGGTGGTCCGAGTCTTCATGATCCTTGCTCCTTGCACGCTGGGTGCTTTGTCGTCCCGGCGGGGGCAACGCTGCCGCCCGCCTCGAAGGTGAGTGCGAGAAGGTCCGACTAGGAGCGCAGCGGATCCTGAAGAATTCCTGCGGCCGGGCAGATCAGCCCCTCCAGGCCGAGCCCGCCACACCGGGCCCCCATAGGGGCTCGAACCGCTGCGAGCGATCGGCCTTACTTGCCGATCCGCGCCACGGCATCCTCTAGATCGATCCGGACCACCTCGATCTGGCCGTCCCGGTTCCGCAGGTAGCACAGCGTTCGGCCGTCGGCGGCGAACCAGCCCGGCCAGGCGTTGGGCTCCGGGTCGATGGAGACAGAGATTAATCCCGATGTGCCGCGATTGGTTGGCCGAGGCAGCACCTTGTCGTCCACGAAGATTGGTACGCCATTGACGTGCAGGACCCAGGGGCCTGGGCCCTTCTCCGGATCAAGCAAGGGAGTTCGGGATCGCAGCCAATAGGCGACGTATCTCGAGTCGCCCGACACCGAAACCGCTGAGACATCGACACGTTCATCGCCGGGCAACCCGCCGTAGAGGTCCACAAACTGTCCGTCGACCAACAACAGATTCCAGTGAGCCCGTGAAAAAATGGTCGTCGGGGGCGCGAAATCGGCGTTTGCAAACAACTCCGTGTGATCAACCCGTGTGTACCTAGACCGTGTGTCGCTAGGCCTATAGAACAGCATGACCGCCTGCTGGCCGTCGACGGTGAGTCCGAGGTCCGCCACGCCCACTTGGCTTGAACCCAGTCTTACGGCGCGACCATCCGAGACGTACAGCGTGTTGGTGGCGGCAGCATGGTCAGACTCAAAGAGCCCTTGCACACCAACGAACGCCATGGTGGATCCATCTCGAGAGTACACGGGTCGCTGTACGATTGCGTCAACGGTGGGCGACTCGTACGAGTTCCATAGAACCTTCAGCCCGCGCGCCCGGGTGCCCGTGATGCGAGGGTGGCTGGTCTTGAGCAGACGATCGTTCAGATAGATTTCCGCGGAACTGACGCCGTCTGGCGGCATAGAGGGATCGAATGCGACATCTTCGTTGATCCCGGTACCCCAGAACTCGACCTCTTCCTCGCGGCCGTCGACGACCTGTAGATACTTTGTTCGCCGGCGCTGCGAGCCCTCGATTCGGGTGGCTCGATAGTGGAGCCGGCCTTGCTCGTCGAAACGCAGATCGAACACCGTGCCGTACGGGCCCTGTTGCCTTCCCGAATCGAGCACAAATCGGCTTCGATCCTTACGCGGGCTTTCTATGATGAGCGCAACTCGGCGACCATCGCTCGATGAGACGACGTCTTTGGTCTGCCACCTTCGGACCACAAAAGTCTCGCTGCGACCGTCGATCGAGATTTCAGAGTATTCGTTAAGCCGCCCCTCGTCTATCGCGGCAATCGCGGTGACCGACACCGGCTCGATCGAGATGACCGGCTGCACCGGGTTGACGAGGGCTGGATCCTGTTCGCGGGGCGTGGCCGCCGCGCGGGGGCTTGGCCTGGTCCCGTTCACGGTCGAAGCCGTCCGTGAGCGATCGGCCTGGCGCTGTTCGGTCGCCGGTGCGTCCGAGGGCTTGAGGCCCAGCGACTTGGCCAGGCTCTCCGCCTGGTCCATGGCCGCCGCACACCCTGTCAAGGTCGACAGGCCGAGCAGGGAACTGAGGAGGACCGCGATAACGCTGGGAAAGCCTGAAACAGTGGTGCCCTTGGGGGTCATGGTCTCTCTCCCGTGCCTGGTTGGGTTGTTCGGGCCCTGGGGGGGGGCGGAGGGGTCAGTATAACCGGTATCGCCGGATCGCATAAGGGTTTTTGTTCTCAGCTCTTGCAGCGCTTGTGCGACCCGTGGGGGCCCGCCGAACGGGCCCGAACTGGCCCGCACCGCCCCGCCCCACGCCCGCATCCGCCCCGCCGGCACCTGCATCCATCGCCACGGCACCAGCATCCGCCTTCCGGGCACCAGCATCGGCCCTGGCGGCACCTGCATCCGCCTTGGACGTTGCTGCATCGGCCCTGGCGGCACCAGCATGCGCCTTCCCGGCAGCCGCGTCCGCCTCGGAACCACCTGCGTTGTCCCTGGACCCTGCTTCATCGGCCTTCCGGGCAGCTGCATCGGCCCTGGAAGCACCAGCATCCGCCGCGGACCCTGCCGCATCCGTCGCGGATGATGGACGCGTGTACGGCTGCGGTTCATCGCTGGTACGGCGGCGGTTGGACGCTAGGTTGGTTGATGTTCATATATGGGCAAGCCCCTGGGCGGGCAGTGGGCGATAGGCAATGGGCAATGGGTTGGCAGGGTTCATGCTCCACGTATCCGGACCCATTGCCTGGTGCCCGGTCCCCATTGCCTACTTACTCCAGATGCGCCACGCCCACGTCCTCGCAGATCATCGCCCGCGGCGCCCACACGGCGCGGAGGCGTTCGAGGGGCTGGCCGACGGGCTCGGCCGGGTCGTGGAAGGTCGAGTGGTGGATGGGCGAATGGTCGCGAGGTCGATGGTCGTCAGCCGGCCGGGCCGCCGTCGTCGTCCTGGCGGCTGGCGGCCAGCGTGTCGGTGGCCTGGCGGTCGGCGGCATCGTGGGCCTTGCGGGCCCGGTGGCCCATCTTGCCGTGCGCGTTGGCCCGCAGCCGCACCAGTTGGGCCGTCGGCAGCGCGAAGGCGATGATGATCACCACGGCCACGACGGCCAACCCCGGGCCGCCAAGCGCCCAGCCCAGCACCCCGCCGAGCACCAGCACGATCAGGAGGCCGATGATCCCAAGGCGCCAGCCCAGGGGCGAGGGCAGCAGGTTGGGCCCGCGGCCTTCGGGATCGGTCGACTCGATGGCGTCGAACTCGGGCAGCTCGTCGCCCGGCGTCACCGGCTCGCCGTCCGGCCGGACGGCCGCCCCGAACGCCGCACCAGCATGTGCCCGGCCGTCGGTCCGTTCGCGGGCCGGTTCGCTGGGCCGTTCGCTGGGCTGGTCGCTGGGCCGGTCGCCTCGCGTGCCCGGGCCGTGCTCGATGGTGGCGGTGGTCGTTGGTCTGCGGGCGGGGTTCTGCATGATGGTCTTGCTCCTGGGCGTTGGCCCGGCTCGGTGCGCCCGACTCGGTGCGCCCGACTCGGTGCGTCCTACCGGTCACCGGCCGGCCGCCCCGGGCCGCCCGGGCCCCCCGGGCCGCGCAGGTCGAGCTCGGCTTGCCGCCAGTCGTCCTCGGCGCTGCCGGGCCCCCGGCCGCGAGCGCGGTAGAGCTCATAGGCCCGCTCGCGGATCGCCTGTTCGAGCAGGGCGGCGCCCGTGGCCAGCCAGCGATCGGGCGCCGGGTGCTGGGGGCTGCCGTGCGAGGCGTTCTCGTGCGGCGCGTGCTCCAGCGGGGCGTGCACGAGCGGCACGTGCTCGAGCGGGGCGTGCTGGGTTGACTGGGTTGACTGGGTTGGCTGGGTTGGCGGTGCCGGTCGGGGTGACGGAGCGGTCGTGCGGGCCATGGGGATCGCCTTTCTGTGGTCAGAGCAAACAGGGGCCAGACGTCGCGTTGGCCATCCGTTGGCCGGACGCCCACGGGCGGCGGCAACAGCGGCGAACGCGAAGCCGCCCGGGGTGCTGCCCCACCCCGGACGGCGGTCCCTGCCCAAGCCGCGCGGGACGCTCTCACGCCCCGCACGACGCTCCCTCTGAAGCCGCGCGGGACGCTCTCACGCCCCGCACGGCGGTCCCTGCCCAAGCCGCGCGGGACGCTCTCACGCCCCGCACGACGCTCCCTCTGAAGCCGCGCGGGACGCTCTCACGCCCCGAACGGTGCTCTCTCTCTCCCCTGTCCTCATGCCGGTTGGGCCCGGCGGCTGGCGTTAGCGCTTGACGGGCTGCTGGCCGGGCTTGTGCTCGGCCTTGTGCTCAGGCTTGTGCTCGGCCTTGTGCTCGGGCTTCTGGTCGCCCTTGTGCTCGGGCTTGGTGCCGGTGGGCTGGTTCTGGCCCGGCTGGTTTTGGCCCTTCATGGTCTGGTCGCTCGGGTTGCCCGTGGGTTTGTGTTCTGTCGTCATGCGAAGACTCCTTTGTTGTGCCGCCGCTCATGCGGCGAACGTTGTGCCGCCGCTCGTGCGGCGATCGGATAGATCCGTGGCGTCGGCAGGATTCCGATCCTGTCGCCGAGAGATTCCCGTTGTGGCCCTTGCCTGCCTCATGGCGTGCCCGCCGGCGGTCGTGGCGTGCGATCGACCCGGGCCCGCAGCTCGTCGGCGGTCATGTGCGCCGCCGGGGCGGCGCCCTCGAGGGCCGAGGTGTAGTCCGAGGCCGAAGCGTCGACGCTGTCGCGCACCTCGCGGCAGGCCCGCTCGGAGATGTCCAGGCGATCGGCGTCGCCCGAGGGGCCTTGCGGCCCGGTCTGCGACACGCCGCGCGTGGCCGCCGAGATCGAGGGCGTTCGCAGCTCGATCACGCCCGAGAGCACCCCGCGGATGACCTCGGCGGCGACCTGGACCACGGCCGTGTCGGCGGTACCAAGCCCGTTGGTGTTGCGCGTGAGCAACTCGCGGCAGCCGGCCTCGACCTGCGCCGGGTCGGCGCCCTTGGCCAGATCGATGACCAGCTTGCGTGAGGCGATGGCCAGTGGTGAGAGGTCTGGGAATGCCATGGAGGGCCGCTTCCTGCGAACGTGGGTCGACCGGGCCGGATGGGCGCTGGTCTTGGGTGTTCACGCAGGGAGTATCGGCGCCCTGGGCGGTTCTGGGCATCGGGTGGGCACCCTAGAGGGTTGCGTCCGAAAGACCCCACCGACCCCAGGCCGCGCTACGCCAGGCCCGTCAGCCCCTCGCGGATGGCGTACTTGGTCAACTCGGCGATGCTGTGCAGGTCGAGCTTGCGGATGATGTTGGTGCGATGGGTGTCCACCGTCTTGAGCACGAGCCCGAGCTTCGCGGCGATCTCCTTGCTGCTGAGCCCCTCGGCCAGCAGTTGCAGCACCTCGCGCTCGCGCGGGGTCAGCGTCGCGCACGCCGCCCGCCGATTGTCGTTGTGGCCGGCTCGCGAACGCTCGACGAGCACGTGGGTCAGTTCGCTCGTGATGTGGTAGCGGCCGCGGTGGACCGAGGCGATGGCCTCGAGCAGCTCGCTGGCGTTGCATGTCTTGAGCACGTAGCCGCGGGCCCCCGCGTCGAGCATGCCGTTGACGTACCGCTCGTCGGCGTGCATCGAGACGGCCAGCATGGCGATGGCCGGGTCGGCCGCGTGGATCTTGCGGGCGGCTTCCATGCCGTTGAGCCCGGGCATGGCCACGTCGATGATCGCCACGTCGGGCGCCAGGCGGCGGGCCTTGGCCAGGCCCTCTTGGCCGCTGGTGGCCTGGCCCACGACGCGCATGCCCGGCGCGTGGTCGAGGATCGACGCGATGCCGTCGGCCATCATGGCGTGGTCGTCGATGATCAGCACCGTGATGGTCTGGTCCCTCGCGGCGTCCTTGTCGATCGGCTCATCCATGATCCACCCCCTCGTTCGGATTGGTCGCGGCCAAATCATCGACCAGCGGCAGGGTGACGGTCGCGCGCGTGCCCTGGCCCGGAGCGCTCACCAGCTCGAAGGCGCCACCCAGGCCGTGCACCTGCTCGCGGACGCTCATGAGCCCGAAGTGGCTTGATTCGCCTTCCTGGGGTTCGATGGCCCCGGGGTCAAAGCCCGGCCCATCGTCGCGGACGATCAGCCGCACGCATCGCGAGCCGGTCTCGCACGAGATCAGGATGTTCGAGCCTGGCGCGTGCTTGGCGGCGTTGACCACCAGCTCGCGGAGCACGCGGAAGGCCACGGTGCGCGGCGCCGCATCCAGCGGGGGCTCGCGCCGGTCGTCGGCGACCTCGATGGGCGTGCCGTAGCGATCGCCCAAATGCCCGGCGAGCCATCGGACTGCCGCCAGCAGGCCCAGGTCTTCCAGCACGGGCGGGCTGAGCTCGAAGGCCAGCGTGCGGACCTGTTCGATGATCCGGTCGATGAGCCCGACCAGCGGCGATGACGCGCCCGCGGCGGTGGCGCCCGACAGCGCGCCCCCGCCCACGCCCCCGTGCGCCATGCCGCCCTCCCCAGCGCGACCAGACCGCCCCGAGAGCCCCGAGATCGACGGTCCGCCGCGATCGCCCTCGGTGAGCGCAGCGCGCACGCGGGCCAGGTCCTGGGCCACCACGTCGTGCAGCGCCCGCCCGAGGCGTCGCCGCTCCTGCTCTTCGATGATCGTCCGATGGATCAGGAGTCGCTCGATGCGAGCCCGCTGCTGTGCGATGACACTCGCCTGGTGTGCGCTGGGGCCATCAACGCCCTCGATGACGACCAAGGCGGCGTGCGCTGCCGGCTCGACCGTTGCCCAGCGTGCGGTGCACATCGTGCCGCCGAGCGAAAGCTCGGCCGAGCCGTGCTCTGGCACGCCGGTGGCGAGTGTGCCGGTCAGGGCCTGGGCATCGCGGCCGTCGCCAAGGCTTCGAACGAGTTCGAGCGGTTGTTCGCTGGCCGCTTCGGCGGCCATCCGATCCCACGCGGCATTGTGCGTGAGGATCGCGTTGCCGGACCGCACGATCGCGGCGGGCTGGTCCAGCATCGACACAACCGCAACGAGGGGCGACCAACGTTCGGGCGACCATCCTTGCGGCGCATCAGCCACGATTCACCCCTCAGACCCCCAGAAACAACACGGCGGCAAGCCGCTCGAAGCCCCACGAATCGTAGAAGCACGGGCGATCCTACGTGTCGCTAGGTTTCACCCCTACTGAGCAGACCCTAGAAGCTCTGTTGATGCGAATCGACCGCGCGAGCCCAAACGTTCGATTGCTACTCCAGGTGCGCTACGCCCACGTCCTCGCAGATCGTCTCGCGCGGCGACCAGATCTTCTTGAGGCGCTCCAACGGCTCGCCCACCGGCTCGGCCGCGTCGTGGAACGTGCTGTGGTGGATGGGCATGAGGCGCAGGGCGCCCATGCGCTGGGCCATGGCGGCGGCCTGCTCGGGCGTGGCGTGCACCGCGTCCCACGGCTCGTAGCTGTTGCCGATGCCCAGGATGGCGGTGTCGATGCCTTGTAGTGAATCGAACGCATCGGTCTCGGCGGTGTCGCCGGCGAAGAGGAGGCGGCGGGCGTCGTCCTCGATCACGTAGGCGTTGTAGCCGCGGAAGCGGTCCCAGAGGTATCGCGCGCCCCAGTGCTTGCAGGGCCAGGCGGTGACGGCGAACCCCCCACCAGGCCCGTCCAGGTCCTCGCTCTCCTGCCAGCGCAGCTCGATGACGTGCTTGAAGCCGCGGCCGCGATCGGGCAGCAGCTTTCGCGTGTGCTTGGGGACCACGACGGTGGTGGTGGGGCTGACCAGTTGGCGCAGCGTTGGCGTGTGCCAGTGGTCCATGTGGGCGTGGGTGAGCACGAGAACATCAATGGGCGGCAGGTCGGCGACGGTCGCGGGCAGGGCGATCGAGCGCCGGCGGCCTGTGGGCTTGCCGCGCAGGCCGACGCCCGCGTGCTCGGCGAAGTGGGGGTCGGTCAGGATGGTCTGGTTGCCGATGCGAAGCATGCTCGTCGCCTGGCCGAACCAGAAGGCGCCGAAGGTCGCGGCCTCCCACGCGTCGCGGTCGGGGAGCGAGCCGGCCGGGGCCATGGGCTCGCCCGGCGTGCCCAGGCCCGTGCGCTCGCGGATGCGTTCGGCGACGATGGGCTTCCACTGGCGGGCCAGGGCCTTGGCGGCTCGGATGACACCGCGTTTGGGGGGGGGCTGGGGATTCATGGGCTCAGAGAGGATAAAGCGGGGAACGAGGCCCTGGCGCGAGCCTGGGCTCTTCTTCATACGGATGGGGCGTGAAGGAAGATCGGGGAGAGCCCAGGCTTGCGCCAGGGCCTCGTTGGGGACTTGTAGGGAACATCCTGCTCCGCTGGACGCATAGACTGATAGACAGACGCGGCCTCCCGCATCGGCCGGCTTTCGCGTGGACCCGGGCAATCGATCCGGCGAGCGTGGCCGGCCCACCGGGCGCGGGGCGGGCCGACCACGGAGAACACGCCATGACCTCCGCAGCTACCCATACCAGCACGTCCAAGGTCGTCGACCCGCTGGACCTGATCGATATCGACCACGTCCGCTTCTACGTCGGCAACGCCAAGCAGGCGGCGGTCTTCTACGCCCAGCTCTTTGGCTTCCAGGTGCATGAGGTGGCCGACCTGACAACGGGCAGCCGCGAGACGGCCCAGTACCTGCTCACGCAGGGCAATATCCGCTTGCTGCTGACCACGCCCCTGACGCCCGACCACCCGATCAACGAGGAGTTGGTCAAGTACGGCGACGGCGTGAAGGACGTGGCGCTGACCGTGGCCGACGCGACGGCCGCCTACGAGCAGGTGCTGCGCAACGGCGGCGAGAGCGCCTACGAGCCGGTGACCTACAGCGACGAGAACGGCTCGGTGACCATGGCGGGCATCAAGGCCTATGGCCGCGCGGTGCACAGCTTCGTCAGCCGCCAGGGCGCGTACGCGCTGGACAAGATCAAGAGCGGCGGCGAGTTCGCGCCGGGCTTTCGCAAGTACGTGAACTTTGCGCTCAACGACTACAACAAGCAGCACCCGTGCGGCTTGCGCTTCGTTGACCACTGCGTGGGCAACGTCGAAGAGGGCAAGATGAACCACTGGGTGGAGTGGTACGAGAAGGTCATGGGCTTTGCGATGTTCAAGCACTTCGACGATGCGGACATCTCCACCGAGTTCAGCGCCCTGATGAGCAAGGTCATGGCCAGCGGTAATAACCTCATCAAGATGCCCATCAACGAGCCGGCCCCGGGCAAGAAGAAGAGCCAGATCCTCGAGTATCTCGAGTGGCACAGCATGACCCCCGGCGTGCAGCACCTGGCCCTGCGCACCGACGACGAGCTGCACAGCGTGGCCGAGCTGCGTCGCCGCGGCGTGGACTTCCTGAGCCTGCCCGACACCTACTACGAGCTGGTCTGGGACCGCGTCAACAAGATGCTCACCGAGAACGGCCACGAGGCGGTGAAGGAAGACCACGAGCGGATCAAGGACCTGGGCATCCTGGTGGACGCCGATGACGAGGGGTACCTGCTGCAGCTCTTCACCAAGCCGCTCCAGGACCGCCCGACCCTGTTCTTCGAGATCATCAGCCGCCGTGGTTCGCAGAGCTTCGGCAAGGGCAACTTCAAGGCGTTGTTCGAGGCGCTGGAGCTGGAGCAGGAGAAGCGGGGGAATCTGTAAACGCCCTTGAAAGCGGTCAGCGACCAACGGGACGCTCGACGATGACGGACTATGTCCCAGAAGCCGGCACGCCCCCGCGCACCGGCAAGGCCCTGTTCCAAGCCACCAGGCCCTTCGGTGTCGAATCGCCCGCGCGCACGTGGTGGCACGTGTTGTCGACGCTCGCGGCCATCGCTGTGGTTCTGGCGGTTGCCGTGGTCGCGCCGTGGATGCCCGTGCGGCTGGCGGCGTCGGTGCTGGGTGGGCTTCTGCTGGTCCGCGGATTCATCTTGTACCACGACTTCATCCACAAGGCCCTGCTGCGCGACTCGCGCTGGGGCAAGCTGGTCTTCTATCCCGTGGGCATGCTCATGCTCACGCCGCCCAGGTACTGGCGGCACAGCCACAACTTCCACCACGGCAACGTGGGCAAGCCCCTGGAGCCCAAGACCGCCGTCGACGCGGGCATCGTCGGCGCGGCGATGGTAGGCGAGGGCATGGGCACCGATCAGAGCGAGGCAGAGGCCGTGGCGCAGGCGGCCGAGTTGTTGCTCATCTCCGACCTGGGCTCGTTTCCGCTGATGTCCACCGAGGCGTGGGGACGTGCGACGCGTCTACAACGCCTGCGCTATCGCATCAAGCGGCACTGGGCGACGATCGCGCTGGCGTACGTGACGGTCTTTTTCTTCAGCCTGAGCCTGATGCCGATGCTGCGCAACCCGCGGCGATACTGGGACGGGGCCATCGCCATCGTGCTGCACCTGGGCGTGCTGGGTGGCCTGTGGTTCGTCGGCGGCTTCTGGGCAATGTTCTTCGGGCTCATGCTGCCCTACGCCATCGCCTCGGCGATGGGGGCGTACCTGTTCTACGCCCAGCACAACTACGAGGGCATGCGCATCCTGCTGCCCGACCACTGGTCGTACTACCTGGGGGCGACCGAGTCGTCCAGCTACATGCGGCTGGGCCGGGTCTTGCATTGGTTCACCGGCAACATCGGTTACCACCATATCCACCACCTCAACCCCTTGATCCCCTTCTACCGCCTGCCCGAGGCCATGGCGGCCATCCCCGAGTTGCAGGACGCGGTCGCGACGTCGCTGCACCCGCGCGACATCCTGTCGTGCCTGCGTCTGAACCTCTGGGACCGCGAGCAGGAGCGACTGGTGGGCTTCCGCGGCGTGAACCACGGGACTGGTTCGGTGCACGATCGGTGACGGGGCGCTCGTTGTGTCCGAGAACGTCTGATTCCCGCGAATGCCATCCAAGCCTGCGTCCGATTCGGCCGAAGCTTGATGCCGATGGCGACGCTCTTTGGTCGACAACGCGAGTCCGAGAATCCCGGATCGTCCCCGGACGCTCTGGAGGCCTTGCGCGAGGCCGTGGAGCGGAATTGCCCGGCCGGTTTCGCCCGGCTTGGCTTCGTTGGGCAGGATCCCTTGGCGACGGGACGGCTGTTGAACTGGGAGAATGGCAGGCTCGTCGTCGAGGAGTTGCAGGTGATCGGCGGGGAGATCCGCTTCGGCACCGGCGATCGGCTCGAGTGCTACGCGACGCTGGGCGAGGACATCATCTCGTTTGGCGTCAAGATCGTCGACATGGCCACGCCCAAGCGGCTGAACGACTCGACCGTCGTGCAGTCCATCACGCTGGAGGGGCCCACGGGCGTGACCTTCGGCAACCGTCGGGTCGCCTATCGCGCCAGCCTCAACGTGCTGGGTGGGGAGTACACGGGCGACCTTTGGTTCCTCGATCGATTCACCGACAAGCCGGACTTCGAGGCCAGCGTGCACGAGGACACCGGCGCGATGTTCACGTCGCTCCGCGATGCCGCGCTCGCGACGCCGCTCTTCCCCATGCCTTCACCCGAGGCGATCTCGGCGTACTACGGCACGCCCTTGCCCGCCCAGCTCGACGAGGACGGGAACCCCGTCGAGGGAGCGATCACCGCGCTCCCGCGGCCGGCCAAGAGCGAGACCGCGTCGGACGTCACACTGCGCTGGCGGAGCCTGGTGCCGAGCACCCGGGTCGATTGGCCGATGGTGATCCGTGGCGCATTCGAGCGACCGCCGCATGCGCGGGTTCGGCTGTCGGATGTGTCGCCCAGCGGCGTGGGCATGACGATGTATGGCGTTGCGGCGATGCAGCTCCAACGATTCGAGCGTGTCGTGCTGCGGACGGAGATCGAGGGCCACGACATCCACGTCGTCGGCCAGATCCGCAGGGCGGAAGAACTCACGCAGCGGCGGTGCCGGGTCGGCATCTTGCTGGTCCACCCCGGCCCCAAGGAGCTTCGCGCACCCGCCCGGCGGAGCCTGGAAGCCATCAACCTGCTGGTGCAGCGCGAGCTGATCAAGCGCCGCTAGCCCACGGGCGTCGGATTGGGTCGCCGCCGGATCAGTCGCCAACCTCGACCTCGCGCCAGGTGCCCTCCACGTGCCGCATGATCGCGCCGGTATGGAGGTAGAGCAACTGCTCGGCGATGTTGGCGGCGTGCTCGGCGATGGCGTGGGCCGCGGTGGTGATCTCAAGGAGGGTGAAGGCGGCGCCCGCATCGAGCGCGCCATCGCGGAGCCGATGCTCGGCCTCGCGCATGAGGGTGGCCTTGAAGGCCTCGACGGCGTCGTCGCTCTGGAGGACGATGCGGGCCAGGCGGGCATCACCGTTGATCATGGAGCGGGTCGCGTCTCGGACCAGGCCGACGACGCTGTTGGTGAGCACGCGGAAGGTGGTCGGGGGCGCGGTGCCGTTGTCGGCCAGCCGCTGGCCCAGCGTGGCGCAGCTGAGGGCCTCATCGGCGATGCGTTCGAGCTCGTTGTTGATCTTGACGACGGTCAGCAGCCGGCGGAGCTGCGCGTCGGGCAGGGGGCAGGCGGCCGCGGTGGCGGCCCCCAGGAGTTCGACGGCGGTCTTCTCGATGGCCACGTCGGCCCGGTCGACCTTGTCCTCGGCCGTGGCCAGGGCGGAGAGGGCCTCGTCTCCGGGGGCGAAGAGGTGGTCGAACCCGCCCTCGACCATCTTCAGCACGATGGCGCCCTGCTCGTGGAGGCGAGCGGCCAGGGCGTCGAGGCGCTCGATGAAGGCCTGGGGGGTCAGGTCGGTGGGCTGGGCCATGGGCGGTCTCCGGAACGGCTCTGGGTCGCTGGCCCCGGGTCGGGAGGCGACCGATATGGGTGAGGATACCCGGCGTGGGGCCCGCCTAGCCTGCCCCGAACGCTGCGGGGGCGATTTCCTGGGCGTTTTTCCTGGAAAGGACAAGAGCGGACCATGAACGAGTTCTGCGTCGATCGCTTGGGGGCCCGGTGGGTCCTGGACTCTCGCGGCAACCCGACCGTGCGGGTCGAGGTTGAGCTGGCCGGCGGGGCCTTGGGCGTGGCGATGGTGCCCAGCGGGGCCAGCACGGGCGAGCACGAGGCCGTCGAACTGCGCGATGGGGACAAGGGCGTCTTCGGGGGCAAGGGTGTGAGTGCGGCGGTCCGCAACGTCACCGAGAAGCTCGCGCCCGCCGTGATCGGGCTCGACGCGAGGGACCAGGCGGCCGTCGACCACGCCATGCTGGCCGCCGACGGCTCGGCGAACAAGGGCAAGCTGGGGGCCAACGCCATCCTGGGCGTCTCGCTGGCGACCGCCCACGCCGTGGCGGCCGAGGCCGGGCTGCCGCTCTATCGCTCGATCGGCGGTGCGGGCGGGCGCACGCTGCCCGTGCCGATGCTCAACGTCATCAACGGCGGCAAGCACGCGGATAACAACCTCGACTTCCAGGAGTTCATGGTCCAGCCGTGGGGCTTTGACGACTTCGAGACGGCGCTGCGGGCGGGGGTCGAGATCTACCACGCGCTGCGGGGCTTGCTGCACGAGGCCGGCCTGAACACCGCCGTGGGCGACGAGGGCGGCTTCGCGCCCGACTTCAAGAGCGCCGAGGAGGCGCTGCAGTACCTCGAGAAGGCCACGAAGAAGGCCGGCTATGGCTGGGGCACGCAGATCTTCATCGCCCTGGACCCCGCCGCGAGCGAGCTGGCGGGCGAGGCGAAGAAGGACAAGAAGGACGGCTACAAGCGCTTCAAGAGCGATCAGGCGATCATCTCGAGCGATGAGCTGATCGACACCTGGGCGAGCTGGTGCGACAACTACCCGGTGCGCAGCATCGAGGACGGCCTGGACGAGAACGACTGGGCCGGCTGGAAGAAGCTGACGCAGCGGCTGGGCGGCAAGGTGCAGCTCGTGGGCGACGACCTGTTCGTCACCAACATCAAGTTCCTCCAGCGCGGTTTGGACGAGGGCTGCGCCAACGCGATCCTGGTCAAGCCCAACCAGATCGGGACGTTGAGTGAAACCCTCGACGCCGTCGACCTCGCCCGTCGCAACGGCTACGGCGCCGTCATGAGCCACCGATCGGGCGAGACCGAGGACAGCACCATCGCCGACCTGGCCGTGGCGACCAACTGCGGGCAGATCAAGACCGGCGCCCCCTGCCGCAGCGACCGCAACGCCAAGTACAACCGCCTGCTGGTGATCGCTCAGGAGCTGGGCGGGAGCGCCCTCTTCGCTGGTTCGTCGGCCGGGAGGGCATAAATGGCCGGCACGGATGCCACACCAAGGCCCATCGACACCAGGGTGATCTACCAGGGCCGGAAGTTCAACGTCGAGCTGCTGACCCTGCCTCACGACGAAGGCACGCGCGAGATGGCGGTCGTGCGCCACGGCGGGGCGTGCGCCATCCTGCCGATCCTGATGGAAGCGACGCAGCACGAGCCGGCCACGATCGTCATGATCCGCAACCAGCGGCCGGCCGTCGGTGGCACGCTGTGGGAACTGCCCGCGGGCACCATCGACCCGGGAGAAGAGCCATTGGCCTGTGCCGGGCGTGAGCTGATCGAAGAAACCGGTTACAAGGCCGCAACCCTGGAAGGCTTCGGCCGGTTCTACACCACGCCCGGGCTGACCGACGAGGTGATGCACGTCTTCGTGGCGCGCGAACTCACCCACGTGGGCCAGGACCTGGACGAGGGCGAGCACATCGAGGTGCACGCCGTGCGGGCCGACGAGGCGATGGCGATGATCGAGGACGGCAGGCTCATGGACGCCAAGAGCGTGATCCCCATCCTGCGGGCCGCGTGGGCCGGCCTGCTGGGGGTTCGCGCATGAGCGAGTGGCGGCCGGGTGGGGTGCGCGGCTTCTTTGCTCGCGTCTTCGGCGAGGGCGACAACCCCATGCGCTGGGCGCTGCCGCTGTACCGGCTCTGGGGCATCACGGTCAAGCTCCACCTGATCTTCATCCTGTTCGTGATCATCCGCCTGATCACCGCGGGCAGCCCGGATTCGCTGGGCTTCCAGCTCACGGCGATCATGCTGGTGATCGTGTTCGGGCTCGTGCTGCTGCACGAGTACGGCCACTGCTTCGCCTGCCGCTGGGTGGAGGGCGAGGCCGACGAGATCATGCTGTGGCCGCTGGGCGGCCTGGCGTATTGCAGGCCGCCGCACGAGTGGAAGGCCGAACTGATCACGGTGATCGGCGGGCCCGGCGTGAACGCGGTGCTGCTTGTGCCCCTTGGCGCGCTCTCGATGCTGGTCAACGGTGGCTGGGAGTACGCGGTGTTCAACCCCTTGCGGCCCAACTGGCCGCCGGGGGGTTTGCTCGAGAACTCCATCTTCATGCTGCACTACATCAACCTGGTGCTGCTGCTGTTCAACATGCTGGTGCCGATGTACCCGATGGACGCCGGCCGCATCGTGCAGTGCCTGATGTGGCGGAAGATGGGCTACGAGAAGAGCCTGTGGATCTCGTGCAACATTGGGGTGGGGGCGGCGCTTGCGCTGGCGGTCGTAGCCTTCGCCACCGACCAGATGCTGCTGCTGGGCATCGCGCTCTTCGGCGGCTTCACCTGCTGGCAGCAGAAGCAGAGCCTCAAGATGATGGGCTTTGAGCCGCAGTACGCCGCGGCCTATGCGGCGGCCGAGCAGAGCCAGAAGCGCAAGGGCCCCACGCGCTCGCAGATGGCGGCGATCAAGAAGCGGCAGCAGGAGGAGGCCAAGGTCGAGCAACTGCTGGCCAAGATCGCCCAGCAGGGCATGGGCAGCCTCACGCCGCGCGAACGCAAGTTCCTCGACCGCGTATCGCAGAAGAAGCGCCAGGATCGGGCCGGCTAGGCGATAGAATCGGGCCGTTCTTCCGACAGACTCTGGGACCAGGGACGGGGCCAGCACACGATGGGATTGCACGACAGGACGTACATGCAGGGCGACAACGCTCCACCCGGGCTGCGGCCGGCGCGGACGGGCGGCCTGCCGTTCTCGATGTGCACGCTGATCATCGCGATCAACGTCATCATCCACCTCATCGCGTATGTCGCGCCCGGTGTGTGGAACGCCTTCTTTGTCTGGGGCCATTTCTCGACGACCGAGGCCGTCTTCCAGTTGGGCTTCTGGCGTTTCCTGACGTTCCAGTTCCTGCACGGAAACCTCATCCATCTGGCCTTCAACATGCTGGGCATCTGGTTCCTGGGGCGCTTGGTCGAGGACCAACTCGGGCCCAAGAAGTTCCTGGCGTTCTACCTCGTCTGCGGCATCTTCGGCGGGGTGATGTACCTGCTGCTGAACTTCCTGGGCGGCGTGCTGGGCCTCTCACTGCCGGGCCTGCTCATGAACGACCCGGCGACGCCACTGATCGGTGCGTCGGCGGGGGTGTTCGGCGTGGTGATGGCGTGCGCGTACATCGCGCCCAACGCCACGGTGCAGTTGCTCTTCCCGCCCATCCCGATGAAGATGAAGGTCTTCGCCTACGGCTTCGTGGCGCTGGCGCTGCTCATGCTGCTCATCGGCAGCAACAACGCCGGCGGCGAGGCGGCCCACCTGGGTGGCGCCATCGCGGGCTTCTTCTTCATCCGCAACTCGCACCTGCTCGTTGACTTCTTCGACGTGCTGGGCGACTCACGCAAGCCCAAGAGAACGAGGGGGCCGAAGCCATCGCGCGGCGGTGGGGGGGCCAGCCAGCAGGAGGTCGATCGCGTGCTCGAGAAGGTGCAGGCCTCGGGCCTGGGCAGCCTGAGCGACCGCGAGAAGGAGATCCTGCGCAACGCCACCGAGCGGCAACGCCGGGGCTGACGCGTGGCCATCGACTTCCAGATCGAGACACAGAGCCGCTTGACGGCCGGGCGAGTGGGGCGCGTGGCAACGCCCCATGGGGTGTTCGACACGCCCGCGTTCATGACCGTGGGCACGCGGGCCACCGTGCGCGGCGTGACCAACGAGCAACTCCGCCAGATCGGCGCGCAGGTCGTGCTCAACAATGCGTACCACCTCTGGCTGCGCCCCGGGCCCGAGCTGATCGACCGCTTCGGCGGCACGCACGCGTTCATGGGCTGGGATGGCCCCATCCTGACCGATTCGGGCGGCTACCAGGCGTACTCGATGGCCGACACAAACGCCATCGACGAGGATGGCGTGACCTTCCGCTCGATCATCGACGGGCGCACGCTGCGGATGACGCCCGAGGTGTCGATGGACATCCAGAACAAGATCGGGGCCGACATCATCATGGCCTTCGATGACTGCCCGCCGGCGGTCGATCTGGGCGAGGGGCCGGTCTCGCAAACGCGGCTCAAGCTCCAGGCCGCCCACGAGCGCGATCGGGTGAAGGGCAAGTACGACCACGCGACGCGGCTGCGCGTGGCCAACGAACGCACCATCCGCTGGCTCGAGCGCTGCAAGGCCTCGCACGCCAGGCCCGACACCCAGGCCCTGTTCGGCATCGTGCAGGGCGGCACCGACGAGGACGCACGCCGCTGGTCGGCCGAGCGCGTGACCAATGTGGACCTGCCGGGCTACGCCATCGGTGGGGTGAGCGTTGGGGAAACCAGCGAGGACATCGCCCGCATCGTGCGGTTCACCGCGCCGCTTCTGCCCGAGGCCAGGCCCAGGTACCTCATGGGCGTGGGCTATCCCAGGGACATCGTGGCGGCGGTGTGTGCGGGCGTAGATATGTTCGACTGCGTGCTGCCCGGCCGAAACGGTCGCAACGCCAACGCCTTCGTGCCCGAGGGGCAGATCCGGCTGCGGAACGCCCGGTTTGCGGAGGATCCCGAGCCGTTGGAGCCGGGGTGTGATTGCCCGGCGTGCTCTCCGGCTGCGGGGCGTCCTGCGAGCCGGGCCTATATACGGCATCTGTTCATGTCTCAGGAGATGCTGGGGCCGATCCTGGTCTCGCTGCACAACCTGCGCTTCTTCCAGAGGTTGATGGCCGATCTTCGGGCGACGATCGCCGGCGACGATTGGGCTTCGTTTGCCAATCGCTGGCCCAGCGCGGCGTCGGGCATCCCGCAGGCCGCTTACCATGCCCCCCGCCCGGCAGGCGATGCCGGCGGCGCCTCTTGACCGCCCGGCCTCCCGGGCCCAGCAGCGAACAGGATTGCGCGACCGTGGAAGGCCCCTTCATGCCCAACGCTCCCTTCTTCAGCCCTTTGGATAGCGTCGCCGCCGCCTCGAGCGGCCTGAGCCTCCAGGAGGCGCCGGCGCTCGATGGCGACATGCCCGCTGGCACGACGTCTCAGCCCGGCGCCACGGGCGATCCGAATCAACCGGCCGGTGGTCCACCGCCGCGCCAGGGCTTCGATCCGTTCTTCATCATCATCATCGGCATGACGGCGTTCCTGGTGGTGATGATCTTCACCGGCAGCCGTCGCCAGAAGCGTGAGCAGCGCGAGCGGCAGGGCATGCTCGACGGGCTGAAGCGCAATGACAAGGTGCAGACCATCGGCGGCATCATCGGCACGGTTGCGGAGGTGCGCAGCGACGAGGTGATCCTCAAGGTGGACGACGCCGGGCAGCACAAGATCCGCTTCGCGCGCAGCGCGATCCAGCAGGTGATCTCCTCGCGTGGCGGGCCGGCCGAAGCCGAGCCGACCGAAGAAGAGGCTCCGACGAACTGACTGAGTATGGCCGGCAGACTGCCCGAGTAAGGAATCGCGACACATGATGCGTAATCGATTGGGATGGGGCCTGCTGGCGATGGCGATGCTCGCCTTTGCCATCTGGGGGTTCGTGCCCCCGCAGGAGAACCTGCGTCTGGGCAAGGACCTGGCCGGCGGTGTCACCCTCAACTACGCGGTGCAGATCGAGCCTGGGCAGAACGCCCAGGAGATCCTCAACCAGCTCGCGACGGTGCTGGGCGAGCGCATCGACCCGGGCAACCAGCTCGATATCAGCATCGTGCCCGTCGGGCGAGACCAGCTCGAGATCACGATGCCGTTGCCGACCGAGTCGGTCAAGGCGCTGCGTCAGGCCTTCGATCAGGAGCTGGAGCGCATCGAGCGATACACCATCGACCCGGTGCGCTTCGAGCGTCTGGTGGGCGAGGCTCCCGAGCAGCGGCGGCAGTCGATCGAGGCGATCCGCCAGGACAGCCCTGAATTGGCCGATCGCCTGGCGCGTGCGGCCGAGGCCTACGACCGGTTGCTGGCCACCGAGCAGGCCTACCGGGACCTGCTCTCGCAGGAAGCCCCCGACGAGGCCGCGCTGAATGAGGCGGAGGCCGAGGCCGCCGAAGCGTCGCTGGATTACGACGAGGCCCGCGAGTTGGCGCTGCGTCTGTCGATCACGCCGGTGGAAGTCCGCCGCGTGCTCGAGCTGTCGCGCGAGAAGGCCCGCAAGATCGACACCACGATCCAGCAGGTCGTCGAGCTGCCCAGCCCGTTCGAGCGGGCGTGGGACTCGCTCATGGAGCGGGCGGCGACGGGCGAGGAGGGCGAAAGCTCGCTCCAGGCCGAGCTTCGCCGCGTGCGCGAGGCGTACGAGACCTACACGAGCGAGCGGCGATCGCTGGACGATCCGCAGGACCTCAAGCGGCTGCTGCGCGGCTCGGGTGAGCTGGACTTCCGCATCACCGTGGAGGCCAATACCCGTCCGGACGAGACCTCGCTGCGCGAGGAGCTCCAGGAGCTTGGGCCCCGGAACGCCAACCCGGACGGCGCGGTCTGGCTGCAACTGGCCAAGGTCGAGTCCTGGTTCGACACGCTCGCGCAGGCCGAGGCACTCGAGGCGGATCCGGTCAACTTCTTCGCGTCTCGTGGATTCGTGGTCGAGTCCTTCGACGGGCAGTACTGGATGCTCGCGTGGGACCAGCCGGGCAACCGGTTGACCAGCGCCGAGGGGGACTGGCAGGTTTCCCGGGCGTTCATGGGCCGCGACGAGATCGGCCGCAACAACATCATCTTCAACATGGACACGCTGGGCGGCCAGCGGCTGGGCGAGCTCACGCGCGAGCACGTAGGCGACAACATGGCGGTCATCCTCGATGACCGGATCATCACCGCGCCGACGCTCCAGGGCCGCATCTCCAACAGCGGCAGCATCACCGGCGATTTCTCGCGGGAAGAGCTGAACTACATCATCCAGGTGCTCAACGCCGGCGCCTTGCAGGCCCGCCTGAGCCCCGAGCCCATCAGCGAGAATACCATCGGCCCGAGCCTGGGCCAGGACAACCTCGAGAGCGGCCTCCAGGCCGGCGTCTACGCGCTCATCGCGGTCAGCATCTTCATGCTGCTCTACTACTTCGCCTATGGCGCGGTGGCGGTGATCTCCCTGGGCTGCAACGCGGCGCTGATCCTGGGCGCCATGGCCCACAACCAATCGGCCTTCACGATGCCGGGCATCGCGGGCGTGGTGCTGACCTTCGGCATGGCGGTGGACGCCAACGTTCTGATCTTCGAGCGCATTCGCGAAGAACTGCGCAACGGCCTCGATCTGGCGCAGTCGGCCAAGCTGGGCTACCAGCGGGCTCTGTCAGCCATCGTCGACGGCAACGTCACCAACCTGATCGTGTGCGTGGTGCTGGTGGGCGTGGGCACGCAAGAGATCAAGGGCTTTGCCATCACCCTGGGCGTGGGCGTCGTGTGCACGATGATCTCGGCGCTCATCATCAGCCGGCTGCTGCTGTCGGTGATGATCGACGACCTGAATATCAAGGCGCTGGGCAACCGCTCGACGTCGATGCTCGCCACGGCGTTGCCCATCATCGACCGCGTGCTCGAGCCCAAGATCAATTGGGTGGGCATGCGCCACATCTTCTGGATCATCTCGATCGCCCTGGTGGCCGGCAGCGTGGCCCTGGTGGCCAACCAGCGCGAGCGCATGCTCGATACCGAGTTCGTCGGTGGCACGCAGGTCGTGCTGCGCTTCGGCGATGACCCGGCAGCGGGCCAGCAGTACACCCTCACGAGACAGGAGGTGCTCGACCGGGTGCTGGAGGTTGCCGAGGAGGCCCCGCTGGGTAGCCAGTTGAGGCTGCTCGAGCAGGCCGACATCGTGCCGCTGGACCCTGAGGCCGACGGCGTGACCAGCGACACGTTCCAGATCAAGACGCTGGCGACGAACTCCGAGGAAGTGCAAAGGGAACTGGCCGACAAGTTCTCCGACGTGCTGGATGTGCAGTCGGCGCTCGAGTTTGCGCAGACGGACGTGGTCGATGCAAGGCTTGGGCCGGTCTATCCGATCTCGAGCCCGGCGCCGCTGGGTTCGCACATCGGCCAGCCGGAGTATCGAGACGACGTTGGCGATTACGTCGGCGGTGCGGCGGTGGTGATCGCCGACCTGACGCCCGGGCAGACCATCGAGCAGTTGGAGCGGCGTGTCGACCTGCTGCGCTCCCAGACGGACTTCTCGTCGACCCTTGGGCGTCCGCGTGAGATGCGGGTGCTCGAACGCCATGACGATGGCTCGGTCCGCTCGGCCGTGTTGCTGGTGATCGAGCCCGGGACGACCTACTTCGGGGATCGCGATCGCTGGTGGCAGGACGTGGGCCAGTTGGAGTGGACGCTGATTCGCGAGTCGCTCAGCTCGGCGACGACGCTGGCGAGTGTCAACAACTTCAGCCCCGCCATCGCCGAAGAGTTCCGCGGGCGTGCCATCTTCGCGGTGGTGATCAGCTTCGTGCTGATCACGATCTACATCTGGGTGCGATTCGGCTCGGTCCGATACTCGATCGTCGCGCTGACGGCGCTGGCCCACGACGTGGCGATCGCGCTGGGCATGATCGCGCTGGCGGAGATCATCTACGAGTTCCCGACTGGCGCGAACGTGGCGGCGTTCTTCAACGTGCTGCCGTTCCGCATCGACCTGAACACCGTTGCCGCGTTGCTGACGATCATCGGCTACTCGCTGAACGACACGATCATCATCATGGACCGCATCCGCGAGAACCGCGGCAAGCTGCCCTACGCGAACAAGCGCGTGGTGAACCTGTCGGTGAATCAGACGCTCAGCCGAACCGTCATCACGTCGGGCACCACGCTGTTCGCGGTCATCGTGCTCTACTACATGGGCGGCGAGGGCCTGCGTCCGTTCGCGTACGTCCTGCTGATCGGCATGGTGGTGGGCACGTACTCGTCCGTCGCCGTGGCGGCCCCGCTCGTGTGGTCCAGGAAGGCCGACCCCTCCGGCGGTCGCGATGGCGGTTCGGGTCATGCGGGCGATAGCGGCGGGTTTTCGGGCGGCGGCGGGGCCGCACCCGGCGCCGCGGCCACAGCCCCGGCCTCCGAGAAGCCGATGAGTTAAACCGATGACCTCCTCGGGACCGCCCACGCCGAGTTCTCTCAAGCGGACGGCCGTCGGCCTTGTGGCGCTGGCTGCCCTCTGGAACGCGGTGTACTGGTTCTGGCCCGTGCACCGAGAGGCGCCCGTGGTGCTGGCCAGTGTGCCCGAGGCCAAGCTCGATGCTGTCCAGCCGCCCTCGACCGACGAGGCCGAAGCCATCGAAGCCATCGACGAGGGGCCCATCGTGCTGACGATGGGCGGAGAAGAGCAGGCCGAGCAAACGCCGCAGATTGTCGATCCGATGCTCCTCGAAGATGCCGACGGGCTGGGCGTTCGCCCGCCCGCGTTCGAGACCTATGTGGCGACGGCCGACGACGCGTCGCTGGCGGACATCGCTCGCAGGGTCTACGGCGATCCATCGCTGGCCGACGCCATCAAGCGAGCGAACCCGATGCGTGACCCGCGTCGCCTGCACGCCGGGCAGACATGGCGCATCCCGCTGGATCCCCAGAACATCCAGGGCGTCGTGGTCGATGCTGCGGGCAATCCCGTAGACCCGCAAGCGGTCCAGGCTAATCTTCCGTACGACACGTACACGGTCCGGCAGGGTGACACGTTCGGGGCCATCTCGCGGCGGTTCTACGAGACCACGCGGCACGCGGAGTTCATCTACGAGCAGAACCGCGAACGCCTCGGCCTGCGGTCGATCCGCTCGATCCGGCCGGGACAGGTCCTGCACATCCCCAAAGAGCCGAAATAGGGCAGGTGCGGACCTACCGTTGGCCGCATGAGCGAGCCATCGACCTACATCGTGACGGGCGGCGCTGGATTCGTGGGGTCCAACTGCTGTGCGGCCCTCTCGAAGGCCCGGCCCGATGCCCAGGTGATCTGCATCGATGACTTCCGCGTGGGCACGTTCCGAAACCTGATCGAGGCCTACGAGCGGCACGGCCTGGGCCCGGTTTCGTGCGAGGTGATCGCCCAGGACTGGACGTACCTGCTCACGCTCATCGATCGGCAGCCGGTCGGCCTCGTGCACATGGCCGCCATCACCGATACCACCGTCGAGGACGAGGCCCAGATGCTCGACGACAACGCCGGGCCGGCGTGGGACGGGCTGCTCGAAGCCGCCGCAGAGGCCGGGCATCGGCTGGTGTACGCCAGCAGCGCGGCCACGTATGGCACGCCCGCGCAAGCCACCGAGCGAAAGGCGTTCCCGCTCGACGCCGCGGGCAGGCCGGACAATATCTACGGCTTCAGCAAGTGGGTCATGGAGAACGCCCACCGGCGGGTGCAAGCTGCAGCCGCCGACGCGTGGATCGTGGGCCTTCGGTTCTTCAACGTGTTCGGGCCCGGCGAGTCCAACAAGGGCGCGATGGCCTCGATGGCGTACAAGCTCGCCCAGCAGATGCTCGCCGGCCAGGCGCCCCGCCTGTTCTCGCCGGGCGACCAGGCACGCGATCAGGTATATGTCGACGATGTCGTATCGTGCGTGCTGGCTGGGCTTGGCCTGGGCGAGCGACCGCAGCCAGCTTCGGGCGTGTACAACCTCGGCAGCGGGCGAGCTACCACGTTCAACGAGCTGGCCGATGCGGTGCGCAAGGGGCTTGGGCTCGCCGCGGATGATCTGGCAACAGAGTACTTCGAGATGCCCGCGAGCGTTCGGCGGTTCTACCAGGACTTCACCTTGGCCGACATGGGGCAGACCGAGCATGGGCTTGGGTTTCGACCGTCACACGATCCGCAATCGGCGATCGCCGAGTATGCCGCGTACTTGAAGGACCGCGCAGGAGGGCAGCGTTGAGCATCCGTCGAATCCTGGTTACCGGTGGCGCTGGGTTTGTTGGTTCGCACTTGTGCGAACGGCTCGTGAAAGATGGCCAAGACGTCATCTGCGTCGACAACTTCTTCACCAGCCAGAAGAGCAACGTGGCGCATCTGCTGGAATACGACAACTTCGAGCTGATGCGCCACGACGTGACCCATCCGCTGTGGCTGGAGGTTGACGAGATCTACAACCTCGCGTGCCCCGCGGCGCCGGGACACTACCAGTACAACCCCATCAAGACGATGAAGACCAGCGTGCTCGGGGCCATCCACATGCTGGGCATGGCCAAACGCTGCAACGCCACGGTGCTCCAGGCCTCCACCAGCGAGGTCTACGGCGACCCCGAGGTCCACCCCCAGCCCGAGGGGTACCGCGGCGCGGTGAACCCCATCGGCCCGCGCGCGTGCTACGACGAGGGCAAGCGGGCTGCCGAGACGCTGTTCTTTGACTACCACCGGCACAACGGCGTCAGCATCAAGGTCGTTCGCATCTTCAACACCTACGGCCCGCGCATGCACCCGCTCGATGGCCGCGTGGTCTCCAACTTCATCCGCCAGGCGATCAAGAACGAGCCCATCACGATCTATGGCGACGGCTCGCAGACGCGATCGTTCCAGTACATCGATGACCTGGTCGAAGGCATCTACCGGATGATGCACGGCCCGGCCGACTTTCCCGGCCCGGTCAACATCGGCAACCCGGGCGAGTTCACGATCCGCCAACTCGCCGAGATGGTCATCGAGCTCAGCGGCTCGAAGTCCCACATCGTTCAGCGGCCGCCGGTCGCCGACGATCCGCGGCAGCGCCAGCCGGACATCGACCTGGCCAAGGCAAAGCTTGGCTGGGAGCCCACCGTGGCGCTGCGAGACGGATTGCAGAAGACCATCGAGTACTTCCGGTCGATCGACATCGACAGCTTCCGGGCGCCCACGCCCAATTACTGATCCCCACGCTCCATCCGTCGCAGCAGTTCGGGCAGGATCGATCCGCTGCCGCCGCGCAGGGCGTGCGCAACGGCGCCGGTCATGGGCGTGGCCTCGGGGTTGATCTCGATCGTCGGCACGCCGCGCGAGATGGCCAGCTCGATGTAGCCGGCCGCCGGGTACACCACCGCGCTGGTGCCGATGGTCAGGAAGGCATCGCACGACATCACGGCGCGTTCGGCCGCCTCGAGCGCCTCGGGTGGCAGCATCTCGCCGAAGAGCACGATGTCGGGTCGCAGCACGCCGCCGGCTTCGGACCGTGGCGGGAACGACGAGAAATCGACCTGGCGAATCGATCGGCGTGCGCCGGTGTTCTGGCATCGCCACCGCAGGATCGACCCATGCAACTCCACGACGTCGCTCGCGCCGCCCTGCTGGTGCAGCCCGTCGATGTTCTGCGTCAGGACGTCCACGTCGCCGCCGCGGCCCCGCTTCATGCGCTGGAGCGTACCGATCGCCTGGTGCCCGGCGTTGGGCTTCGCGTCGGCACACCTCGAGAATCGCCAGTGGTACCAGCGTGTTACGGTCTCGGGGTCTCGCTCGAGCGCCTGCACGCTTGCCAGTTCCATCGGGTCGTAGCGGGCCCAGAGCCCGGTCTGTGGCTGGCGGAACGTATCGATGCCGCTCTCGGCCGAGATGCCGGCGCCGGTCAGGATCGCGATCCGGCTGGTGTCTTGCAGGAGCGCGGCCACCGCGTCCAGGGCGTGCTCGTCCATGGCAGGAAGGTAGACGCCGGTGGCGGCCCGAATGAGAGAAAAACCCCGGGCTGGACGGATCCAGCACGAGGTTGTTTGGTGGGTCTGGTTGTCGGGCCGAGCGGGAAGGAGCCCGATCAGTCCTTGGCGTTTACCGGCGGCGGCGAGCGGCGGCGAGGCCGCCGAGGCCGAGCAGGGCCATCGACGCCGGAGCCGGGATGGGGTTCACGGTGACGGTCAGGTCATCGCTGATGTCCAGCCAGCGGCCCTCGCTCCAGCCGACGCTCGACACGCCACGGCCGGAGAAGATGAGCGAATCGCCCGCGGCAAGGTCGATGCCGGTCAGGTCGACCGACGACTGGGCCCGGTCGCCGACGCTCAGGCCGGGCGTGGGCTTGCTCAGCACGTCGCTGAAGAGGACATCGAAGTCGCCCGCGGCGGTCTCGCGAACGATGACCAGCTCAACGTCAACCTCGTTGCCGACGAAATCGTTGCCGCTCCACAGCACGTCGAACTCGCCGTCGATGTCGACGCGGAGGTCGCCCGCGCCGGGCATCAGCCAGCGGACGAGCGGGGCCTCGTTGAAGTACGAGCCGACAAGATTGTGCGTCAGACGATCCTGGCGTATGGGCGGGTTGGTGTCGTTGCCCTTGGTCCAGGCGCCGAACCCGTGGCCCCACCAGTTGTTATCCCACGTCGACATGGTGGTGTCGCTGGCGTACCACGGCGTGTCGCTGTCCAGCCCGCCACCGCCCGAGGCAAACTCGTACTGCCAGACGTCGACGCCGTCGAAGCCCGGGCTGGGGTTGCCAACGGTGCTGCCGGGCACAATGCCGGGCACCCAATCGGTCGCCCGGTGCCACGAATCACCGCTGTCGTACTGGGCCAGGGCGGCCTGAGAGGCCGCGAGGGCCACGCCAGCCGCGAGAATCAGGGTTGTGTTTGGATTCTGCATTGTCTTTCTCCCGCTCTTCTCGATAGAGACTCTCTCCAACATGCCCCAATCCGAGGGATTTGCCAGTAAAACCGGAAAAAAGTCTCAAGCGGCGGCCATCGGTTGCCAAGGGGCTCTCTCGGGCCTGCGACGGCTAGGGACGCCGCTGGCGCGCGAGGCGCCGATAATGGAGCATGGCCCAAACCTCCAAAGCTCGGCGATCCCTGGTGTTGTGCGATGGTGACGTGCCCTCGATGGTGGCCCTGAGCCTGACCCAGGATGCACTGGGCGGCTTGGGCGAGGTCGGCGTGCTGGCCGCCCCGGTCGCTCCAGCGGGAGCCGAGGCCGTGGGCGATCGCATCCGCCAGATGGCCGACGGGGTCGCGGCGGCGTGCATCGACTTCCCGTCGGTTGCGCCGGCCTCGCTGGGCGGCGGCCAGCGACGGAACCGCTACCTCGCCGAGGCGGCCCAGCAGGCGGCCTTGGGGGGGTATGGGCAGCTCGTGTGCCCCTGGCAGGCCGACGCGTTCGACCCCGATGCAACGCGGGACAAGCACGCGGTCCCGGGCGTCGATGCGTTGGCACGCGAGCTGGATCGCGCCCTGCTGGTCTCGCGGCTCGTCACGCTGGACGCCAGCGAGCACGGGGTCAGCGTGTTCGAGATCTCCACGCCGCTGATGGACCTGAGCGATGTGCAGGTCGCCGAGATGGCCCTGGACCTGGACGTCCCCATCTGGCGGGCGTGGTGGTGGGATGCGGCCAAGGGCGGTCGCGGGCGCGACGCATCGCTCGCCAGCCGAGCGGAGTCATGCCGCCAGCGGTGGACGAACGCGCTGGAAGCCTTGGGTTGGTCGGCCAGCGTGGAAGCGGCCGCCGCAAACTGAGCACTGCCAGCAACGCCGATCTGGGAAGGCGGATTGGGTTTGGGCCACGGCGGATTGATCGTGCAGAAGTTCGGGGGCACGTCGGTCGCCGATGGTGCCCGGATCCGGCTGTGCGCCCAGCGGGCCATCGACGCGCACAACGCCGGCTGGCGCGTCGTGGTTGTGGTTTCGGCCATGGGCCGCACGACCGACGCGCTGGTACGCACGGCCCTGGAGATCGAGCGTCGGCCGCCGCCGCGTGAGATGGACCAATTGCTGGCCGCGGGCGAGCAGGTGTCCGTGGCGCTTTCGGCGATCTCGATCCATGCTCTCGGCGGGCGTGCGGTGGGGCTCGACGCGAGGCAGGCCGGCATCGTGGCCGATGGCGCCCATGGTCGGGCGCGCATCGCGAGCGTGCGGACGGGTCGCATCGAGGCGGTTCTGGCCTCGGGGGCGATCGCGGTCGTGGCGGGGTTCCAGGGAGAACTGGAAGCCGGCGATCGCGCCACCATCGGGCGGGGCGGCTCGGACACCACGGCCGTCGCCGTCGCCGCCGCCCTTGGCGCCGATCTTTGTGAGATCAACACCGACACGCCGGGAGTGATGACCGCCGACCCGGCGGTGGTTCCCGATGCCCGGTGCATCCCGGCGTTGAGCTGGCCCGACATGGCGCTGGCGGCGGGCTACGGGGCCCGCGTTGTCGCGCACGATGCGGCCCTGCTGGCCGAGCGGCACCGATTGCCCTTACGGATTCGCCACGCGGCGCTGGCGGGTTCGAGCACGCTGGTCAGCGGGATCGATCGCGCCGCGGGGCCGCTGGCGTGCCTGGCCACGAAGGACACCGATGGCTTCGCGGTGGCGGTGGTGGGCAGCCGGCTGTCCGACGAGGAACTGCGGTCGGCCGGCGCGATCCTCGGGCCGACGGCGGCTCGAGAGGGCGGCGCGATCGTGCGTCGCGGCATTTCGGACGAGGAGGCGGCGGGGCTTCTCCGCAGGCTGCATGCCGGGCTGGGCCTGTGAGCGGTATCGCTTCGGGCGATGCGCCAGCGGGTGTTCAGGTCTTGTCCGCAGGGTCGCCCGAAGCGAAGTCGTACGTCCCCATCTGCTTGATCGGCGGCGAGTAGATGTGCAGCGTGATGAGGTCGACGCCCTTGGCCTGCATGTTCGCGACCTGATGGATGTCGCTGTCTTCGGCGGCGCACACCGTGCCCTCTTCGAGCATCACCCGACCCACCGGACACACCAGGCCGCTGGCCGTGCGCTCGTAGCGGATCTCGGTGCCCTGGCCCTCGATGACCTTGAAGGCGCAGCTCGAACCCTCGTGGTCGTGGATGGGTGTGCAATCTCCGCTGCGCCAGCACAGGGCCAGCAACTCGAACCACTCGCCCCGCGCGATGGTGTTGCGGCGGTACCCCCGAGCGCCGAACACGCAGGCCGGCGCGATGTCGTGCCGGGTGATGTCCAGCCGCCGCAACTGCTCGGCGAGCACGCCCAGGTCGGCTCGATCGCGCAGCCCGGTCAGATACCCGACCAGATCGGTCAGCGCTGGCGAAACCGGGCATGTCGTGGGTGTGGTGCTCATGACTGACCTGGCACTATACGGGCGTCGACTTGGCCCGGTCGCGTTCGCGAGCCAGCTCGGCCTCCAGCGCCTGGGCAAGGTAGGCATACTGCGCGAGCGCGTTATACAACTGTGCGGAAACGCGAACGCACCGCAGGGGCGTCTCGGATCGCCGGGGTGTCGCCGGATGGACAATGGGCGTCTGGATGCCCCATCGGGCGATGAGCGCGTCCTGGAGCGCATCGGCGTACTTCGACGGCCGGTCGGCGAGCTTTGCCCGGGCCCCGGCCTGGGCGTCGTCGGCGGCATCCGGCAGGGCGGCCAGAGCGATGCAGCCGGTCATGCTCTCGGGGACGGGCGCCGGCTCGCCCAGACGCTCGGAAATCAAACGCTGAGCGGCCAGAGCCAGCGCCCGGTTCCGCGTGCGAACCACCGACCATGCGTGATCGATGGTGTCGTCCGCGGGCGCAGTCGCGAATGGCTCGGCGGGAAAGCGCTTGGGGGGCTGTCCGCTCGCGATGGCCGCCATGATCCGCAGCGCCGCCGGCACGCACAGCACGGCCGTCGGGTCGGTGGTGCCGATGTAGTCGAACTCTGTGTGCAGGTGGTTTCGCCCCGGCAGTGGGGAGTCGGCCAGGTTGGAGAGGATCATCGGCCGGCAGCGATCTCGCTGGTCTTGGCCCACGTACAGCACGGCCGACCCCTTCGGCGAGCACACCCACTTGTGAAGGTTGGCGGCGTAATAGCTCGCGCCGAAGTCATCGACCCGCATGGGCACGTGCCCGGGCGCATGCGCGCCGTCGAGCACCACGCGTACGCCGCGACGCTCCAACTCGCCCGATAGCGCGTGCGCCGGCAGCACCAGGGCGCTGGCGCTGGTGATCTGGCTGAGCAACGCGATCTTCGTCCGGGGCGTGACCGCCGACAGCACGGCCTCGACCACCGCACCTGGCGTGGGGTGCGGGAACGGCAGCCGGGCGGTCGTCACCTCGATGCCCGCGCGCCCGGCCAGATGGCGTGCGTTGTTCACGCACGCGGGGTACTCGTGGTCGGTGGTCAGCAGCTCATCGCCCGGCCCGGCCTGCCCGCTGGCGATGAGGTTGTGGATGGCGGTGGCCACGCCGGTGGTGGCATTGGGCACGAAGACCAGGCCATCGACATCGCAGCCGAGGAACCGGGCGGTGTGTTGCCGCGCCCAGCCCAGCAGGTCGAAGAGATCCTCGGCGAAGAACCGTACCGGCTCGCCCTCGAGCCGGGCACGCCACGCGGCCTGGGTCTCCAAAACCGCGGCAGGGCACCCGCCAAACGAACCGTGGTTCAGGAACGTCACGCCCGGCTCGTGGATCCAATGCCGAGCATCGGCGTGCGCGGCCGGGGCGTGCTTCTCGCGTGTGGCATCGATGGGTTCTGGAACGGCCATGGCGGGGTATCGTTGCGGCATGGAGCACCGGCGTCTGTTCGCCAGAGTTTTGGTCTTGGTGGCCTCGGCGGTCGCGGCCGGTGGGTGCGCGGGGCCGCCACGATCCTGGACGCAGGGTCACTGGGCGGATTCGCCTCCGGATTATCCGTTCGTGGCCAACAGGGTCGTGGTCCACCCCCTCACACGAGCCGGCCAGGCCCGAGACGGCCGGTGGCAGCTCCGCGTGCATTTCTTCTTTCTGGACGCCTGGAACGACGAGGTGAAGGGGCTGGGCCGGGTGCAGGTGCAGTTGTTCGCCAGCGGGCGATGGGAAGGCCAGCCCATCGAAACGGTGGCCTGGGAAGTGATCGATCTGAACGATCTGGAGTCCAACCGTCGCCACTACGACCCCGTGACGCGGAGCTACGTACTCGAGGTGACCGAGGACATGATGCCCCAGTGGCTACCCCAGGCCCTGGCCGAACTGGAGAGCAAGGAATCGCAGCCTCGCTCGGCGTACCGGACGTTTGCCGGCGAGGTCACGCTGCGGGTCGTTCACGAGATCGACCTGGCCGCCGGCCAGACGAGCCGAACCAGCGACGACTACGTGCTGGCGCCCGGTTCGTAGCCCTCCCGTCGGCGCGAGCGCGATCAGTTGCCGTCGATGACGCCCTGCCGGCGGTACTTCTCCCGATACCGGTCGCGGAGCACCGTCTGCTTGTTGCTCAGGTCGACCGGGGCGCCATCGATAAAGGCGGCCTCGATCGACGTGGCCATTTCCAACGGCGTGCCATCGGTCAGCAAGATGGTGGCGCTCTTGCCGACCTCGATCGTGCCGTAGCGGTCGCCCACGCCGAGGATGTCGGCGGCGTCCCGGGTGATCGAGGCCATGGCGGCGGCCTGATCGAAGCCCAGATCCTGCCCGTAGGCGACGGCCATGGCAGCCTCGTAGGGCAGGTTGCGCACGTTCTCGTCGATGTTGCGCGGCGCCAGGCACCACCGCACGCCCGCGGCGTGGAGCCGGGCCGGCAGGGTGAAGGGCTCGTCGTAGTCGCCGTCGTTGCGACGGGGGAACGCGTGCACGCCGCGGACGATGACCGAGACGTCGTGCTTCTTGAGCAGTTCGGCGAGCATCGGCGCGTCGCGCCCGCCCAGGATGATCACGCGCAGGTCGCGGCCGGCCGCCCACGTCACGGCAGACTGGATCTGCTCGACGTCGTCGGCGGAAATGATCAGCGGCTTCTGCGGCTCAGCGCCGGGCAAAAGGTCGAGCATGGCTTCCAGCCGCAGATCGATGGGCGTTGCCGGGTTGGCCTGCTGCGCGTCGCGATACGCGTGGGCGTTGTCGAAGAGCCCATCGATCCGGGCCAGCCGCTGGCGGACTTGCTCGTCGGTCAGCGACGGACCGCCGAACTCGCGATGGCGATCGCGGACGGTGGGCCAGTCCATCACGATGCCGGCGTTGGCGTTGGCGGTCATGTCTTCGTAGGTCCAGCCGTCCATGCGGATGACGCCTGCCTGCCCGCTGACCAGCCCGCCCGCTGGGAACGTGCCGGCCAGAAGGATGCCGTTCGTGCGCGCGACGGGTAGCAGCGTCGAGTCGGGGTTGACCGCGACCACGGCCCGCACCTCGGGCTTGACGCTGCCGACCTCGTTGTAGTCACGCATCGCGCGGACCGAGGCGATCTCGGTGAGCCCCAGGCGGGTCATCGCGGCGATCATGCCCGGGTACACGTGCCGACCCTCGGCGTCGATGATCCGCGTCGTGGCGATGAACAGCGGGGCGTCCTGGCCGACGGCGGTGATCACACCGTTCTCGAACAGCACGAAGCCGCCCTCGATCGGCTCCTGGCCTTCCACCATCGTGTGGATCGTCGCGTTGGTGATCGCGACGGGATGGTCGGGGGTCTGGCCGCGAGGCGTCAGATCCTGCGCGAGGGCGCTACAGGTCACGAGCAGGGTGATAACAGCAGCGGTGAAGCGGCGCATCAGCGGCCCTCCTGTCGGATCATCTCGAGATACTCGGCCGGCAACACGCCGCAGGCGCCGCACATGCTCGCGCCCGCGCCGCCCTGGCCATCGACGCCATAGAACCAGGCATAGATGCCGCGACGAGTGGGGCCGTCGACGCCGGGATCGTCGCCGGGCTCACCCTGGGCATCCTCGGCCTCTTCCTCGGCATCGCGTTCCTGCTCGGGCAGCCTTGCCTGCTCGCGCATGAGCTTCTGGATCAGCCGCTCGCGCTCGGTGGCGATGCGCTGGCGGTGGGCCATGTCCTGCTCGAGGCTGAAGTACTCGCGCCCGTCGATGAACACGCGCTCGCAGCGGGTCATGGTCGAGAGCGGATCCCCGCTCCAGATCACCACGTCGGCGTCTTTGCCCGGCTCGATGGACCCCACGCGATCGTCGATGGCGAGCTGGATGGCGGGGTTGATGGTGATGAACCTGATGGCTTCTTGTGGGGACAAGCCGCCGTACTTCACGGCCTTGGCCGCCTCGGCGTTCATGCGCCGGGCGAGCTCGTCGCTGTCGCTATTGAAGCTGACATTCACGCCCGCCTCGTGCAGGATCGGCCCGGCGTAGGGGATCGCGTCCTGCACCTCGACCTTGAAGGCCCACCAGTCGCTGAAGAGGCTGGCGCCGATGGCGTGCTCCTTCACCGCTTCGGCCACCTTGTAGCACTCCAGCCCGTGCTGGAACGTCCCGATCTTGAAGCCGAACTCCTCGGCCACGCGGCACAGCATCAGGATCTCGTCCTGCCGGTAGCTGTGGCAATGGATCAGGCGATCGCCCGCGAGGATCTCGGCGAGCGCTTCGAGCTCCAGGTCGGTCCGGCCGGTGGGGGTCTTCATGCCGTTGGCCGCGTAATCACGCGCTGCGATGAACCGATCGCGGATGATCGTCTCCACGCCCATGCGCGTCTGCGGGTAGCGGGTGGTGAAGCGGTCGCCCCAGTTGCTCTGCTTCACGTTCTCGCCCAGGGCGAACTTAATGCCGGGCTTGGCGTTCTCGAAGTGCATGTCGTTGGGGTGCACCGCGCCCCAGCGGACCTTCTGGATCACGTTCTGCCCGCCGATGGGGTTGGCCGAGCCGTGCAGGGTGTTGACCGTGGTGACCCCGCCGGCGAGCTGGCGGTACCAGTTCACGGGGTTGGGGTCGGTCGTGTCGCCCATGCGCACTTCGGCGGTCACGGCCTGGCCGCTCTCGTTGGTGCCCGCCGACCATGTGCCGGTGTGGCTGTGGGCGTCGATGAGCCCGGGCGTCACGTGCTTGCCCTGCGCATCGATCGTGCGGTCGACCGCGATGCGTGGGTAGCCGCCCGTGCCCACGCTCTGGATCTTCCCATCGCGGATCAGCACCCACGCGTCTTCGAGCGTGCCGCGGTCGCTCACCGTCCAGACGGTGGCATTCACGATGAGCACCGATTCCTGTGCGGGGATTTCGGCGACAGCGTACGGGCCAAACGGATAGCCGCCCAGGTCCTCGGGCGGGCCATCGTCGGACTGGTCATCGCCATCGTCTTGCGCGCCGCCGTCGCCAGCCTCTTGGTCATCCGCGGGCTGGCGGCTCCCGGTGAACTCAAAGGCCACGCCGTCCGGCCGTGCGCCCACGCCGACGATCTCGTCGCCCGTAATGGTGCCCGTCAGCGTGAACACGCCCGGCATGCCGAAGGGCTCGTGGTCGAAGAGCACCGTGAGCGTGTCGAGCGATCGATCGAGCGTCGCCTTGGAGCTGGGGGCGTCCTCGCCCTCGCCAACCTGCGCGCCCGGGTCGGTGATCACGCCCTTGCCCTTGCCGTCGATGGCCAGGTCCAGGCGGAAGCGTCCGGCGAGCGTGAGGTTCCACGCCCCCTCCAGGCTGTCGGCCTTGGGCTGGGCCAACTCGTGGCGCTGCCCCTCGATCCAGACGTCCAGGATCGTGCTGTCGGCGTCAAAGATCGGGCCAGTGGTGACGATGATGTTGCCCAGCTTGCCGGCGTCGAGCGAGCCGACGTGATCGGCGATGCCCAGCAGCTCCGCCGGGCGGGTGGTCAACGCGGCGAGCGCGTCGTCTTCGCCCAAGCCGTGCTCGATGGCGGTGCGGAGCAGCTTGTGGAACCCGTTCCGTCCGCCGATGCCGCCGGGGATCTTGCTGCTGGTCAGGATCAGGTCGAACCCCGCCTGCTGCACGCGACGAGCATTGGTGGGGGCCTGCTCCCACGCCATGAGCGTGCCCAGGTCGATGGCCTGGGTGTCGGCGACCGCCTTGACGCGCGGCGCCTTGGGGAACCGCAGTGGCACGATCAGCGTCACGTCGCCCTGTACGGCGGCTCTCTCGAACGCGTCGAGCCTCTGGTATTCCGTCCCGCTGCCGACGATCACGGCGCTTCGGCCGAACTCCTGGGCCATCGATGCGGCGCGGAGGGCCTCCAACTCGCCGGGCACGTCGAACCACAGGGGGACCGAGCCATCTTCGAGCGGCGTGAGTGCGTTGGGCGCCGCGCCGTTCTGGGTCGATTGCCAGCGGGCGTCCAGAAGCGTCTGGCGCACGAGGGCGATCGAGCCCATCTGGCTGGTGGGATACTCGCGGCTGCCCCAGCCGCTGCTCTCGAACGCCAGCACCTGGCCCACGCGATCGCGCAGGATCGCGGGCATGTGCCCGCTGGCGTCCTCGGCCGGTTCGGCCAGCGAGATCACGGCGTTTGAGCCACGGAAGATGCCACGCTGCGGCGCGATTGCCAGGGCGCCAAAGCCGAGCTTGCGAAGCGACTCGCGTGCGCCCGAATCGGGCCATGCCGCGTCCAGGGCGTTGCGCTGGGGCGTGACGAGCGAACTCCAGTGCATGCCCGGCGTGCCCGGTGTGCCCGGGGCGGGTACATCGACCTCGTAATAGGGCTCGACGAACGCCGGGTAGAGGTGCAGGCCCGACACGTCGATCGTCGCGTACCCCTGCGGCGCTTCCTGGTTGCCCTGCCCAAAGCCCGTGATGCGACCATGGTCGACCAGCAGCACGCCCTCGACGGGCTCACGACCCGGCCCGGCATGGATCGTGCCGCCGACGAACGCGAACCGCCCGATCTCCGCACGCCTGGGGCCGTTGGGCCGATCGGCGAGCGGTGAATCGCTCGTGGATTGATTGGACGGTTGAGCGGTCGCGGAAACGCTGGTCAGCAGCGCCAGCACGAGCGTGGCCACACGGCGTGCGGCAGGACGCAAGGATCTGTTCATGCCGCCAGCATAGCCGAGTGCAACCCGCACAGTGCTGCGAGATTTCCCTTACTCACGACTGAGGCACATGCGAGTACGCGGCCAGCTCCGCGGCGTGCGCCCGCTCGGCCCGTCGTGCCTGGCGGACGCCCCGCGTCTCGTTCACACGCAGCAACAGGAGCAGGCCCACGCTAAAGAAGCTCGCGAGCAGGATGAGCGAGGCCGTCTCGCCGGCGAAACGCGCCACCGCGCCGAAGCCCAGCACGCCCACCGCGCCCGCGAACTTGTAGACCATGCCCCACAGGCCGAAGAACTCGGCCGTCCGATGGCCGGGGGTCAGCCGCCCGACCATGGACCGCGACGCGGTGCCGATGCCGCCCAGCGCAAAGCCCAGGCCATTGCCCACCAGCCAGACGGGCCACTGCGGCCCGCCGTGCGGCCAGATGATGCTCATGGCGACCATCGCCAGGCAACTGACAACCCACACCCCCAGGTAGAACAGCACGGTGGCCTTGGCGCCCACGCGGTCCTGGAACGTGCTGGTGATGACGGCGGCGATACCCGCTGTGATGGTGAGCTGAGCCGTGAAGGCCACGAGCAGCACGTCGGTGAAGTTGAAGTCCTGCGCGATGATGGCGGCAAAGGCGATGAACGTCTGCACGCCAAAGCCATACACCAGGAACGCCACCAGGAAGCGCCGGAGCTGGTCGAACTCGCCTGCGCCGGCCAGCGTCCGCCGAACGCGACCGACCGCCTCGCGCAGCGGCCTGGCCTCGGCCTTGGCCGGGGCCTGATCGCGCTTCAGGATCAGGCCCGGCGGGATGATGCCCAGCAGGAACCACACGCCCGCGAACACGAAGAATGCGTTCCAGTAGGAGGGGTCTCGAAGCCCCAGCACGAGCATGGCCGTCACGACAATCGCCAGCAACGACAACGCGCCCACGTAGCCCATCGTCCAGCCGATCGCGCTCACGCGGCCGATGGTCCGTCGCGTCGAGACATCGGGCAGGAACGATGCAAGAAAGTTCTCGCCGATCTGATAACAGATGTTCGCGGGGATGTACAGGCTCGCGGCCAGGATCACCATGCCCGGCCCGACGAAGCCCAGCATGCACGTCAGCACGCCGCAGGCCACGCCCGTTGCCATGAGCAGCAGCTTGCGTTTGCCCCGGATGTCGGCCCACGCTCCGACGAACGGGCTCAGCAGCACCACGATCAGCAACGAAGAGCCCTGCATGAGCGACCACGCGAACTTGCCGCGACGCTCGGCGGCTTGCACCCGCTCGTAGGCGTCCTGTACCTCCTGCGGCGCTTGAGACTTTTCGAGTGCGTCGGTGTTGATCAGCTCGATCTGTTCGGCGATCGCCGGCTCGATGACCGGCTGCGGCACGACCACGCGCGTGACGTACACGCTGAACAGCAGCGTGATGATCAGGAGCGTGAAGCTCTGGTTCGCGAAGTCGAACATGCCCCAGGCCCAGACCTCGCGGGCGTTGGGCAGGCCTTGGAAGGGGTTGAGCTTCACGCCTCGGCGTCCAGCAGGTGCCGCTTGAAGAACTCGATCTGCATGTTCTTGGCCTCGTGGGCGTGGCGGCCAAAGCCCAGGTGCTCCATCGGCGCGCCGGTCTCGGGCCAGCTCACCAGCTCGACCATCCCCGCATCGGCGCCTCGCTGGCGGTAGTGTGCGCGAAGGGCGTCGGTGAAGCGCTGTTGCAGCTCGAAGGGCACCAGTTCGTCCTTCTCGCTGTGCATCGCCAGCAGCGGCAGCGGCTCGAAGCTGTCGAGGTGGGCCATCGGGTCGATCGCCCGAACGGCATCACGCGAGTGCTCAACCGGCCAGCGTCGCGTCGAAGCCTTGCCGGGAAACTGGTCGGGAAAGTAGAGCCCCTCGAGCCAGCCGGTGGTCGCTTCAACGGCCGCGCAGGAAAAGCCGTGCGGCTCGCACAGCCGTCGCAGCGTGACCATGCCACCGGCGGAGATGCCACCGATGCCAAGCCGCTCGGCGTTGAACATCGACGCGTGCGGGCCTTCGAGCAACGCTTCCATCACCCGATCGACGTCCGGCTGGGCCAGTTCGAGCAAATCCGCCGTGCCCTGCGGCTCTTGCAGGTGCGCCTCGAACCGGTCGCCGTGGCCCGGCAGGTCGATGGCGCACACGGCGATGCCCGCGCGGATCAACCGCAGGTATCGCCCCGAGTCGATCTCCTTGCGGCTCGTTCGGCCGTGCATCCAGAGCACCAGCGGGGCGGCGCCCTCCCAGTCGGGGTGCGCGATGAGCGCTGGGATCCCGCCGGCGAGCGTCTCGCGCCGGGTTTGCTCGTCCAGCGCCCGGGCCAATCGGAGCGCCGAGCCCGGATACTGCCCGGCCGCGCCCATCAGAGCACCGCGCTCTGGCCGGGCTTGGGGCTGGCGCTGGGCCGATAGTCCAAGCCCGCGATGTCCGCCCACGATGCCTCGCCCGACAGTTCGAGCGTGCAGCCCTCGGGCGCGGCGGACCCGCTCTGGAGCAGCCACTGCGCCGCGCGCTCGCTCTGGAGCGTTTTGGCGCTCTCGACGCTGTCCACGCCGGTGGCGTTCTTGGTGGGCGCAAACTCGCGGCTGCGCTCCACCCGCAGCACCAGCGGCTCCTTCGCGATCGGGATGGCGTCAAACACGAACCGCTCGAGCTTGACCGCGTTGGGCTCGTTCGGTTCCACGCGCTCGCCCGTGTCGGGGTCGAGATGGGGCACCTTCTTGAACGCCCGATGGAAGGGCAGCGCCGCCTCGCCCGCCTCGTGGATCGAACGCAGGAACGCCAGCGACGCGGCGTGGATCGCCACCGACCCCGCCTCGAAACGCAGATTGCCCGATTCGTCGGTCGCCGCGGACAACGCCGCCGGCATGTCGGAATACTCGACAACCTGCGTGCGCCCGCGAAGCCGGGCGAACACGCCCACCTTTTCGTCGGCCGAGGCCTTGGCCACCATCTTGCTGGAGAATTCGCCCGAGCTGGGCGCACCGCCAGCGCCCGCGTGGGCGCCCAGGAACACCGGATCGAGCGGCGGCACCAGCGGGTTGTCGACCTGGAAGTAGCTCAGGTGCTGCACGCCCGCCCGCTCGAGTTCATCCAGGTGGCCGCTACGCACCAGCGCGCCGATGACGCCGCCGTGCCCGTCGGGGTTGGTCGCCAACTGGCCCTCGCCGGCGAGCAGCAGCCGCCCGGTCATCGGGCAAAAGCTGGGCATCACGCCCTGCTGGAAGAAGCGCACCTGGCCACGATCGAGCCCCAGCCAGCCCTTGCTCTCAAAGAACGAGCGCGTCTGCTCGTCGTTCTGCGGGCTGGTCATGATCAGCCAGGAGATCGGTCGCCCGGCCCACCGGCTGGCGGCCGCGATCTGATCGGCGAACACTTCGAAGAGCGTTCGGCCACTGGCCGGGCCGAGGGGCAGGGTGCCCTTGGGGCCGTCGAAGCCCAACCGCGTGCCCTGGCCGCCGGCAACCGTCAGTGCGGCCACCCGTCCCTGCGCGATGAGGTCCAGCCCCGCCTGGCGAGCCTTGTCGCTGTCGATTGCCACGTCCTGGCCCACCGGGCAAGCGCAGCAGACCACCGGCGGCTGGAGGTCATCGAGCGACTCCATAACGCCGGCCTCGCGATAGCGGTCGATGATGCCGGGCAGGGTGGGCCAATCGATGGCCGCCAGCTCCCGGGCAAAGCGGGCTGCCGAATCGGGCGCAAGGCCCTGGGCAAAGGCCAGCACGTGGCCCTGGCCCGCGGCCTCGATGGCCGGCCGCAGCCGATCGATGGTGTCCGTTGCGGCCGGCGGGGTCGTCATGCACTCTTCCTCAATTGCTGGCGCTGGATTCACGCTCTGGTGGTCTCGATCTGGGCTCGCTAGCGATGGCTGGCGATGGTAGAGCCTGCTGGGCGTATTACTATGGCCCATGCCGACCTCGCCCACCAAGACCCAGGCCACCAACCCGTTCACGCAACCGCCGCACCTCCCGCTGGTGGCGCCGTCGATCCTCGCGGCGAACTACGCCCGGCTGGGGGAAGAGTGCCGCAGCGCCCTGGCCTCGGGCGGGGACGCGCTGCACTACGACGTGATGGACGGGCACCTGGTTCCCAACCTGGCACTCGGTGTGGACATGCTCGCCTCGCTGAAGGCCGAGTTGCCCGACGCCTTCTTCGACGTCCACCTGATGATCGACAGGCCCGACCAGTTCCTCGAGCCCTTCGCCAAGGCCGGGGCGGGCCACGTGACCTTCCATGTCGAGGCCCACGGCGGGCGCATGGCCGGATCGGAAGGCCGGGCCGTCATCGACCGGGCCCGCACGCTGGGCCTCTCGGTCGGCATCGCCATCGACGGCCCGACCCCCGTCGAGCGCGGCTTCGACCTGCTGGGCGAGGTCGATCTGGTGCTCATCATGGCCATCCGGGCCGGCTTTTCGGGGCAGGCGTTCGATCCGGCGGCCCTGGACAAGATCCGCGAAGTCCGCTCGCGGGCGCCCGAGACCACGCGGATCGAGGTCGACGGCGGCGTTGGGCCCGCGAACGCGGCGCAACTGCTCGATGCCGGGGCCGACGTGCTCGCCGCGGCCTCGGCCGTGTTCAGGGTTTCTCCGGACGAACGGGCGTCGGTCATCACCCAGATGCGAAGCCCCGCACAACGGTCGTAGGGGTCACGCGCGGGCCGATTGCGGTTATCCGGCCGTTCAGGCACGATTTGGCGATCAGGAAATCGAAGCGAAGCGATGCTTGAGGGGCGTGCCGAGCCGCTGGGACCGGTACAGTTTGGGTTCCCGGAGTTGCGACCGGGTACCCCCGCCGCGGCGGATCGGGCCGGAGCCTGGATCTGCCGAGGCAGCCGCGAGGAATGCATGGCTACCCCCTCGGAAGTGCAACTGCTGCTGGTGCGATGCTCTCGAACCGAATGGGACGAGGCCGGGCGCCTGGGCGGCGACTGCGATCTGCCCGCCTGTAAGGCGTGGGGCGAGGAACTCACCGCCGCGCTGCGCGGCCACGACCTCTCCACGATCACGGCCGTGCTCACCGGGCCCGATGAGGCGTCCGTCCAGACGGCCAAGCACCTGGGCGCATTGCTGGACAAGAAGGTCCGGACCATCGACAACCTGCGCGAGATCGATCTGGGGCTGTGGGAAGGGCAGCGCTTCGACGAGTTGGAGGATCGCTTCCCCAACGCGTTCAAGCAGTGGAAGGACGACCCCTCGTCCGTGGTCCCCCCCGAGGCCGAGCCGCTCGCCGAGGCCGAAGGTCGATTGCTCGTCGCTCTGGCCAAGGCACTGGAGAAGCTCAACGGCAAGGGGCGGCATGTGGCGGTCGTGCTCCGGCCGATCGCTTTCCATATCGTGGCCAGCCACCTGCAAGGCCAAGAGCCCACCGCGGGGTGGGATGCGGCGGCCTCGGGCCCGCTGCTGCTGGGGCTCAAGGTCCGCCCGGACGCGATTGCGCCCGCCAAGGCGCTCTGATAACCCGTTGCAGGACCACGGGCTTGCGCCCTGGGGCCCGCGATGGTGAATCTGCCCGACCCGAATGGCTAACAATGTCCCCATGGCAGCACCACCCACCGCCAAGGCGAGCCGCTCCTGGTCTGATCTTCGCCCGGAGCGCCGAAGCCAGGTGCCCGAGGGCCTGTGGCTCCGATGCCCGGGCTGCGAGCAACTGATCTACCGCAAGCAGATGGAGGCCAACCTCCACGCGTGCCCCGAGTGCGACCACCACTTCCGGATCCAGGCCCGCGAACGCATCGCCCAACTCGCCGACCAGGGCTCGTTCGAGCCCATGTTCGAGAACCTGCACCCGAAGGACCCCTTGGGGTTCGAGGATCTCAAGCCCTACGCCGGCCGGCTTGAGGCCGAGCAGAAGCGGACGGGCCGCCACGACGCGGTGGTCGCCGGCGTGGGCTTCGTCAAGGGCCGCCAGGCGGTGCTGTGCTCGCTGGACCTGGGCTTCATGATGGGCTCGATGGGCAGCGTGGTGGGTGAGACCGTCACGCGATCAATCGAACTGGCCACCGAGCGTTCGCTGCCGCTGGTCGTGGTCAGTTGCTCGGGCGGCGCCCGCATGCAGGAGAGCACGCTGAGCCTCATGCAGATGGCCAAGACCAGCGCGGCCCTCGCCCGGCACGACAGCGCGGGCGGGCTCTTCATCAGCGTGCTGGCCGATCCGACCACCGGCGGCGTCACCGCGTCGTTCGCGATGCTGGGCGACGTGATCATCGCCGAGCCGGGCGCGCTCATCGGCTTTGCCGGCCCGCGCGTCATCCGGCAGACGATCCGGCAAGAGCTGCCCGAGGGCTTCCAGCGGTCGGAGTTCTGCCTCGAGCACGGGCTGATCGACAAGATCGTCCGCCGGGCGGAGCTGCGCAACGAGATCGCACGCCTGATCGACTACGCCGGCCTGTGAGCGCTCAGACACGCAGCCAAACGCTGGTCAAGCCACGCACCGGCCTGCACTGGGCGCTGCTGGGCCTGGCGGCCGGCGCGGCATACGCCGTGCTTGGCCTGCTGGCGGCCGAGCCCTTGGCGTGGTGGCCCTTCGCGCCGCTGTCGATCCTGCCGCTGATGGCCGCCGCGGTCGTGGGCTCCAGGGCGTCTCGACGCGCCGCTTGGAGGCTGGCCGCGGGCGCCTGGATCGGGTCGATCCCGCTCTGGGTGCTCACGCACGCGTGGATCTTCAACGTCTCACCGGTTGGCTTCTTCCCGGGCATGCTGCTGCAAGGCTCGTGGGCGGGCGTCTTCGTGCTGCTCGGCTCCGCGGCGCTGCGTGGCCGCTCAACGCCGGTCTCGATCGCGCTCTCGGCGGCTCTGGCCTGGTCGTTCGTTGAGATCTTCCGCGGGAGCGTGCTCTTCGGCGGGTACGCCTGGCTGCTGGCGGGCCATGCGATGATCGATGCGCCGTTCATTGCTCGCAGCGGGGCGGTGGTGGGGGCGTACGGCGTGGGCTTCCTGCTGGCCCTGAGCATGGGTTTGCTCGTTGCCGCCGCCACCGCTCGAGAGGGACGCGGTCGCACGGCGCTCGCCGCCTGCGTGCCTTTGCTGGCCCTCGCCGCGCTGGCTCTTGTTGCGCCAAAGCCGGGCGAACCGACCGGGGCGCGCGTCGCCATCGTGCAGACCAACGTGCCGCAAGACAATCGCCTGGCCTGGACCATCGAAGACCAGGCCCGGTCCTTCGATCGATTCGTCGAGTTGTCGCGTCTGGCCCAGGGCCGGGCCGATTTCGTGGTGTGGCCCGAGACCATGCTGCCAGGCCCGCCGATCTCGCCGCAGGCCATCGATGAAATGCAGCGGTTCGGCCTCGTCTACGCCACGGACCTGCCCGGGCTCGAACGCCTGCCGGGATGGGCCTTTGCCGAAGGCGCCACGACGCTCCAGGCGGAGTTGGGCGTGCCCATGATCGTGGGGGCGACCGGCGTCGACGGCCTTCGGCTCTCGACCGACGTCGAGGGTCGCGTCGTGCAGGAGTTCGAGGGCTTCTTCAACAGCGCGCACCTGCTCGACGATGGCCGGCTCTCACCCGTGCGGTACGACAAGCTGCGACTGACGATCTTCGGCGAGGTGCTCCCGCTGGTGTCGCGGTGGGATTGGCTCGAACGCCAACTGCTGGTCATCGGCGCTGGGGGCATGACGTTCGATCTGGACGCCGGCCGCAAGCCCGTGTGGTTCGATCTCGACCTTGGGGCCGGCCGATCGCTGCGCGTGGCGACGCCCATCTGCTTCGAGGTGGCCTACTCGGGCGTCAGCCGCAGGCTGGCCGGTGGTGGGGGCGACCGCGTCGACGCGCTAGTGAACCTGACCAACGACGGCTGGTTCGGCTCCAGCGACGCGGGCCGCGCCATGCACCTCAAGCTCGCACGGTGGCGGGCCCTTGAGGCAGGCGTGCCCATGGTGCGGGCCGCGAACACGGGGATCTCGACGATCATCGATGCGACCGGGGCGATCGCCCCGACGACCGCCCAGTGGCCAGAGGGCCAGGGCCCGCACGCAGTCCATACCGCCGGGCAGGCGTTCCCAACGCGGACGCCCGGGGTGGTCTACGGCGAGATCCCGCCGTCCACCACGAGGCGTACGCCGTTCGCCACGTTCGGCTTCCTGACGCCCTGGCTGCTGTTTCCCGCGGGCCTGTTCGTCGTGATCCGGGGTCTGGCCGGCGGGCCCAGGCCCAGCGGCGCCTGAACCATCTGCCCGGTGATTCGTAGCGTCACCTCGGGTGAGGTACCGATGAAGCGGTCAGATATGCGGGAGGTGCTCGGCATGGAACTGGCAAGAACCGTGGTGTGCTCGTTGGCGCTCGCCGGCGTCTTGGCGATGCAGGGGTGCGCTGGCGGTCAGCGGCTGGACACGAGCGACGATGGCGGCCCCCGGCCCGGGGCCATCGAGTTGTCCCAGGCCCGCGAGCGAGCCATCAGCGAGCTGGAAACGCTCGCGCAGCACGCCAATCCCGCGATCCGGGCTAATGCCCTCGAGGGACTGCTGGAGGCGCCGGGCCGATCGACCGATTGGCTCCGGCGTGGGCTTGCCGACGAGAACCCGGGTGTCCGTGCGGTGGCGCTCGCCGGCGTCGGCAAGACCGGCCGGGCTGCGCTCGCACCCGAGTGCGTGTTCCTGCTGCGCGATCGATCCCCGTTCGTGCGATTGAACGCGGCCTACGCCCTGGCCGCCAACGGCGACCCGCAGGGCACGCCCATCATCGCCCGGTCGTTGCTCGAATCGGACAACCCCAGGCTGCGCGCCCAAGCCGCCTTCGTGCTGGGGGAACTGGGCAACCCCTCGGCCCTGCCGCTGTTGCGGGAGGCCGCCGCCGAGCCCATGCCCATGGCGCCCGAGGGCCAGGTTCGCCTGATGACGCTCCAGATGAGCGAGGCCATGGTGAAGCTGGGCGAGCGCGAGCAGGTGCAACCGATCCGAGCCGCCCTGTATCCCGCACGCGCGCAGGACCTGGAGGCGACCGCCCTGGCGGCCCGCATCCTCGGAGAGGTTGGCGATCAGGGCTCACAGAACCAGTTGGCACTGCTGACCGCGCGGCTGGATGACCGTGGCAACATGCTCCCGGCCGAGGTTCGCCTCTCGGCGGTCTACGCCCTGGCGCAGCTCGGCAAGACCCAGGGCGACGTGTTCGCGCTGGCCTATCTGGACGACCCCAGGCCCGAGGTGCGCGGGCTGGCGGCGCTCACGCTTGGCCGCATCGGCAAGACCCAGCACCTCGATCAACTCGAACCGCTCATGCGGGACCCCGATCCCGGTGTTCGGGTTCACGCCGCGGCGGCTGTTGTCCGGCTGACACGACCGTGATAACCTGTCCCCTCGCCGGACTGGGGCCCGAGGGGTTCCTCGGTCCGATCGGCGAGCCGCGGACGAGCCTGGGAGCGATACTTTGGCCCCTTGGCACGCCCGTCGGGCAACCTCTGGTTGCTCGCGAGCGTATCGTCGCGCGGTCCGGAGCCCCGCTCGGGGGGTTATCGGTTCCTCGTTTGTTCGGAGGGGCCGTCGCCCGGGTTGGGCTTGGCAGTCGAGAGTTGTCGCGGATTCAGAAGTAGGATTCCAACGCGTCCGGGCCTCGAGCGAGGCCTGAGATACCAAGTCTGAGCGAGCCGGCCACGAGGGTCGGGCGGCCCGAAACGCGTTGCGGGCCGGGGGCGTAGCGGGCGAGCACAGGGCCACTTTCGGCCAAGTCACCGGCCTCATTCGGGCCAAAACACGGGTTTTCACACGATGCACACTGTTACCAAGTTCCTCGTCGTCCTGGCCGCGGTCGCGGGCATCGCCCTGTCGTCGCTCACGATCGCCTTTGCGGTCAACAACCAGGCCGTACTCGATGACTACGACCAACTGCAGTCTGCCAACGAGGCGCTCCAGGCCCGCGAGCAGGAGGCCGCCGCCAGCGCCGCGGCCGAGGCCGACCGCCTCCGCCGCGAGCAAGACGCCCTGCGTCAGCAGATCAGCGCCAGCGAGGCCGAACTGCTCCGCCTGCGTGGCGAGGTCGGCGAGCTGCGTCGCGACAAGCTGACGGCCAACCAGCAGGTCACCACGCTCCAGAACCAGATCTCCCAGCTCAACGAGACCACCCGAATGCTCACCGAGCTGAGCGATCGCTTCGCCGCCGAGGTGAACGAGCTTCGCGGCACCGAGCTGGCCCTCCGCCAGAACGAGATCGACCTGCTCGATCGCATCGCAGACCTCCAGAGCAACAACGAGGCCCTGACGGCGACCGTCCGCGGCCTGCGTGAGCAGATCGCCCGCATGGAGAACGACGAGGGCGGCCAGGGCGACGCGCTCGCCGGCTCCTCCGACATCACGACCTTCGTTACCGGCATGATCATGGAGACCCAGCAGGACGCCTCGGGCGCCACGCTGGCCCGCGTCGATCTGGGCTCGCAGGACGGCCTGGCTCGCGGCAAGCGGCTGTTCATCGTCCGCAATGAGGGTGGCAACCCCCGCCTGGTGGGCCACTTCAACGTGCAGTCGGCCGACCTCCAGTTCGCCGAAGGCGTCGTCGACACGCTGGGCTTGGGCCTGACGCCCCGCCGTGGCGACCTCGTGGTTTCGGACCTCCGCCGCTAATCGCCGGACGCAAGGGAGCACACGCATGAGTCAATACGGAATGCAAATGCCCGGCGGCCGAGCGAGCCGCGGACCCAGCCTGGGCGTGATCGATGCCCTGCTGCTGCTGGCGATCGTCGCCATGGGCTTTGGCTGCTTCTTCATGTACCAGGCGGCCGCGGCGGTGAGCCCCGACGGCCAGCCCTGGCAGATGCAGCAAGAGGGTCAGATCGCCCTGCCGGAGTAATCCGAACTTTCAAAGGGTGCGGTCTGCGACCCGCGTTTGCGAAGCGGGGTGCAGGCGATACACTCTTGACTACGGCGGGAAGGCGGCTACGCTTGTCTCCCCTCGCTGGGGCCACTGGGCAGCCGGAAATGACCGGCGGCCAACAATCTGGGGCGGTAGCTCAATTGGTTAGAGTACCGGACTGTCGATCCGGTGGTTGCGGGTTCGAGTCCCGTCCGCCTCGCTTCCATAAGCCTCGGCTTCGCCGAGGCTTATCGTTTGCGCGAATCCGGCGGTGGACGCCGAGCCGTATGCGAGTGGTGTGCGCGTGATTGCGCACTGGAGCGCGCACTTGCGCCATTCGACGTGCTCCGATACCGCTGACGCGCGATGAGGCCCGCACGGCCGCCGGATGCAGGGTCCGGTGGTCAAGATCTCGACTATCGGCCTCCCCGGCGCTTTGTGCGCTCCGTCCCTCTGGCCAACGGGCAGACGACGGCCTTGGGCGGGGCAGCAGGGTCGCAAGCCGCCGCAGATCAGGCACTTCCAGGGTGGGCCGGATAGTTGAACATCATGGTCCCGCGAGCGGCTGGACCGGTGGAAGCACCGCCGCCGGAAAGTCGTCGCGCGGTGCATCGGCTGGCTGAGGAAAGCCCGCTGGGTCGCGATCGGGTAGGAGAAGCTCGCGACCCACGACCTGGCCATGGTTAAGCTCGCGATGATCCAGTGGTGCCTGCGCCTGCTGGATCCGTCAAACAGGCCCTAAGCCACGGGTGGCATGTGCTCGTCGCAGCAGCACACGATCACCCGCTTGTCGTACACCGACGACGATGCGCCGATTCTCTTGTCGCGCAACGGCTGCGAGTTCGGCACTCCGCCGCCAAAGTCCTGCGGGACGCCGTAGAACGTCTGCTTCCATGCTTCTTCGTTGAGCGGTTCGAAGCGGCTCTCAACCGGCTCAAACCGGATCGGCTGTCCGGGGAAGGTATCGGCCAGCGCCTTGGAGTCATCGACGACAACGGTTCCGTTCACAATCACGTAGGGAATGCCACTCGAAGGGACGTTGCCGTTCGCATATGTCGCGTTGTCAGTCACTTTGGCCGGCTCGAAGATGGTGATGTCCGCCACCATGCCTTCTTGCATGCGGCCCCGCTCCTGCATCGCTTTCAGGCCGAGCTTGCCCAGCGGCCGAGCGGAGTTGTAGCTCAACTGAGCGAGGCTCTGCATCAGCGGGATGCCGTTCTCGCGACCCAATCGCAGCGCCTTGGCGCAGGATCCGGCGCCCCGCGGATGGGAGTTGGGAAGCTCTTCAAACGGTGTGTCCCACGTGATATCGTCGCTGATGATCGGCATCCCATCCGATGCAATCGCAACACCCGGCAGCTTCAGCCAGTCGACGATCGCCGATTCCGGCATCTTGTAGACCAGAACCAAACGAGCGGGTTCTCTCTCGATCATCGCTGCACGAGATTCCCTGGTGTAGAACTCGCCAGTCAGTGCGTCTTGAATCGTCTCTTCGTACCTGTATCCGAGTTGGTCAACCCAGACTTCCGGCTCGAGGAAGACGGCGTTGAGAGCAGTCGACCCGGCCGCATATGGATACAACTCACCCCAGACATTGTGTCCCTGTTCCCGGAGCCGAACCAGCAACTCGTGCACGAGGTTGTAGCCGGGGTTGTTGAAGTGGCAGGCGATGGCCGGAGCGCCGAGCGCGGCGGCGTTGGCCAACATCTCCTGGATGCCGTTGGTTTCCGAAGTATCGGTTCCTGGCGTGTAGCGGAAGTGGAACGCCGAAGGCCGTCCATACAAGCCCGCCAGCCGCTGAATCTCGAATACCTCCCGCGCCGAGGCCCCATCGCGCATGTAGCCAAGTGTCGAGCCCATGGCGATGGCACCGGCGGCAAGGCCCGCGTCGATGACCCTCAGTATCTTGTTGCCTGACTCGATATCAGGCCGCGTTAGGGACCAGCCGGTCTTGGTCGAGCCGCGATGATTCATCGCTTCTGGAGTGTCGACAGTGGTGATTCCGTCGAGCACTTGGGCCCGCGCGAGCTCATGAGCGGATGCGCAACCAAAGTTGATGGGGTTCTTGCCCTCGCGCGATGCATACCAATCTGCGACGCTCGTTCCCAACGTGCCGATTTCGAGGTCCATGACTGTGGTGCGGCCGTCGAGGAGGGCTAGCTTGTTCCCCATCGGCCGCGGCCAGTGGAAGTGGGTATCGATGAACCCCGGAGCGACGACATGCCCCGTGGCGTCGATGGTCTGCCTGCCTTGAATCTGCTCCTTCGTGATCGCGGCGATTCTGCCGCCTCGGATCCCGACATTGGCCACGCTGTCGTACCCGGTCTCGGGGTCCATGACCCGACCACCCGTGATCACAAGGTCAAACGGTCGCCGCGCGGGTAGGGCTTGGAGCAGCGATGGCGTCGCTAGAATCGCGGCAGCAGCGACAGTTGCCTCCTTGTTGAACTGTCGTCTCGTGATAGGTTCGTTGTGCTCGTGCGTTTCGTTCGCTGACATTGGGCCCCCTCCAGGCGATACGAGCTTGCCGCAACGGCCGATCGACCTGCTGCGGTGGGTCGTGCCAGGCAGGATGGTAGCTATACCGCCCGTACCGTGTCGCGAGCGCCACCATCGACGCCGTCAGCCGCTCCTCGTCGTCGGGCACGGCCCGCTCGTGCCGCCGCGTCGAGGGAGCCTGACCCAGCATCCGGCACGCCCGCCATTCGCTCACGCCGAGGCGTTCGACCACGTGGCCGACCACCCGGCGTCGCTTCGACGGGCTCACAAGTTTGGGTTGGCCGCTTCCTTTCGGATCGCCATGTCGAGCGCCTGGCTCGCCACGATCCGTTTCAGCCGGGCGTTCTGGCTCGCCGCCGCGGACATGGACCAGATGACAGTGACAACACTCAAGGGCGTGCTCCGGGTGCTTGGTCGTGGGGCCTATTGAAGGCTAGAGCCCATCGAAGCACCGTCCCCTACCTTGACGCCCGCGCCACTCTGGACAGGAGCCCGGCCTCCCCAGTCAGCCGAAACATCTGTCGTCCCAGCGATGTCGGGTTGGAGTCGCAATCCCAAACAGTCGAAGCCAGAGAACCCCTCCTGGGAGCACGTTTCGATGCGCGAATTGCGCGCGGACTGGGGTGAAACTGGCCCGAAGCTGTACGCAGACCGGCGTGCGCCGAGCCCCCCCAGCGTGTCAGAAACCACCGTTCTGGAGCAGCACGAGGGGTTCGTCGGAGCACCAGAAGTGCCTGTCGATCCGGTGGTTGCGGGTTCGAGTCCCGTCCGCCTCGCTTCGCAAGCCCCTGCATTCGTGCGGGGGCTTATCGTTTGCGCCTTTGGAGGGCAGCCTTGGCCGAGGAACCCAAGAAGCTAGGCGACCTGTTGCGCGACCTCGACGAGCAAGTCGAAGGCGACGACGCCTTGGGTGTGCAGGACATCCTCGACGCGTTCGGCAGCCGGTCGTTTGGCCCGCTGCTGGCCGCACCAGGATTGCTCGGCCTCAGCCCGCTGGGCGCTGTGCCGGGAGCGCCGGCGGTGATCGCGGTGTTCGTCGTGCTGGTCGCCGGGCAGTTCCTGGTGGGGCTCGATCATCCCTGGCTGCCCAAGCGGTTGACCAAGCGCTCGGTGCCCAAGGGCAAGTGGGATACGGCTCGCGACCGCGTCCGGCCGTGGCTCGAGCGGATCGATTTGTTGATCCAGCCGCGGCTGCGATGGCTGACCGGCCCGATCGTGCAGCGCATCATCGCGATCGTCGTCGTCGGGCTTGCGGTGTCGATGTTCCCGCTGGGGTTCATTCCCTTCGCCGTTGCGGCGCCGGCGGGGGCCATCCTGCTCTTTGGCCTGGCGATCTCGGCTCGCGATGGGCTGGCGGTCGTGCTGGCCCTGCTGGCGACCGCCGGCACCGGCTACCTGCTTTGGAGGTTGGTGTTCTAGCCCATGACGACCCAAGAGCCCACAAACAGGATCATCGCGATGTGGTCGGGCCCCCGAAACATCTCCACGGCGATGATGCGTTCCTGGGAGGCCCGTGGCGACACGCTCGTCGTCGATGAGCCCTTGTACGCGAGGTATCTTGCCCAAACGGGCTTGGACCACCCGGGGGCCGAGGCGGTGATCGAGGCCGGCCAGACCGACCTGAACGTGCTGGCTTCGGAACTGGCGGCGCCGCCTCCCGAGCCTTATCGATACGTGTACCAGAAGCACATGGCCCATCACCTGCTGGCGGGCACGGATCTCAGGTGGATCGGAAGCCTGACGAACGCCCTGCTGGTGCGCGAGCCGCGCGAGATGCTGACCTCGCTGCTCGAAGTGTTGCCCAACCCCGACTTGGATGCCACGGGCTTGCCGGCACAGGCCGCGTTGCTGGAGCGTTTCGGGGCGCTTCCCGTGGTCGACTCTCGGCAGGTGCTCGAGCGGCCGGATGGCATGCTCCGAGCGTTGTGCGACGCGCTGGGCGTGCCGTTCACCGAGCGCATGCTGGTGTGGAAGCCCGGCCGCCGCCCGACGGACGGTGTCTGGGCGGAGCACTGGTACGCCAGCGTCGAGGCATCGACCGGCTTTGCACCATACAAGCCCAAGAGCGCCCAAGTTCCGGCACGCCACCTGCCGCTGCTACGCTCGTGCGAGACCCTCTACGAGCGGATCGTCGCCCACGCCCTGGCACCCGCGCCTTGCATCCAATAAAGGGGACCGACCCGTGCTCCAGCAGCGCAACCCGCTCAACGAGGACCTTGTCGTCAACATCAACGGCGTGCTGTCCAAGCGCGACGCGGCACGCGTGAGCCCGTTCGACTCGTCCGTGCAGAACGGCGACGCGGTCTGGGAAGGGCTTCGTGTCTACGACGGCCGGATCTTCCGGCTGCGCGAGCACCTTGCGCGGCTGCGGCGCTCGGCGATCGCGCTGGCGTACGCGAGCATCCCGACCGACGAGGAGATCATTGCGGAGTTGCGGCGGACGCTGGAGGCCAACAAGATGCGCGACGGCGTGCACATCCGCCTCACGCTGACGCGCGGCGAGAAGTACACGTCGGGCCTGGATCCGCGCATCAACACCGCCGGCCACACGCTGATTGTCTTGGCCGAGCACAAGCCACCGGTGTACGACAAGTCGGGCATCACGCTCAAGACCGCCGCCCACCGGCGTCCGCCCTCGGACGTGCTCGACCAGAAGATCCACTCGTGCAACCAGCTCACGTCGATCCTGGCCAAGCTCGAGGCCAACGCGGCCGGCGCCGACGACGCCCTGATGCTCGATACGCGTGGATTCATCGCCGAAACGAACGCGACGCACCTGTTCTTCGTTGAAGACGGCGCCATCCGCACACCGACCACAGCGGCCTGTCCCGAGGGCATCACGCGATCGGTCCTCCTGGAGCTGTGCCGGGCCAACGGCATCGATTGCCTGGAGGCGGACCTGACGCTCGCCGAGGCGTACCGGGCCGACGAGGTCTTCTGCACCGGCACGATGGGCGAGATCGCGGCCGTCGTCGAGATCGATGGCCGGCGCATCGGTGGGGGCGTCATGGGGCCGGTGACAACGCGTCTGGCCGAGTTGTTCGCCGTGCTGACGTCGAGCGAGGGCGAGCGCGTGGTTGGATAGCCGCCGCCCGCCCGGTGGTACGCCCAGCCGTGGCGGGCATCCTGGGCCCGGGAAAACGCCGCACGAGACGGGCTATCCTCGAAACTTCGTCCTGCGACGCTGTCCCGGCGAGCCTTCCGCGTGAGTGACTCCGCATCCATGAGTACGCCCCTTCCGGCAGTTACCCCTCCCCACGCCCTGGTCCGCGTGACGCACGAGCGGCTTGCCTGGGCCTTCGTCGTGCTGGGCGTGCTGGCCTGCTCGGTGCGGTATGGGCTGGGCTTCCCGCTCATCCCCGACGAGGCGGCCCTGACCATGAGCTTCGCCCGCCGCGGCTACGAGGGCCTGCTGGGCGAGCTCGACTTCGGGCAGATGGCCCCGCCGTTGTTCCTCCTGGCGGTCGAGTGGTGCACCCAGGTGCTGGACCTGCACGAGTGGAGCCTTCGGCTGCCGGCGTTCCTCGGGGCGATCGGGGCGCTGCTGGTCTTTCCCTTCGTGGCCCGGCGTGTGCTGAGCGGCTGGGCGTTCGTGCTGGCCGTGGCGGTGTTCAGCGTGTCGTACTGGCCGCTGCGATACAGCGCCGAGGTGAAGCCCTACGGCCCGGACATGCTGATCACGTGCCTGTGGCTGCTGCTGGCCCTGAAGTGGATGGATAGCGACAGGCCCTGGCGGTGGATGCTGGCGATGCTGCCGCTGGCGCTGGTGGGCTTTGGCGTGTCGTTCCCTTCGGTCTTCGTGGGCGGTGGGGCGGTTGCGGCCATGTTCCTCGCCGGCGCACGCCATGGCTGGCTCACCCGGTTCGCGCAGCCGGGCGTGGTGGGCGTGGCGCTGCTGGCGGGCTTCCTGGGCACGTACCGCTGGCTCGTGCCATCCAAGAGCGACACGACCGACTTCATGGTCGACCACTGGCAGAAGGCCTTCCCGCCCACCGATTCCATCGCCGACCTGGGGCTGTACTTCCTGGACGTGCTGACCGGCGAACTCATGCCCTACCCCGTGGGCGGGGAGAACTTCGCCAGCACGGGCACGCTGCTGTTCGTCATCGTCGGCACCGTGATGCTCGCCCGTGGGCGGCGGTGGGGCGTGCTGGCGTTGCTCTTCGCCCCGGTCGTGCTCGGGCTCATCGCGGGGTTCCTGCAGCGTTACCCCTTCGGCCAGCCGACGCGGCTCCAACTCTACCTTGCGCCGATGTTCTGCCTGCTCGCGGGCCAGGGCCTGGCGGCGCTGATGACCTGGCTGGGCGTCGCCGTTCGCGCCCCGGCGTGGCGCAGCCCGCTGCGGGTCGCCTGCGTGCTGCTGGCGGGCATCTCGCTGGTCACCATGGCCCGCGACGTGCTCGTGCCCAAGAAGTCCTCGACCGACGCCGCCCTGCGCGACGCGGCCCAGGTCATCTGGGGCCCGGCCCGCTTCGACGGCCCGCGACCGCTCTCGCTGCGCGAGGACCTGGGGGCCGCGTTCGTGCCCGAGCCCGAGGGCATGCACAGCGAGATAACGCGCTTCCTGGCCAACTTCCACATGCGGGCCCCCGGCGACGGGCCCGCGGCCGTCGAGCCCGGCCAGCCGGTCGAGGTCGTGACCTTCTACGTCGATGGCGTGAAGGACCCCGCCCTGCGCGAGGCCTGGATCGACGGCTTCGAGCGCACGCACCGGCTCCGCTTCGCCGGCAGCGCGACGCTGACCATCCCGCACGTGGACAACCGCGAGAACCTGCTCCGGCTCGACGAGATCGAGATCCTGCGGTTCGAGCCGGTGGCGACGACCGCGGCCCAATCGGGCGCGAACTAGCTCGGGTTGGCGCTGAGCTTCTTGGCCTCGACCGTCGGCGCATCGGCTTCGACGACCCGGATATGCAAATCCTTGAGCTGGGCGTCGTCCACGCCCGCGGGCGCCTCGGTCATCAGGTCGGCGCCCGTCTGCGTCTTGGGGAACGCGATGACGTCGCGGATGTTCTCGGTGCCCGCCAGGTGCATGACGAGTCGATCCAGCCCGAAGGCGATGCCCCCGTGCGGCGGGGCGCCAAAGCGCAGGGCGTCGAGCAGGAAGCCGAACTTGGCCTTGGCCTCTTCCTCGCCCAGCCCGAGCAACTGGAAGACCTTCTGCTGCACGTCGCGGCGGTGGATGCGGATGGACCCGCCGCCGATCTCGCTGCCGTTGACCACCATGTCGTAGCCGTCGCTGAGCACGCCCAGCAGCGTCTGCTTCTCGTCGGGCTGGGCGCTCAGCAGCCGCTCGGCGTGGTCGGCTCGCGGCGCGGTGAAGGGGTGGTGCAGCGCGTAGTAGCGCTTCGTCTGGTCGTCGTACTCGAACATCGGGAAGTCGACGACCCACAGGAAGGCCCAGTGGTCCTGCTCGATGAGGTCCAGGTCCTTGGCGACCTTCTGGCGCAGCTCGCCGAGCGCCTTGGAGCACGTGGTGTAGCCATCGGCGCCGAAGATGACCGTGTCGCCGGGCTCCAGGTGCAGCCGCTCCTTGAGCTCGGCGGTGATCGGCTCGATGAAGCGCGCAATGCCGGTCTCGAAACCCTCGGCGGTCACCTTGGTGACGGGCGCGCCGCCCGCGCCGAACTGCTTGACGAACTCGGCGTAGCCATCGGTGAGTTTCCGAGTGAGCTTCTCGGCCCCGCCGGGCACGCGGAAGGCCTTGACCACCCCGCCGTCGCGCGTCGAGGGATGGCCGCCGCCGGGGTTCTTGGCCAGCGCCTGCGTGAAGACCTTGAAGTCGGTCTTGGCCGCCAGGTCGCTGATGTCGACCAGCTCCAGGCCATACCGCAGGTCGGGCCGGTCGCTGCCGTAGCGGTCCATCGCCTCCTGCCAGGTCATGCGCGGGAAGCGCGGCACCTCGACGCCCAGAATCTCTTTCCACAGCGTGCGGGAGAAGGCCTCCATCGTGTTCAGCACGTCCTCGCGCGTGACGAAGGCCATCTCCAGGTCGATCTGCGTGAACTCGGCCTGGCGGTCGGCGCGCGGGTCCTCGTCCCTGAAACAACGACAGATCTGCAGGTAGCGGTCGGCCCCGGCGACCATCAGGATCTGCTTGAAGAGCTGGGGGCTCTGCGGCAGGGCGTAGAACTCGCCCGCTTGCAGTCGGCTGGGCACGAGGAAGTCGCGGGCGCCTTCGGGCGTCGACCGGCACAGGTTGGGCGTCTCGACCTCGATGAACCCCAGCGCATCGAAGAAGTCGCGCGCAACCTTGGTCACGCGGTGGCGCGTGCGCAGCATCTTCTGCATCTTGGGCCGGCGCAGGTCGAGGTAGCGGTGCCTGAGCCGGAGTTCTTCTCCAGGTAAGTTCTGCTCGTCGCCGGGCTGGAAGGGCGGCGTGTCGGCCTTGGCGAGCACCTCCAGCTTCTCGACGACCAGCTCGATCTCGCCGGTGGGCAGCTTGGGGTTGGGCCCGCCGTCGCGCTTGCGCACGCGGCCCTTGACGGCGATGACGTCCTCGGCGCGCAGCTTGTCCGCCGCGGCGACTATTTCGTCTCGGAGCTCCGCCGGCACGTCTTCCTTGTCGAAGACGAGCTGGGTGAGGCCGGTGTGGTCGCGCAGGTCGATGAAGACCAGGCCCGTGCCGTGGTCGCGATAGTTGTTCACCCAGCCGGCCAGGTGGGCCGTGACCGGTTTGGTTTCTGAAGCGTGTTCGATGCGGAGCTCGCCGCAGGCGTGCGTGCGCTGGAGCATGTCGTTTCCCTTCCTCGGAGTGTCCCCCGAGTCGGGTCGGGCGGCGATTGTAGGGGGAAGGGAGAAGATCACCACAGCGGCACAGCGGCACAGCGGCACAGAGAAGCGGCCGATGGCGTGGAGCCGGAGGCGGGCGCGCGTGCCTTGCCAGCCCCCGGACGGGCTCGCGGCCACCGCCCGGATGTCCCCGCCGGCAGCCCGGACCGGGCCCCAGGCGTGTCCAGGGGAACATCGGGCCTGGCGGCCGGAGCATCGGGGGCCTCGGAAAGGATCTGGGGCTTGCCGGGTCGAACATCGGGCCCGCAGGACACGATCCCGGAGGCCCCGGAAACAATATCCGGCATGCCTGAAATAATATCCGGCAAGGCTTATCCGGACGCTTTGGGTGCGTAAGTCGTTTCAAAGGCGTTGCTTAGACCAAAGCGGCCTTTGTTTGGGTGGTGCGGCGGGTATTCGGTGTTCCGTTACCCGCCCGCGACCGCCGGCTGGCGGCGATCGGCCCTGGCCTCCCTGGCCGCCGGCAGGATCAGCGGCACGGCGCTGGGCAGGCTCTCGATGACCATCTTGCCCGTGGCATCGCACGCGACACGCTCGATCTCGCCGTCGATCTGGAGGGTTTCGAGCATCTCGGCCTTGGGGTCATGATCGTGCATCACCAGCTCGATCGTGTGGCCCTGGGCGTACCTCGCCTGGGGGTGCTTCACGTGCAGGCCCAGGCGGGCCATGGCCACCCAGCCCAGCAGGCTGGCCGTCGTGCTGGCGGGCAGGAACAGGGCGTCGAGCTTGCCGTCGGTGCGGGTGGCGTGGCGGGCCAGGTCCAGCCGCAGCGGGTAGCGCGGGCCGACGGCGACGATCAGGCAGCCGCGGCGGCTCACGGCCAGTTGCTCGCCGTCAACGGTGACGCTCAGGCGACCGATCTTGGGCCGCAACGCCCGCTCGATGGTGGGGCGGACGAACAGCAGCTTGCTGGTGGTGCCCGTGCGGGCGCGGGCGACGCGGTGGAGGATGGCGGCGTCGGGGCCGGTGGTGAGCATCAGGGCGAACGGAACGGAGCGCGCAGGCTTGGACGGCTTCTGGCCGTCGCCCGGGCCCGCCGCCGAGGCGTCAGGATGGTGGACCACTCCGAGGTCGCTGCGCATGGTCGGGGCGCCCTCGCGGAAGGCGTCCAGGGCCTCGATGACCTGGGTCACGCGGGGCTTGAGGCCAAGCTCCTTGGCGACGACGTTCTCGGTGCCCAGGGGGGCGATCAGCGTGGGCACGCCGCGGCCGCCCTTGGCCGCCGTGAGCATGGGCAGCGCGTGGTGGAAGGTGCCGTCCCCGCCGGTGAGGACCACCGCGTCCAGCGCGTCCAGGGCCCCCTCGGCAGAGGCCAGATCCAGCGGCAGGTCCACCAGGTCGTAGCGTTCGCGGAGCTTGGCGTCGCCGGCGACGCGAGCCCGCATCCGGGCCACGAAGTCGGGCCCGCGGCCCTTGCCCGAGAAGCGGTTGTGCAGGATGCCGACGCGCAGCGTGCCCGACATAAGCCCGCAGGGTAGGGGGCGAAGGCGACGTCAAGACGCCGTGAAGGCCGGGCCATGTTGGAATCCTGCGCGGGCGATCTACCCTGACGCCATGCCGACCACAGCAAGCGCGACCACCCTGACCCTCGACACCGCCCGCTGCCTGAGCACCGCCGTGCACGACCACGGGCTGGACCCCGACGTGCTGGCCCCCGATGGTCCCGCGGCCCGGGCGGCGGTCGTGCTCACGCAGCGGCTGGAAAAGACCCGCGGCACGGGCTGGGAGCGATGGCGGCTGCTTGCCGAGGGGGCGATGCGTGACGAGCACGTCAAGGCCGTCCAGGCGATCGCCGGGAAGTACGCGGGCAAGCTCGACAACGTGGTGGTGCTGGGCATCGGCGGGAGCGCGCTGGGCAACATCGCGCTCCAGAGCGCGCTCAACCCGCTGACGCACAACCTCGACCCGAAGCGCACGCACCCTCGCCTGTTCGTGCTCGACAACGCCGACCCGGTGCCGTTCCACCAGACGATGTCGCTCATCACGAGCGAGGACCCGAAGTTCGACCGCACGCTGTTTGTCGTGATCTCCAAGAGCGGCGAGACCGCCGAGACGGCGGCCCAGTTCCTCATCGTGCGCGACATGCTCCAGAAGGCGCGGGGCGATGGGCATGCCGACCGGCTCATCGCCGTCACCGATCCCGAAAAGGGCACCATGCGCCGCCTGTGCGACGCGGCGGGCTACGAGACGCTGCCGGTGCCCGAGGGCGTGGGCGGCCGCTTCAGCGCGCTCAGCCCGGTGGGCCTGATCAGTTGCGCGCTGTGCGGCATCAACATCGACGCCCTGCTCGACGGGGCCGCCGCGATGGAGCAATCGTGCCGCAGCGAAGACCTGCACGCCAACCCCGCCGCCATGCTCGCGACCGTGCTCGTCGAGCTCGGCCATCGGCAGGGCAAGACGGTGCACGTGATGATGCCCTACGCCAACCAGTTGTATCTCATGGCCGACTGGTGGCGGCAGCTCTGGGCCGAAAGCCTGGGCAAGATCGTCAAGGGCGTGCAGGGCGTGACGTACGCCGGCTTCACGCCCGTGAAGGCCCTGGGCGCAACCGACCAGCACAGCCAGGTGCAACTCTATCGCGAGGGCCCCAACGACAAGGCCATCATCTTCCTGGAGGTCGAAAAGTTCGCCACCGACGTGGCCATCCCCACCGGCCTGGGCGAAGATGCGCTGGCGTACCTCGAAGGCTCCAGCCTCGCCACGCTCCTGAGCGCCGAGAAGAAGGCCACCGAGTTCGCCCTCACCGAGAGCCGCCGCCCCAACCTGACGATCCGCTTTCCCGAGGTCACGCCCCACACCGTCGGGCAGTTCATGATGCTCTGGCAGGTCGCCACCGCCTACGCCGGCCTCATGCTGGGCGTCGACGCGTACGACCAGCCGGCCGTGGAGCTGGGCAAGAAGGCGACGTTCGCGTTGATGGGCAAGCCGGGGTTTGAGGAACTTGCCGAGCGGCTGCGGTCATAGCCTCGCGGCATGAACCAGTACCAACTCCACACCCTCGCCGACCTGCCCACCGACCAGCCCATGCCCCTCATCGATCGCCGCCGGATCATCGGCGAGCGGATGATGATCAGCGAGGTGGTGCTGCGCCCGGGCTTCGAGGTCGCCAGCCACAGCCACGAGAACGAGCAGATGGTGGTGATGCTTGAGGGCCGGGCCGAGTTCACGATTGGAGATGGCGAGCGGGTCATCGTCTCGGCCGGGCAGGTGCTGGAGTTGCCGCCCAACCTGCCCCACGCGTGCAAGGCCCTGGAGCGATGCCGCATCCTCGACCTCTTCAGCCCGGTGAGCGAGAAGACCGGCGTGGACGCGGGCTCGTGAATGTCTAGGGGCTTCCCGCCTCCACGGCAGCCCGGCCCCGCCCGCGCATCCCTATCGTGGACCATGACCACAACGACCACCCGCCTCGCCCGTCCCTTGGTCGCCGTGCTGACGCTCGCCGTCGCCGCGACGGCGGTGCTCGGGCAGAACGTCGACCCTGAGGCCAAGCTTCCCGAAGACCCCCGCCTCATCCGCGGCACGCTCGACAACGGGCTGGACTGGGCGATCCTGCCCAACGCCGAGCCGCCCGGGCGGGTCGAACTCTGGCTGCACGTCCACTCGGGCTCGCTGAACGAGGCCGAGGACCAGCGCGGGCTGGCCCACTTCCTCGAGCACCTGGCCTTCGCCGGCAGCACGAACTTCCCGCCCGGCACGGTGCGGCCGTTCTTCGAGAATCTGGGCCTCTCCTTCGGCCGCCACCAGAACGCCGTGACGGGCTTCGACCGCACGGGCTACACCATCAGCCTGCCCAACACGGAACCTGCCACGCTCGAGGCTGGCCTGACCTTCCTGAGCGACGTGGCGAGCAACCTGCTGCTGCCCGAGGCGGCGATCGAGCAGGAGCGCGCGATCATCATCGAGGAACGGCGAGCCCGCCTGTCGCCCCAGCAGCGGGTGCTGTATGACCTCATCGAGCGCATCGCGCCCGGCAGCCGCTTCGGCCAGCGCATCCCCATCGGCACGGTCGAAGTGCTGACGACCGCTGGCCGCGAGCCCATCGAGCGGTACTACGAAACCTGGTATGTGCCCAGCAACATGACGCTGCTGGTCGTGGGCGATGTCTCGCCCGAACAGGTGACCGGCACGATCCAGGAACTCTTCGGCGGCGGCGAACTCGTGCCGCGCCCCGCGGGCACCGACGCCAACGTGACGCCCACGCAGGGGCGCAGCGCGATCATCGCCAGCGACCCCGAGGAGACGCGCGAAGAGGTCGCCATCAACTTCATCGACGTGCCCGGCGAGCCGACGACCACCATCGCCGACTACCGCCGTGACTTGGTGGTCTCGCTGGGTTCGAGCATGATGAACGACCGCCTGAGCGAGGGCGTGCAGAACGGCGAGCTGAGCATGCTCAGCGGCAGCGCGAGCACGGGCGATTTCGCCGGCGCGATTCGTTGGACGCAGGCCACCGGACGCAGCGAGAGCGGCCGCTGGCAGGCCGTGCTGAGCGAGATGGGCCGGGAGATCCGTCGGGCCACGCTGCACGGCTTCACCGAGCAGGAACTGGAGGACGCCAAGCGGCGGTTGCTGGCCAGCGCCGAGCGTGCTGTCGAGGGCGAATCGACGCGGCCCAGCCGAGCGCTGCGGGCCGCGCTGGTGGAGGCGACCGCGAGCGGCGAGCCCTTTATGAGCGTGGCGCAGCAACTGGAGCTGCTCCGCGGCCTGCTGCCCACGGTGTCGGTTCAGGAGATCAACGAGACCTTCGCCCAGACTTTTGCGTTCGAGAACGCGGTCTTTACCCTGCAAACCAAGGAAGACGGCAACACGCCCAGCGAAGAGGCGTTGCTGGCCGCGGGCATCGAGGCGCTGAGCGTGACCCCGGAGCCCTATGAGCAGCAGGCCCGGGCCGATCGCCTGCTCGAGCAGCCCCCCGCGGGCGGCGAGATCGTCGAGCGCACCTTCCACGAGGAGACCGGCGTGACCAGCCTGTGGCTGGGCAACGGCGTGCGCGTGCACATCAAGCGCATGACCGAGCGCCAGGGCGAGATCCTGGGCTCCATCCACGTCTTCGGCGGCCTGGTGCATGAAGGTGCCGACACCCGAGGTCTGACCGACGCTGCAAGCACGGCGCTGGCACGGCCCGCCGGCGGGGGCTTGTCTTCGACGCAGATCGACGACCTGACCACCGGCTGGAAGGCCTCGGTCCGCGGTGGTTCGGACGCCGACGGCCTGACGCTCGGCGTGCGTGCGTCGCCCGACGAGCTCGAGAACGCCATGCGGCTTTCGTACCTGCTGCTGACCGATCCGACGGTCGAGGAAGCCGCCATCGACCAGTGGCGGCGCGGCCAGATGCGCACGCTCGAGATGCTTGATACGGTGCCCCAAGGCGCCGCTCTCAAGGCCATCATCGACGCGATGTACCCCGCGTCCGACCCCAGGCCAGCCCTGACCTCACGCGAGCGGATCGAGGCGATCACGGCCGAGTCCGCGCAGACCTGGCTCGATACGCAGATCAACGGCCCTGTCGAAGCCGCGTTCGTTGGCGATCTCGATGTGGAGCAGACCGTGCAACTCGCTGCTATGTATCTGGGCTCGCTGCCCGATCGCCAGCGCGTCACGGGCCAGACCAATCTCCAGGCCCGACAGATGCCGCGCCCCGATGGGCCCATCGAGATGGTCCGCGAGCCGGAGGTCAGCACGCCGCAGGCCTTTGTGATCTCGGGGTTCTACGGGCCCAACGAATGGCAGGAGCGAGACCGCCGGGCCATGCGCCTTGCGGCCCGGATCCTCTCGACGCGCATGATCAAACGCATCCGCGAAGAACTCGGCCTGGCGTACAGCCCGGGCGTCTCCAGCCGCACGGGGACGACCTGGCCGGGCTTTGGCTTGTTCAGCGTGCAGTCGCCCACCGACCCGGAGCGTGCCGAGCAGTTGGCCGACGAGCTCGAGTCGATGTTCGCGCGGTTCGCCGCCGATGGCCCGACCGCCGAGGAACTCGACGTGGCCGTGCAGCAGCTCAAGAACGTGCACGACGAGAACGTGCGAAACCCGGGCTCGTGGCTCCGCGAACTGCGGACGCTGGACTATCTTGGCCGTTCGCTTGATGCCCTGGCCGATGAGCGCGAGGCCTTCGATGGCTTCACGGCCGGCGAGGTGCGCGACATCTTCGCGCGATACGCCGTGGAAGACGGCCGGCTGCGGATCGTTGTTCGGCCGGCCACCGATGAGCCCGCGGACCCCTGAGTACCTGGCCGCCAGTACCCTTGGAATGCGAAAAGGCCCCGAGCAAGCGCTCGGGGCCTCTTGATCGTGGGTCACGCCTCGGCGTGCTCAGCTCTGCAGCGTGAGCAGCTCGTTGTAGTCTGCAACGGGCCAGAGGTCGGCGGCGACAACGCGCTCGATCGCGTCGGCAGCGCTGCGAACGGTGTCCATCGCCGGGATGATGTGCGCCAGCGTCTGGTCGGCCGCGTCGAGCGGGTATTCGCTCTCGGGCTGGGCCAACGCTTCATCGAGCGCGGTCAACCCGCGGCGGAGCGTCGAGGTCAGGCCGGCCAATTCCTCGAGCGCGGTGCGGTTCTCTGCGGGATCGATGTCCGCGGACTCGAGGGCCGAGACGGCCTCGGCCAGTTCACGCAGTTGCCGCATCGCCGCGGGCAGCACCATGGTCTTGCTCATGTTTCGCAGCGTGAGTGCCTCGATGCGCACCTGCTTGGTGTACTTCTCGGCGAGGATGTTCGCGCGGCTCTGGGTCTCCAGCGGGCTGAGCACGTCCAGGCTGTTGAAGAGCGTGCGGTTCTTGTCGTTGGTGAACGCGCGGATCGCCTCGGGGGCTCGGCGGAAGTTGGGCAGCCCACGCTTCTCGGCTTCCTTTTCCCATTCCTGAGAATAGTTGTCGCCGTTGAAGATCACCCGCTTGTGCTCATTGAACACGCGGTGGATGATCTTCTTGAGGCCCTCCTCGGGGTCGGCGGCCTTCTCGAGCTCGTCGGCAAAGCTGGCCAGGCTCTCGGCCACGATGGTGTTGAGCACCGTCACCGGCAGCGCGATGGCCGCCGACGAACCCACGGCGCGGAACTCGAACTTGTTGCCGGTGAAGGCGAAGGGGCTGGTGCGGTTGCGATCGCCCGCATCTCGGATGAACTCGGGCAGCGTCTGGGCGCCCAGGTCCATGGTGCTGCCCTGCCGCGAGCTGCTGGCGGTGCCGCCGCTGGCAAACTGCTCGACCAGGTCCGTCAGCATGTCGCCCAGGAAGATGCTGATGATCGCCGGCGGCGCCTCGTTGGCGCCCAGCCGGTGGTCGTTGCCCGCGCTGGCGATGCTGGCACGCAGCAGGTCGGCGTGCAGGTCGACGGCCCGGACGACCGCCGCCAGGAAGGCGTGGAACACGCGGTTGAGGTGCGGCTCGCTCTTGGGGCTCAGCAGGTTGCGGCCGGTGTCGGTGGCCAGCGACCAGTTCACGTGCTTGCCGCTGCCGTTGATGCCGTCGAAGGGCTTCTCGTGCATCAGGCACGTGAAACCGTGCCGCGGCGCGACGCGCTTGAGCGTTTCCATGACGAGCATCTGGTGATCGCAGGCGACGTTGGCGGCCTCGAAGTGCGCTGCGATCTCGAACTGGCCGGGCGCCACCTCGTTGTGTCGCGTAGCCACTGGAACGCCCTTGCGATACAAGATGCGCTCGACCTCACTCATGAAGGCCAGCACACGCTCGGGGATGGAGCCGAAGTAATGGTCCTCGAGCTTCTGGCCCTTGATCGGGGCGTCGCCCAGCACGGTGCGGCCGCAGATGGTCAGGTCCTCGCGGGTCGCCGCGACGCGTTCATCGACCAGGAAGTACTCCTGCTCGGCGCCCACGGTCGAGAAGATGCGCGTGGCCCCGTCGAGCTCGCCCAGCGCTGCCAGCACGCGCATGGCCTGCTCGCTGACGGCATCCATCGACCGCAGCAGCGGGGTCTTCTTGTCCAGCGCCTCACCGGTCCAGCTCACGAAGGCCGTGGGGATGCACAGCGTCACGGTGTCGCCGTAACGGCTGAGGAACACCGGGCTGGTCGCGTCCCAGGCGGTGTAGCCGCGGGCCTCGAAGGTCGTGCGAAGCCCGCCGCTGGGGAAGCTCGAGGCATCGGGCTCGCCCTGCACCAGCGCGCTGCCGGTCAGTTCGCTGATGGCCCCGCCCACGCCGTCGGGCTTGAGGAACGTGTCGTGCTTCTCGGCGGTCAGCCCCGTCAGCGGCTGGAACCAGTGCGTGAAGTGCGTGGCGCCGTTGGCCACCGCCCAGTCCTTGATGGCCACCGCGACGACATCGGCGATGGAGGGGTCCAAGGCCTCGCCATTGTGGATGGTCTTCTGGAGCTTCTTGAACGCGTCGGCCGGCAGGCGGCGACGCATCAGCGCCTCGGTGAAGACGTCCTCGGCGAAGGTCTCCTCGGCGTGGGACCAGTTGCTGGCCACCGCCGGCCCCCAGTGCTGACGGATGGGTGGGTTCGTGTCGTGGGCGGTGCTCGAGGCCCGCTGCTCAAGGCCGGGGTCTTGCTCCATGGTGGTTCCGTTGCGCACGGCGGATGCGTCCTTCCGGTGAATGTGGGCCGGCCCGTCGCACCGTGTGCGAGGCCTGCGGCCCGGGTGCCCGGGTCACGACCGGCCAACGCGCCAGCCGCTCGGCCCGAGCCGAGTCCAAACGAAAACGTACAGGAAAGGTCTATGCGCCCCGATGCCCGGGGCCAAGCCCGACGGCCAGAAAAACCGTCAAAACGCCGAACAGACGCGCGCCCGTCGCCCTGGCCCGCGGCGAGCAAACGCGGGAACGACCAATGCTAGCATCGCCCGATGCGCACCATCACGTGGAACGTCAACTCGGTCAAGGTCCGCGGCGAGCGGCTGCTGGGCGTGCTCGATCGCCACGAGCCCGACGTCCTGTGCCTCCAGGAGCTCAAGGCCCCCGAATTGCCCAAGGACCTGGCCGACGAGCTCGACCGCCGCGGCTACCACGCCGCCGTCCACGGGCAGAAGACCTACAACGGCGTGGCGATCCTGAGCAAGGCCGAGCCCACGGACGTGCGCATCGGCTTCGAGGGGCTTGGCTTTGATCCAGAGGGCGGCGAGGACGACCCCCACGCCCGTCTCATCTCGGCCATGATCCCCTGTGGGGGCGACGGCGTCCGGGTCTACAGCGCCTACTTCCCCAACGGCGGCGAGGTCGGCAGCGACAAGTTCGCCTACAAGCTCGCGTGGATGCGGCGGCTGCGCGACCTGCTCGACGCCCGCCATACGAACGACGAGCCGCTCATCCTCGCAGGCGACATGAACGTCGCGCCCTTTGGCGGCGACGTCGCCAAGCCCGAGCGCTGGAACGACTCCACCCACTGCGTGCCCGAGGCCCGCGAAGGACTCCAGCACGTCGAGGCGTTCGGCCTGACCGACGTGCTGCACGCCAAGCACCCTCAGGGCGGCGTCTATAGCTGGTGGGATTACCGCCAGCTGGCCTTCCCCAAGGGCGACGGCCTGCGCATCGACATCATCTACGCGACGAAGGAACTCGCCAGGGCCTGCACCGACGCCCGCGTCGACCGCGACGAGCGCAAGGGCAAGCAGCCCAGCGACCACGCGCCCGTGATCGCGGATTTCGACTGGAACCCATAGGTGATACGAACATTCCTCCTGGACATCTCCGGCACCGTCGTCCGCTCGGGCGGCTTCGAGGCCGTGTTCCATCGCGTGTACCGCGAGGTCCTCGATGTTCAGGTCCCCGCCGAGTCCGTGCGCACCAACACCGGACGCAAGAAGGCCGAGCTGTTCGGTGAGGTCGCCCGCGAGCACGCGCCGCAGCGTGTCGACGAGCCGGGCCTGATCGACCGCATGACCGCCGCCTTTAACGCCTTCATGCTCGAGGCGATCGACGCCCACCCGCCCGCGGTGCTGCCGGGCGTGCGCGAGGCGATGGCGCGGCTGGCGGGCGCCAACATCACCGTCGGCTACGTCACCGGCTTCGCCCGCGAGCCCGCGCGGCGGCTGCTCGAGGCGTCGGGCCTGGGCTACGCCGTGCTGGTGGGCAGCGACGAGGTCGCCCGCGGCCGCCCCGCGCCCGACCTGATCGAGGAGGCCATGCGCCGGCTCGATCTGACCGACCCGGCGACCATCGCCTACGCCGGCGACACGCCGGTGGACATCGCCAGCGGCCTGGCCGCCGGCTGCACCAGGGTCTACGGCCTCACCTGCGGCGCCCACGCCCGCGCCGAACTCGCCGCCGCCGCCCGGGGCACGCGGGCGCTGGTGGTCGGCTCGCTGGCCGAGGCGGTGGGGGACGTGCTGGGCTAGGCCGAGCGCTTCAGGCCCTTACGGGCACCCCGCCGCGAAGTCGTTCTGGAAGGCCAGGAAGTCGAAGATGGTGAGGCTGCCGTCGCCGTCGAAGTCGGCCGGGCAGGGCTGGCGGACGGCCAGGATCGCCGGGTCGCTGGTCACCACCCCCGATGCGTTGGTGATCACGATATCGTAGATATCGCTCAGCGCGGACGTCGCCGGGTCGATCACCAGCGTGTCCGTCTGCGCGCCGCTCACCCCATCGCCATCGACCAGGTCCGTGCCGTTGCGTCGCCATTGGAAGGACACCGGCTCGGTGCCGAAGGCCAGCGTTACGCTGAGCTGGCCGGCAGCGCCCTGATCGAGCACCAGGCCGACCGGGTGCGTCTCGATCACCGGTGGCACCGAGGCGCACTGGTTGCGCAGCAGGGTGCCCGAGCCGGTGGCCAGGTCCGGATCGCCATCGCCCTCGATGTCGACAATGGCGAGCGCTAGCGGCCCGGAGGCGATCGGGTAGACGGCCTGGGGGAGGAAGCCCCCGACGCCATCGTTAACGAACAGCGACATGCTCGAGCTGTTCGTGTTGACGCACATCAGGTCGGCCGCACCGTCGCCGTTGACGTCGGCGCTGACAAGCCCGCGCGGCTCGGACTGCGTGGTCAGGTCGGCTGCCAGCGAGAACGAGCCCGTGCCATCGTTGGTGAGCGCCACGAGGCGCGACCCGGAGACGCCACCGACAAAGGCCACATCCGCGTCGCCGTCACCGTCGATGTCCGGCGTTGCGATCGTGTCGGCCGAGATCGGCACGCCATAGGGGATCGATTCGGGGGAGCCAAAGCCCGCGGCGCTGTTGCGGATGAGCCACAGATCGTCGCTGCCGTTGCTCGCCAGCACGTCCGGCCGCCCATCGCCGGTCACATCGGCCAGGGCCACCGTACGGGACAGGCCGTCGATGGGCTGGGTCCCATCGACCGAAAAGCCTCCCGCGCCGTCGTTGAGCAGGAACGCGAGGTCGATGCCGCTCGAGGCGATGGTGACGACGACGTCTATGTCACCGTCCAGGTCGACGTCGCCCACGCTCAGGTCGCCGCCATTGTCCGGCAGCGACGCGGTCGGGCCGGTAGAGAAGAAGCCGGTGCCGTCGTTGAACACCGTGCGCAGGCGGGTGCCATCGGCGAAGACGCCATCCAGGTCGCCGTCGCCGTCCAGATCGAGCAGCTCAGCCGAGCGGCCCGCGCCGACTGGCGCAAAGAGGACGCTGGGAGCAGCGAACGTGCCATCGCCGTTGCCGCGGTAGAGCAGCAGCCGGTTGTCGGTGCGGGAGACCAGATCGGCGTCGCCGTCGCCGTCGAGATCGCCAGCGGCCATGCCGCGCACGATCTCAAAGTCGGAAGAAAACACGCCGGCGTCCTCGAAGATGTCCGTGGGGTCGCAGCTCTGGGCGTTGGCCGTGCCCGCACTCGCCACGACCGCGCCGATCGCCAGCCCGCTGGCGACGCGGGACAGTGTCCTAGTAGGGCTCATCGTTAGGCTCATCATCGTTCGTTCCTCCACTGTGTGCTTCGGGCCGGAATCACCCGGCCGTCTTCTCTTGCGGCGCCGACGGACGCCGCTCCCTCCGATGCGTGCGAGGGCCGCCGATGCGACACGGCCGGCCTCGATCGCCACCAAATCTTCATGATCTGCCATGGCCGCCGCTTCTCGGACGTCGAGCCGGCCGCCCCGACGCCCGGGGGCCCTGGGGCAAGGCTCCCGGGCGGCGTGCCCGAGCCCCTGGGCCGCGCGGCCGGGCCCCTGCGCGCCGCGACCGGGCTCCTGCCCCTGGCTACCAAGCTCCTGTACCCCGCGACCAGGCTCCCGCGGCCCGCAACCAGGCTCCCGCGGCCCGCAACCAAGCTCCTGCGCCCGGCCACCAAGCTCCTGCGCGGGGCGCCTGGCGCAGGAATTGCCGCGCAGGAGGTCCTGCGCCCGGCGACCAAGCTCCTGCGCGGGGCGCAGGAGGTCCTGCGCGTCGCGCAGGAGCTTGTTATCCGGGCCTTGGCGTCCCGGGCCGGCCCGCGGCGGGGCCCGATCGGCACTTCCTGCGCGTCGAAAGAATTTCTTATGTTCGTGCACGCCCGGCCCGGCGGGCGGGCCGATGCACTGGTCCGGCCGGGCGGCGGTGTGTCGCTGGCAGACCATGGACGGCGGCGATGCTCCGGTGGGGGCGGCCGCCACGCGGGCATCGCGTCCCGCATGCAGGAACGGAGCATCATCATGACGACGTCGACGATCCCGGAGAATAAGTCCGGGCAACTCAACTTCTTCGAGACCCGCATCAACGCCTGGGCCGCCAACGCGGCGCAGATCGGGTTGCTCGAGACGCAGACCACGCAGCTCAGCTCTCTCATTACGGCCGCACGCGCAAGTTATGATGCGGCCCAGGCGGCCAAGCAGGCCCTCAAGGGCCTCATCGAGGTCCAGGACGCCGAGCTGGCGGCCATGACCCAGTTCGGCTCGCAATTGGTGCAGACCATCCGGGCCTTCGCCGTGCAGACCGGCAACCCGCAGGTGTACGCCACCGCCGAGATCGAGCCGCGCAAGGATCCCACGGCCATCCCGCCCTTCCCGGCCAGCAATCTGGCGTACGAGCTGACCACCAGCG
>JAVJRZ010000021.1:0-131618 GCA_040219675.1 Phycisphaerales bacterium | reverse complement strand
GACGGGCTTGGCGGATGCTGCGGCTGTTCTTATGGCGCTCGCTGCGCTCGCTTCACGGGCTGCGCCCGGGCGGCCGAGGCCGCCGCGCCTCCGCATGCGCCCGCGCCCGCGGACGGGCTCGGCGGATGCTGCGGCTGTTCTTATGGCGCTCGCTGCGCTCGCTTGCGGCCTGACGACCGGGCGGCTCAGCCGCCGCGCCTCCGCATGCGCCCGCGCCCGAAGACGGGCTTGGCGGATGCTGCGGCGCAGGGATTCGCGTGCGTCCTCATCGCCCCACTTCGTCTCTTCGTCTCTGCGTGACTGCGTCTCTCCGTCTCTTCGTCTCTCTCCCCTCCGCCCCCTCCCCATACCCTTCCCCATGCCCGCGCCGCGGACCAGCCTGCTGACCGCCCTGGCCTGGGGGGCCGGGCTGGGCGTGGCCGCCGGGGTGGGCGTCGGGCTTGTCGCCGGGGTGCTCGTGGGCAATCTCACGGGCTGGGTGGTGCTGACCGGCTCGACCGCGCTGGCCGCCGGGCTGACCATCGCCTTCATCCTCTGGGCCGTCACCGGCCACCCGCCCCGCGAGCCCTGCCCCCACTGCGGCTACGACACCCACGGCCTGCCACGTGACGCGGGCACCGGCCAGGCGACGTGCCCCGAGTGCGGCAAGGCCGTGCCGAATTGCCGGGCCCAGGAGGCCGCCGGCTCGGGCCTGCCCTAGCGCGGGGGCCTCTATGCTGAGGCCATGATCAGCCCCACCCGCTCTTTCGCGGCCGCCGCGCTCGCCCTTGCCGGTCTCCTGGCGCTGGCCGCCGGACCCGCCCTGGCCCAACCCGCCCCCGCCCAGCCCCGCACCATCGCCACCGGCGGCAACCCCGCCTCGGTGGTGGTCTATGGCGACGCCCAGCCCATCGCCACGCTGGAAGACGGCACCGTGCTGGCCGCCCGCACGCGCGTGGGCGCGGGCCGGGCGGTCGCCATCGGCCACGGCGGGTACCTGAATGACGACCGCGGCGACACCGAGGCGTTCCTCGAAGAGATCACGCTCTGGCTGCTCGATAGCAAGGCCCAAGCCCGCGCCTGGGGCGTGCCCGATGCCCTGCGCGAGCGCCTGGCCGAAGCGGGCGTGACGCTCCAGGCCGTCGGCGGCGGCATCGACCGGCTCGACCTGGCCGGCGTCGACCTCATGATCGCCTCGCCCCAGGCCTTCGCCCGCGCCGGCCGCCTCGACGACCTGCGCGATTGGCTCACGAGCGGCGGCGCGCTGCTGAGCGCCGAGACCGCCTGGGGCCAGATCCAACTCGGCCACGCCACCGGCGCCCACGACCTGGCGGCCAACCAACTCCTCGGCGCGCACGGCATCCTCTACACCGAGCGTGCCCTCTCGCCCGGCCGCGATGGGCTGTACACCCTCGACGCCGATGCGAACGCCGCCGCCAACGCGAGCGCCGCGCTGGCCGTTCTTGCGGGTGAAGCCCAGGGCGACGTCGTCCGCGCCGCCCGCGTGGCGCGCCAGGCCCTGGCGATCGCGCCCCTCGACGGCCCGCTCTTCGCCGCCGCCGACGCGCTCGCCCAGCGCCACGCCGAGCAACTCACCGCCGCCTACGCCGCCATGGCCACCACGCCGCTGCGGCTGAAGGACCAGCCCCTCGCCTGCGCCCTGCTCGACCTGGAAGCCCGCCGCGCGATGATCGCCGCGCCCACGGGCAAGGTCGCGGCCCATCCCAGCCACGCGGCTTTTCCCGGCGCCGTGCCCGACAGCGCCCCGCGGGTGACCCGCCAGATCACGCTCAACGACAGCATCCCCGGCTGGCGCACGACCGGCCTCTACGCCCCGGCCGGCGAGACCGTCACGCTCCGAGTCATCGACGGCGACGCCAGCGGCGCGGCCCTCCAGATCGGCTGCTGGCTCGACCCCCAGGACTTCGACGACCGCGTGCGCATGCCCCGGGCCACCTTCCGCGCACCGGTGCGAGGCAACGCCGCCACGCTCGCCTCGCCCATCGGCGGAGCGATCTACCTCGACCTGGGCGATGCGCCGGCGAACATCACCATCGAGATCGCCGGCGCCGTCGAGATGCCGCGCTTCCGCCTGGGCCACACCGACCTGGCCGAGTGGCAAGAGCGCCTGCGCCACCTGCCCGCGCCCTGGGCCGAGCTCGAATCCGACGAGCTGGCCTTCTCGATCCCCGCGTCGGCCGTGCGCGACCTCGACCGGCCCGACCTGGTCATGCAGCACTGGGACCGTGTCCACGCCGCCATGCAGGGCCTCGAGCCGCGCTCGCCGCGCCACTGGCCGGATCGGCAGTACCGCTACGTCGCCGAGGGGCGCCTGAGCTGGGGCTACATGTACTGCCCCAGCGACGCGCCCATCGTCATCCCCACGACCGCTGCGCGCGACATGGTCGACCTTGCGAACTTCGACGCCGATGGCGAAAACAAGCTCTGGGGCCACTACCACGAGATGGGCCACGCCCACCAGAACCCCATGTGGACCTTCGCCGGCACGGGCGAGGTCACCGTCAACATCTTCACCGTCTACGCGCTGCACACCATCAACGGCTATCCGCTGGACAGCGAGGTGATGCGCAGCGAGCCCGGCCGCGCGCTCTCGGCCATGCAGGCCCACGCCGAACGCGGCGCGCCCTTCCATCGCTGGCGGGCCGACCCGTTCCTGGCGCTGCAGACCTACGCGCTGCTCTGGCACGCCTTCGGCTTCGAGGCCTTCCACGAGGCGTTTCGTGCCTACGACGACCTGCCCGCGTCGCAGCGCCCCCAAGACGACCAGGCGAAGCGCGACACGTTCGTGATCACGATGGGCCGAACCGTCGGCAAGAACCTCGAGCCCTACTTCCGCACGTGGGGCGTGCCGTTGAGCGATCGCCCGGCCCAAGAGCTGGCCGACCTGCCGGTGTGGATGCCCGAGGGCTTCGAGCCGGCCGGCGGCTGACGGCGCGGCTGCTCAGCCGCCGAGCAACGCACGCGCCCGAGCGACCGTCTGCTCGTCGACCAGCGGCTCGGCCGGCAAAGCGCCACCGAGGTGCAGGCTCCACGGCGCGCGCTCGTCGGCATCGGTGAAGGCGCCGTCGCCGTCGGTGTCGGTCAGCACCATCAAGTACGCCGTGTCCTGCGCCCAGTCGATCCACGCGCGAACGAGGTGCGTGCCCTCGGGCATCGCCGGCCGGGGGTTCCGGCCGTCGCCGTCGGCGATCCACAGCCGGCGACCGTCCAGGATGTCCAGCCGACCGTCGCCGTTGGTGTCCTCGGTCGTGGCCAGCAGCAGCACCCGGTAGATCGTCGGGTCGCTCGAGCGCGGCGGGGCCAGCAGCGCGGCCGATGAGATCACCCCGCGCCGGTCCAGCAGCATCCAGCGCTCGCCCGTCGACAGGTCTCGGCCAAAGGCGTTGTGCCAGCGGACGCTCGAGGCCACGTAGCGGGCCCCGTTGCGCACACCGATGCCGGCGTTCTCCAACCAGCCGTCGCCGGCGATCGCCCCGCGACGCCGGGCCAGGCCGCGGCCGTAGGGGTCCTCGCTCTCGAACCAGCCCTTGTCGTTCTCCTGCACGAACGGCACGAGCACGACATCGTGGCCGGCGAGCTCGATCGGCCGCTCCAGCGCCGCCCGCCCGCGCACCGGCGCATCGACCGTGGTCGGCGCGATGGTGCGCTTCGCCGGCGCACCGCCAGATTGGCACCCCGCCAGCAGCCCGAGGCCCATGGCCGCCGCGACGGCCCCGAGCAAGAAGTCTCGATACATCGATACGGTGTTCCTGAGCATGACAGCCTCCTTGGGACATGGCCCAGGATGGATGCGACAAAGGACCCGATGGAGCGCAGGACCGCGTAGTACTAAATTACCCGAATCTTGTCATGAAACCGTGTGCGAAAATCCGACACTGCTTCCTGACGGATAAGCCGGCTCAGCCCGGCGCCCAAGCTTTGGGAGAGAGGGAGAACGCCGCCGGCAATCGCTGCCGGCTTCTCCTGGCGCCGCTGTGTTCGCGCGGTTGCCGTCCGCGATCGAGAAAGAGAGAGAAAACCCTTCCCCTTTCCGATCGTCGGGCGCGATGGCATGTCAAAATGGATGGTCTGGGCGAGATGCCCAATCCGAGCGTATCGGATTCGTGCTCACGCCGTTGGCTGCGCTGTGCCCGCCAGGGCCTCCTGCTCGGCGCGCACCCGCTTGAAGGCCTTGCGGAAGCGATCGATCAGGTTCCAGTACAGCACCAGCGCGATCAGCGGGCCTAACCCGATCAGGATGATGCCCACCGTCGAGAGCAGCGGGCACAGCCACATCAGCAGCTTCGCCCGCTTATGCATCGCCGCGTCGGGGATGCGCTTGGCCAGCCATCCCAGATAGATCGCGTGCACGACGTACGCGGCCAGCCAGATGAGCGTCGAGCCGATCTCCAGGCCGATGTACGTGATGTACAGCGCGTTCTGGGTAAAGCCGGCGTACATCACGGCGTGCACCGTTGCCTGCCCAGCAAGCAAAGCGATGTTGGCCAAGAGCACGTAGCGCACCCATCGCCTGGCCTTATCGACCCAGGGCTTCTCCGCCAGCGATGGTTGCGGCGCGCTGAGCAACCACCAGCCCCACACCAGCATCGCCGAGAGCACGAACTGGACGCCCACGATCACAAGGTCCATCCACGCCCAACCCGTGGGCGCGGCCTGGATCAGCCCGGATGCCATCGCCAGCCCAAAAGTCGCGAAGTTCGTCAAGACCTGTAGCAAGATGATCGTCAGCACGATCACCGATCCCCGGTGCAAGGTCGCCAGATACTCCGGCGAGGCGTGCAGCAGCAGGTCGCCCTTCAGCGAACGCTCGATGCTTGCGCCGCACTCGGGGCACTTGCCGTGCTCGTGCAGCCCGGCCAGGTCATAGCCGCAATCGACGCACGCCACGCCCGGCACCACCACGCCGCCAGCCGTCGTGCCGTACGGTGTCGTTGGCGGGGCACTCGTGTGCACGGGCCGCGTCGGGCCTTCTTCGGGCAGCGGTGGGGGGCCATCCATCGCCAACGATAGCGAGCGTCCTTTGTCCGGGCTCCGGGCTCAGGACTGGCCGAACATCCGCCGTTCCACGCCCTCCACCAGCGCGTGGAGGATGAGCATGTGGATCTCCTGGATCCGGTCGGCCGTCGGCGCTTCGGCTGGCACGCCGGGCACGATCCATTGCAGGTTGCTCGCGCCGGCCAGCGCGCCGCCGTCCTTGCCCAGCAGCGCGATCGTGCGCACGTCCCGCGCCTGCGCCGCCTCGACGGCTCGGACGACATTCGCCGAATTCCCGCTCGTGCTCAGCGCCACCAGCACGTCTCCGGCGCGTCCCAGCGCCTCGACGCCGCGCGCAAAGACGTGGTCGTACCCGTAGTCATTGGCCACGCACGTCAGGTGACCGGGATCGGTCAGGCTGATGGCCGCCAGCGCGGGCCGATCCTTGCGATACCGGCCCGTCAGCTCTTCGCAGAAGTGCATCGCGTCGCACGCCGAGCCGCCGTTGCCGCAGGCCAGCACCTTCCCGCCCGCCGAGAGCGACTGCGCAATCAGGTCCGCCGCCAGGTCCAGCGTCGTGAAGTTCCGCCCATCGGCCAGGAAGGCCTCCAGCGCCAGCTTCGCGTTCTGGAACGCCTCGATCACGCGTTGGCCTCGGCCATCTCGGCGGCATCGGCCCCGTCGGCGCCGGCGGACTCGTCGGCAGCAGTGGCCTCAGCGGGCTCAGCGGGCTCGACCTCGGCGGCCTTCCCACGCTTCATGTGCGCCAGCGCATCACGGAGCTTGGGCTTCTGTTGGTCGCCGGCCTCGGGCGCTTTCGCCGACGAATCCACCGCCGCCGCGCTCAAACGCCCATCGGCACCGACCTGGTCGAACCGCACGCCCACGCGTGTCGACACACCGCGTTCCTGCATGGTCACGCCGTGCAGGCGGTCGCACATGGCCATCGTCTTCTTGTGGTGCGTGATGACGATGAAGTTGCTCTTCACGCTGAACTGCTTCACCACGCGGCTGAAGCGATCGACGTTCGCGTCGTCCAGCGCCGCGTCCACCTCGTCGAGCACGCAGAAGCAGCTCGGCTTGCTCTGGAAGATCGCCAGCAGCAGCGCCACCGCCGTCATCGCCTTCTCGCCGCCCGAGAGCTGGCTGATCGAGCGCGGCTGCTTGCCGGGCGGGCGAGCGACGATCTCGATACCGCTCTCCAGCAGGTCCACCTCGTCGGTCTGCACCTTCTGCCCATCGACCTCGCGCACCAGCGGCATCAGGCGGATCTCGGCGCGCCCGCCGCCGAAGAGCTGGCGGAAGAGCCCGTTGTCGCCCGCGAAGCTCTCCTGGAGCCGCTCGAGCATGTCGCCGAAGCGATGCCGGCTCGCCTCGTTCAGTTGCTCGATCAGCACCTCCAGCTTCGCCCGAGCGTTGTCGATGTCCTCGACCTGGGCGGCCAGGTCCTCGTTCTTCTCGGCCAGTTGGCCTTCCTCGTCCATCGCCGCCAGGTTCACGCTACCCAGCTTGTCGATGCTGGACTTGAGCGTCGAGATCGCCTCGCCGGCCTCCTGATCGCCCACGGCTCGCATCGCGCCGTGCTCGGTTTCGGTCAGCGCCTCGCGATAGCCCGCAAGCTCGGCGTCCAGGTCCAGCCCATCCTCGTCGCGCGTCCGCTGGACCAGGTTCTCCAGGCGAATCTCCCCCTCGCGGCTGCGCAGCTCCAGGTCGTGCCAGGCCTTCTCGATGTCCGAGGTCTGCCGGCGGGCGGCATCGAAGCGCCGCTCGAGCCCGAGCGCCGCCTCCTGAGCCTTGTGCAGCGCCGTCCGCTTGGCGTCCATGCCCGATCGCAGCGACTCGACGGCCTCGCGGCGAAGCTCGATCTCCTGCGCCGCCCGCCGCGCGGTCTCCTGATGGTGCTGGGCCTGCTCGCGGGCACGCTGCACCTGGGCGGCCAGGTCCTGCTGCGTCGCCCGATGCCTGGAGGCGGCATCGCGCAGCCCGCTGGCCTCGCGTCGGGCGCCACCGATCTGCTCGCCCAGCGTGCTCGCCGAAACACGAGCCACCGTCAGGGCCTCGCCCAACGAGTCGGCGTCCTTCTCGGCCTGCTCGGCCTGGCTCTCGATCTCCTCGAGCTTGCGCTGCTCGTCGCTCAGGATGCTCGCGAGCGACTCGAGCTTGCGCTCCAGCTCCGCGACGCGCTCGCCGGCCTGCGAGCGCTGGGTCTGCGCCGACTCGTGCTCGTCCTGGGCCCGTTGCCGCTGGCGTTGCAGGCGAGCCAGCTCATCATCGGCGCGCTCGGCCTCGCCCTCGGCCTTCAGCCGCGCCTGCGCGAGGTCGTTGAGCGTCCGCTGCAACTCCGTCTGCCGATCGGCCACGTCGCTCGCCTGGTGGTCGAGCTGCCGCAACGCCGACTGGGCCCCCTCGAGCTCCCCGCCCGCTTGCACCAGCTCGTGGTCCAGTTGCTCGAGCTCGGCGCGACGCTGCAGCACGCCCATGGCCTGGCCGCCATCGCCCTGGTCGCTCGTCAGCGGCCCAGCGCTCACGACCCCCGGGTGGCGAAGGACGTTGCCCGAATGATCGGCGATCGTCGCCCCGCGCAGCGGGCCGGTGGCCAGCAGCGCGGCGGCCTCCAGGTCGCCCGTGCGCCAGCAATCGTGCAGCAGCACGTCCAGCAGGCCCGAGACCGATGTCGGATCGATGCCCGCCGACCTGCACGCCGCCTCATCGATGCCGGTGACCTCGCGCAGCGGCAGCAGCCGCCCCGACGCCCGCAGCGCCGAGAAAGCCGCATGATCCCGACGCTCGTTCACCGCCGGCACGCCCAGCCCCAGCGGCACGAAGCTCACACGCCCGCTCAGCGAAGCCAGGTCCTCGCGCGATGGCATCGCTTCCAGCGACGGCACCACCAGCGCCGACAGCAGCGGGCCCAGCGCCGCCTCGACCTGCGCCGCGTGCTCGAGGGGCACGCGTACGAGCTCGGCGAGCGGCGCAATCACGGTGGAGAAGCGATCGCCCTTGGCCGCGCTCTCCAGCACATCTCGCACGGGCTGCCCGAGCGCCTCGCGAGACTCCAGCACCTCGGCCACCGCGTGCCGCCGCGTCTCCAGCCGCAGCCGCCGCTCTTCCAACCCGCGGACGGCCTGCGCCTGCTTCGAACGGCCTTCGCCGAGCGTGGCGGCCTTCGATTCGAGCTCCGCCGCATCGCGGGCGTGCGACTCGTGGTCGCGGCCCAGGCGCTCGGCACGCTCCCGGGCGTCGTCCCGGCGCCGCCCAACCCCTGCGATCTCCTCATCCAGCGAAGCAAGTTCGCTCTGGGCCTTCTCGGCCTTCTCTTCCAACTGCGTGGTGCGACGCTGCTCTTCCTCGACACGCGCGGTCGCCGCGAGCCGATCGCGCTCGATGCGTTCGACGTCTCGTCGCTTCTCGGCTTGGGCCTGGCGATGCCTGGCGACCGTCTGCTGCGCCTGCTGGCGCGCCTGGGAGGCCTGCTCGAGCACCCGCTCGGCGTCGGCCAACTGCTCGGCGATCGCCGCCACACGCTCGGCGGCCCGCTCGGCCTGCGCTTCGGCGGTCTCGGCCTCCTGTTCCACCGTCGCCAGCCGCTGCCCGTCGGCGTCCAGGCGGTTGAGCGCCTCGTTGGCCGCCTGCTCGGCCAGCTCACGCTGGTGCTCGGCGCGCTCCACCGCCCGGTTGGCTTCGCTCAGTTCTTCCTCGGCCTTGCGGAGCGTCTGGCCCGCCTCGTGGCGCGCCAGGTCGGCCTGCTGACGCTGTTGCTCGAGGCTGCGCAGTTCGGCTTCGGCCTGCTCACGCTGCCCGCGCGAGGCCTCCATGTCGGCATGGATGCGCTCGACCGCGCTCGTGAGCGCATCGTGCTGCGCCAAGGCTCGCGCCGCACGCCAGGCGCGCAGCTCGGCGTCGAGTTCCACGAAACGGCGGGCCTTGGCGGCCTGACCGCGCACGATCTTCAGCCGCCGCTCGGTGTTGGCCAGTTGCTCGCGGGTCACCGCCAAGTTGCGCTCGGCCCGATCGAGCTTGCGCACAGACTCCACCCGACGCTGGCGATACCGCGCGATGCCCGCGGCCTCCTCGAAGATGGTCCGACGCTCCTGCGGGTTGGCCAGCAGCATCGCGTCCACGCGGCCCTGCTCGATGATCGAGTACGCGTCGGCGCCCACCCCGGTATCGAGGAACAGATCGCGGATGTCACGCAGCCGGCACCGCTTGCCGTTGATCAGGTACTGGCTCCCGCCATCGCGATACAGGCGGCGCTCCACCTCCACGATGTCCGCGTCCACCGGCAGCCCGCGCGCAATCGAGCGCCGGTCCACCAGGATCGAACCAGCATCCACCGCCTCGTCCAGGTCCTCGCCGTCGTCGTCCAGGCCATCCACGGTGGGGGCGCTGTCCGAATCCGGCGCATCTGCCGAAGGCTCGCTGGCCAGCAGCGGGTTCTCGAAGGTCAGCGTCACGCTGGCCATGCCCGCGGGCTTGCGAGCGGCCGAGCCGGCAAAGATGACGTCCAGCATCTCCTTGCCGCGCAGGCTCTTGCTGCTCCGCTCGCCCAGCACCCACTTGAGGGCGTCCACGACGTTGCTCTTGCCGCAGCCGTTGGGCCCGACGATGCCCGTCACCGGATCGTCGAAGTGGAACTCCGTTCGATCGGCGAAGGACTTGAACCCGTTGAGCGTCAGCTTGGCAAGCCGCATCGGACCTCCTGTCCCCGTCTGCGCGTCCTGGTGTGGGCTCGTGGCGTCCTGCCGCCCGGGGCACAGTATCGGCGCAGCGCCGTCGGAGACGTGGGATTCTTCGGCCCCTCACGCCCCGGCGTGAATCGGTTATCAGCCCTGGGGTTCCACGGGCGTTCCTTCGATGGCCTGGCCGGTGTCGTCGACGGCCTCGGGCAGCTCCTCGCCGCTGATCGACCGCTGGATGAAGCTCTGGAGCGGGTCCACGCCGCTGGGCTCGTCGCCCTCCAGTTCCGGGCGGTCGGCGCTGACGCCGCGGGTCTGCCGATCCACACCCTCACGCAGGATGTTGCGTTCGACCTGCCACTGAGCGTCCACGGCGCCGGTCTGCTGGAGCTCGGACACCACCGACACGATGTTGCCAAAGCCCATGCCAAGCCCGGCCATGGGCCGCTCGAGCGTGGGCCGCGTGGCCAGGAACTCGATGAACTCGTGCAGCCGGGCGGGCGCGTTGGGGATGGTCACCAGCCAATCGGCCGGCTGGTGCCGGTACCGCACGCGGATGTCGTAGCCGTTGGGGTCGTAGTCCTCGTCGCCGATATTGGGCCTGGCGAGGATGAAGTCGTCGTCGACCCGCAGCACCGAGCCGGGCTTGATCTCCAGCTCGGGGCCGAACAGCACCAGGCCGGCCTGGCCCTGCTGCCTTAAGAAGATGAGCGGCTTGCCGATCGGCACCCGATCGACGATGAAGCCCGACGGCATGACGTCGCGACGCAGGCCCTGGGCCAGGCTGCCCCGGAAGCCCTTGGTGGCGAACTCGTGCAGGTACCGCAGCTCGGCCACGCGGTCGACGCCCGGGGGGATCTGCTGGCTCTCGAGCACGGCCCGCAGCTCACGCATTCCCGTTCGGCGGGCCATCGACTCGTACGCCGCAACACGCACCGAGACGTTGTCGCCGCCGGCCAGCTCCTGGAGCGTGGCGTCGATCATGGCGCCGGTGCCCAGCACGCCCAGCAGCCCCAGGGCCTCGATCTGGAGATCGACATTGCTGCTGCGGGCCATCTCGATCAGCGGCCGCTCGGCGTTGGGGTCTCCCAGCCGAGCGCCGACGCGCAGGGCCGCCATGCGTGGCGCGATCTCGGGGGCGTCGTACAGCGTCGAGATCGTCGTCGAACCGTTGATGACCACCGGACCGAGCGCCTCCAGGGCCCAGGCGATGCGGTCGGCCGAGCCCGGCTCCTCGCGCAGGGCCCGGATGTAGCGGCCCACGAACAGCTCCTCGCGGCCCTGGGCGTCGGGGTTGATGTGGGCCACCAGGCGCAGGAACTCGCTGGCGCGGTCCTTATAGCTCCAGGGGATGCCCAGGGTCACCAGGCTGGCCGAGGCGTCGCCCTGGCCGGTCAGCCGACCGCTGGCGATCTGCCCGCGATCGAGCGGGCTGCTGCCGAAACGCGCGTTGATCATGGCCGCAATCGCTCGCGTGCGGCTGGGGCTGGGCACGTTGAGGCGGATGGCCAGCTCCAGCGGGTTGGTCATGCGACCCCCGCCGATGATGCGGCCTTGGGTCCCGTTCGTGCGGGCGCCGCCGGCGAAGGGGTTCACATAGACCGGGCCTTCGGCAAAGCCCACCAGCCGCGTGGCCGGTCCGCCTTGCACGGTGGGGCGGCCCAGGCGCAGGTCGGTCCGCCACAGGTGCCCGCCGGTGAGCCGCTCGTTGTTGAGGGCGAACACCAGAAGGTCGAAGGTCGAGCCCTCGGGCGCGCCAGGGGCTACCAGGCCCAGCACGGCGACCACCGATACGTCCGAACGTCGCAGGAAGCTCTCGGGGCTCTCGCCCTCGAAGGGTGTGCCCTCGAACATGTCCATGCCGCGGGCGCCCTCGCGCAGGGCGAGCTGGCGGATGACGGTGGCCTCCACGCCCGGGGGCAGGGGCCCGCCCTCGCCCTGGGTGCCCACCACGATGCCCAGGCCCGAAACCAGCACCGGATCGAGCCCGATGATCGACGCCGAAGCGCCCACCGTGCCGCGGAGCACGCTGGGGCCGTCGAAGATGGGGACGACCCCCGAGGGCGCCGACACCACGCGGCCCTTGCCCGCGCAGCCAGTGGCCGAGGCGAGCACCAGGGCCAGCGTCGCGATCATCGTCAGCGCCATGGGCAGCCAGCGGCAGGTTCGGGCAAGCGGAGCGGGCATAAGCGACCTCCAGCAACCACCCCGGCGGTAGCCCGTGATGGCGCACCCACACTGTACGAGCCCGGCCCGCAGATGCTGCACCACGGCCGAGACTCGGTGCGAAACGCGGCCCAATTGTACGGCATATACTCGGTATATCAAGCGGTTCGCGGCGTGTTGTGCTGGCCGTGCCCGGCAGAACTACGCACGTACATCCGCCAATCATGGGATACCCATATGTAGTGTACATGTTTTCCAGAAGCACAATCTGTCGTTTGCTGGCTCTTGGGCTGTCGGCTGCTGGCGCGATAGGGGCGCAAATTCGAGTATGGGCGGTACTTGCGCCCTGGCACTGATGCCCGACAGGTTGTGCATACTGCATATTGTGGACAAAAAGTCTTGCAACTACGAGTTGTAGTAGGTAGCATGGAAGTACCGATATTCGCGTCCGGCTGGGTGGGCTGGGCATCGGTTGGGGGCCCCGCGAAAGCCGATTTCGGGCCTTCCTCGGGTCACGCCCCGATCACGACTGGAGAGACACGTCATGCCCGTGCTGTGCGACGAACAGATCCGCGAGTTGGTTCGGATCGAGCCGTTCGAGATCGGCGAACGCCGGCCTGGTAAGATTTCGTACGGTGTTTCGAGCTACGGCTACGACGTCCGCGTGGGGCCGACCTTCAAGATCTTCACGCCCACGCCCAAGAGCGGCGGCATCACCGTGGTGGACCCCAAGAACTTCACCGACGAGCTGTTCGTGGAGGTGAACACCGACGCCATCGGCAGCGACCACGTCATCATCCCCCCCAACAGCTTCGCGCTGTGCGAGACGGTCGAGTTCTTCGAGATCCCGCGCGACTGCCTGGTCATCTGCGTGGGCAAGAGCACCTACGCCCGCTGCGGCCTGATCGTGAACGTCACGCCGCTCGAGCCCGAATGGCGCGGCAAGATCACGCTGGAGATCAGCAACACCACGCCGCTGCCGGCCCGCGTGTACGCGAACGAGGGGATTGCGCAGCTCGTGTTCCTGAAGGCGGATCAGGTTTGTGCGGTGAGCTATGCGGATAAGGCTGGGAAGTATCAGGATCAGGCGGGGTTGACGTTGCCGAAGGTGGATTGACGTTCGCGGCAATCGGGATTCGGCAATCGGCAATCGGGCAGAGCCGGAGTGTTCGTTGTGAGCGGAGCGATCAACAGCTACCGCGACCTGGAAGTGTGGCAGCGGGCCTTTGCATTGTGCGACACTGTGTACGAAATCTCGGGGAATTGGCCGAACGACGAGCGATTCGGTCTGACCGCGCAGGCCCGCCGATCGGCAGTTTCAGTCGCGAGCAATATTGCCGAAGGATACGGAAGAGGATCTCGGCAGGATTATTTAAGGTTTCTGAAGATCGCCAGGGGGTCATTGTTTGAACTCGAGACACAGTTGCTACTTGTGGATCAACGAGGCTGGATGGTTGAGGACGAAGATTGCTTCATGTTGTGCAGCTCCGTTGGACAAATGCTCTCCGCTCTGATTCGAAAGCTTGAGGGGAACCGCGGATAGACCGGCCAATCCGCACGGATGCCGATTGCCGAATCCCGATTGCCGAAACCGTACGAACTTGCTGAAGGTACTCGATCGATGAAAATCACCCGCAAATTCACCACCGCCGGCCAGGACCCCTTCGACACCGTCAAGTGGACGACGCGTTCGAGCAAGATCAGCAATCCTGATGGCTCGATCGTCTTCGAGATGAAGGACGCCGAGGTGCCCGCCTCGTGGAGCCAGCTTGCCACCGACATCGCGGTGAGCAAGTACTTCCGCAAGGCCGGCGTGCCGCAGATGGACAAGCCGGGTGCGATCATTGCCGGGGGGTGGCAGGCCGCCTCCAAGCGGGCCAAGGATGGCCTCCCCTCCGGCGTGCAGAAGGATGGCGACGGCAAGGTCGTGACCGGGCCGGAGCGCAGCGTGCGTCAGCTCGCGCACCGCCTGGCCGGCTGCTGGCGGCACTGGGGCGAGCAGCACAAGTACTTTGACACGCCCGAGGACGGCCAGGCGTTCTACGACGAGCTGGTGTACATGCTCATCCACCAGATGGCGGCGCCCAACAGCCCGCAGTGGTTCAACACCGGGCTGCACTGGGCGTACGGCATCGACGGCCCGGCCCAGGGCCACTGGGTGCCCGACCCCAAGACGGGCGAAGTGGCGCTGGCCGGCGGCGCGTACGAGCACCCCCAGCCGCACGCGTGCTTCATCCAGAGCGTGAGCGACGACCTGGTGAACGACGGCGGCATCATGGACCTTTGGGTGCGTGAGGCGCGGCTGTTCAAGTATGGCAGCGGCACGGGCACGAACTTCAGCCGCCTGCGCGGCGAGGGCGAGCAGCTCAGCGGCGGCGGCAAGAGCAGCGGGCTGATGAGCTGGCTGAAGATCGGCGATCGGGCCGCGAGCGCCATCAAGAGCGGCGGCACGACCCGCCGGGCCGCCAAGATGGTGTGCCTGGACATGGACCACCCCGACATCGACCAGTTCGTCAACTGGAAGGTGCGCGAGGAGATCAAGGTCGCGGCGATGGTCGAGGGGCTGCAGAAGATCGCCGGCGAGCGCGCGAGCATCCACGACCCCGAGACGGTGGGCGAGACGGCCGCGCGGCTGGGCCTGAAGCTGGACTTTGACTTCAACGGCGAGGCCTACGCCAGCGTCAGCGGGCAGAACAGCAACAACTCGGTGCGCGTGCCCGACAGCTTCTTCGAGGCGGTCGATCGTGGCGGCGTGTGGGAGACGCGCTGGCGCACGACGGGCGAGACGGCCCGCACGCTGGACGCCCGCAAGCTGTGGGACGACATCGCTTATGCCGCGTGGCGGTGCGCCGACCCGGGCGTGCAGTACGACAGCACGATCAACGCGTGGCACACGTGCCCGAGCGCGGGCCGCATCAACGCGAGCAATCCGTGCAGCGAGTACATGTTCCTCGACAACACGGCGTGCAACCTGGCGTCGCTGAACCTTATGAAGTTCTACGACGCGCCCTCGCGCCACTTCGATGTGCGGGCGTACGAGCACGCGATCGACCTGTGGACGATGGTGCTGGAGATCAGCGTGCTGATGGCGGCCTACCCGAGCAAGGAGGTCGCGCAGCTCAGTTGGAAGTACCGCACGCTGGGCCTGGGTTATGCCAACCTGGGCGCGATGCTCATGCAGGCGGGCATCGCGTACGACAGCGAGGACGGCCGGGCGATCTGCGGCTGCCTGTCGGCGATCCTGACCGGCGGCTCGTACCGCATGTCGGCGAAGATGGCCAAGGAGCATGGACCATTCCCGGGCTACAAGGCCGACGAGGAGAACATGCTCCGCGTGGTGCGCAACCATCGGCGCGCGGCCCACGGCGTGAAGCGCGAGGCGGCCGAGTGGGAGGGCCTGAACGCCAAGACGCGTCCGGTGCCCATCGACCAGTCTCGCTGTCGCGGGGGGCAGGTGCCCGTGGCCAACACGCCCGAGCTGCTCGACCGCGCCCGCATGGCGTGGGATCAGGCGATCCAGCTCGGCGAGAAGCACGGCTACCGCAACGCGCAGACCACGGTGATCGCGCCGACGGGCACCATCGGCCTCTTGATGGACTGCGACACGACGGGCGTGGAGCCGGACTTCGCGTTGGTGAAGTTCAAGAAGCTTGCTGGCGGCGGGTACTTCAAGATCGCCAACGCCAGCGTGAAGCCCGCGCTCGAGGCGATGGGCTATGACGAACGCGAGCGTCAGGAGATGCTGCGGTACCTGCTGGGGTCGTTGCACCTCGAGGTACCGCTGCCCGAGGACGTGCCTGGGGCCATGGAAGGCCAGACGCTCGCCCAGTGGCTGCGCGGCAAGGGGCTGATCGAGGAGGATCTGAAGAAGATCACCGAGGCGCTGCCGGGCGTGTTCGAGCTGGGCTTCGCGTTCAGTGCGTGGACGTTGGGCGACGAGACGCTCGAGCGTGCCGGCGTCGATGCCGAAGCGGCCAAGGCCAACATGGGCTTCAACCTGCTGCGAGAGCTGGGGCTGTCGAGCAAGCAGGTGGGCGAATTGAACCTGACGATTTGCGGCACGCAGACGCTCGAGGGCGCGCTGCACCTGAAGGCCGAGCACCTGCCGGTGTTCGATTGCGCCAACACTTGTGGCCCGCTGAGCACGCGGTACATCGCGCCCCAGGGCCACATCCGCATGATGGCGGCGGCCCAGCCGTTCATCAGCGGCGCGATCAGCAAGACCATCAACCTGCCCAACGAGGCGGGCGTCGACGAGATCAAGGAGTGTTACCGCCTGAGCTGGGAGCTTGGGCTGAAGGCCAACGCGCTGTATCGCGACGGCTGCAAGCTCAGCCAGCCGCTGAGCAACAAGAGCGACGCCAAGGATGAAGATGAGGCTGTGGTCGAGGTCGCGACGATCGAGGTCGATCTCGAGGACACCGTCGAGGTCGACATCGACGGCGAGAACGAGGCGCTCGAGGAGGTCGAGGAGCTCACGGTGGCCGCGGCCAAGTCGGCCGGCGAGGGCGACGAGGCCGGCGCCGTGCGGACGGTCGAGCGCATCGTGCACCGCCCGATGCGTCGCCGCCTGCCCGACACGCGCGGCTCGCTGACGCACAAGTTCAACATCGCCGGCCACGAGGGCTACCTCACGGTGGGCCTGTACGAGGACGGCATGCCCGGCGAGCTGTTCATCACCATGGCCAAGGAAGGCTCGACCATCGGCGGCCTGATGGACAGCCTGGGGACGGCGGTGAGCGTGGCGCTCCAGTACGGCGTGCCGCTGGAGAGCCTGGTGCGCAAGTTCACGCACCAGCGCTTCGAGCCGGCGGGCATGACCACCAACCGCGACATCCCGCTGGCCAAGAGCCTGGTGGACTACATCTTCCGTTGGCTTGGCATCCAGTTCATCCCGGGGTATCGCGAGGCCAACACCCCGCGCCGGGCCGAGAGCTCCAGCGAAACGAACTCGGCGGAGCCGGGCAAGCCCGACCGCATGCGTTCGCTCGCCGGCCCCACGGACGGGGCTGGCGGTCGGGTTGACCTGGCCGCCCGCATGACGCGCGATGCGAACCCGCAGAGCGCCGAAACCGAGCCGGGCGCCCGGTCTGGAACCATGGCCCGCGCTGCGACCGAGACGGTCATGTCGTCCACCCGGCACGTCGTCGTGGAGGCCACCGAGACCAGCGTTCGGCGCAGCCGGTCGGCGGGCGTCGAAGCATCGTCCAAGACCGGTGAGTCCGCCCAGCTTTCCAGCATGCTCGAGAGCATGGCCGACGCGCCCGCGTGCGACGTCTGCGGCACCATCACCGTTCGCAACGGCACCTGCTACAAGTGCCTGAACTGCGGCAACAGCATGGGATGCAGTTGATGCGGCATCCCTGAACGAGCCTCCTTCTCCCCCCAACGATCGTCGGGATCACGCTCGCCCCCTTCTCTCCGGCGAGCCGCCACCACCCGGTTCCGACGATCGCCTCCACGCCCCCGGGCCAGCCACCAGGCCCGGGGGCACTTTCTTTGGGCATCGGTGGAGCGTGGGTGATTCAGTGACCGGGCGTCGCCGTCTTGCGCGCCAGCAGGCGGATCTCGCCGTGCGCAAGGGGGTGGCTGGCGTGGCGCTCGATCTGCTCGCGCTCGATGTGGAAGCCCTTGCTGGTCAGCATCTCGCGCAGCAACTCGGGGGTGAAGGCGTGGGGGTGCATGTCGTCCACGGTGCTGCGCAGGTCGACCAGGATCCAGGCGTGCCCGCCGATCCGCAGCACGCGGGCGAGTTCGGCGACGACACGGCCGGGGTCGGCGACGTGGTCCAAGCAGTTGTCGCAGACCGCCAGATCGAAGGTGCCGCCGGTCAGCGGGAGCATCTCGCCCGATGCGGCCACGGGCGTGAAGCCGATCGGCCCGGGCGGGAACAGCCCGCAGTTCGCGTAGCCATCGCTGAGCGGATCGACCGCGACGGCCAGGCGCCACCGGCCCTGGGCCACCATGGGGTGTGGGCCGCCGCCCACCTCGACGACGGCCGTGCCCGACCGCCAGGCTTCGGCGTCGGAGATGCCCAGCCAGTGCGTGAGCACGGCGCAGCGTTCGCGTTGCCATTGGCCGAAGACCTGGTGAAAGTCGCCAAAGGCCGGATCGATGGCTTCGTGGGCTCCGGGCACGTGGACGGCCCGCACCCAATAGGCCAGTTCGTCGCGGAGCCTTCGCTCGATGTGGGCGTCGGCGATGGCGCTGGAGAGGGTGCCCTCGAGCCCACCGCGCCAGGTGTGCCAGCCGCCCGCGCCCACGATGGCGTCCTCGAGCGGCGCCAGGGCGGGCCGCAACAACCGGCGCACGGCACGCTTGCCCAGGTCGAAGGCGGCATCGCCGAGCCGCGTGCGTTGGCGGGTTCGTCGGACCTTGGAGGCGGGCGCAGGGCGGACAGGTCCGGGCGGCTTTGGCTGGTAGTGCGCCGCATCGGGCCGCGGTTCGATGCTCGCCGAAGCGCGGGCCGGCGTATCACTTGCGGGCCCGTCGGCGGGCGCGTGTGGCGTCTGGGTATCGAGCGTCTGGGACATTACCAACAGCGTACGCGCCAACCCCAGAGCCCGCCTATAATCCTTGTTCGCCCCGGGATTCCGGCACCACGGAGGATGCTTCGGATCCGTCCACGGGGTCGCGTGCTCTTGATCAGGGGGTAGATCCCAGCCATGAACCCTCAGCCCGAATTCCACCGCCCCGTCGGCGGGAGCACCCTGCCGCGCCAGATCGTGGTGCTCAAGCGCCAGTTGATCCGTGAGGCGTCCTACGCGGTGGCGATGATCGAGCAGGCGCTGGATGCGCTGCTGCGGCTCGATCGCCCGCAAGCCAAGGCCGTGCGCAAGCAGGACGACGTGATCGACCGCAATGAGATCGAGATCGAAACAGCCTGCCTGGACCTGCTGCTGATGCAGCACCCCGTGGCCAGCGATTTTCGCAACGTGTTCTTCGTGCTCCGTGTGAACACGCAGGTCGAACGGGTGGGCGACCACGCCTCGAGCATCGCCAAGATCGCCTCGCGGATGGTCAAGGCCGGGCTCGAACCCCGCTGGCCGACGTCGCTGATCGAGATGGCCCATCGCGTCCCGGCGTGCTGCCACAGGACGCTGCGGGCCGTGCTGGACGAGGACGTGCAGGCGGCGCGGGAGATCATCGAAGAGGATGAGGTCATCGACGACCTGGAGAAGTCGCTCTTTGCCGAGACGCTCGAGCTCATCCGCACCGAGCCCAACGGCGACCTGGCCGGCTTGTACATCTATCGAGTGGGCCGGGAACTGGAGCGCATCGCCGACGTGATGGCGGGGATCTGCCGGGACCTGGTGTTCCGGGAGACGGGCGAGAACCTGCGGCATACCTAGTTGATCTAATCTCCCAGTCCGCCTTTCCCCTTTTATGGCTCGGTCCCAGATCTCCCGGGAACAATGGTTCCGCTCCGGGCCTTCCTGCTTGGGGCGGCGATCGCTCGATCGGGAGGCCTGTGGTGCGCGGGAATGAAGGCCGAGGTGTGATCTTGATGCTGGCGCGACCGAGGAGCAAGCGAGCAATGCTCGCATCCGCCCTCGTGCTGCAGGCCATCGTGTTGAGCATCGGGTGGTTCGTCACCTTCAGACTCGTGCAGCGGTCGTTCGCCCAAGTCGTCGAGGGCATCGTCCAGCAGCAGAATCGTGACATCGTCGAGCGTGTGGCCAACCTGTTGCCTGAGACGATGGGCGAAGTCGAGTTCGGCAGCGAGGAGTGGGAGCGCTTCCAGCGCATCATCGAGGGAGAGGCACTGCGCGATCTCCCGGCGGGCGGATTCGTTTGCCTCGTCGAGCCCGATGGCCGGCTGCTGTGCCACCCGGAGATACGAGAAAATCCTGGCTTGCGCAACTTCAGCTTTGATGGCATGCAACTGGCTAACGGCTTGGAAGAAGGCGAGTTCACCACGCCCGTGCTTGAGGTCGGCATGGCAGGTCAGCCGGCAACTGGTGTGCTGAACTTCGTCGACGATCTGCACTTCGTGGGCACGCAGACCATTGACGGCAGGGGGCACCGGCTACTGGTACACCAGCCTGTTGGCAAGGTTGTGCGCGTCGGGCGCGATAGCACGCGATGGATTCTGCTCTTTGCGGCCGGCGCTGCAGTCGGCGTACTGGGCATCTCGGGGCTGGGGCTGAGCATGCTGCTCCGACGGTACGAAGGTGTGCAGGAGCGTCTGAATCGGCAACTGCGTGACAACTTGCTGGTTGCGCAGCGCATCCAGCAAGCCACTTTGCCCTCCGAATTGCCTTCATTGCCCGGTTATGCGTTCGCGGGTGCCAGCATGCCTGCCGAGGAGACCGGTGGCGACACCTACGACATGATCGAACTGGACGGCGGCACGCAAGTTGCGCTGCTCCTGGCCGATGCGACCGGGCACGGTATCGGTCCGGCGCTCGCAATTGCGCAGCTTCAGGGCATGGCTCGGCTAGCATGGCAGCACGAGCAAGACCCGCGACGCGTCGCAGCTCTGCTGAATGCGCGCATGCACCAGAGCCTTCCCGACGGCCGATTCGTCACGGGCTGGTTTGGGCTGCTCGACTCCCGCGACGGCACCATCCAGATGGTCAGCGCGGGCCAGGATCCTCAGTTGGTGTATCGCGCGGCTAGGGGCAGCGTCGAGCGCCTCAGCACGGACACGCTGCCTCTTGGGATCATGGCTGATCTCTCACCGCTCGAGAGCCGTTCGATTGCGCTCCAGCCTGGGGACCTGCTGTTGGTGTCCACGGATGGGCTCGCCGAGGCGAGGAATTCGGCGGCTGAGCAGTTCGGCGTCGGGCGAATTGCCGATGTCGTTCAGAGCGCCGCCACCCAAGGCCCACAAGCCGTTGCGGATGCCCTTATTGGGGCCGTGAGGCGGTTTACCGAGAACTCACAGCCGGAAGATGATCGGACGGTGCTGGTGGTGCAGCGACTGGCCGACATAGCCATGCTGAGCGATGGCGGAACGGATATACTCACCGGCTCGGGCGCATAGCTCAGTTGGCTAGAGCGCTGCCGTCACATGGCAGAGGTCACAGGTTCGAGTCCTGTTGCGCTCATTTGGAACCTATTTGGGTGCCCATCGGCGGAAGCGTCGATGGGCCTTTTTTCTTGGCTGGCGCGTGACCCCGGGGCTTGCGGCGGCGGCACGGCGGCGAAGACGGGCCGAACAGGGGAAGCACGGGGGATCGCTGACGGTTCCGGTTTCCCGTAGCCGTCGGCGGCCAGGGCAGGGCACGATCCGCTTAGACTCCCCCCTATGCGAATTGGCGCCTTCACGTGCTCGTGGTTCTCGCTGGTGCTGCTGCTTGCGGCGTCCGCACTGGCTCAGCAGCAGTCCTCCGAGCAGCCGGCGGCCGAGCCCTCGGCGGCGATCGGCGATGGCCTGGCCCCGATCGAGCCGCCACCGCCGGCACGGGTGCAGGAGCGGATCGCGCAGGTCGAGGCCGACGAGAGCCTGGAGGCCCCTGTTCGCGAGGCGCTGTTGGCGCCGCTGCGCGCGGCCGCCGCTGCGCTGGAGGCCCGCGATCAGGCCCTTGCCGAGCGGCAGCAGTTGCTGGATGCGGCGGCCTCGGCGCCCGGACGGCTTGAGCAGTTGCGGGCCGAACTCGATCAGCCCGTGGCGTTGCCCGAGTTCGATGACTTTGGCCAGCGTCCGGCGGACGAGGCGCTCGAGGCGATCCGAGCGTTGCTCGCCGAGGCCGAAGCGCGCCTGGCCGCCGCGGAGGCCGAGCAGGATCGGCTGCGGACCGAGGCGGCGACCCGGGAGGTGCGGCTCGCCGAAGGGCCCGCCCAACTGGTGGCCCTGCGGGAGGATCTGACCGAGGCAGCAACGGCGTTGGCCACGCTGCCCGAAGATCCGGACGACCCGGTGGCGCAGGTTCGCCGATGGCAGCAGGAGGCCGAGGCCGCGGCCCTGGCGGCCCGCATCGCGCGGTTGGAGGCCGAACTGGCGAGCTACTCGGCCCGGCGAGACTTGTTGCCGCTGCGCCGGACGCTGGCGCAGCGCAAGGCGGCAACGGCGGCCGAGATCATCGGCACGCTGCGCGAGGCCGAGACCGAAGCGGCCAATCGCGTGGCCCGGCAGGCGCAGCAGCAGGCCGAGCGCCAAGCCGCGCAGGTCGATGACCCCGTGCTGCGTGCATTGGCCGAGCAGACCAGTGAGCTTGCCGAACGGCGGCTTGGGCCCGATGGCACGCGCGCGGCGCTCGATTCGATCCGCGTCGCGGTCGAGCGAGCGAAGCGAGAACTCGAAGAGGTGCAACGGCGGGCTCGGAACACGGCGGCCCGCGTGGAGGCTGCCGGGCTGACCGAACTCGTCGGCCGATCGCTGCGTGACGAGCTGCGCCGGCTGGACCGCATCGATACGGCGCAGGTCGATCGGCTCTCGGATCGCATCGATCGCACGCGGCTGGACCTGATCGACATCGAGGACCAGCTTGCCGAGTATCGCGACGTGCAGGCGGCGATCTCGCAGGCGCGCCAGCGCATGGCGACCGGGGACGAGCCTGTGTCGCCGCGTGTCGAGCAGCAGATCACGGCCATCATCACGAACTACGTCGAGATGCTCCGGTCGTTGGAGCGCGAGTATCGCCAGTTCAATGACTTTGCCATCATCCTGGTCGCGACCACGAGCCAGCTTGAAGAATCGGTCGAGGCGTTTCGCAGCTACATCGAAGAACGCATCCTGTGGACGCGCAGCGTGCAGGGCGAGGCGATCCCTTCGCTCGATGATCTCTCGGACGGCGCGATGTGGCTGCTGGGTGATAGCAGCAGCGTGTCTGAGGCGCAAGGGGCTTCCGCCGGCTCGGAGGATCAAGCCAATGCGTGGATACGGGCGATCGCCGGTTTGTGGCCGCCCAGCTTTGCCGCGATTCTGGCGTTCATCGCGACGGTCGCGGCGGTGTGGATGCGACGAGGAGCGAAGCAGGCGATCAAGCAGTCGGCCGCGCAGGTCCGCAAGTTCTCGAGCGATCGCTTCGCCTTGACGCTCAAGGCGATTCCGGTGACGTTGGTGCTCGCCTCGGCCCTGCCGCTCTTCCTGCTGGCATTGGGCCTCGCGCTCGAGGGCACGAGCGCCGGAGTCTCGCGTGCAATCGGCATCGGTCTGATGCACGCCGCGGTGCTGGCGCTTGGCCTCGAGACGATCCGGCACTTCGCCCGCGTTGACGGGCTGGCCGACGCCCATTTTCGCTGGCGTCGAGAGGCTCTGGCGCACCTGCGGCGCGTGATCTTCTTGCTCAAGCTGACGTTGATCCCGCTGGCGGTGGTTACGTATGCGTTCGCGGAGCAGGACAACCAGGTCCTGAGCGACGGCTTGGGAAGGGTTGGCTTCGTGCTGGCCCAACTCATCGTTTCGTCTGCAGCGGCGTGGCTCTTCGCGCCGTGGCTGCCGCTCATGCGACCATACCTGTCCAAGCGAGGCGGCGCGATGGTCAGCCAGTTGCGCTGGCTTTGGTACCCCTTCACAGTGCTCGCCCCGTTGTCGCTTGGCGTGCTCGCGGGATCGGGGTACTACTACACGGCCGCGCAACTCGACCAGCGGCTCGTCCTGACGGTCTGGCTGCTCGTTGCCCTGCTTGTTGCGTACAACCTGGTGCTGCGATGGTTGTTCATCGAGCGGCGGCGCCTGCTCGTCGTGCGAGCCCAACAGAAGCGCGATGCCCAGAAGGGTGAGCAGCCTTCGGGCGGCGAGGTGGAGGGCATCGAGTTCGAGTCTCCGGCGGAGCTGGATGCCGCCGAGGTCGACGCCCAGACCCGGCGCGTGCTCGTTGCGGCGATCCTCGTGGCGCTGGTCGTGGGCCTGTACAGCTTGTGGACCGAGCAACTCCCGGCGTTGCGCATGCTCGATCGCGTGCAGCTCTATCCGGAGGTCGACTTCCTGGATGGCGAAACGCAGGAGGTGTCGCTCCCCCAGGCCGGGGACGTGGCGGACACGGGCTCGCCTTCCTCGGAGACGGGATCGCAGTCTTCCGCGGCGGACCCACTGTCGCTGATGACGGGCGGATCTGCCGAGTCGTCGAGCCCGAACGAGCCGATAGGGTCTTTGACGCTGGCCGACCTGGGCGGTGCGCTGCTGATCTTCGCGCTGACGTGGATCCTGGCCAGGAACCTGCCCGGCCTGCTGGAGATCACGCTGCTCAAGCGGCTTCCGCTCGATGGGGGCGCCCGCTTCGCGGTGACGAGCATCCTGCGGTATCTGATCGCGATCGTGGGCATCATCGCGGGATTCAGCGCGGTGGGCATCGGGTGGTCGCAGGTGCAGTTCCTGGCCGCCGCGCTCACCTTTGGGCTGGCCTTTGGCCTCCAGGAGATCTTCGCGAACTTTATCTCGGGCCTCATTATGCTGGTCGAGCGGCCCGTCCGCGTGGGCGACACGGTCACGGTTGCCGGCGTCGATGGCCGGGTCACGCGCATCCGCATGCGTGCGACCACGGTCCTGGATTGGGAACTGCGCGAACTGGTGATCCCCAACAAGGTGTTCATCACCGACAGCTTCATCAACTGGACGCTGTCGGATCCGCGCGTCCGTATCCTGATCCCCGTGGGCGTGGCCTATGGATCGGATGTCAGGCTGGTGCAGCGCACGCTGCTGGAGATCGGCCAGACGCAGGAACACGTGGTGGCCGAGCCGAAGGTCCGCTCGCTGTTCCTGGGCTTTGGCGACAACACGCTGAATTTCGAGCTGCGCGTGTACATCGAGCACTTCGACTACAGCCTGGACACCAAGAACGGCCTGCACATGCGCATCGCCGAGCGCTTCAAGGAGTTGGGCATCGAGATCGCCTTCCCCCAGCGCGACATCCACATCCGCGATCTGGGCCCGCTGACTTCGATGCTCGGTCAGCCCGCGGCCCAGAAGCTCCCGCCGGCGGAGGCCAAGCCCGCGCCCGGCGATGGCTGATGCGGCCGGGCTTGCCAGCCTCGGGCGATCGAAACGCCGGCGGCCCGGATCCGAATACCATCAGCGATGACCAGCACGCTCGATGGGGAACCTCGCACGCCGCACGACCGAGAAGGCCCGGGGGCCGACCGTGGGGACGCGGGCCCGCCCACCGTCGCCGGGGCGATCCCCGGCGTGCCGACGGGCCCGCTCGGGCCAACCGGCCGCGGAGACCGGATCGACGCCATCGACACGCTTCGCGGCGTCGCGCTGCTGGGCATCTTCGTGATGAACATCCCCATCTTCGCGTTTACCGGTACGGCGTTCTTCAACCCGCCGGCCGGCGGCGGCTTCGAGGGGCCGGACTACTTCACGTGGCTGGTCAGCCACCTGCTGTTCGACATGAAGATGATGGCCATCTTCTCCATGCTCTTCGGCGCGGGCGTCGCCCTCATGGCCGAGCGCATGGAGTCGACCAACCGCAAACCGGCGGCGGTGCATTACCGGCGCATGCTCTGGCTGCTGGCCATTGGCATGGTGCACGCCTATCTCATCTGGTTCGGCGACATCCTTGTGGCCTACGCCCTTGTCGGCATGATGGTGTATCCGTTGCGCAGGCTGCGCATCAAGTGGTTGCTGCTCCTCGCCGGCTTGCTGCTGCCTGTGGCCATGGTCTTCAGCGGCTTGCAGCAACTGCTCTTCGAGACCATGCGCAGCGCTGAAGAAGGCGGCTGGGCCGACGCGTGGCAGGACACGAGCATCATGTTCTACCCCACCGAGGCCTCGCTCGCGGACGAGAACGAGGCCGCGCTGGGCGGGTTCTTCAACCGTGCCCTCTCCCATGCGCCCAGCGTCATCTTCATGCAGACGTGGGTGTTCGCCACGTGGGCCTTGTGGCGCGTCTCGGCGCTCATGCTGCTGGGCATGGCGCTGCATAAGTCCGGCGTGTTCAAGGCCGCCCGTTCAACGCGCTTCTATGCCATCATGCTGGTGATGGGCGTCGCCCTCGGCGGGGGGCTTGTTGGCGCGGGCGTCCTGGTCAACCACGCCAACGACTACGACCCGGTCGCCTTCTTCGGCGTTGTCGGCTGGTTTAACTACCTCGGCAGCGTGGGCGTCGCGCTCGCGTGGGTCGCCCTGGTGATGCTGCTGTGCAAGAGCGGCGCCATCGCCTGGCTGCGGCATGCCCTGGCCTCGGTCGGCCGCATGGCGTTTACCAACTACCTCAGCCAGTCGCTCATTGGCGCGTTCATCTTCTACGGCTGGGGCCTGGGCTACTTCGGCCAGTTCAGCCGGATCGAGCTGGTGCCCATCGTGCTGGGCGTCTGGGCGTTCCAGCTCATCGCCAGCCCGCTCTGGCTGTCGAAGTTCCGCTTCGGGCCGATGGAATGGGTGTGGCGAAGCCTGACGTACTGGAAGCCGGCGCCGATGCTGCGGACGCACGCAACCGGAACCGATCCCGCTTAAGTCGCGGATCAGATATCATGCCACGCACGAACCTCCCCAAGTGGCTGGCCGTCGCCATCTCCCTGTGCGTTACGGTGGCCAGCTTCGCCGACGGCAAGGCCTTCCCGATGGTGGCCGATCCTTTGGCAGATAGCGCCAGCACCACCATGCCTCGCCAGCGCGCCATCATCGCGTGGGACGGCACGGAGCAGCGACTGGCGATCGACACGGCGTTCACCGGTGAGGGCACCGAGTTTGCGTGGCTGGTGCCGCTGCCCAGCGAGCCCGAGATCCTGCCGGCGACCACGGGCATGTTCGATACGGCGGCGGTGCTGACGTCGCCGAGGATTGATGGCCGGGCGAGTCATCACCTCTTCGCGCTCCTGATCTTCTTCGCCACGCTCTTCGTGGTTATCGTCGTGGCGTGTAGGCGATCGGTTGCGTGCGCTGTGGCGTGCTGTCTTGCTTTTGTCGTTCTCGTGATGCTCCTGTTGCCGGCATTGGGCAAGGCGCGTTCGGCGGCGACCGCTTCGACCACCGTGCAGGTCATCGATCAGGACGTTGCGGGTCTGTACGAGACCGCCGTGCTGCGAGCCCAAGATGCCGATGAACTCATCGAATGGCTCAGAAACAACGGCTTCGGGGTGCAAGAGGGCGTCCGCCCCGTCGTGCAGGACTACCTCGACAAGGGCTGGTGCTTCGCCGCGGCCAAGCTGCGGGTCGATTCGTCCAGCAACGACGAGCATCGGGCCCATCCGCTCGAGTTCCGCTTCGCAGTCGATCAGCCGGTCTACCCCATGGCATTGACGGCAGTCGGCAACGGCGACATCGAGCTAGAACTCTTCGTATTCGCCGACGGTTCGGCAAGCACGCAGCACCTGCGCAGCACGATCTCGCTGAAGTACGTTTGCCAGGATGAGCACTGGGAACATCCCGCGGTGGCGTACCGGCCAGACCGCCCGCTTAGCGTCGTGCACCCGAGGCTCGTCGACATGGTCGCGGGCGCCGGCGTACTCACTCGGCTGCACGGCGTGCTCAACGCACGCCAGCAGCGTCAAGACATGGCCATCGACATCGGGCCAATCGTTGAGCACGATCCCAGGCTGAGCACGCCCGAGGTGCGGCTGTACGATGCTGCCAACAGTGGCCTCGCGGTGGCGCTCATCGGCGGCGTGGTCGTCATGGCGATGGGCCTCAGGTTGACCCTGCCCCAGCGACGGATCGACCTGCCGATGCTGCGTCGCTTCGGGCTGTGTGCGATCGGTGGCGCGTCGACGGGGCTGCTCGTGCTGTGGACCACGCCGGTCTACCACGGCGCAGTGTCGAGCGGTCGCGATGCCGTGGATGCTGGCTTCGCGATCCAGTACCTCGGGTGGTTTGCCGAGGAATTGGCGGCGCAAGGCGGCGTCGAGAGTGAGGCATCGCTGAGGGCAAGCATCGAGGAAAACGTCATGGATCCCGAGGACTTCGAGAACCTCCGCGAGGGCGACAGCCCCCTGCACTACCGCATCGAAAAGAGCGAGACCGAAGCCTCGCTGTGGTTCATCTGGCACGACGCCATCGGCGGCGAGCATCGTTCGGAGATCCCGCTTCGAGCTAACGACGAGCCCGGATCACGCTGAACCGGCCACCATCTCCTCCACGCTCGGGCACGTGCACACCAGGTGCCGATCGCCGAAGGCGTTGTCGATGCGGCCGACGCTGGGCCAGAACTTGCTGTCGCGCAGCCACTCGACCGGGAAGCCGGCTTGCTCGCGGGTGTAGGGGTGCGGCCAGTCGTTGGCCATGAGCACCGCCTGTGTATGCGGCGCGCCGCGGAGCACGTTGTCCTCGCGGTCGGCCTTGCCCTCCTCGATGTCGCGGATCTCCTGGCGGATGGCGATCAGCGCGTCGCAGAAGCGGTCGAGCTCGCCCTTGGCCTCGCTCTCGGTGGGTTCGATCATCAGCGTGCCGGGCACGGGCCAGGCCATGGTGGGGGCGTGGAAGCCGTAGTCCATCAGCCGCTTGGCGATGTCGTCGATCTTGATGCCCGCGCTCTTGTCGAAGGCCCGGCAGTCGATGATGAACTCGTGCGCCACGCGCCCGTTGGGGCCGCGGTACACCACGTCGTAGTGGCCCTCGAGCCGCTTGGCCATGTAGTTGGCGTTCAGGATGGCGATCTCGGTGGCGCGCTTCAGCCCGGCGCTGCCCATCAGCGCCATGTACACGTAGGAGATGGTCAGGATGCTCGGCGAGCCATACGGCGCGGCGCTCACCGGGCCGATGGCCTGCTCGCTCGTGCCCTTGGGCTCGCGCACCGGGTGGCCGGGCAGGAAGGGCTCGAGCTCGCTCGTGCACGCGATCGGGCCCATGCCCGGGCCGCCGCCGCCGTGGGGGATGCAGAAGGTCTTGTGCAGGTTCAGGTGGATGACGTCGGCGCCGAGCTCGCCCGGCCGGCACAGGCCGACCTGCGCGTTGAGGTTCGCGCCATCCATGTACACCCGCCCGCCGTTGTCGTGGACGATCTGGCAGATGTCCTTGATCGTCGGCTCGAACACGCCGTGCGTGCTGGGGTAGGTCACCATGAGCGCGCTCAGGTTGTCCTTGTGCTGCTCGGCCTTGGCCTTCAGGTCGGCCATGTCGATATTGCCGTTGGCGTCGCACTTGATGGCCACGACGCGCATGCCCGCGATGACGGCGCTGGCCGGGTTCGTGCCGTGGGCGCTCGTGGGGATGAGGCACACGTCGCGGTGCGTGTCACCCCGGCTTTCGTGCAGCGCCCGGATGACCAGCAGCCCGGTGTACTCGCCCTGGCTGCCCGCGTTGGGCTGCAAGCTGACGGCCGGCAGGCCGCAGATGTCGGCGATCCACGCTTCGAGCGTGTCGAACATCTCCTGGTAGCCGGTGGTCTGCTCGGCGGGCGCGAAGGGATGCAGCGCCCCGAACTCGGGCCACGTCACCGGCAGCATCTCGCTGGTGGCGTTGAGCTTCATCGTGCACGAGCCCAGCGGGATCATGCTGTCGGCCAGCGACAGGTCTCGCCGCTGGAGCTTATAGATGTAGCGCAGCATCTCGGTCTCGCTGTGGTGCGTGTTGAAGACCGGGTGCGTGAGGTAGCCGCTGGTGCGCTGGAAGGCCGGTGCGATCTCGGTGTGCGCCTTGCTCGCAAGCTCGGCAATATCACCCTCGCAGCCAAAGCTCGCCAGCAGGTCGACGATATCCGCGTGCGTTACGCTCTCGTCCAGCGTGATGCCGACCGTCCCGTCGCCAAAGTCGCGCAGGTTGATCTTGCGTTCGCTGGCGGCGTCGACGACCTGCTGCATGGTGGCGCCCGAGGGCCTCACGCGCAGCGTGTCGAACACCTGATCCTCGGCGATCTCGTACCCGCCGGCCAGCAGCCCGGCCCGCAGCGTCTGCGTCGTGGTGTAGATGCGCATCGCGATCCGCCGCAATCCCTCTGGCCCGTGGTACACCGCGTACATGCTGGCCATGATGGCAAGCAGCGCCTGGGCGGTGCAGATGTTGCTCGTCGCCCGGTCGCGCTTGATGTGCTGCTCGCGGGTCTGGATGGCCATGCGGTAGGCCGTGTTGCCCTGAGCGTCCTTGCTCACGCCGATGATGCGGCCGGGCATCTTGCGGGCGTGCTGCTCGCTGGTGGCAAAGAACGCCGCGTGCGGCCCGCCGAAGCCCATGGGCACGCCAAAGCGCTGGGCGCTGCCCACCGCCACGTCGGCGCCGAACTCGCCCGGGGCCTTCAGCAGCGTGAGGGACAGCAGGTCGCACGCGCACACCAGCAACGCGCCGGCATCGTGCACCTGCTTCGAGAGGCTCTCGTAGCACTCCACGCGGCCGTCGGTCGTCGGGTACTGCACCAGCACGCCGCCCGCACCGTCAAGGCTGCCAGGGATGTCCTTGGCCGGGCGAACGTCGATCTCCACGCCCATCGACTTCCCACGCGTCTGCACGACGGCGATCGTCTGGGGGTGGCAATCGTCGGCGACGATGAACCGCTTCTTGCCATTGACGGCAAAGCACATCGCCATCGCCTCGGCCGCGGCCGTGCCCTCGTCGAGCAGGCTCGCGCCCGCCAGCGGCAGCGCGGTCAGGTCGCTCACGAGCGTCTGGAAGTTCAAGAGCGCTTCGAGCCGGCCCTGACTGATCTCGGCCTGGTAGGGCGTGTACTGCGTGTACCAGCCGGGGTTCTCCAGGATGTTCCGCTGGATGACCGGCGGCACGATCGTGCCGTGATAGCCCATGCCGATGTAGCTGCGGCGGACTTCATTCTTCGAGGCCATCCGCTTGAGTTCCGCAAGCAGCTCGTGCTCGCCGCGCGCGGGGCCGACATCCAGCGGCGCATCGGTGCGGATCTGGCTGGGCACGGCCGCCTCGATCAGCGCATCGAGCGAGTCATAGCCCAGCAACCCCAGCATCTCGACCACCTCGGCCTCGTCGGGCCCGATGTGCCGGTGCACGAAGGTGTCGGTGGGCGCGAGCGGGCCGCTTGCGGCGGCGGTGGTCGCGGCGGCGGCGGGGTTCTGGCCGGTCTCAATACTGGTCGTCAAAGGGCGTCCCTCGCGGCGGAAAGCGGTGCGGAATCAACACAAAAAGCATAGGAAGGCCCATCGGCCGACCCAGCCGGGCGGGGGATAGGCCGTGGGCTTCCGCACGCCCATGGCCGAAAGCCCGCGCCCGCCAGAACGGCAGGCAGAATCCCGATCGATCCCCGGGTTCTTCCGTTAGACTGGTATGGGTAAGGAGGACGCCATGACACGCCCAGCCCCGTCCATCGTGGCCGCCATCGCGGCCCTCGCGCTCGCCCCGATCGCGGCGGGCCAATGCCTCGAGCAGCGGATCGACAACCCCGCGCCGGCGGAGGGGGCCGAGTTCGGCCTCGGGGTGTGGCTCGAGGGCGGCACGCTCGTCGCTGGCGGACATGGCGGGTTGCACGTCTTCGAGCAGGTCGACGGCCGGTGGGTCTTCGACCACACGATCGATCTCGCCGGTGGGCGAGGGCCGACCGACGGGATCGACTGGACCGACTTCGACGGCCAACGAGTGATCGCCGGCGGGAACGACGAGGCGTTCATCTACGCGCGTGACGGCGGTCGGTTTGTGCTCGAACAGCGCCTGCCCGCGCCAGACCCCACCTTCCGATCCTTCGGCGAGACCGTGGCCATCGAGGGCGACACGGCCATCGCCGGCCAGCGCGGATACCTGTGGGTGTACCGCCGCGAGGCCGACGGCTGGCGCCAAGTCCAGTTCCTCGACTATCCGCGCGGGCTGGGGCTCGATTGGTACGGCAACTGGCTCGAGCTCGAAGAGGGCTGGCTCGTGGTCTCGGCCCAGCAGACCGACGTGGCGGGCCTCAGCCGCGCGGGCGTCGTCGTCGCCTATCCGCAGCGTCCCGACGGCACCTTCGGCGAGCCCCAGATCCTCACGGTCGACGCGCCGCGCGAGATCGAGGAGATCAACAAGCCCGTGGTCCGAAGCGACGTGCTCGCCGTCACCTCCCGCGGCGAGGACGAGCGCGACGGCACGCAGATCGTCGCGCACACGTTCCGCCTGGAGGGCGACGCCTGGGTGTACGACCAGGACGGCCGCCTGAGCATCGTCGACCTGCTGGGCTTCCAGCGGGCGGTCGAGGCCGGCTGCCAGTAGCCTCTGTCACACCCAAGGGAGAATTCCATGCCCGGCCAGTACGCCCAGATGACCCGCCCCGAGTTCGAGCACGAGATGGCCACCACCCGCAAGCTCCTCGAGCGCATCCCCGAGGACAAGCTCGACTGGAAGATGGACGACCGCAGCCACACGCTCGCGTGGAATGGCAGCCACATCGCCGAGATCCCAGGCTGGGCGGCCAACATCCTGACCGAAGCGTTCTTCGACATGAACCCCGGCGGCAACAACGCCTATAGCACCGAGGTCTTCAAGGGCGTCGCCCCGCTGCTGGCCCGCTTCGACGAGCACGTCGCCCAGGCAACGGCCGCGCTCAACACCATCCGCGACGAGAACGTGGCGGAAACCTGGCAGTTCAAGGACAACGGCCAGGTCCTCCTCGAGATGCCCCGCTTCGCGGCCTTTCGCACCTGGGTCATCAGCCACACCATCCACCACCGGGCCATCCTGAGCGTGTACTTCCGCCAGCTTGGCGTCAAGGTGCCGTCGATCTACGGGCCCAGCGGCGATGATGCGGGGTCGTACGGGGCGGCGTGAGGCGCTGGTCCGCTCCGGCGGGCGCTCCGCCTACGGGCACCCCACCGCGAAGGCGTCCTGGAAGGCCAGGAAGTCGAGGGCGGTGAGCTGGCCGTCGTTGTCGAAGTCGGCGATGGCCTCGCCCGCCTGGAAGGCGCGCAGGAACTCGAGGGAGTCGAAGACGGTGAGCCGGTCGTCGCCGTCCAGGTCGGGGCACGCGTAGCAGGACAGGTCGAAGAGGTAGGCGGCGCCCACCCGGTCGGCGGAGGGCAGAACACGCTCGCCGCTCGCGCCCACGAGCGCGAGATCGCCGTGCAGGGCCATGTTCCCGCCATACTGGCGGGCGCCATCGGGCGAGTTGGGCAGCAGGCGGGCGCTCTGGCGCCACAGGCCCGCGGCGGTGCGCTCGAAGGCGTACACCATGCCCCCGGCCCGGCCGGAGCGATCGCCGATTGCGACGGCCAGCAGGCGATCGCCATCGACGCGCAGCTGGGAGGCCCCCAGCACGTCGGCCTCTTGGGCGCCGCGGTGGGTCAGCGTCTGCCGGCGCGTCCATCGCTCGCCCTCCAGTTCGTAGACGAAGACCGCGCCTTGGGAGTCAGACTCGGGGGCGGCGCCCAGGGCCCCGATGGCCAGCGTGCGCCCGTCGGTATCCAGGCTCTGGCCGAAGTAGCGAACCGTGTACGGGGCTTCGTCCGGCCCGTCGATCTTCTGGACCTGCTGGTAGCGGCCCGCGGCGTCGCGACGGTACACGAAGACCGAGCCGCCGAATCGGTCGACCGAGTCGTCGCGGTGTGCGCCGACGAACACCCAGTCCCCGTGCGGCACGATGGGCAGGCCCCACACGATGGCGATGGGCCCTTCCAGCCGCTGCACCTCGATCCATCGATCGGGCTCGCCGGGCGCTGGCTCGTACACGATGATGGGCGGGCTGCCAGAGCCGCCACCGGCGAAGATCGTGTCCCCTTCGACGGCGACACGCCCGCCGGCCGCGTCGATGGCCAGGTCAAGGGGCGGCCTGATCTCGGCGGTGGGGATCCACTGCCCGTCGACGAGATCGAAGACGAAGGCGCCTCCGGTGGAGCGGGGGCGATCGGGCCACGCCGCCGACCACACGCCAACGACCAGGCGGTCGCCGTGCATGTCCATCGAGTATCCGAACAGGGACGTGAAGAAGGGGACGGGGGCCCGCAACGCCTGGCGCAGCTCGAGCCGGCCGTCGACCAGCTCGTAGGCCCACACCTGGTTGGTCTCTTCGATGGCCCACTGGCCGCCGCCCTGGCCGGCGTTGCTGGTGATCGCCCCGGCGAAGCGGTCCGCGTCCGGGCCATCGGGCGACACGAAGCGCACCGGCGGGCACTGCGCCGTGGCCACCGAGCCGGCGGCGGCGATCGTGCTGACGAGGCAGAGCGGAGCGATGGCGCTTGGCGTTGGCATGTGGACCTCCCCTTTCGCGGCCGATCGATGGCCAGCCGTGTCCATGTACCGCTTGCCCACAAGCGGGTTGCGGCCGCCCGCAACGCCATGCCGGGCGTCCAGAACCCGTCTTCGGGCGTCCAGAAATGAGATCCGGGCGCCCGGAACCAGATTCCGGGCGTCCAGAAATAGATTCTGGACGCCCCGGACCCGCTCCCGGGCGGCCTGGGAGGCGATCCGGGCGGCCTGGGGGGCGATTTGGGCGGGGTGGGGGGCTTTGGGCTCAAGGTGGGCCGCGCGCTGGCCGATGCCAGGGGCATGAGCACGATCCCCGAGCGATTGCCCGACGTCATCGACTGGTGCGTGGACCATGTGCAGGCCTGGGCGGGCGACCCCGCCGCCATCGGCCTGGACGAGCCCACCGTCGACGCCCTGGACGACCTGGCCCAAGAGGCCCAGGCCGCCGAGCGGGCCTACGAGCGGGCCAAGGCCGCCGCCGCCGCCGCCGGGGCGCGGTACCGCGAGCGGACGCTGGCCCTGCGGGGCCAGGCCTCGAGCGCGGTCGGCCGGGTCCGGGCCTTCGCGGCCACCCGCCCCAGCCCCGAGAAGGTGTTGGCCGACGCCCGACTGCCCGCCCCGCGCGACGCCGGCCCCGCCCCGGCCCCCGGCCGGCCCACGGGCTTGACCTTCGACCTGCTCGAGGACGGCGCGCTCGCCGTGTCGTTCAAGTGCGACAACAGGCCGCCCGGGCGGCGGCGCGTGCGCGGGGTGACGTACGTCGTGGAGCGCCGCGATGGCGGTGTTGCCGGCGAAGGGCCCTTCGTGTACGTCCAGACGGCCCTCACGCGCCGCTTCGTCGACGCGACCATCCCCCCCGGCACCGCGAGCGTGACCTATCGCATCACCGCCCAGACCAGCACGCGGCGGGGCAAGCCGGCGGTGAAGGTGGTGAGCTTCGGCGCGGGCCAGGGTGGTGGTGCTGGCGGCGGCAGGGCGCGCGAGGCGCGCGGGGGCGGGCGCGCGGCCTAGGCCCCGGGAACGGCAATCGGCATCCGGGATTCGGCCCATCCGCCCGATTGCCGGATGCCGATTGCCGATTGCCGTCTCCCGAATCCCGATTCCCGAATCCCCCCCGATCGGGCCGATAGACCCAGCATGACCCAGGCCGCCCAGCCTTCCCAGACCCACCCCGCCGCGGCCCTCCCGGCCCAGACCCAACCCGGCCAGGCGGGCCACACCCGCGGCGTGCCGACGACGCTCGCCCGGCACCGGGCCGGGCCCGCCGGCCTGCCGCCCCTGGCCGGCGTGCCCAGCGTGATCATCGGCGACACGACCACCGCCGCCCTGGCGGCCCGCGCCATGCCCGAGGGCGGGCCGATGATCGTCGGGCTGGTGCTGGCCGGGGCCGGCGGCGAGGGCGAACGGGCGGCCGGGCTCATCGGCGTGCCCACCCTGGGCTCGCTCGAGGCGCTCCGGGGCGCGCGCGAGAACCTGGGCGTGCGCGTGGCGATCGTCTGCCTGCCGCTGGACGACCACGCCACGATCGGCCGCGTGCGCCAGGCGGTCCACGAGGCCGGGCTCGAGGAACGCTTCGTGCCCCCGGTGGTCGACCTGCTGCGCCGCCAGCCGCCGGTGCTCGTCGGCCTGGGCGGCCCGCCCGAGGGCGGCGCGGGCGTGCCCGGCGCGACCATGGCCACCGCGCCGGTCATCGATCTCCAGGCCCTCATCGGCCGGCCCATGCGCCAGACCGACGAGGCGCCCCTGCGCGAGCTGATCGAGGGCCAGCGCGTGCTGGTCACCGGCGCGGGCGGCTCGATCGGCAGCGAGCTGGCCCGGCTGTGCGCCCGCTTTGCGCCTTCGGCGATGATCCTCATGGAGCGGGCCGAGAACGCGCTCTTTGAGATCGACCGCCGCCTGGCCTGGGCCCACCCCGAGCTGCGCCGCCGGGCCCTCTTGCACGACGTCTCGGACCGCGACGGCACGCGCCGCGTGCTGATGCAGGAGCGCCCGCAGGTGGTCTTCCACACCGCCGCCCACAAGCACGTGCCGCTGATGGAAGACCATCCGGCCCAGGCGATCCACAACAACCTGCTGGGCACGGCCGCGCTGGTCGACGCGGCCATCGAGGCGGGCGCCGATCGCGTGGTGCTGGTCTCGACCGACAAGGCCGTCGCGCCGCGCTCGGTCATGGGCGCCACCAAGCGATTGGCCGAGGCCTACGGCATCGCCGCCGACCAGCGGGCCAAGGCCGAGGGCCGCCCGACGCGCGTGGCCATCGTGCGCTTCGGCAACGTGCTGGGCTCGGCGGCCAGCGTGCTGCGCATCTGGAGCGCCCAGCTCGCCGATGGACAGCCCATCACCATCACCGATCGCCGGATGACGCGCTTCTTCATGACCATCGGCGAGGCCGCGCTGCTGGTGGCCCACGCCGGGGCGCTCGAGCCGACCGACGACTGCGGCATCTTCGTGCTGGACATGGGCGAGCCGGTCCAGATCGCCACGCTGGCCGAGCGGTTCGTGCGGGCCCACGGGCTGACGGCCGTGTGGGACGGGGTCGACGTGGCCCCGGGCCAGCACGCCATCGTGCAGACGGGCGCCCGCCCCGGCGAGAAGCTGCACGAGGCGCTCGTGCACCAGGCCGAGCAGCTCGTGCCCACCGACTGCCCGGGCGTCTTGCGCCTGAGCGGCGACACCGATGCGATCGATGGCCTGGCCGCCGCGCGCTCGCTGGCCTCGGTGGCCGCCTCGTCGGACCGTGCCGCGGTGCTCGCCGAACTGCGTCGATGGGTGCCGAGCCTTAGTGATTCCCCTGATACCCAAGGCCCTGGTGGTGCTCAGACGCCGCGCGATGCAACGCCTGGCGACGCATCAGGAACAAGAACCGGCTAAGATCCGGTTCTCCGTGGGAAGGGGCGACCGCTCTTGGCGTCGCCCGCAACGGTGCTACCAACGCATGCCGACGACCGCTACCTCGCCAACCCGACCGACCGCGACCGACCTGCCGACGCTGCTGGCCGAGCTGCGCCGCACGCGGGCCCGGGCCGAGGGCCTGCTGGCCGAGCTTCGCCAGGCCCAGCGCGAGAGCGAAGAGCGGATGGCCAGCAAGCCCGGCGGCGACACGTACAAGCGCGTCGCCGGCGCCAGCAGCCTGGAGAACGCGGCGCGCGATGCCGAACGCGTGATCGCCGCGATCGACCGTCGGCTGCGCGAGCTCGCCTCGGGCTCGGATCTGTCGACCTCCATGGCCGACTGGGTCCGCGGCCGATGACCCCAGCGGTGCCGCCGGTGCGGTTGCGCGTGCTCGATGCTCGGGCCGCGGTGCCACAGCGCCAGAGCGAAGCGGCCGCCGGGCTCGACCTGGCCGCCTGCCTTCCCGAAGCCCAACCATCGCTGACGCTCGAGCCGGGGCGGATCGCCATCGTGCCCACGGGCCTGGCGATCGCCATCCCCGAGGGCTACGAGGGCCAGGTGCGCCCGCGCTCGGGCCTGGCGACCAAGCGCGGCGTGACCGTGCCCAACGCGCCGGGCACCATCGACGCGGACTACCGCGGCGAGCTTCGCGTCGCGCTGATCAACCTGTCAAGCGAGCCGCAGACCATCGCCCACGGCGACCGCATCGCCCAACTGGTCATCGCGCCCGTGGCGATGTGCGAGGTCGTGGTGGTCGAAGAGCTCGACGAGACCGTGCGCGGCGCGGGCGGGTTCGGGTCGACGGGCGTGTCTATCCGTTCCTAACGAGCCCACGTCGTGAAGCGCGGGGCATCTGCTACACCAGAAACCAAAGAAAAACCCACGTCTTGCGACGTGGGCTCGTTGATGCATCGGCTTGGATCGTTCAGCCCAGGCCGCCCTTGAAGCCGCTGTTGCCGAACTTCTCGCGTAGGCGGCGGAGCTGGGGCGTTTCCTTGAGGATATCGTCGGCGCTGGGGCCGCGTTCGCCCTTGCCCTTGCCTTGCGCGCCGGCCGGCGCGGGCTTGAGGGCCTTGATGCTCAGGCTGATGCGACGCTTGCCCGGCTCGATGCTCAGGACCTTGACATTGACGACCTCGTCGGGCTTTACCGCGTCGCCCACGGCCTTGACGCGCTTGTGGTCCAACTCGCTGATGTGCACCAGACCCTCGACGCCCGGGGCGATCTCGACGAACGCGCCGAACTCCATGATCTTGGTGACGCGGCCGGAAACCTCGGCGCCCTCCTCGATCTCGCCGACCTTCTCGGTGAACGGGTCGCTCTCGAGCTGCTTCATGCCAAGCCCGATGCGGTTGTTCTCCCAGTCGATCTTGAGGACCTCGACGCGGACGCGCTGGCCTTCCTTGACCATCTTGCGGACGGCGTTCTCGCCCTGGCCGATGCGCTCGTGGGAGAGGTCCGAGACGTGCACGAGGCCATCGATGCCGCCGATGTCGACAAAGGCGCCGAACGGCGCGATGCGCTGGACGGTGCCCTCGACGATCTGGCCCACGTGCAGCGTGTCCTTGAGCTTCTCGGCCTCCTTGGCGCGCTCGCGCTCGAGGATGGCGCGCCGGCTGAGCACGACGTTGCCCTGCCCCTTGCGTTCGACGCGCTGCACCTCGCACTCGAGCTTCTGCCCGATGAACTGGTCGAGGTTCTCGACGCGTTCGACCGCGACCTGGCTGGCGGGCAGGAACGCGCGATGGCCCCCGGCCAGTTCCATCTCCAGGCCGCCCTTGTTGGTGCCCACGCACGTGGCCTCGATGACCTGGCCGCTGTGCAGCGTGTCCCAGATGGCCTTGCGGATGGCGCCGGGACGGGCGCACACGTAGATCGATTCGGCCTGATCGAAGCGCTCGACGATGACTTCCAGTTCCTGGCCGGCCTCGGGCGTGTTCTCGCCCTCGCGCCACTGGTCACGCGGCACGATGCCCAATTCCTTGGGCCCAAACTCCAGGAAGATGTCGTTCTCGGTGACGTTCACGACCTTGCCCGTGCGCATCGTTGGCTGGCCGCGACCGCCCACGACGCGAGGCCCCTTGATGCCGGGCTTGCCACCGCCCTTGCTGGGGGCGTCGGGGGGCGCCGCGGCGTCCATGGCGGCATCGATCTGCCGCGACAGCTCATCGCTCAGCGGCTGGGCCTGCGGCACGGCCGGCTCGGCCGGCGATGGCTGGCTGGAAGGCGCCTGCTCGGCGGGCTTGGCGCCCTCGGGCGAAGCCGGGGTCGACGCGGGCGAGGACGTGGTGGTCTGCTCTTCGGCCATGGTTCAGATTCCGGACGAAACGGGATACGAGGCGGCATGCCTGACGGTGGGCAGCCCATCGCTCACGATGGCGAAGGGCAAGTCTAGCTGATTATGCGTCCGTGCGGTGTGGGCCGGACCGACTTGGCCGGCCCGTGCGGCGCGTCATCCCACGCTGGGTTCCACGGGCTCATCCTGGCCCGGGGCTTGGTTCGCGTACTGGGGGTTGGCCGCCGAGAGGTTGTCGCCCATCGTGGCCTTGATCGCCTGCACGATCCGCTGGGCGGTTCGGACGTTGGCAAAGCCGGCGCGGGCGTCGATGGGCGGTGGGCTGCCGGTCCGCACGGCGTCGAGGAAGGCCCGGATTTCCATCACGATGGGCTCGCCGTCGTCGATCTCGAGCTGCTCGACGTTGACCAGTTCGTCCCACTTGAGGTCCGTCAGGTCGGCGCCGCCCCGAAGCTGGGAGCGGATCTCGCGCATCTGGAGCTCGTTGGCCGTCCGGCGGATGATGACGCCCGACTTGGCCCCGTAGTCGAGCTTGATGTACGCCTTCTCGCCGGTGATGCGGGTCACTCGTTCGGTCTTGAGCGCGAGCCGGCTTGCGGTGATGTTCGCGACGCAGGCGCCGTAGGGCTTGTGCCAGGTCAGCCGGGCGTTGCAGATGTCCTCATGTTCGGTGACGACCGCCACGCCCGCGGCCTGGATCTCGTCGGGCTCTTGCCCGCCCATGAGCATCAAGACCACGTCCAAGTCATGGATCATCATGTCCATGACCACGCCGATGTCCACGCTGCGGAAGGTCATCGGGCTGACGCGGTGCACCTCGATGAACCGCGGCGTGATCGACTCATCGGCCGCCGTCGCCCGCTGCATCGCCCGCATGATCGGGTTGAAGCGTTCGATGTGGCCCACCATGAGCACCACGCCCTGACGCTCGGCAAGGTCGCGGATCGCCTCGGCGTCTTCGGCCGAGCCGGCCAGCGGCTTCTCGATGAGGCAGTGCACCCCGGCCTTGAGGCAACGCTCGGCCAGGTCCCGGTGCGCGGTGGTCGGTGCCGCGATGGAGACTGCATCGACGCCGGCCTCGAGCAATTCGTCGAGCGTCGCGAACGCGCGGCCGCCGAACTGCTCGGCCATGTCCGAAGCCCGGGCCAGGTCGGCATCGACGACGCCCACCAGTTCGGTGTCCTCGAGCTGGCCGTATACGCGGGCGTGGTGCCGACCCATGCGACCGACACCCACGGCTCCGCAACGAAGGCGGGTGCCGTTGGTGCTTCCGGTCTGTGTCTTTGGCTTGTCCACCAGTGTGAGGTCGAGATCGGCGTGTCGCGCGAGGCCGCGGCTCAGGCCGCGCCCACGGCGCCGTTCATGGCGGCGGCAAGTTCGTCGCGGTTCTTCAGGCCGATGAACTTCTCCACGGGCTCGCCGCCCTTGAAGAGGATGATCGTCGGGATCGCGTGGATGCCGTACTTGACCGCGACGTCGCGGTTGGCGTCGGTGTCCAGCTTGCCAACCTTGACCTTGCCGGCAAACTCCTCGGCCAACTCGTCGATCACGGGCGCCAGCATGCGGCACGGCATGCACCACTCCGCCCAGAAGTCAACCAGCACGGGCTGGTCGCTATTGAGCACCTCGCCCTCGAAGTTAGCGTCAGTGAACTCTTGAACGTGCTCGTTGGCCATCGTGCCACTCCTTGCAAGGCTTGGTTCCGGGCTGGGCCAACGCCCCGCACCCGGATAGGTCCGATCTCGCTGAGATCAACCGAGTGATCCTAGCGATGCCCGGCAGCCCTTCCACCGGCGGGAGGGGGTCTGCCAGGTTACTGGGCACAAACTCACGAACCGCTCTCCGCATTCCGAGTGCCGCCGCGGGCTTCCTGCCAGGCCTGGAGCGTGGCAAGGGCCTGCACATGCTCGGCTACGTCGTGCACGCGGTGCAAGGGCGCGCCCTGCTGGGCGGCCAGGATGGTCGCCGCGATGGACCCCGCCAGTCGATCGCCCGGCTCACTCTCGCCCGTGATGGACACGCGCCCGATGAAGCGTTTGCGGCTCGCGCCGATGTACACCGGCATGCCCAGCGAGGCGAGTTCCAGCACCGACGCGAGCAGTTGCACGTTCTGCCGCACGCTCTTGCCGAAGCCCAGCCCGGGGTCGATCACGAGGCCTTCGGTGTTCACCCCCGCGGCCTGGGCCGCCTCCGCTCGCTGGGCCAGGTGGGAACGGACGGCGGCGACGACGCCACCGGCGAACACGGGCTCCCCTTGGTATTCGTCGGCGTACTTGTCGGCCGGCGGCGGCGCGGCCCGGTGCATGAGCACCAGCCCGGCGCCAAACTCGGCGACAACACCGAGCAGATCGGCGTCTTCCGTAGCGCCCGAGACGTCGTTGACCGCGTCGGCCCCGGATTGCAGTGCAGCGTGCGCTACCTCGGCCAGGGTGGTATCGACGCTGATGGGGATCCCCGCGACATCGGCGTCTTCGCAGCCACGGACGGCCTCGATGATCGGCACGACGCGTTCGATCTGCTCGGCGGCGGGCACGCGGTGTGCGCCGGGCCTGGTGCTCTCGCCCCCGATGTCGAGCATGGCGGCGCCGTCGCGCACCGCCCGCTTCGCGCGCTCGAGGGCCGCCATGCGGTCGGAGATCTGCCCGCCGTCATAGAAGCTGTCGGGCGTTGCGTTGAGAATGGCAACGACGCGCGGCCGCTGGAGAGCGACCGCGCGTCCGTGGGCCAGGGCCCAGTTCGTGTGTTGGGCTGCGGAATCGATCAGAACGCGGGCCCGCCGTCGTCCTCTTCCTCGAACTCCATGCCCGGGCCGGCGCCCATGGCGCCGAACATCATGCCCAGTTCCATGCCCTTGGAGATCACCGCGGGGGAGATGTGCAGCGCGATCTCGGCGGTGCCGTCGCCGCTGGCCGCGACGATGCCCACGGGCGGCATGGGGGGAACCTCACCCAGGAACGCCGCCCCGATGCCCAGCAGCTTATCGACGCCGATGTACATCTCCAGGGCTCGGTTCTCGGGCAGCTTGTTCGAGATGGCGTTCAGCTCGGCGTTGGTGCCCAGCCCGCCGCCGTCGTTGGCGGTGGCCATCGCCTGGGTGAGCATCTGGCTGTTGCGCGACATGGTCATCACCACGCCGTTGTCGCTCGAGGCCATGTAGCCGCCCAGCCCGTTGCTGCCGAACATCATGCTCATGGCCATCTGGGCCTGCATGGCCTGCTCGTTGTTCTCGGCGTCGATGTTGGTCGCCACGCCCCACTCGTCCACGGTCACGCCCTCGATGGTGCGCGCTTCGGGCCGGTAGCTGGTGGTGGTGGTGATGGTCATGCCCTCCTGCTCGGTGGTCTGCCCGTTGGCGGCCTCGAGGTTCTGGGCCATGGCCCGCTTGAAGGCGGCGGGGTCCTTCGAGCGGTAGTACGCCGCGCTGCGCACGAACGCGCCGGCGCCGATGCTCATCTCCTGCATCGAAGGCGCGCCCAGCACGAACGAGCCGCCGTCCGAGCTGGTCAGCATCTGCATCATCGCGTTGGCCTGCGCGCCCTGGCCCTCGGGCAGGTTCGCCGAGATCATGCCCAGGATGCTCTGCACGCCCGGCGAGGAGGTATCGAACGCCGCGGCCATGGCGAAGGGCATGTCGGGCACGCGGGCCATCAGGCCCTCGGTGTCGGACTTGCCGGTGAACAGGCCGGCGAGCATGGAGCCCTCCTTGAAGCGGCTCAGGGCCCGCGCCGTCACGCCGTCGCCGGCGAAGTCCAGCGTCACCACGCCGGTCTGGGCGTCGTTCAGGAACGCGCCCACCAAGGGGTCGAGCGCGGCGAAGCCCTGCGCGGCCTCGGGGCCACCGAACATCATCGCCATGCCCTTCATGCCCTCGTAGCTCTCGCGCCACTCGCCGGCCAGGCTGGCGATGGAGCCGATGATGAAGACGTCCGCTTCCACGGCGGCCCCGAAGGCGCGTGTGCCCATGGAGCCGACATGGGTGTTCATGTGGCCGCCCGTGGGGACCCAGTCTTCGAGGTTGTCGCCGTCGTCGCTCAGCGCGGCATAGCCGTTGCCCACGGACTTGACGAAGACGCCCTGGCCGCCGAAATCGACCTCTTCAACACCCGCGCCCACGCCGCCGCGAGCGGTCACGAACTCCTTGTAGTCCGTCACCGGAAGCAGCATGACGCTGTCGCTGCTCTGGCCGATCATGAAGAACGCGGCCGATCCGCCGGCGTTGACCGCCACGCCGTCGACCTCGGCCAGCATGGCCTGCATCTCGCCGCCGACCGCGGGCAGGTTGCTGGCGGTCATGAAGGCCCGAAGATCGGCCATGGCGCCGCCCAGGTTGTTGACGGCGACGACGCCCGAAGCGCCCTCGGGCACGAGATCGAGCACCTGGGGCTTGGCCAGGGCGGGGGCGGCAATCGCGACGCCGCACGCGGCCACCAGGCCAACCAATCGGCTGCCCAGGCGGCCCTCAACGCGGCCGGCGATGCCATCACACGAAAGAGCGGTCGAGAACATTGGCTTCCTCCTGGCCCGCGGTGCGCCGGCCTTGCCTTGCTGAAACGACTCCAAAGCGTGGCTGACCCACGCGGTCCGCCCCAAGTCTATCGGAAGTGGGCCCCTGGCCTTGCACTCCGACGGGGGTCTACTACGTTGCCCACTATCGGACGTTCGCATCCTCCGCGGGTTCCGCGTTCAGGATCGAAACGATCGCCGAGTGGCTTTCCTTGGCTGACTCCAGGGTGCTGTTGCGGGCCTGCCGCATGAAGTGCCGCCACGCCAGCGGGATCGGGATGATCGTCAGCGGGTAATACCACCACATGATCGAGCCCCAGCCCCACGAGCCGGGGATCATGAGTTCCAGGAAGTACCGGCCCGGCTCGACGGTCACGATCATGGCCGCAAGGTAAATGATCGGGGCCTTGCGCCGCCAGCGGAGGCCAAACCGCAGCCGCAGCCCGCCGTCCCGGGGCTCCGACCAGGCCAGCAGGTCTCGATCGAAGGGGTGGCCCAGGGCCCCAGCCCGAAAGAGGGCGCCATCGGGACCGCCGGGGTGGAATTCGGGGAGCTTGCCGCGACGCGCCGCCTGGCCCAGGCGTCTGAGCGCCTCGTCTAGTCCAAACGAAATGCAAACATCATGTAGGTCGCCGGCGCCGTCCCCAGTGCCAGCCTGGTTCGGCGGCGATGCCTGTGCGGTTTGGGTGTCTCCCTCCGTCATGCCCGCCAGTGTATCGGCTCTTGTGCCGGGCAATTCAAGGGGATCCGGCACGCCGTGTGCAATCTTGTTCCAGCGATGATGGAATCGGCCGGAACCAGCCCAACGTTGCGTCTCGTGGGCGCATCACGTCGCGAGGCGGCAACGACGTTGCCCCAACGCAACGCCGCCCGAGCGGTCGCCACGCTCGTGTCGGCTTCGCCCGCGCCCGAGGGCCCCAGCGAGGCCGCCAAGCGGGCGGCACTTGAGCTCGAGGTCGCCCGGTCGAACCGGCAGGCCGCGTCGATCGATGCGACCGACGCCCGATGGGTGTTCGCCTGCCGCGTGGCCGCCAGCATCGAGGGCGGCCGGGCTGCGATCCTCAGGCCCGAGGCCCGCGATCGCTTGCTCAACCAGGCCTCGGCCCTGGGGCTGCGGGCCTTTGATGCCAACCTTGTGATCGCCATTGTCCAAGATTCGGCACGCTGCGGGCAGGAGCCCCTGGGCCTGGGCACCGCCGACAGGCTGCCCCTGGTGCGCCCGGCGCACGTGCCCACGGCGACGTCGATGCCCATCATGGCGCGGGTGGCCATCGCGGCGATGGTGGGGGTGGTCCTCGCGGCCGTCCTCATCCGCTGGGTTCTTTCCTGATCGCGGCGCCCGGCCCTTCCCGGCGGCGGTAGCGTTTCCTTTGTGAAGCTCAGGAGACGACCATGCCCGCCACCACCAAGGAACCGATCCAGGCCGGCCGAAAGGCGCCGGCGTTCAAGCTCCAGGACCAGGAGGGCACGACGCACGCGCTGGCCGACTACGCCGGCGCACCCGTCGTGCTGTTCTTCTACCCCAAGGACAGCACGAGCGGCTGCACGCAGGAGGCGTGCGACTTCCGCGATCAGCGGGCCGCCCTGAAGAAGCTCGGCGCCCGGGTGCTGGGCATCAGCATCCTGGATACCAAGAGCAAGGCCAAGTTCGCCATCAAGAACGACCTGAACTTCCCGCTGCTGGCCGACGACCGCGTCGACGGCGACGGCAAGCCCGACCCGGTGGTCGCCCAGAAGTACGGCGTGTGGGTCGAGAAGAGCATGTACGGCCGCACGTACATGGGCATCGAACGCACGACGTTCCTCATCGACGCGCAGGGCAAGATCGCCCGCGTGTGGAGCAAGGTCAAGGTGCCCGGCCACGTCGACGAGGTCGTCGCCGCGCTCAAGGCACTGGACTAAACCGGCGTAGCGGTTTGCGCGCCTAGCGCCGACGCCGTGCCGCCAGCAAGCCGGCCATGGCCAGCAGCGAGGCGGCGCCCGGCGCGGGCACTTCTCGCACGACGACCTGCACGCCCGCGGGTGTGTAGAAGACGTCGACCAGACCTTCCGTGCCCAGCCCGCGCAGCTCGACGTCTCGGAAGATGCCATCCAGGCCGTCGGCCAGGATGATCTGGAACTGGTCCCCGGGCTGCACGGGTGGCTCGCCGGAGAATGGCGAGAACTCCAACTCCAGGCGGCCATCGATGAGCGCGATGCCGCGCACGTCGAGCACGTCGTGTGTCGCGCCGGGCGTCCGGCCTGCGATCTCGATCAGCAGCGTGCCGGTGGCGTCCTGCTGGTAGACGTGGTTGGAGCCGCCGGCACTCTCCGTCACGAGGATGCCCGGCGAGTTGCCCGGGCTGACCAGGCCGTTGTTGACGAACGTTTCGGCGTTGATGGTGCCGGTGCCTTGCACGAGGCCGTTGTTGGTCAATCCGGGGCCGCCGGCAGAGACCACGCCGCCGTCGATAACCGTGATGTCGCCACCGGCGTTGTTGATCGCAACGACGGTGCTGATGGTCGAACCCGGTCCGTTGGCGATCAGGCTGCCCTCGTTGATCAGCGGGCTGGTGGACGCGAACGCGAACGTGGCGCCGTTCTCGGTCTGCACGAGGCCCTGGTTCAGGTCCACGGTGGACAACTGCGTGAACGTTGCGCCCGGGCCGCGGAAGAGCACGTCGGCCTGGTTGGTCGTCAGCAGCGTGCCCGTGAACTCCAGGGCGGCCCCGGCGTTGATGTCGTAAGTGCTGGGGCCCAGCGTGCCGATCGACGGCAGGATGGGGTTGGTGATCTCCAGCGTGCCCTGCTGCACCTCGACAGTGCCGGTGTTCTCGAAGCCCACGCCGTCGATGCGCGTCAGGCCCGGGCTCTGCTTGCTGAAGGTGCCCTCGTTGCTGAACCGCGCGGTGCCGTCGCCGATGAGATCGCCCGAGTTCTCAACGGTGAACGTCGAGGCGTCCGAGACCATGAACACGGTGCTGCCGCGGAAGGCGATGTCGCCGGTGCCGATCTTGCGGGCCAGCGAGCCCACCTGGCACGCCGGCGTGTCGTCGATCTCGCACAGCACGCTGCCGGTGAAGCGCAGCGTGCCCTCGCTCATGAGCTCGGCGACCGCTCGGATGGTCGCGTCGCCGAACTCGATGTCGGTGCGCACGGTGAGGGTGCCCACGCCGCCGCCGTCGATCGTCGCGTCGCCACTGGTGTAGACCAGTTGGTCCAGGTCGATGTCGGTGCCCAGGCTGATCGTGTACGGCCCGCCCGAATCGAAGTCGATGATCGCGCGGTAGATGTCCGGCCCGCGAGCCGTGGGGAAGTCGGGCGTGCTCCAGCGGGCCGCGTCGCTCCACGCGCCCGAGGTGTCGTTGATCCAGGTGGCATCGATGACCTGGGCGGTCGCCGCCTGGCCGGCAACGAGCACAAGGGCAGCCGCCGCCATGGCGGGGCACAAACGCATGGGCGTCATGAAATCTCTCCAAACCCGCCGTTGCGAGGCGGCTTCTCTCCCACGAAGATACCAGGGTTGCCCCACCGGCTCAAGACCTTTATGAACAGTTAGCCATTAGACAGCCGCGCCCGTACGGCGTCGATTCGGTCTTCAATGGTCTTCAGGTGTGTGTTATCGGGCTCGATCCCCAGATCGACCTGTTTCTGCACATAGCCGCGCGCCCGCTCGAACGCCTCGAGCGCCCGCTCCAGTTCGGGCTCGGCCTGGCCGAGCGACTCGGCGTTCTTCTCGTGCAGCGCGCCGACGCGGTACCAGCCGACAACGGCGTCGTTGAAGTGCCGGTTGGTCGGGTCCACGGCCGCCAGGGTCTCGCGCTGCCGGGCCGACTCGTCGTACGTGCGCTGCGCATCGGCGAAGCGGTCGCTGGCCTCGTAGCTCTGGCCCAACCGACCGAGCAGCATGGCCAGCCGACGCGCGAGGGTCACGTTGGCCTCGTCGGCGTTGACGGCGCGGCGCCCGAGCTCTACGGCTTCTTCGAGCATCTCGATCGATCGGGCACGGGCCTGGTCGGCGGCTTGCGCCAGGGCCGGGGCGTCTTCAGGCTCGGCGGACGCCATCGCGTCCAGTTGCTCGGCGCGCAATCGCAGCGCGTTGGCCCAGTCTTCCACGGCGATCAGCCGATCCCGCGGGTACACGCCGCTCTCGGGATGTCTGGACTCCAGGCTTTCGTACAGCACCACCGCTCGATCGAGCTGGTCCATGGCCCCGTCCAGCGCTTCGAGCATCGCGCGATGGTCAACCTGAAGATCCGTCTCTCGAGCCTCGGCCGTATCGAAGGTGACCTTGCGTGTGGTCCACTCGGCCTGACGGACCAGGGCCCGCGCCAGCACCAGCTCGCCCCGATCGAGATCGATGCCCCCGCGGATCATCGCTTGCGCGGCCTGTTCGGCGCGCTCGAAGCTGCGCAGGGCCTCGGCGTTCAGTGTGCCGGCGACCTGCGGCTCCGCGCTGGCCATGGCGTATTCGACGTGGGCGTTGCCGCGCTCCAGCAGGCAGTCGGCGCGCAAGAACTCCAGGTCCGCGCGGATCGGGGGCTCCAGCCCTTCCTGACGCAACCCGCGGTCGATGGTGTCGATCGCCTGTTCGATCGCGGTGATGGATCCCTCAAAGTCCTGCTGCATCCGGCGCACGTGTGACAGCGCGGCCAGCGTATCGGCCTTGAGCTTGATGGCCTCGATCGAGCCGGGGGCCTCATCGAGGAGCCGCTCCACGATCGCCAGCGCCGAGTCGTACAGCGCCTGGCCCTCTTCCAATCGCCCAACGCGGTGCAGTTCGGCCCGCCCGGCGTAGAGCAGGCCCAGGCGCAATCGGCCCCGGCCGATGAGCAGCAGCCGCTGCGGGTCGGCCTGCGCGTTGGCTTCCAATTCATCCAGCGTGGCGACCGCCTGCTCGGCCAGCGCGAGCTTGGCCTCCGTCGCGCCGCGCAGCTCGCGGATGGCGTCGTAAAAGTCCGTCAGCATCGTGCCCGCCAGCTCGTAGGCGTTCTCGAGCCGGGCCTCGGCGATCTGCCGCTGCTGGGCCTCGGCCGCACGGGCGTCTTCCGCGGCGATGCTCTTCTCTTCCGCGACGCCGCGGGCGTCTTCGGCTTCCCGGTACAGCACGGTGACCGTGACGGCAAAGACCACCAGCGCCACCAGGGCGCCCGCGCCGATGAGCGCCGGCACGCGGTAGCGCTTGAGCGTCTTGGTCATCACGTACCAGCCGCTGTCGCGCTTGGCCTCGATGGGCTGGCCCTCGAGGAACCGCTGCACGTCGCGCCCGAGCTCGCCCGCGCTCTGGTAGCGGCGCTCGCGCTGCTTCGAGAGCGCCTTGAGCACGATGGTCTCGACCTCGTCGTTGATCTTTCGGCGGATCGTGCTGGGCCGGGCCGGCTCGGCCTTCATGATGTTGTCCAGCACGTCGCGCATGTTGCCGAGCACTTCGTACGGGAAGCGATTGGTCAAGAGCTGGTACAGGATCACGCCCAGCGAGTAGACATCGGTGCGCACGTCGATGTTGCTGGGCGAGCCGTCGGCCTGCTCGGGGCTGGCCCAGGGCAGCGAGCCGATGAACTGCCCGGTCATGCTCATCATCCGCCCGCTGCCGTCGTCGTCCAGCTCGGGCACGGCGAGCTTGGCAAGGCCAAAGTCGACGACGATCGGCTCGCCGTGCTTGTCGATGCGGATGTTGCTGGGCTTGAGATCGCGGTGGATGACGCCCTTGAGGTGGGCCGCGTTGACCGCGTCGCAGATCTTGGCGAACAGCCGCAGTGCCTCGCGGATGGGCAATTGCCCCTCGTTCAGCAGGCGATCGAGCGGCTTGCCGCTGATGTAGTCCATCACGTAGTAGCACGAGCCGTCCTGCGTCACGCCGCTGTCGTGGATGGCCACGATGTTGGGGTGGTCGAGCTGGCCGAGCACCTGCACCTCGCGCTCGAAGCGCGCCCGGCCCGAGGAGCCCATGAACGGGCCCGAGTGCATGACCTTCAGCGCCACGTGCCGCCGCGTGCTGAGTTGCACCGCCTGGTAGACAACGCCCTGCCCGCCGCGATGGATCTCGCGGACGATGTCGTACCCCGGGAACGCGCCGTGCGGCGGGAGCGGGGCGCCCTCGATCCACGCCGACGCGGTCTCGGGCCAGCCGCTGGCCGGCTGGGCACCCTCGAGCGCCGCCTCGATGAGCCTGCGCTCGCGGCCCGAGTCGTCCGTCTGGGCCGGAGCGGCTTCGTCGGGTGGTGTCGAACCGTCGCTGCGGCCTTGGTCTGGCGTGTCGTCCATGGGTGGTTGTTCCACAGTCGTCGCAATCAGCCGCCGGCGCGGGAGAAGTACTTGCCCTCGTCGCCCATCGCCTCGCGCAGCCGGTCGTGCGCGCGGGCGCGCAGCATGAAGACGGCGCCCGTCGAGCGGCCCATCTCTTTGGCTACTTCTTCCACGGGCCGGCCGGCCAGGTCGTACAGGCGGATCACCTTGGCGTAGTCGGCCGGCAGCGTCGCGAGCATGCGCTCCATCGCCATCACCGCCTCGCCGCGCGCCACGAACCGCGAGGGCGTGGCCTTGCTCTCCCCGGCCAGCACCTCGATGAGCGTGGCCGCCGAGTCGTCGGCGTTGCGCGGGGCGTGGGCGCGCCTGGCCGGGTCGGGTCGCTTGGCCGCCTGAGCAGCGCGGATGGCGTCCAGCAGGTTGTTCTCCGCCACGCGCGTCACCCAGGCGCGAAAGCCGCTCAGACCGCCGGTCTTGAACTGGCCGATGCGGCCCACCACCTCGATGTACGTGACCTGGAGCACGTCGTCGGCCTCGACGGCGACCTTGAGCGTCGCGGGGATCTTGCCCTCCAGCCGAGCGCGTAAGGACGGGGCGATCGCCTCGAGCAACTCGATGATCGCGCCCCGGTCGCCCTTCACCGCCCGGGCCAGCGCGGCCTCCAGCGGATCCGCCGGCTGGCTCACCGCGTCTGCCGGCACGTCGATGTCCTGCGTCATGGTCGGCCCCCCTCGCTCTTTCCTCTTGTGGGGATTGTAACCGATCCGGGGGTGATTCCCCTGATCGATCATTCGCCGCCGGGGCTGCGTGTCGGGAATGCCGGTTCGACGGTCGGATCTGCTGTGCTGGGCTCGGACCATGTTTCCTGGAGCGGAAGCCGAGGGTCAGACTCACGCTCGGCCGCGCCCTTTGTCCAGCTTTCGGGCAAGATCGCCGGCAGCAGGGCGAGCAGCGCCACCCCAGCGACCGCCACGCAGGCCCCGAACACCGCCCGACGCGTGACGGCGTCCCCATGCCATGCGGCCATGGGCAGGATCATCACCGGCGCCAGTGAGCACAGCGTTTGTGCCACCGCCACGGGCGTCAGATCGGCCGTCACCAGGCTCATCCACATGCCCAGGAACGGGCCCACGAACGCCCCCAGGGCCGTGAATGCCAGCCCGATCTTCAGCGTCCGCCGCGGGATGGGCATCACACGCCGCTGGCTCTGGATCCTCCATCGCACGAGCAGCACGGGCGTCATGCACACGATGGCGACGGCGATGCGGACCTGCGTGGCGGCCAGCGGGCCCAGGTGCTCGTCTTCGGGTAGCCAGCCGTGGCCCATGCCGGCCTTGCTGATCAGCAGCCCCCCGCCCTGGCACATCGAGCCGATCAGGGCGAGCACGATGCCGCGGACGCGGTGGGGGTGGGCTCGCTCGTCGGCCTTCACGCTGGTCCTCTCCATGATGACCCACGCCACGCCGCCGATGGTGACGGCGATGCCCACCAGCGCCGGCCACGCCAGGGACTCACCCAGCACGATCCACCCGAGCACGGCCGCCCAGATCGGGGCGGTGCTCATCAGCAGCAGGCTGAGCCTGGGCCCGATGTCGACAAAGGCCGTGAAGAGCGCCTGATCCCCGATCACGATCCCAACGACGGACGACGCGGCCAGCAGCAGGAACTGCCGATCGGTCAGCACGGGCCAGGGCTCGCCCGTGGTGATCCAGACCATGCCCGTGAGCAGCACGATGGCCACGTACAGCCGCAGCCCGTTGACCAGCGTGGGCCCGATCCGCCGCCCGCCCGCGGCAAAGCACAGGCTGGTGAGGGCCCACAACAGGCTGGTGGCCAACCCGGCGGCGAAGCCGGCGTAGAAGGTGGGGTCCAAGGGCGGGTGATCTCCAGCAAGCGGCGGGCAACGGCCAGGCGGAGAGCATAGAACACGACTCGCTCGCCTCCGGCCCCCAAGGGACCAACCCGAGGAGATCTCATGACACGCTTTCTCATGCTGCTTGCCGTCGTCCTGCTCGCCTTGCCCGGCTGTGTGGCCTCTCAAGCCTCCAGGGCGCCAGCAACTTCCGACGCCCTCGGCCAGCAGACCGCGCAGACGTCCCAGGTCCGTTTCTTCGATGGCAACACGGGCGAGCGTCTTTACGAACGCGTCGTCCTTGGGCGCACCCAGGGCGCCGACGCGGTCATCTTTGGTGAACTCCATGGCCACCCCGTCGGCTTGCCCATCGCGGCGGCCATCTGGGAGGACATGCTGGCCGCCCGCGATCCGGACGAATCACCCGCCCTGCTGCTGGAGTTCATCGAGCGAGACCAGCAGCTCGCTCTGGACGATTACCTCGCCGGTCTGATCGATGAAGAGACCTTCAGGCAGCAGGCCGGTCGCACCGCGAGCAACTACCCAGACGGCCACCGCGCCATGGTGGAAGCCGCCAAGGCCGAAGGGGGCGTGGTCATCGCCGCCAACGCGCCGCGTCGCTACGTCCGCCTGGCACGCATCGAGGGCTACGACCGACTCCGCGCCATGACGCCCGCCCAGCGCGCGATGTTCGAGTTGCCGCCCTCAGAGGAAGGCCCGGACGCCTACCGCGAGCGTTTCCTGGAGATCATGGGCGCCATGCGATCGTCGGACGCCGCCGGCAAGCAGCCCGGCATGGACCCGATGGACTTCCTGCGCTCGCAACTGGTGTGGGACGCCACCATGGCCGACAGCGTCGCCGACGCGCTCAAGGCCGGGCACGAGCCCGTCGCGCTCGTCATCGGCCGCTTCCACGTCGGCTTCGACGGCGCCACCGTCGAATACATCCGCCGCAAGCGTCCCGGGGCCGACGTGCTCACGATCGTCTTCGTCGACCGCTGGAGCGAGGAACTGGCCGACGAAGACAAGGGCCGCGGCGACATCGTGGTCTACGCCGGGCCGCTGGATCAAGATACAAGCGACGATCAGGACGAAGAGTCCTAAGGCTTACGGCGCCGCAGTGCCTCAGCGACCACGTCGATCAGCGTTTCGGGCTCGGGCATCCGCCCCGGCCCCACGTGCCGGCATGCCTGCCAGCCGCTCTCGGCGTCGAGCACGTGGTAGCCATCATCGCGGAGTTGCGCAAGGTTCCGCTGCGTGCTGGGCTGGGCCAGCATCACGCTGTTCATCGACGGAGCCAACAAGACCTCGGTCTTCGATCGATCGATCGCGCTGAGGATCAGCGTCACCGGATCGCTCGCGTGGCCCTGCGCCAGCCGCGCGAGGCAGTCCATCGAGCACGGCGCGATGAGCGCCACCTCGGTGCGATCGGCCAGGTTGATGTGCTGCACGTCGCCCGGGTCGTAGTGGCCCCAGATGCCCGTGACGACCGGGTGCCCGCTGAGCGCCTCGAACGTGAGCGGCGTGACGAACTTCGTGGCCGCCTCGGTCATCGCCACGCGCACATCGCACCCGCGCTGGCTCAGGCGGCTGACTACCGTGGCGGTCTTGTACGCGGCGATGCCGCCCGTCACGCCGACGAGCACGCGACGGCCGGCGAGATCGGTGGTCGGTGCGTCAGCCATCGAAAGACGTGTTTAGAGGAGCGCCTCTTGCGAGCGCGTCGGCGCGGGCGGCAGTTCCTCGGCCACCGCGGGCTCGGCCCACTCGAGCGTGATCTTGTCCTGCATGATCTCCTCGATCACCACCTCGAGGTCGCTGCGGCCGTTGCGGTCCACCAGCGGGCGAGAGCCGTCCAGAAGCTCCACCAGCCGGCGCTGGATGAGCACGGTCAGCTTGAAACGCCCGCCGACCTTCTCGGCGATCTCGTTGCTCTTGAGGGCTTCGATCATGGCAGGGTGTGGCTCCGGCAGGGTCACGGGAACCACGCGCTCGGGCCTCCGGGCGCGTGGTGGGCTTCGTGGCATCGATAATCACAATACTAGGCCTGTCCCCATCGCATCGGGCCGCTACCATCGGCCCCAATAGCCCGAAGCGAGGAGGCACGGGGTGTCCGGGAGCGTTGCAGAAGTGAAAAAGGGCGACCGAGTCCGCCTGGCCACCAGGCCCGAATGGGGCCACGGCGAGGTGCTCTCGGTCATCTCCACCATCATCGACAGCCAGCCCACGCGGAAGGTCCGCATCCGTTTCGCCCGGGCTGGCGTGCGCGAAGTCATCGATTCGCCCTCGCTCACGCTCGACGAGGACGGCCCGGTCGACATCAGCCCCGCCGCCCTGAACGCCCGCATGACCACCGTGCCCGACACCCTGCGAGACCCCCTCCGCAGCCTGGCCGACCGGTTCAAGGAAACGGGCGCCATGTTCCGCTTCACGGGTCGCGGCGGCTCGATCATCGACTGGGCCGCGACGCAGACGGGCCTGGTCGATCCGTTATCGGTCCTGCCTCGCCACGAGATCGAAGACGCCTTCGTCCGCTTCCGCCGGGCCTTGGAAGAGCACCTGCGCACGCTGGGCCGCCAGATGAAGCAGGAGAACGAGGCCGAGTTCCGCCGCATCGCGTTGCAGATGCCCGACGAGGCACAGGACGTGTTGAGGGGACGCAACACCCGGCGTTGATCGCCGGCAACGCGCGCCGCGTCCGCCAGCCTCGCCCCATCTTGCCCAAGCCGGACACACGGACCGAGAACCGCCCCACGGCCCTGTGAGGGCGATTTTTATTGGACCTGTGCAGATTCCTGCCCCGGCTCTGGCACGGCGGCGCGGCGGTTGTATCTGGGTTTGGCACAGGCCGCGGGGGCGGACACCGGCTTGAGGAAGCTCAGGCCAAGACAACGAAGACTCGGAGGACCAGACCATGAACGATCGCGACTTCCACGCCCGGCTCGGCGAGCTGCTCACCAAGATCAACGACATGCCCGAGGGCGAGCGCGATCGCCTCCGCAAGCTCGCCGACGAGACCAAGACCCGCCACGACCGGGTCAAGAAGGCCATCGGCGAGATGCAGGAGTCCCTGGACTACCTGCGCCTGAGCGTCAAGTACCTGGTGTTCGACCTCGAGGCCACCCGCCGCGAGAACCGCTACCTCAAGGACATGCTGGCCCGCTCGGCCGGCGACGAGAGCGGCGAGTAAGCCGGCGAGCCATCATCGCCCACGGGGCCTCCTGGCCGAAAGGCCAGAGCGACCCATTGCCACTACAAACGGCAGCCCTCTGCACCCCCGGTCTGGACGCAGGCCGGGGGTGTTGCTTTGTCGTGTCGGGTTGTCGGTTCAGGCCTCAGCCCAAGTCGCGATCACCGTCGAAGTCCTGGCCCCAGTGGTGACGCGCCTCGCCGTAGGGCGTGTACCACACCCGCTCGTAGGGCTTCGCGTTGTTGTCCAGCATCGCCATCGTGCTGAACCGTACGTCGGTGATGTGCCAGGAGCCGCCGACGCTCTCAGGGGCCGTCCGACGCAGGATCGGGTCGTCGATGTACCGCAAGCCCCAGAACTGCTCGAGCGTCCGGTCCGCCGTGAAGCCGGTTGACCACCCGTCGTCGACCTGCTCCTCGACCAGACGCCACGATGCGTCGTAGCTCAGCACGCGTATCTGGTCTAGCCTCTGTTCTGGGCCGAAACTCTACGATGTCCTCTGGCCTATGCCATCAATGAACGTCATGCGGAGTGCACCGCCGTGCTGTGACAGCTCTTGTAGAATGCCAAAGGTGTCATCGTCATGGTGATCAAACTCATATACGATGACCATGCTTCTGTTATCGACATCGGGGGGCGTGCCTAGAACGACTTCAACCTGTCTGGCCCGTACGCTTTGGCGGAAACGGACAACCCCTAGCAATACTTGAATCAGCAGTCCCTCAAGCCCTGCGCGTAGTCCAGCAGCTCGTATCCAAAGGCACAGTTGATGGGCTTCCAGATCGTCTGGCAGAACGTCAAGCAGGTCTCTTAGTGAGTTCATCCCCGTCTTGTGCCATTCTGGGAAACGACATGCCTCAGCAAAGCGAGAGTGCAAGAAAGCATCTTGCACGTCCTCATCTAACGACGGCGCTCCGGTCAGGTCTACGTCGACCAATATCCACTCAGAAGCATGCTCGAAGCGCTCGCGCAGCTGCCTGAGTCCGCGAGAATCGCTACGCGCAACTACAAGTGACTCTCGGAGTGAATCCACTTCTATACCTCGCCGACAGACTACGTTGCCTTGCTCTTCATCCCGGACCGCCAGATGGCCCGGGCACAATTACCTTGATCATCCGCTTTTGGTGATCCCACACCCACATGGTCCCATCGGGACCGATGATCACCCGCCAACTCTCTTTATGTTGTCTCCCGAAGCCAGGATGGTACTCAATGTACTTCTGTCCCGTGGGCAACTCCGGCAGCAATCGCGAACCAGTTTCTTGATCGATCCAATTCTCAAACTCCCGACCGTCTTTCGTGCTACAGGTCTTTCGCTGACCTCTAAACTTTTCAAGCGACTCATTGATGAGACGCTTAACATCATCGTCGAATCTCTCGAAGTCCTGCCTTGCTCTCGCAATCGCAACCTTGAGCTGGCGTCGGGACACTTGTCTACCCGCAGCATCGACTACGGTCCTTCCTCCTCTGGCCAGTTTCCACCCCTTATGAAGGAGTAGAGGACCCCAGATCAGTTCGTCACCAGGCACAAAGAATCCAGCAACGAACAAGAAGCCGCCTAAACCCGCTTTCATGTAACGGGCTGTTTTCTCATCTACCTCCTCATTGTACCTTCGGAAAAACTCTCTCTCTTCGTCAGTCCAGTCAATGTTGTGGTCGGGATCACCTTCTACTCGACGAAGCGACTCGCGAATGTCGTCGAGGCCATCATCCCAACCATCATCGCATTCACAGGTCTCTTGCCGACGCGATTGCAGGCCAAATGGGTCGGTCCACAACGGGCTGGCACTCCGCCCGTACTCATACAACCCCATCCCATCCACATACCCAGCCGGATCCCTCTGCATCCACCGCCCAAGCTCCGGGCTGTAGCTGCGATGCCGCACGTGGTACAGCGAGCTCGCGCCCTCCCACACGTATCCCGCGTAGCCGATCCAGTTGTCCGGCCCGGCGTTCACGCCGTCCAGCCGGCCGAGTTGCCCCAGCGGCACGGCGGTCTGGGCCGAGCCCGAGGGCAGGTCGTTGAAGTCGATCGTGCCGTCGCGGTTCAGGTCGTACTCGGCGTCGTAGTTCGCCGTGTCGGTGATCGGCACGCTGCCGCCGGAGATCTTGTTCAGCAGCGCGTTCACGTCGGCGCTGTCGAAGTCGCGGTCGCCGTCGAAGTCCTGGCCCCAGTGGTGCCGGGCCTGGCCGTAGGGCGTGTACCACACACGCTCGTAGGGCTTCGCGTTGTTGTCCGGGTTGTCGAGCTGGGCCATCGTGCCGAACTGTACGTCGGTGATGTGCCCCGGATCGGGCCGGCTAGAACCCGCGTCCCTTGGCGATGCGGAACAGCTCGATCACGTCGACGATGAGGGAGACGCCGCCGTCTTCGCGGACGGTGGCGCCGCTGACGGCGCTGGGGGCGTCGTGCATGTCGCCCAGGGGCTTGACCACGATCTCGCGCTGGCCGATGAGCTCGCTGACCATGAGGCCCACGCGTCGTGTCCCGCTGTGGAGCACGACGGCGAAGGGCGCCTCCTCGCGCTTGTCGTCGGGCACGTCGAAGATGGTGTTCGCCTGGATGAGCGGCAGCACATCGTTGCGCAGACGCATCACCGGATGCTCGCGGATCGTGGTGAGCTGGTCGGGCGTGGGCCGGACGATCTCGACGATGTTGCTCAGCGGCACGGCGTAGCGCTCGGGCCCCACGCGCACCATCATGGCCTGCATGATGGCGATCGTCAGCGGGATGGCGATGGTCAGCGTGGTGCCCTTGCCCTTCTCGCTGTCGATGGTGATCGTGCCTTTGAGCTTCTCGATGTTCGTGCGCACCACGTCCATGCCCACGCCGCGGCCTGAGAGGTCGCTCACCTGGGCGGCGGTCGAGAAGCCGGCCTCGAAGATGTAGCGGAACACCTCGCTGTCGGTCTTGGTGGCCAGTTCGGCCTCGGTGGCGAGCCCACGCTCGACGGCCTTGGCGCTGATGACCTCGCGGTCCAGGCCCTTGCCGTCGTCCTCGATGATGACCTGCACGAAGCTGCCCTCGTGGCTGGCGCACAGGCGGATGGTGCCCTCTTCGGTCTTGCCGGCGGCGGCGCGCACGTCGGGCATCTCCACGCCGTGGTCGGCGCTGTTGCGCAGGATGTGGACGAGCGGGTCGCCCAACTCCTCGATGACCGACTTATCGACCTCGGTGTCGCCGCCCTCGACGACGAGCTTGATCTTCTTGCCCGTCTTGCCGGCCAGGTCGCGGATCAGGCGCGGGTACTTGCCAAAGAGCTTGTCCAGGGGCTGCATGCGCGTGCGCATCACGGCGACCTGGATGTCGCCGGCGACGCGATCGAGCGCGGCCGACGCGCCGACCATGTGCTCGCCCAGTTCCTGGTTGTCGGTGTGGTTGAAGGCCTCGTCGGCCTGGCGCGAGAGCGCGCCGATGCGGTTCTTCTGGAGCACGAGCTCGCCCACGAGGTTCATGAGCGTCTCGAGCCGGCCGACCTCGACGCGCACGGTCTGCTCGACCACGGGCTTGCCGCCGCCCTCCTTGGCCTCGGCCTTCTTCGGCCCGGCGTTGGCGGGAGTGGGGGGCTGATCGGTCGGGACCGAGTCGGCAGGCTGCGGGGTAGCGATCGCCGGGTCGTCCTGGTTGGGCGGCTCGGTGGTGTCGGTGGTGTCGGTGGCGTTGGCCGTGGCCGGCTCGGTGTTCACCACGCCGTCGATCGCCAGCACCTGCTGCACGCCCGCGTCCTCGGGCAGCAGCGCGTCGTCGGTCAGGCTTTGCCCGTCGATGAGCGTGTGGATGCGCTCGCACAGGGTGTCGACGCGCCAGACGTGCCGCTCGTTGTTGCCCAGCGCTTCGGCCTGATCGGTCAGGATGAAGAGCGCGGCGTTGAAGCGCGGCAGGAACTGCTCGATGGCGTTGCCCAAAGTGCCGGCGCCGTTCTCGCCCGCGTCTTCGATGGTCTTGGCCAGGGCGGCCATGTCGTCGAAGTCGAAGAAGTCCACGGCCTTGCGCAGCTCGCTGGCGACCGCGGCGAAATCGCCGAACGCGCCATCGTCGCCGCCGCCGAGCTTAGCCGAAGCCTCGCGGAGCTGGTCGAGCGTGGACTGCACGTCGGCGACGAGAAACTCGAGCAGCGCGGCCTTGTTGTCGGGCAGGTCGAGTGGCTCCACGGTCACGCCGTTGTCGGCCGTGGTGGTGGCGGACCCCGCGGCGCCGCCCTGCTGATCGGGCGCGTCGTCGGCCTTGCCCGATCCGAGGTCGGTCAGCCGCTGCACGAGCGAGGGGTCGGCCTCGGTGAGCTCGGTCGTGCCGGAGTTGAGCTCGTCGAACTGCGTGCGGAGCGTGTCGATCGCCGCGAGCAGGTCGTCCATCACGTCGGGCGTGATGGCCAGTTGCCCGCCGCGGGCGGCGTTGAGGCACGTTTCCGACGCGTGCGCGATGGAAACCAGCGGGGTGAGCGCCAGGAACGAGGCGCTGCCCTTGATGGTGTGCAGCGCTCGGAAGATGGTATTAATCAGGTCCAGGTCGTCGCACGCCTGCTCGAGCGAGACGAGATCGCCCTCGAGCTGCTCGAGCAGTTCGCCCGACTCGGTCAGGAAGTCCTGAATGATCTGTGAGTCAAAGCCGCCGATCTCCACGTTGTATCTCCTGGCTTGGCCTCAGGCCTTGCGATAGCAGAAGCCGCTGCGCTCCGGGCGTGCGACGAATGGGGCGTCATCGGGACGGATGATCTCGGAGTGGCCGATGAACAGCGTGCCGTCTTCGGCGAGCTGGTCATGGAACGTCCGCAGCACCTGCTTCTTCATCTCGTCGTCGAAGTAGATCATGGCGTTGCGACAGAAGATGACGTCCCAGGTGCCGTGTCGCTTGGCGGCGATGCGGTCCTTGAGGTTGTGCAGCTCGAAGCCCACCATCTGGCGGATCTCGTCGCTCAGGATCCACTTGCTGCCCTCGTGCTTGAAGTAGCGACGCTTGATCATGTCGGGCGTCGAGCGCATCGCGTAGTCGTTGTACTCGCCCTTGGTGGCGATATCCAAGCAGCGCTCGGAGATGTCGGTGCCCAGGATTTCGATGTGCCAGTCCGCCAGGCGGACGCCCAGCGTGCGGTGGATCATCATCGCCAGGGTGTGCGGCTCCTCGCCCGAGGAGCAGGCCGCCGACCACACGCGCAGCCGCTTGCTCGACTTGCGGGCCTCGAGCATCTCGCTGAGCACGGTGCGCTCGAACACCTCGAGCTGCGCATCGTGGCGGAAGAAGCTCGTCTCGTTGATGGTGATGCGGTTGAACATCTCCTGGAACTCGTCGTTCTGGTACGGTCCCATGCTCAAGAGCGCGACGTACTGATCGAAGCTGTCCAGCTCCAGCTCACGCAGGCGATGCCCCAGGCGCGACTCCAGCACGTACCGCCGATTGATCTGGAAGCGGATGCCCGAGCGGTCGTAGATGATCTTGGCCAGGGCCTCAAAGTCCGAGTCTGTGAGCTTGGGCATCGATGCTGTGGTGGTCATGGTCGTGTCCCGTGTGCTTGATGGGCGAGTGGGTGGGCCTTTAGAGGTGCGTTCAGGCCGCGAGCTGGCCGTTTTCGGCAACGTGATCGATGGCCTCGGCGAGCTTGGCGCTCAGCAGATTCGCCAGGTCCAGCAGGATGAGCAGGCGGTCGGGCAGCTTGCCCACGCCCGAGATGAACTGCGAGTCGATCGTCGCGACCATGTCGGGCGCGGGCTCGATGATCGATTGGTTGACCGCAAGCACCTGCCGCACGCGATCGACGATGAAGCCGATCACGCGGCTCTCGACCTCGACGACGATGATCCGGGTCTGATCGTCGCGGTCTCGCTCTTCCAGACCGAATCGCTTGCGCAGGTCCATGACGGGGATGATCTTGCCGCGCAGGTTGATGACGCCCTCGATCTCGGCGGGCGCCTGAGGCACGCGCGTGAGCTCCATCATGCGATTGATCTCGTGCACCGCCAGAATGTCGACGGCGAACTCCTCGCCGGCGACCTCGAAGGTCACCAGCTGGCGGCTCTCGTCGACCTGGTTGGCATCCACGCCCGGTTGCTGCGTTGCGGTTGTCATCGTGAGTTCTCCTGGCTGTGCAGGCAATCGCAAACCCGTTCCAGCGGGAGCCCAAACGCTCCCGCACCGCTCGTTTATCGACCCGGTCGCAGCGCGCCTTCAGTGCGCTCTGGAGCGGATCGAAAGATCACGCCGCCGAACGAAGTCCGATAGCCCCAAGGGCGTCGGCCAGACCGCTGGGCTCCAGCGAGCCGGAACTAATGCCAAGGTCGTCCACGGCCTTCGGCATGCCATAGACAACACAACTGCTCTCGGACTGGGTCAGCACGCAACCGCCGGCCTCGACGATCGCCTTGGAGCCCTCCGCCCCGTCGCGGCCCATGCCCGTGAGCATGATGCCCAGCACGTCCGAACCGGCGACCTCGGCCGCGCACGAGAACAGCACGTCCACGCTCGGGCGATAGATATGGTCCGTTGGCTCGTCGCTCGTGCGCATCGAGATCATGCCGCTGGCGCCACGCTTCAGGTGCGTGTGCGTGCCGCCCGGGGCGATGTACACCACGCCCGGCTGGGCCACCATCCGATCCTCGACGTGCCGCACATCCAGCCCGGTAACTTCCTTGAGCCGCGTGGACATGCGCTCGGTGAAGGGGCGTGGCATGTGCTGGGCGACGACCACCGGCATGCGGAAGCCGGGCCGAAGCCCGCGGAGCACCGCCTCGAGCACCGGAGGCCCGCCGGTGGAAGACCCGATGACCGTCAGCTTTGGGTTCAGTTGCTTCAGCGATCGGTGCCGGGCGATGCCGACCACGTCGTTCGGCTTGAGCGTCGTCGAGGGCTTGGGCAGGCCCGCGCGGGCGCGTCTGCGGCGCACGCTCTGGCCGATGGCCAGGATCTTCTCGACCAGCTCGGGGCCAAAGTCGCCCATCCCGCTGCCGGGGGGCGCCTTGGCGATGACGTCCGCGGCACCCGCGGCCAGGGCCTTCAGGGCCGCGTCGCTGCCCTCGGCGGTCAGGCTCGAGCACATGAGGACGGCCGGGGGCGATGTCGACTTGACGATCTTGCGCAGCGCCCCCAGCCCGTCGAGCACGGGCATTTCGACGTCCAGCGTGACCACATCGGGCTTCAGGTCGGCGGCGAGATCGACGCCCTCCTGGCCATTGGAGGCCTCGCCGACCACCACGATGCCGTTCTGGCCGTCGAGCACCCGGCGCAGGGCCGACCGCATGAATCTGGAGTCATCAACGATGAGAACGCGCACCGATCGCCTCCTGCCTGCCGGCCGGGGCTATGGGGCCACCGGGGCACGCAGGGGTCATCGGGCGAATCTGGAAGCCGATTGAGCCGGATTACGGACTTCTGGCAAAGAAGCCGGCTCGGTGCATAAGAAGGAATGCCCAGGAGAGGACTCGAACCTCCACCCCGTTACCGGGACTACCACCTCAAGGTAGCGCGTCTGCCAGTTCCGCCACCTGGGCTGCGGACAGGGCCGGGATTCCCGGCGCGGGGGGAGCATAGCGGCAGGCTCGCCGGCTGTCGAGCGTACAGTCCCCCTCAGAGCCGTAAACCGGGCCGGCAACGCCCCGGCCCGGCCCCAGCCTTTCGATTCGACCGCGAGAACGACGGAGCAACCATGTCCCAGCCCGGATCGACCTCAGACGTGGCCCCTGCCGGTTTTGCCACCCTCCTCGAGAAGCTCAAGGCCCGCGCCGAGGGCGTGGGCGCCTTCGGCTCGTGCGCCGTGGTCGATGGCCGGCTGGAATGCCAGGCCGACGGGTCCGCCGAGGACGCCTGGTACCGCGTTCGTTGGGACGGCGGGCGTGTGTGGGTGAGCCTGGAGATGCTCGACCGCTGGCAGAGCGAGTCGATCGAGGCCGATCTGGTCCACACCGGCGACAAGCTCGACGAGCTGCTGGAAGAGGAGATGGTCGAGCTGGGCTACGACGGCCCGCGCCCGACCTTCGAGCACTACCGCTCCGACGACATGCTCTTTGTCTTCCGGACGCCCGTGGACATCGCCGCGGACAGCCTGGCCGACGACCAGAGCGCCGAGCGCGCCGGCATCGTGCTGCTGGGCTACGAGGCCTGCTTCCGCCAGTTGGGCGATATGGACGCCGAGAACGACGAGGACTGAGCGTCGCCCGAGTTTGTCCGGTTTCACTGTTTCACAGCACAAAAACGCCCGAGCCTTGGCCCGGGCGTCCTGTGTCTACGCTCTGTGTCTACGGCTCTGTGTCGACGTCGATGTCGGTATCGAGTCGGACCGGCGCTCGGGTTTACGAGCCGCCGATGACCCCACCGCGCTGGATGAACTCCTGCTCTTCACGCTGGAGTTGCTCCTGGAGCTGCTGCACCTCGGCCTGCGGCGTGGGCTTGTACTCCACGGTATCGCCCGCGCTGTTGGTCACGCTCTCACCGCCGCCGAATGGCGAGGGGATGATGTTGAAGTTCATGGCCAGCACCACGGCGGCCAGCAGGAACAGCACGCCCGCGACGGCGCCCTTGATGACCTTGGGGTTCGGCCCGCCGCCGGAGGACTTGGATCCGCCGGAGTCTCCGACCTCGATGCCTTCGAGCAGGGATGACATGTTCGCCTCCGATTCCTTGGGCGCCGCCTTGGTGTTCAGGGCGGCACAGATTCCAGGGCGGCAACGACCATCCCGCCGCCCACGTGAGAGTTTAGTCGGGTGTTGGCCTTTACACGCTACGCAAACAAACACAAGCGGTTTATTGGGGAATGTACGTATCACCCCACGTCGCGACGCTGGAACAACGCCACCGCGAGCGCCAGGAACGCCGCGATCTGGAGCACCGCGTACAGGGCGATCTTCGCCAGGTGGGCCACGGGGATGTCGCGGTTCTGCGTCACCGCGTCGAGCAACCAGTAGTAGTGCATGTTCGGCACGATCGCCCACAGCGAGGCGCTGACCGGTTCGACCGTTGTCGGGGTCACAAAGACGAAGTCGTCGCGCTCGGGCAGGCGCGCCAGGGGGAGGGGGTTACGTCCGATATTCTGCACCGTCATCGACCGGTCGCCCGTATTCAGGACGATCAGGCCCGGCGGCGTTCCGGGGTCGAACCGCCGGGGCGTGTCGGCAAAGTCGCCTTCGAAGGGCTTGAAGTTGGTCGAGGCGAGCGCGACGCCGTTTGGATTGGGCCCGAAGTAGAACGGATCGCCCGGGGTGACTTCCACCCGCGGCGGCTCGCGGAGCGTGACCTCGAAGGTCGCCGCCCGACTGGCCGGGTCCTGGTCGCTGGTCTCGAGCATCTCGGCCTCGAGCACGATGCCGACGATCTCGTTGGTAAACGCCTGTCGGCCAAGGAAGTAGTTCGAGAGCAGCCCGCCCATGAACACGCCCGCACAGACGACGATGGTCATGACCTGGCCCAGCCGCGTCGAGGCGGCCGTGGCGACCGAGGCCAGCACCAGGATGGCCAGCACCATCGCGCAGCAGGCGATCACGATCTTGACGGGCAGATCGGTGGTGGGGGGCTGCAAAGCCCAGGTCTTGGAGACCAGCAGCACGCCCAGGTAGGCCAGCAGCACCAGCGGCAGCATGGCGCTCACGGCGGTCTGGTTGAACGACCAGCCGTACATGAAGTTCGCCGCGGCGGCCAGAACCAGCGCCCCGATGACCGCGCCGAAGCCGAAGAGGATCACCGGCATGTCCAGATTGTCGCCGGCCGTCGTCATCACGCCGTGGCGGATGGCCAGCAGCAGGAAGGCGAGCATGATGATGGTCGCCCCGGTCAGGGCGCCCGCGACGCCCAGGTACTTGCCCAGCACGACCAAGGCCCTGGAGATGGGCTTGCTGACGACCGTGAGCATGGTCTTGCGTTCGATCTCGCTGGAGACGACGGCCGTCGCCAAGAAAGCCGCCATGACAACGCCGGCCCCGAAGATTGTCGCTAAACCGATGTCCAGCAACATCTTATTGTCGCCGTAGACCTCGGCCGAGCTGGTCCGGCCCATGCTGAAGGCCGCCGTCCAGGTGTTGAAGACCTGGAGCAGGCCACTGGCGAGCACCAGCAGCAGCAGCACGGGCTGGCGGACGCTCTCGACAAAGGTGTTGCGCGCGATCGTGAAGAGCTGGCTGAGCATGGGCCTCCTCGGGTCGCGTCCGGGTCCGGGCTTGGACGGCGTGCACGGGCGGGCCGCCCGTCGTTGGCGAGAGGCAATACTTCGCCTGGGGTGGCCCTCGGGGTCGGTCCGGCGGGCTATTTTATTGCTCGGCTCGCCGAACACCCCGATCGGGGCGTCGTAGCGACCGGATGCCGCGCCGCTTCACGGGGGCGTCGGCGGGCTCTGGGAGGGGCCAGAGAGAGGCTGTCGGCGACGTCGAGCGGGCTACGCGAGCCCACTCGGCGGCCCGGTGTTGGAGGGTTCGCGTGCCAGCCGGCTTGGGCTGGGACGTGGGCCGGTGTTGGTTGCAGCAACCGGTGCCGCAGCCATGGCTCGGTCCGGACCGGAGTCTTGCATGTCGGGCGACTTCAATACCTACAAGCGGGCGGCCACCCACAGCATCCTGGGCCTGGTCTTCCAGGGCGTGTTCGGCGTGGGGCTGCTGATCTACGGCATCGTCGGGCGAGAGCCCACGGCCATCACGGGCTCGATCTTCGCGCTCGTGGGCGTGCTGCCCTGGGTCGTGCTGCTGATCCTCTTCGACCAGTTCCGCCGCGAGCGCATCGAGGCGATGGAGGCCGAGGCCTTCGCCGCCGCCGACGCCGCGACCAGTTCGGTGTTCGACGAGGCCGAGGGCGGCCTGCGCGTGGCCGAGCGTCGCCTGCGGCTCATCCGCACGGTGGCGATCCCCGCCGTCGGCCTGGTGTTCGCCGCCGCGCTCATCCTCGCCGGCGCGCTGCGCGTGGGCCCGGGCCGCGAGCTGGCCAACCCAGACGATTTCGCGGTGCCTCCCTACGAACTGGTGGGCCTGACGCTGGGCCTGGCGGTCGCGGTGATCGGCTTCATGTTCAGCCGCTACACGGCGGGCATGGCCAAGCGTCCGGCGTGGCAGGCGTTGCAGGGCGGCGCGACGATCGCCGCGGGCACGGGCTTGTTCGGGCTGCTGGTGGGCGCAGGGCACGTGGTCGACCAGCTCGGTTCGAGCGAGGTCATCCGCGTGATGCTGTTCGCCTCGCCGATTCTCCTGATTATCTTCGGCGCCGAGGCGGTGCTGAACTTCCTGCTGGAGCTGTACCGCCCGCGCAAGCCCGACGAGGGCTTCCGCCCGCCGTTCGCCTCGCGTCTGCTGGGCCCGGTGGCCTCGCCCGAGGTCGTCGCCGAGTCGGTGAGCGGCGCGATCGACTACCAGTTCGGCTACGAGGTGTCTCGGAGCTGGATGTACAAGCTGCTGACGCGTCGGGCCTGGGTGCTGGTGGTCTTCGCGGGGCTTGTGTTCTGGATCATGTCGGCCTTTGTGGTGGTGCAGCCCGATCAGACGGGCATCCACACGCGCTTCGGCCGCGTGGTCGAGGCCAACGTCGAGCCCGGCCTGCACATCAAGGCGCCCTGGCCGATCGACCGCATCGAGGTGCCCGGCGTGTATGAGCGCGACGAGAGCCGCGTGCCGCGCCTGGCGGGCTACTCGACCGGCACCGTGCGCGAGATCTGGGGCGCCAGCGCGCCCCGGGCGCTGGAGACCACCGCGTACCTGTGGTCGAACCTGATGACCGAGGACGAGTCGACGATGCTCGTCCAGCCCTCGCGCAGCAGCCTCCAGGCGAGCTCGGATGTCGAGCTGGGCCGCGACCTGAGCCTGATCCGCGTGGAGGTGCCCGTCCGTTACACCATCGAGGACGTCGAGGCGTGGGAGCTGTTCACGCAGGAGGGCGCCCACCTGGACATGCTCGATCGCCTGACGCAGAAGGTTGTCATGCGGTACCTGGTGCGGACACGGGTCGACGAGCTGCTGGGCGCCAAGCGGGCCGAGATGGCCGAAGAGATCCGCGAGCGGCTCGAGGCCGAGTTCATCAGCGCGAACCCTAAGCAGAACGGCGAGCCGGTGGTGCGCATCCTGTCGGTGGGCGTCTCGGGTGTGGCCCCGCCCTCGTCGGTGCAGCTCCAGTTCGAGCAGGTCGTCGAGCAGGAGCAGAAGTACCAGGCGCAGCTCAACGCGGCGCAGGCCGACGCCATCCGCGCCCTGACCGAGGTCGTCGGTTCGGTCGAGCTGGCCGATGAGATCGTCGCCGAGATCGAGGCGTTGTCGGCTTTGCAGGCCCAGCGCGGCCAGGGCGAGGATGGAGACGATGCGTGGGATGCGCAGATCGTTGCCCAGGAACTGAAGATCGACGGCCTGCTGGCCGAGGCCGGTGGCGAGGCGGCTTCGCTGATCGCCATCGCCCAGGCCGAGCGCTGGCAGCGGCACATGGGCCAGTGGGGCGAGGCGCAGCTGGCGATGGGCCAGGCCGTGTCAGATCGCGCCAACAGCGCCTACTTCCGTGCGCAGCTCTATCTGGAGCGCTTCTTCAACGCCCTGGATGGCAAGCGGATCATGATCGTGCCCGGCGGAGGGGACATCACGATGGACATCGACCTCAAGTTTGATCGGCAGGCCGGCAGCATCCTGGAAGACGACTTCCAGCCTTCCGGCGACAACTGATCGGGATCGACCGCAGAGAATCGCGTTTTCGCATCACGAAACAGCCGGCCCGACGCTGGGCCACTCGAATCAGGAGCGTAATTCGGCATGCCCAGGTCCAAGTTCTTCCTGACGTTTGGCGTGGCGATCCTCTTCGTGGTCGTCCTGCTCGTGTACGCGATGACGTTCACCGTCCGCTTTACCGAGGCGGCCGTGGTCACGCGCTTCGGCGACGTGTCCAAGGAGGTCACCGAGCCGGGGCTTCGGTTCAAGTGGTTCTACCCCATCGACGGGGTGACCAAGTACGAGACGACCAACCGCCTGTCGCAGGCCCGCATCGAGACGTACCAGACGCGCGACGACCGGCAGCTCATCGTCGGCGCGTTCGCCATCTGGCGCGTCAAGCCCGAGGAGGTCGGCACGTTCTACCGCCGCTTCAGCAACTCGGGCCCGCGTGCGGCCGATCATTACCGCGCCGCGGCGACCCTGGTGGAAGACACGCTCCGCAGCGCGATGTCGGAGATCAGCGCGTACAGCATGAGCGAGTTGTTCACGCCCGTCGAGGAAGCCTCGCGCCTGGAAGAGCTCGAGAGCCGCGTTCTGGCGCAGATGAAGAGCACGCTCGAAGGCCAGGGCGAGCGGGCCTTCGGCATCGAGGTCATCCAGTCGGGCATCGCCCGCACCAGCCTGCCGCAGACCACCAGCGAGGCCGCCCTCGAGCGCATGCGTCAGGACCGGGCCCGGATCGTCACCGGCCTCCAGCAGCGTGGCCAGAGCGAGGCCCAGCAGATCCGTTCGACGGCCGAGAGCAACGCCAACAAGATCCTGGCGTTCGCCGAGGCCCGGGCCCGGCAGATCCGCGCTCGCGGCGACGAAGAAGCCGCCCGCTATCTCGCGAGCATGACCGAGGTGCCGGGGCTGGCGATCTACCTGAAGAATCTCGAACTGCTTGAGGACGCGATGTTCAGCCGCGCGACGCTGCTGTTCTCGACCGACACGCCCGGGCTGAACCTGCTCGATCCGTCGCTGTTCCAGTCCAGCGAGGCGGGCGAGATCCCCGGCACGCGCATCTTCACGGGCGCGGGGCAGGACGAGGGCGCCCAGGAAGGACGCGGCGATGAGTGAGCACACCGGCAACGGGCCGGACGACGCCGGCCGCAAGGACGATGGCTCGGTCGGCGACGACTCGATCGAGTCGATGCTGCCCGCGCTGGGCGAAGACGCGGCTTCGCAGCCGGCAACCCGCGAGGCCTCGGTCCGGCTGCGCGCCGATTCGGCCGGGGGCGAGCAGGCCATCAACGACATGCACGCGGCCAACGAGTCGCTGGCGGCCGCCTTCCGCACGATGTACCGCGTGCTGCAACTGGCGATCGTCGGGCTCGTGGCCATCTATCTGTTCAGCGGCTTCAGGACCGTGGGCGCCGGCGAGGCGGGCATCACCGTGCTCTTCGGTCGGCCGGCGGCGGAGGTCGTGCCCGCGGGCTTCACGTGGACACTGCCGTACCCGCTGGGCCAGCTCGTGCGGGTGCAGACCGGGCAGCGCACGATCCAGCTCGAAGAAGAGTTCTGGTTCCGTGTGGAACAGCGCGACCGCGGCCTGTCGCTCGAAGAGATGGCTCGCGCGCCCAGCCGATCGCTGAACCCCGAGCGCGACGGCTCGCTGATCACCAGCGACCAGAACCTCGTGCACACGCAGTGGACGGTGGTCTATCGCCGCGAGGATCCGCAGGAGTTCGCCCAGAACATCACGCCCGAAGAGGAACAGGCCATCGTCAAGACGGCCGTGCAGCGCGGCGTGGTCCGCGCGGTCTCCACGACGGCGATCGACGACCTGCTGCGTGAGACCGGCGCCGCCGGCGGCGTGGCCAGCCGGGCCCAGCGCATCGCTCAAGAGACGCTCGAGGCGATCGACGCGGGCATCGTGCTCGAGCAGCTCAACATGCGTTCGCGCACGCCGCCGCTGAGCGTGTGGAGCGCCTTTACCGAGGTGCAGACGGCCGAGAGCCAGAGCCAGAGCCGGCGCGTGCAGGCCGAGAGCTTCTCGTCGAATGAGCTCAATCGCATCGCCGGCGCGGCGGCCGAGCCGCTGCTCGACCAGATCAACCGCTACGAGCAGGCGGTCGAGCTTGGGAACACCGAAGACCAGCGCATCATCCTGGACACCATCCACAAGCTGCTGGCGGGCGAGCCGGTGGAGATCGACGGCGAGATCCAGTCGTTCCCCGTCAGCGGGCAGGTCTCGCAGATCTTGAACGAGGCCGAACGACAGCGCGTCGAGACCGAGCAGTCGGCCCGGCGGATCTTGACGGCCTACGAGGCCCGGCTGCCACAGTACCGCGCGAACCCCGACCTGGTGCTCCAGAGCGACTGGGCACGGATGATGTCCTCGCTGCTGTCGCGCGACACGGTCGAGGTGCTCAAGCTGCCCGTGGGCGCGTTGCACCTGCTGGTGAATCCCGATCCGGAGATCCGCCGCCGCATCCAGGAGATCGAGCAAGAGCGCATGAACGAGGACGCGGCCGAGCGTCGCCGACGCCGGATGCTCGAAGAGCAGTTCCGCACCGACACGGATATGCGCCAGTTGGGCGGCTGACGCGTCGCTGCGAATGCCTGCTGCGAAGGAACACCCACGATCATGACCCAGGCGACGACCACGAACGAAGCCCAACAGCCCGCCGCCAACGGTTCGGCTCGGCCCGTCGTGGCCGTCCAGGGGCTGACCAAGACCTTCCGCGACTTCTGGATGCGGCCGCGCGCCCGCGCGGTCGCCGACGTGACCTTCGAGATCCGCCCGCACGAGATCTTCGGGCTCTTGGGGCCCAACGGCTCGGGCAAGAGCACGACGATTAAGGTGCTCCTGGGCCTGCTCAAGCCCACCAAGGGCCGCGTCGCGGTCTTCGGCAAGTCGCCCTCGGACGTGGCCATCAAGAAGCGCATCGGCTACCTGCCCGAAGAGAGCTACCTGTACCCCTTCCTGAACGCCCGTGAGACGCTGGATTACTACGGCCGGCTCTTCGGCCTGGACCATTCCACGCGGCAGAAGCGCATCGACGAGCTGCTGGACATGGTGGGCCTCAAGGCCGCCCAGTATCGCCAGGTGCGTGAGTACTCCAAGGGCATGCAGCGGCGCATCGGGCTCGCCCAGGCGCTCATCAACGACCCGGACCTGCTCATCCTCGACGAGCCGACCACCGGCCTGGACCCGATCGGCACGCGCCAGGTCAAGGACCTGATCATCGAGCTCGGCCGGCGCGGCAAGACGGTGCTGCTCTCCAGCCACCTGCTGGCCGACGTCGAGGACGTGGTCGATCGCATGGTGGTGCTTTACGGCGGGCGCATCCGCAAGGAGGGCACGCGCGAGCAACTGCTCGAAGCCACGGAGCGCACCACCATCGAGGCCGACACGCTCGACGAGCAGACGCTGGCCGAGATCGACGAGCTCATCCGGCGACGGACGGGCGGGGCCAAGGCCGTCCAGCGCGTGTCGCACCCACGACAGAAGCTCGAAGAGCTGTTCCTGAAGATCGTCGAAGACGCCCAGGCCGAGCGCTTGGAAACCGCCGGCGCCACGCACGGCGGCATGACGGCCGACTTCCTGCGTGCGGACACGAGCAAGCCCGAAGACTCCGAGGGGCAAGCGCTCATCAGCGAACTCGTCCGAGAGGAGCCCAGGCCCGAGCCCGAGAAGCCCGCCGAACCGCAGGCCGAGCCCGAATCGGTCAGCGAGGACGTGGTCGAGGAACTGCTCGAAGAAGAGCCCAAGCCGGCCGCCGACGGGACCGACGAGTCGGTCGACCTGGGCGTCATCGGCTCGCTGATGGACGAGGACGGCGACAAGAACGAGAGCGAGGATCGGTCCAAGGGCTCCAAGGACGGTCGGCAATGAGCGCCTTGTGGGGCCGGATCGATCGGCTGCAGAAGTCGCGGGTGTTCAAGATCGTGGCCTCGGTGCTCGCCGTGGTGGTCGTGGTGGCCCTTGGCATCGCGTACCTCGCGCAGGCCAGCGGGCAGACGAGCGCCAGCGACCGCATCGAGCTGCTGGACACCTCGGGCATCGAGGATCCCGAGTTTCGGGCCCAGGTCGAGCGGCAGCAGCGCATCGTGCAGAACGTGCTCTCGCAGGACCGCAGCCCAATGGCCGTGGCCATCGGGCTGAGCGTGGGCCTGGGCGTTGCGCTGGTGGTCATCTGGCTCGGCCTGCTGCTGACCTATGTCGCGCTGGGGCTGGGCGTGCTGCTCATCGCCGGCCCGATGGTGCTGCTGAGTTACTACGGCCGGGCCGGACCCACGGTGGGGGCCTTCGGGCGGATCATCGTCGGCGCCGCGGTGCTCACCGTGTGCTTCACGGCCGTGCTCGAGGTGCTCCGGCTGCTGCTGTCCGTGCCTTCGGGCCCCGTGTTCGCGGTGGCGCGCAACGTGCTGGCCGAGGCCGTGCGGATGAAGGTCTCGCTGGTCTTCATCGTGCTGCTGATCTTCGGCCTGGCGGCGGTGCCCATGCTGCTCAATGAGGGCACGCCGCTGCGGTATCGCATGCAGGCGTTCCTCCAGTATGGCACAGCGGGCGCGTTCTGGATGATCGCGATCCTCACGCTGCTGCTGTCGGCGGCCACGCTCACCTTCGAGCAGCGCGACAAGATCATCTGGCAGACCATGACCAAGCCCGTGTCGGTCTGGAAGTACCTGCTGGGCAAGTGGCTGGGGGTCGTCACGCTGAACGCCGCGCTGCTGCTCGTGTGCGGCTCGGCCATCTTCCTGTTCGCCGAGTACCTCCGCCAGCAGCCCGCCGATGGCGAGCGCGAGGCGTACGTCTCGCGGACGGCCGAGATGGGCGGCCCGATCCTGAGCGAAGACCGCCGGATCCTGCACAACCAGGTGCTCCAGGCGCGCATTGCGCGGGACATCGACGTGCCGATGGCCCAGGACAGCGAGCAGTTCGCCGAGATCGTCGATCGCTTCATCGAGCAGCGCGAGGCGCTCGATTCGTTCGATGAGTTGGCCGAGCGTCCCCAGTCTCGCAGCCAGGTCCGCGACGACCTGTACAAGGACTACATCGCCCGGCTGCGCTCGATCGAGCCCGGGCAGAACAAGGTGTACACCTTCAGCGGGCTCGAGCGCGCCGCCAACCAGGACGCGCCCCTGCTGCTGCGATACCGCGTGGAGTCGGGCGCCAACCTGCCCGACGAGTTCTACCGCATCATCTTCGACTTCGGCGGCGTGCAGTACGAGCGCGAGGTGGGCCTGGCGCAGACGCTCATCATCGACGACATCCCGCCCGGGGCGATCAACGAGAACGGCCAGCTCGAGCTGACCATCGTCAACGGTTCGTTCGTGCAGAACGCCCGCGGCCAGGTTGGCATCATGGGCAACCCCAAGACCATCACCTTCCCGCCCGGGGGGCTCGAGCTCAGCTACAGCGTGGGCGGGTACCGCATGAACTTCCTGCGCGTGGTGGCGGTGCTATGGATCAAGCTGGCGTTCCTGTCGCTGCTGGCCATCGCGGCCTCGACGGCGCTGAGCTTCCCGGTGGCGTGCCTGGTGGCGTTCGGCGCGTTCTTCGCCGCCGAGAGCTCGCTCTTCCTCGAGGAATCCCTGGAGGTCTACAACCCCTTCTTCGGCGAGGGCATCGGCCCGTACATCCTCGCGGTCGTCGAGATCATCTCCACGGCGGTGATCTGGATCTTCCGCGTCTATGGCGAGCTCAACCCCATCGGCAAGCTCGTGCAGGGCGAATACGTCTCCTGGGGCAGTGTCGCCCAAGGCATGATCGTGCTGGGCATCTGGTGCGTCGTCCTGTTCGGCGTGGGCTGGCTGATCTTCCGGTCCCGAGAGCTGGCGATGTACTCCGGCCAGTAGCGAGGCCGTAGCGGGATGGGCGCGATCCCCGTCCCCCGGGGCGGCGTAGCAGGTGGGTCGGGCTCCAACGGGCCCAACGATTTGGGAGGCTGATGACCATGCCCCAAGGCCGGATGACGCAACTGATCGCCGTCGTGGTGTGCTTCGCGCTGCTGGGGCTGTCGGGCTTTGTCTCGGCCGACCTCACGGCGTCCGCGGGGCGCCACAAGCTGAGCTACACCGAGACCGCCGAAGAGGGCGACCCGCCGCAGGTGGCCCTGGGCATCGCGATGGGCGCCTTCCGCGGCCTGTTCGTGAACATCCTGTGGATCCGCGCCAACGAGCTTAAGGAAGAGGGCAAGTACTACGAGGCGGTCGATCTGGCCCGCGCGATCACCCGCTTGCAGCCGCGCTTCCCGCAGGTGTGGGCCTTCCACGCCTGGAACATGGCGTACAACATCTCGGTCACGACCAACACGCCCAGCGAGCGGTGGAACTGGGTCAGCCAGGGCATCGACCTGCTCCGCAGCGAGGGCGTGCGGCACAACCCCACCGACATGGTCGTACACAAGGAGCTGGCCTGGCTCTTCCTGCACAAGGTGCAGGCCTTCGCCGACGACGCACACTGGTTCTACAAGCTGCAACTGGCCGCCGAGTGGCACGAGATCCTCGGCCCGCCGCCCATGCCCGATCCCGGCGACAACACGCGCGAGACGCGCGTGGCGCTCTTCGAGGCGTGGCTCCAGCCCATCGTCGACGCGCCCAGCTCGCTGGGCGAGGTGGTGATGCAGAACCCCAAAGTCGACGAACTGGTCGACCGGCTCGCCGTTATGGGCTTCGACCCCACGGGCCAGCAGATGCTCAAGAACGTCACCCGCGTGCGCGTCGCGCGGGCCTCGGCCGTGTGGCCGCAGCTACGAGACTCGGCCGACCAGCGCTTCCTGGGGCTGACCGAGCTGGTGCACGATCCGGCGTTCGAAGAGGCCTGGGACGACCTGCTGGCCTACACGCGCCGCAAGGTCCTCATCGAGGACTACAACATGGAGCCGCGGCGCATGCTGCGGTACACCAGCACCTATGGCCCGCTCGACTGGCGCCACCCCGCCAGCCACGCGCTGTACTGGGGGCAAAAGGGCGTCGAGGGCGGCATGACCCGCATCGACGCGGTGAACCTCAAGGACTATGACTTCGTCAACACCGACCGCCTGGTCGTCCACGCCATCCAGGAACTGTGGCGCACCGGAAACCTCTGGTTCGACTACAACGGCATGATGCTCAACCGCGAGCAGCAGCCCTTCTACCTGGGCATCCCCGACACCGCGTACATCCCCGTCTACGGCGAGATCCTCAAGGATGTGGTCTCGCGCAGCTACTTCGACGGCGCCGAGCGGGCCTACAGCTCGTACTCGGCCGGCTACGAGAACTTCATGAAGGACGCCATCCGCTACGTCTACCGACGCGGGCAGCGCGACGTGGCCAACCGCATGAAGAACGAACTGGCCAACTTCGAGTTGGCCAACCTGAACGACAACAAGCGGGCCCAGTGGCTGGCCCAGGACATCGACCGCTTCGTGCGCGCCGAGCTGGTCGACCGAATCGGCTCGCCCTCGGTGGCCGTCCAGGAAGTGGTCGGCTCGTTGCAAGAAGCGATCCTGACCGGCCTGGTTGGTGGCGACACGCCCGTGTTCGAGTCGTCGATGCAATACGCCCGGCAGTTCCACGCGGCGTACCTTGAGCAGCAACTCCGCGACAACGCCCAGGGCCCCTCGGGACGCATGGAGTTCCTCGACCGGCGATTCGATTTCGTGGCCGGCCAGGTGTTCGCCAGCATCCTGCCCATGCTCGACGTCGACCTGGCCCAGCAGGCGTACTACAACGCGCCCGAAGACCTGCGCCGCTGGGCGTACGACGACCTGGTGATGCGCTTCAAGCCGCTGTTCGATGATGAAGAGGGCTTCGCGCTCGCCGAAGAACGCAGCTTCGACTCGGTGTTCCCCGAGCCCTCGGGCATGCCGCAGTTCCGCGAGATGCTCCAGCGCGAGCGAGCCGCCCGCACGCGCGACCTCCAGCGTGAGCTGAAGTAAGCCGAGCCCAGCCCGCTACCGGGTCAGCAAACGCAGCGCGGTTTCGTACCGGTCTGCGGTTTGCGTTGCCACGGCGTCGGGCAGCTCGGGCCCCGGGGCCTGCTTGTCCCACGAGCCTTGGGCCACCAGCCCCTGAAGGTACTCGCGCACGAACTGCTTGTCGAAGCTCGGCTGCGCTCGTCCGGGCTCGTATCGATCGGCGGGCCAGAACCTCGAACTGTCGGGCGTCAGCGCCTCGTCGGCCAGCATCGGCTGGCGATCCCCTGCGGTGCGGTCCATCGGGAAGGCGAACTCAAACTTGGTGTCGGCCAGGATGATGCCACGCGCGAGCGCGTGCTCGGCGGCCGCCGCATAGATCGCCAGCGATCGATCGCGCAGATCACCGACCAGATCGGCGCCGAGCATCCGGGACGCCTCTTCAATGGAGATCGGCTCGTCGTGCTCGGGCGGCTCGGCCTTGGTGCTGGGCGTGAAGATGGGCTCGGGAAGCCTGTCGCACTGCCGCAGGCCGCCGGGCAAGGGCACGCCGCTGACCACGCCCGAGGCCTGGTAATCGCGCCAGCCCGAGCCCTCGAGGTACCCCCGCACGACGCACTCCAGGCGGATGATCTCGCCGCGGCGGGCGATGGTCGTTCGGCCGGCCAGCAGCGCGGGGTCGGTCGCCTGGTCGATCTCGAAGGCCGAGGCCGGGAGCGCCGCGCCTTCGCTCGGGTCGTCGCTGAGGAAGTGGGTGGGCCCCAGGCCCTTGGCCTCCAGCCACCGGAACCACCAGGACGACAACGCCGTGAGCACCCGGCCCTTGCCGGGGATGGGCGTGGGCAGCACGACGTCGAAGGCCGAAAGCCGGTCGGTCGCCACGATCGCAACGCGGCCATCGCCCAGGTCGTAGACCTCGCGAACCTTGCCCCGGTGCAGCAGCGGCAAGGCCAGACGGGTTCGGGCTATGGTGGTGCCGCTGGCTATCTTGGCGTCGCTCATGGCCGTATGGTAGAGTCGCTCGACGGGCCCACTGCCCAAGCGTTGAGGCCCCAGGTCGCGGGGTGCTCGAAGGAGAGATGCTCGCCCGATGCTGAAGTTCCTGGTGCATCGCGATGGAGGCCCGGCCGACGGCTGGCCGCTGGCCCACGCGGGCATCGTGGCCGCCGATGGCGCGACGGCTCCCGGTGAGATCCGCCTCGAGCACGGGCTGCTGGTGGTGCTGCCCAAGAACCCCGGGCCAGCGTCGCTGGAGGTGCTGTTTCCCCTCGCCCAGAGCGGCCCTGGGGCGTCCGCCGACCAGGTGCTACTGCTCTCCACCACGCTGCTGCCCCAGCGCGACAGGCCGTACCTGCTGAGCCTCGAGCTGGCCCGCAAGCAGCTCATGCGCTTCCTCAATGCGCTGGAAGACTGGAACCTGGCCATGCTCCCCGGCCAGCACCCGGCGCTGGAGCTCTTCGAGCGCGGCCGCGAAGACTTCTCCGCGGCCCTGGTCTCGTGGCAGAGCGTGCGCGGCGATGGCGCCGACCCGGACGACCCCGCGCTGGTGACGGCCGAGGCGAAGTCTCGCCAGGCCCTCATCGACGCCTGCCAAGCCGGCGAGCTCCTGGTGCGCGAGTCGGTCGACCGAGGGCTGGCCGCCCGCGCCGACGGCTCGTGGTTTGCCGAGGCCAAGGCCCGGGCCGAACGCTCCATCGGCCGCGCCGCGACCAAGCCCATCGCGGTGGTCAAGGCGCCCGAGGCGCACGGCGTGTCGCTCGCGGGCGTCGCGCGCGTCGGGTGCGCCATCGAGCCGCGGGTCTTCACCGAGCAGGCCCAGGCCGCCCTGGCCGCGTGCGCCGATTACCTCACGGTGCCCATGCCCTGGTCCACCATCGAGCCCGCCGAGGGCAAGTACCAGTTCGCCTCGACCGATCGGTGGATCGAGTGGGCCGTGCGCAAGGGCAAGCTGCCGGTCGTCGCCGGCCCGCTCTTGGACTTCTCGCCCGGCAAGCTGCCCGAGTGGCTGTTCATCTGGGAGAACGACTACGACACGCTGCGCGAGCTGGTGTACGAGCACATGCGCCAGGTCGTCACGCGGTATCGCCGGACCGTGCAGTGGTGGACACTGGCCAGCGGTCTTGGGATCGACGGCGCGATGTCGCTGCGTTTCGAGCAGATCGCCGACCTGATGCGTGTCGCTTCGACGGTCGCGCGCAAGCTGCACCCCCAGGGCCGCGTGCAGGTGGAGATCGTCGACCCGTTCGCGCTCTACGCCGCCAGGTCGCAGCGCTCGGTGCCGCCGCTGCTGCTGGCCGAACTCATCGCCCAGAGCGGCATCCAGGTCGACGCGCTGGGCCTGCGCATCGATCTGACAAGCCCCGGGCCCGACGGCGTGGCCCGCGATGCCATGGCGCTCTCGGAGATGCTCGATCGCTACGCGATGATGGATCGGCCCATCTCGCTGACCTTCGCGCTCTGCCCGTCAAGGCCCTGGCAAGAGGAGGCAGAACGCGGCCGGTGGGACGGCGCATGGTCGCCCGAGAACCAGGCCCGGTGGATCCAACGCATGCTCGCGGTGGCGGCGGCCAAGCCCTACGTGCACTCGATCTGCTGGGGCCTGGCACAGGACGCGCCGGGATCCTCCGTCGGCGGCGGGCTGATCGACGCGCAGGGCGCGCCCCGGCCCGCGCACGAGGCGCTCGCCGGCCTGAGGCAGGCCGTGCGCAGCGGTCGGCGGGCCGAGACGTGAACGCGCCGGGGCCGGCCCAGCGTCCGCCCGCGGGCCAGCACACCGCGCGTTGGGTCGCGGCGATGCTCATCTCGGGCGTCGGCCTGATCGGCCTGGGCTACAGCCTGGCGACCCGGCCCACGCCCGCGCCGCCGCGACCGGTGTTCGTCGCCCAGCCCGTGCATCCGACGACAGGGATCGCGGACGCGTCGTCGCTCGCAGCCGCGCCCGCCGGTGCCCCGGCCGAAACGCCCGCCCTGGCGCCGACGGAGGCAGCCCCCAACGCGCGGCAGTCTTCGCCGCCCGAGCCCGAGAAGCTCGGCGCGGGCATGACCATCGACGTCAACACCGCGACGGCCGAGCAACTGCAACTGCTCCCGGGCATCGGCCCGTCGCGCGCCGCGGCCATCATCGAGAACCGCCGCGCCATGGGCCCCTTCCGCACCGTGGAAGACCTGGCCCGCATCCGGGGCATCGGGCCGGCGACGGTCGAGGGCGTTCGCCCCTATGTCACGCTCTCGATGCCGGCCGCGGGCGGGGGCGGCTGAGTTCCTACCATTGCCGGACGCTTGCACGAGTTGCTCGCAGATCTCGGTGGACTCGACGCGCTGACCCATGCCCTGCGCGGCAAGGGCGGGCCACGCGTGCGCGGCGCCATCGGCGCCTCGCCCAGCTTCACCGCCGCGGCCCTCGCCGAGCGCCTTGAGCGCCCGGTCGTCCTCATCCACGCCCACGTCGAGGACGCCCAGCACGCCGCCGACGAGCTCGAGTGCCTGGGCCTGCCGGTGGTCGAGTTGCCGGCGATCGAGGCCGACGCCTCGGCACGCACGCTGGCCGGCCGGGTCGCCGCCGTGCGGCGCGTGCAGGAACTGGGCGGGCGTGACGCGCCCTTCGCCGTCGTGGGGTCGATCCACGCGTGGATGCAGCCCGCGCCTGCCGCCGAGCAGATCGACAAGCTCAGCCGGACGGTGCGCACGGGCGACCGCGTCGACCCCACCGAGCTGGTGCGCTGGCTGGGCGAGGCCGGCTACGACCGGGTCGACGCCGTCGACGAGCCCGGGCAGTTCGCCCAGCGCGGCGGCATCCTGGACGTGTTCCCCGCCGCGCCGGGCGTCGATCAGGACGCGGCCGTGCCCGTGCGGCTGGACTTCTTCGGCGACGAGGTCGACCGCATCGCCGAGATCGACGTGCAGAGCCTGGCCAGTGTCACCGCGATGGCCGCCGTCGACCTGCCCGCCGCGGTGGAGGGCGAGGACGCCGGCGCCACGGGCGTGTGCTTCCTCGAGCACTGCCCGAGCGGCGCGGTGGGCCTGCTCATCGAGACGCTGGAGGTCAGCGAGCAGGGCCGCGGCTACTTCGAGCGGGTCAAGGCCGACTCGGGCGTCATCGCGCACACGAAGGTCGTCAAGCTGGCCCAGCAGAAGCTGCACGCCTTCGCGGAGATCAACCAATACTCGAGCACGGGCGACGATGACGAGCTCTCCCTGCCCGTCGAGCGGCCGCCGGACTTCAAGGCCGACGGCGCTTCGGGCGCGACGGCCGTCATCGCCGCGGCGGGCCGCTGGGCCAGCGAAGAGAACGCCCGCGTGCTCGTGCCCTGCGCCACGCCCGGGGAGATCAGCCGCCTGGGCGAGCTCATGGAAGAGGCGGGGGTCACGAACCTCGAGCCCTGGCACGCGGCGATCGCGCATGGTTTCGTGTGGCGTCAAGACAACACCATCGCCATCCTGCCGCTGCACGAGCTGCTCGGCCGCGCGCCCGTGCGTCGGCGGCACGCGCGGCTCAAGAGCAACCGTACCGTCGACGCGTTCCTGGACTTCGCCCCCGGCGACCACGTCGTCCACGCCGACCACGGCATCGCCCGGTTCCTGGGCCTCAGCCAGATGGTCGTCGAAAGTCCGGGCAAGACGGCCGGCCAGCCCAAGGACAGGAAGAAGCCCAAGAAGGCCTCGGGCGACTTCAACGTCGAGGAGTTCCTGACCCTCGAGTTCAAGGACAAGGCCCGCCTGCACGTGCCGGCCACGCAGATCGACCTGGTGCAGAAGTACGTAGGCGGGTTCAGCGGCACGCCGCCGCTGAGCCAGCTCGGCGGGGCGCGGTGGAAGACCCAGAAGGAGAAGGTCGCCGAGTCGGTCAAGGACCTGGCCGGCGAGCTGCTCCGCGTCAGGGCCGCGCGCGAGGCCAGCCCGGGCATCGCCTACCCCGGCGACACGACCTGGCAGAAGGAGTTCGAGGCCGAGTTCCCCTACCAGGAAACCGACGACCAGCTCGCGGCGCTGGGCGCCATCAAGCGCGACATGGCCAGCGGGCGCCCGATGGACCGGCTCATCTGCGGCGATGTCGGGTTCGGCAAGACCGAGCTTGCCATCCGGGCCGCGTTCAAGGCCGCCGAGTACGGCAAGCAGGTCGCCGTGCTCGTGCCCACGACGGTGCTGGCCGAGCAGCACGAGCGGACGTTCCGCGAGCGCTTCGCGGCGTACCCGTTCCGCGTGGAGAGCGTCTCGCGCTACAAGACGGCCGCCGAGCGCAACGCCACGCTCAAGGCCCTGCGCCAGGGCGAGGTGGACGTCATCATCGGCACGCATCGATTGCTCAGCAAGGACGTGCGCTTCGCCGACCTGGGGCTGGTCGTCATCGACGAGGAGCAGCGCTTCGGCGTCGAGCACAAGGAGCGGCTGCTTCGCCTCAGGACCGAAGCCGACGTGCTCACGCTCAGCGCCACGCCCATCCCGCGCACGCTGCACATGGCGATGCTGGGCCTGCGCGACATCTCCAGCCTGACCACGCCCCCCGCCGAGCGGCAGAGCGTGGTGACCGAGGTCATGCCCTTCGACCGCGGGCGCATCGAGCAGGCCATCGCCCGCGAGCTGGCGCGGGAAGGGCAGGTCTTCTTCGTGCACAACCGTGTCCGGGACATCAAGGCCCGCGCCGCCGAGGTGCAGGGGCTCGCCCCCGAGGCCAGCATCGTCGTCGGCCACGGGCAGATGCCCGCGGGCGAGCTCGAGGAGGTCATGCTCAGGTTCGTGCGGCGCGAGGCGGACATATTGGTCAGCACCACCATCATCGAGAGCGGCATCGACCAGCCCAGCGCCAACACGATGATCATCGCCGATGCGGATAACTTCGGGCTGGCCGACCTGCACCAGCTCCGCGGCCGCGTCGGGCGCTCCAGCCGACGGGCCTACTGCTACCTGCTGCTGCCCGAGGACGGGATCTTGAGCGCCGTGGCAAAGAAGCGCCTGGCCGCCGTCGAGCAGTACGCCATGCTGGGCGCGGGCTTCAAGATCGCCATGCGCGACCTGGAGATCAGGGGGGCGGGCAATCTGCTGGGCTCCGAGCAATCCGGGCATATTGCCGTTGTTGGGTATGACATGTACTGCCGCTTGTTAGAACAGGCCGTGCACGAGATGACCGGCCAGCGGACCGTCACCCACAGCCGCATCGCGCTGGATGTTGGTTTGAAGGGCTACATCCCCGAGCGCTACATCCCCGGCGACGTGCGGCGCATGGCCGCGTACCGGCGCATGGCGCTGGCGGCGAGTGTCGGCGACGTGCACGCCCTGCGCGAGGACCTCACCGAGGCCTATGGCCAGCCGCCCGCGCCCGTGCAGCGGCTGCTGGCCCTGGCCGAGCTGCGCGTCGCGCTGGCGGCGGCGGGGGTGAGCAGCGCGGCGGTGCGCGGGGCCGATGTCATCCTGTTCGCGGCCAACCCCCGGCCCGTGCTCGAAAAGCTCGAGGGGCTGGCCGGCACGCTGACCAGCCTGGCCCCCAGCGCCGGGGGCGCCAAGCGCCGCGACGGCGACACCGGCGAGGCCCTGCACGAGGTCTACTGGCGCCCGCCCGAGCAGTACCGGCAGGGCTCGGTGGGGGGCCGGACGCTCGTGGACGTGCTGGGCAAGCGATTGCTGGGCGAGTCGGCGGCGAGGACCACCTAGCGGCGGCGGCGTCCGGCCATCGCCAGGCCGGCCACCAGCGCCAGCCCGCTGGCCGGCGCAGGCACCGCGATGATCAGGCTGCCCTCTTCCAGGTCGGCCAGACGGCTCTGGCTTGTGGCCGAATCGCGGTTGATGTAGACGTCGTACCGCGAGGTCTGCGTCTGCACATCCAGCACGGTCAGCCCGCTCAGGGTGTCGTTGACGCGAAAGTCCGCCTCCCAGAAGCCGATGGGGTTGGCCGGGTCGGCGAAGATGCCCGCCGTGGGGAAGTTGAGCTGGCCGGCCAGGATGCCGTCGATGCTGCCCGCGCCAATGACGCCCGCGGCGGTGCCCGGGCCATCCATCGGGGCGACCAGCCGCAGGTTGCTGAACTCGCCCTGGGCCTCGTTGATGATCAGGCTGGTGGCGATGCCCGCCACGGCGTAGTCCGAGCCGCCGTAGGACGCCTCCATCGAGATCGTGATGACCTGGCCGGGGATGGCCAAGCCTCCGGCGTCGTCGCGGATGTTGATGGCCTGTCCCATCGCGGGTGCGGCGAGGAGCAGCGGGGCGATGGCGAGGCTGGCGGTGGTGGCGAACGTGCGCATGGTGTTGCTCCGTTTTGGGGCGGGTTTGCGGTCCGGGGCCCGCCGCGACGCCGCGGGCAAGCCCGAATCACCAATAAGGATGTTCCTAAGGTCCAATATGCCACGGTTCGGCCGGCCCGCCACGCCCGGGAGGGTTCAGATTTGGCCAAGGGCGTCCAAGGGCGTCCAAGGGCGTCCAAGGGCGTCCAAGGGCCTCCAAGGGCCGCCACACGGCGCCGGGAAGACCGCCCGGGCAGCGCCCCGGCTTGGTCGCGGGACGGAGGAACCCGGTTGCGACAGGGCCGGGCTCCCGTGTTCTGCGACCAAGCCCGGCCGCGGCACGACCAGGCTCCGGCGTCCCACGACCAAGCCCGGCCGCGCGGCGCAGGAGGCAGGATTTGCCGCGCAGGAGCTCGGGCGCGGCGCGCCCAAGCTCCGGCGTGCCGCGCCCAACCTCCTGCGCGCCGCGCCCAAGCTCCTGCGCCCCGCGCAGGAGCTTGTTATCCGGGCCCACCGCGCAGGATGTGCGCGAATGGGCTCGTGTGTTCTAAGAAAGTTTGGTTCAGGGGCGTGCGGCCCCGGCGGCCCGGCGGCGAGTCGAGGCCATGGCCAGGCCCCCCAGCAGCACCGTCGCGCCCGCCGGCGCCGGGATGGCGATCAGCAGGCTGGCCTCCTCGAGGTCGCCCAGGCGGCTCTCGCTCGTGGCGCGATCGCGGTCGACGTACACGTCGAAGCGCGAGGTCTCGGTCTGGAAGTCGACCAGCACCGGGCGGGTGACCACCACCGGCGCGGTGTAGTCCACCTCCCAGAACGCGATCGGGTTGCTCGGATCGGCGAAGATGCCCGCCGTGGGGAAGTTGAGCTGGCCGGCGATGATGCCATCGATGTTGCCGCCCGAGAACATCCCCGCGCTCGTCCCGGGGCCATCCATGGGGGCGACCAGGCGCAGGCCGCTGAGGCCATCGGTGCCCTCGCCCGAGAGGATGCGGGTGGCGATGCCCGCCATGGCGTAGTCGTCGGGCGAGAAGCTGGCCCGCAGCCCGATGGTGATGGTCTCCCCGGGGAGCGGGATGGTGCCGTCCCAGACGAACTCCAGGGCCTGGCCCAGGGCGGGCGCGGCAAGGACGGCGGGCGCGAGCCCGGCGAGTGCGGCAACGATCGCATGACGCATGGTTCTTCCTCCACCCGAGACGGACCGACCCCCATGGCACGGATCCGCGCGGCTTCTTGAGAACCGCTACGCGGGGGCACGGCGATCGGATCCGTCTTGGGGGCGTGCGCTCGGGCTGGGCGTTTGGGGAAGGGTGCTCGGCGGCCGACGAAGCGTCCCGGGCCCCGTACCCTCCGCCATGACCACCGCCACCAAGCCCACCCTCGACACCGACCTGACCGGACGCACCGCCCTGGTCTGCGGGGCCAGCCAGGGCATCGGGCTGGCCAGCGCCGTGGCCCTGGCCGAGCTGGGCTGCCGCGTGACGCTGTTTGCTCGCGACCCAGAGCGCCTGGGCGGGGCCCAGGCCGCCCTGCCGGCGGTCGACGGCGCCCAACCAGACCAGCGGCACGACATCGCCGTGGCGGATTTCCACCAGCCCGAGATGGTCCTCGACGAGGCCAAGGGGGCCCTGGAGCGGGCCGGGGGGGCCTTCGATATCCTGGTCAACAACACCGGCGGGCCGCCCGGGGGGCCCATCGCCGAGGCCGATGGCGAGGCGTTCTTGAAGGGCATGACCGCCCACCTGGTGAACAACCAGAACCTGGCCCGGCTCGTGCTGCCGGGCATGAAGGCCAGGGGCTACGGCCGGATCGTCAACATCATCAGCACCAGCGTGAAGTGCCCGATCCCCGGGCTGGGGGTCAGCAACACGGTGCGGGCGGCGGTGGCGGCGTGGGCCAAGACCCTGGCCGGCGAGGTGGCCCAGGAGGGCGTGACGGTCAACAGCGTGCTGCCGGGGTTCACCGATACGGCGAGGCTGGCCAGCCTCTTCGAGGGCAAGGCCGCCCGGCAGGGGGTGGAGTCCAAGGCCGTCAAGGATGAGGCGATCGCCAGCATCCCCATGGGCCGGCTGGGCACGCCCGAGGAGGTGGCCGCGGCGGTCGCCTTCTACTGCACGCCCGCGGCGGGGTACATCACCGGGACCGTGCTGGCGGTCGACGGCGGGCGGACGCCGGCGCTGTAGCGGGTCCCCAAGGCGATGGGGGCGGCCGGCGGGGGGCTGGCGGGGGTGCGAATCGTGTTGTGCCCGCGGCCCATTCGTGGTATGCTTGGGGATCGGGCCCGCACGGGAAGGGGTTGACCCCCGTGCCCCCGTGCCCCCGGCGGCGCCCGAACCCGTGCAACCCTGCGCGTCGAGGGCCGAAACGAACGTTCGGTACGGTGGGCGGCACGGCGGACGGCACGGCGGACGACACGGCGGACGACACGGCGGCTTGTTCCCTCTTGGATTCCTTCACGACCCCTTTGGAGCACTTGGCATGAGCAACGACAGGCGAGACTACAACGATCGAGGCGAGTATCGCGGCGGCGGCGGCGGCGGCGGCGGTGGCGGTGGCGGTGGCCGGGGCCGCGGCGGCTACGGCGGTCGTGGCGGTGGCGGTGGCGGTCGCGGCCGGGGCGGGCATGGCGGGCACGGTGGCCGCGGTCGGGGCCGGCACGGCGGCGGTGGGGGGCAACATGGCCATCATGGCGGCCAGCACGACCGCCAGGGCATCCCGCTGAGCGCCCTGGACCCCGAGCTGACCGACATCAGCCGCCGCGTCATCGGCTGCGCCATCGAGGTGCACAAGGCCCTGGGCCCGGGCCTGCCCATCGAGGCGTACAACAAGGCCCTGCAGATCGAGATGAAGGCCGCCGGCATCGAGCACGCGGCCGATCGCAAGATCGACATCAAGTACCAGGAGCAGCTCGTCGGCCAGGTGACCGCCTCGCTGTTCGTCGAGGACCGCTTCATCGTCGACCTGGTCGCCCGCCCCGGCGACGTGGGCACGGGCGAGCGGTTGCAGACCCGCGCCAAGCTCCGCGCCCTGGAGCTGGAGCTGGGCCTGATCATCAACTTTGCCCAGCGCCGCCTCAAGGACGGGCTCGTCCGCGTGCTCAACCCCGACCAGCTCAAGGAGCTGCTCGAAGAGCGCCAGAAGGCCCACGACGCGGAGGACCAGCACGACGCGGACGACGAGTACGAGGATGAGGACGAGGGCGAGGAGTACGAGGACGACGACGAGTACGAGGACGAGGAAGACGACGACGAGTACGAAGACGACGATGAAGACGAGGAAGACGACGAAGACGACGAAGACGACGACGAAGAGGACCGCTGAGTCCGGTCGTGTTTCGTAAGAGAGGCACTGGAACCGTTGCACGCCTACCTGGACAACAACGCCACGACGCGGCCGCTCCCACGCGTGGTCGAGGCGGTATCCGAGTGCCTGGAGAACTGCTGGGCCAACCCCTCCAGCGTGCACCGGCCCGGGCAGGCGGCCCGGGCCCGCATCGAGCAGGCCCGCCGGGCGGTGGCCGACCTGATCGGCGCGGGCCAGCGCGAGATCGTCTTCTGCTCGGGCGGCACCGAGAGCTGCCAATTGGCCATCCGCGGGGCCCTCGACCGCGTGCGGCAGGAGGGCGATCGCCGCGTGCTGGTCACCAGCCCCGTCGAGCACTCGGCCGTGCGCGACCTGGCCCGCGACCTGGAGCACTGCGGGCAGGCGCAGGTGCGGTGGCTGCCCATCGGCAAGGGCGGCGTGATCGACCTGGACGCGGCGCGCCGGCTCATCGATGAGGATGTTGCGGTCCTCAGCGTGCAGTGGGCCAACAACGAGACGGGCGCCATCCAGCCCATCGAAGGGCTCGCCCAACTGGCCAAGGACGCGGGCGCCATCGTCCACGTCGACGGCACCCAGTGGGTGGGCCGGATGGACACCGACGTGTCGGCGCTGCCCTTTGACCTGCTGACCTTCAGCGCCCACAAGTTCCACGGGCCCAAGGGCATCGGCGCGCTGTGGATCCGTCGTGGCCTGAAGCTGTGCCGCCAGGTGCCCGGCTCGCAGGAGCTCGGCCGTCGCGGGGGCACCGAGAACGTGCCGGGCATCGTCGGGCTGGGCGAGGCCGCCCGCGGCGCCGCCGAGTGGCTGGCCGACCCGGGCAACCGCGACCGGATCGCTACGCTGCGCGACACGCTGGAGGCGGGCGTGCTCGAGCGCGTCGAGGGGGCGCGGGTCAACGGCCCGACCGACCCCAGCCAGCGGCTGTGGAACACCACCAACCTCGCCCTGCCCGGCGTCGACGCCGAGATCATGCTGCTGACCCTGGCCGAGATGGGCGTGTGCGTGTCGGCCGGTTCGGCGTGCAGCAGCGGCTCGCTCGAGCCCAGCCCGGTGCTGTGCGCCATGGGGCTGGATAAGAAGCAGGCCGCCGGCTCGCTGCGGCTGAGCCTGTCGCGGTTCTCGACCGAGGAAGAGGTCGACTTCGCCGTCGACTCGATCGCCCAGGCCTTCGGCGCGGTGACCGCCTCGGTCTGAGGGCGCCCCACCCGCGCCACGGCCGGCGCCGGCTGCCATCGCGCCGAGCGGGCTACCCTGCGGCATGAGCGACAATCCCTATGCACAGCCGCAGGACGCCGTGGGCCATGCCGAGTACCTCGAGCCCAAGACCAGCATCATGGCGGTCTTCGCCTTCGTGGTGTCCATCGTGGGCCTGGTGGCCTGCTGCATCCCGGGCGTCGGGCCGCTGGGCCTGCTGCTGGGCGTGGTCGCGCTCATCCTGATCAGCACCTCCGGCGGCCGCAAGAAGGGCACCGGCCTGGCCATCGCCGCCATTGTGATGGGGCTGATCGCCGGCGCGATCAACATCGCCGTGGTCATCGGTGCGAATGCCGCGGGCCGGGAGTTTACCGCGCTCGGTGGGCTGGTCGAGGCCGCCAATAGCCGCGACTTGGGCGAGACCCAGACCTACCTGAACAGCTCGCAGTCCCAGCAACTGACCCAGCCCATGCTCGACGCGTGGGCCGACGCCCTCAACGCCGACTACGGCCCGATGCAGCCGCGGCCCACGGGCCTGATCGACCTGATCGGCCAATACGCGCAGGCCGGCCAGGGTGTGAACAACATCCAGCTCGAAGCGCAACGCGAGTACCCAAGCAGCACGCACGCGCCGATCCCGATCGCGCTGCCCTTCGACAACGGGACCGTGGTGTTCATCTTCATGATGCCCCAGGGCGCACCCGGGCTCGTGGGCAGCATCGAGAACGTCGCCTTCGAGGCGGCCGACGGCTCGGTCAACTGGCTCTTGCCCCCGCCCAGCGCGGCCGGTCAGGGTTCCGGATCGACCTCGGGCACACAGGGCGGCGGCTCATCGGACGACGCTGCGGGCGAGAGCTCCGAAGCCGGCGAGCCGGGCGAGGGCTGAACCATGCCGGCCCCCGCAGGCGGAGATTCGCCCGTCTTGCGGGTCCAGGAACTCCGCAAGAGCTTCGACGGCCGGGAGGTTCTGCGGGGCATCAACCTGGAGGTCATGCCCGGCGAGACCATGGTCATCATGGGTGGGTCGGGCTCGGGCAAGAGCACGCTGCTGCGCCTGATGATCGGCTCGCTGCGGTCGGACTCGGGGTCGATGGAACTCTTTGGCCAGAACATCTGCGGCTTGGACGAGGACGCGCTGAACAAGGTGCGTCTGAAGTTCGGCATCCTGTTCCAGAGCGGGGCGCTCTTCAACAGCATGACCGTCGCCGAGAACGTGGCCCTGCCGCTGCAAGAGCACACGCGGCTGAGCCAGGAGATCATCGATATCCAGGTCAAGATCAAGCTCGAGCAGGTCCAGCTTCGCAACGCGGCCGACCTGTTCCCCGCTCAGATCTCCGGGGGTATGAAGAAGCGGGCTGGGCTGGCACGGGCCATGGCGCTCGACCCGCAGTTGCTCTTCTGCGACGAGCCCAGCGCGGGGCTCGACCCGGTGACCAGCGCCCAGATCGATCGCCTGCTGCTGGACCTGACCAAGAAGCTGGGCATCGCCTGTGTGGTGGTGACCCACGAGATGGACTCGGCCTTCACCATCGCCGATCGCATGGCCATGCTCGACAAGGGACGCATGCTGGCCGTGCAGCCCCGGTCGTGGTTCGAGCGCGTCCGCGACGTGCCCGAGGACAAGGCCAATGACCTCAGCGAGGACGAGCAACTGATCCGCCAGTTCCTGCGCGGCAGCGCGAACGGCCCGCTGAGCGATCGCATGACCGAGAGCGACTGGGAGCAGGACATCCTGGGCGCCCGGCCGGGGGTTCCCGGTGTTCGCAGCGTTGAGCCCTCGCGTATCGTTCCGCGGACCGAAGACGAGGGCCTGCTCCAGCGGCTCCGCCGGATGCTCCAGGCCTGACCACGTCGCCGAGCGTGGGCCGAGCCATCGCAAGCCGGCGCACAAGGAAAGGACCCAAGAGCCCATGCCGCCCCACGGTGGACGAAACGCGATCGTTGGCGCCTTCTTCATCACGGCCGTTGCGACGGCGGTGGTGGTGACGGCGATCCTCAGCGACCTGGGGGCCGCACTGACGCCCAAGTCCGAGTACGTCGTCCGGTTCGAGCTCTCGGATAACGCCGGCATGCTGGCGCCCGGCGCCGAGGTGCGTGTCGGTGGCGTTCGTGTTGGTAGCGTCGCGGGCATCACGCTCGCGCCCGACGCCGAGGGCGACGCGGTCGACGTGCGCGTCGAGGTCGACGAAGACCTGGTGCTGCGCGATGACGCCGTCGCACGGCTCGAGATCCCCATCCTGGGCACCGGCTCGGTGGTCAACTTCATCAGCACCGGCGCCGGCCAGCCGCTCGAAGAGGGCGGCCGGCTGACGGGCCTGCCCTCCCCGGGCCTGCTCGCGCAGACGGGCCTGAGCGACCAGGACCTGGAGAACATCCAGCGTTCGATCACCGCGCTCGCCGAGACGTCCGAGCGCATCAGTCGCATCCTCGCCGAAGTCGAGCCCGATGTTGGCCGCGCCGTCGATGGCCTGAACCTGACCATCGAGGACGCGCGGGCGATCGCCGACGATCTGCGGCAGCGCGTCCCGCGCATCGGCGAGCAGGTCGAGGGCACGCTGGGCGACGTCCGCGGCAGCGTCGAGGTCTGGACCGGGCTGGCCGAACGGCTGGACGAGCGGACCATCGAACTGGCCGATGTGATCCAGAGCGTGCGCGCCACGATCGACGAGAACCGTCCCAACATCGACCGCGTTTTGGCCGACCTGGCCGACATCACCACACGCACCGACGAAGAGCTGCTGCCCGCGGCCATCGACACCGTCGAGAACGCACGCCGCGCTTCGGCGGAGACCGCCGAGCTTGCCGCCGACGCCCGGGCGCTCTTCGATGCGGAGACGCCCGGGCTTCGTCGCGCAACGGCGAACCTCCGGCTGGCGAGCGATCAGGCCAAGCTCACGATGCTCGAGGTCCGCCGCAGCCCGTGGCGTTTGCTCCAGCGGCCGACCACGCGCGAGTTGGAGGGCGAGCTCATCTATGACTCGACCCGCGCGTTCGCGCAGGCGGCCAGCGACCTGCGCGCCGCCAGCGAGAGCCTGATCTCCCTGAGCACCGATGAGCAGGGGCCCGTCGATATGCCCGACCGCCAGCGCGCCATCGAGACCCTGCACGAGGAACTCAAGGCCAGCTTCGCGCGCTACCGCGCGGCCGAGCAGGAACTGCTCGACCGCGCGTTGCGTCTGGGTGCTGGTGAGGCGACCGGCCCGAGCGGCGAGACCCGCTAGAGCCGGCACGTCCGGGGTCTTATTCGCAGCCCGCGTCGAACGCGTTCTGGAACACCAGGAAGTCGAAGATCGTCAGCGATCCGTCGCCGTCGAAGTCGGCCCGCAGGTCGCCCTGATCGAACAGCGTCTGGAAGGCCAGGAAGTCGAAGATCGTCAGCTCCCCGTCCTTGTCCAAGTCCGGCAGGCACGGCAAGGGTGCGAGGAACGCGTTGTCGAGGATCTCGTCGCCGATGCTGGTGTGCCGGCGGATGATCGTGGAGAGTGTCTGCTGGTTCACCAGGTCCACCATGTCCTGGGGCAGGTAGGCCTCGTACCAGAAGCGATCGCCGTCACGCACACGCACGAACTGGTCGACCAGCGTGGCGCGCAGCGTCTCGCCCACCATCGCGCCGGGCAGGGCCGGCTCGGCGAGCATGCCCACCCACGGGTCGACGTCGTCGCACGATGCATAGACCGAGGCGAGCTTGGCCTGCACGTCGGGGTCGGGGCTGATGCCGGCAAAGTCGGCCACGCGCGGCAGGCCGAAGGCCTCGCGCACGGTGTTGTAATCGGGCAGGCCGTGGTCGCGGCCGCGCTGGATGTTGAGCGAGGCCAGGTCGAACCCGCCCATGCCCGGCATGCCGAACAGGAAGTTGCGCACGTCGTCGATCATGAGATGGTCGAACTGCTCGGCCACGGTCATGCACGCACCCCGCAGGGCGGTGTCGATGTCGTGGTCGCCGATCTCTTCGGGCGTGAAGAACGCCTGACGCAGCGACAAGTGGCCCTCGGGCGCCTCGCGGCCGTCGCTGTCCAGCCGCTCAAGGAACGGGGGCAGCATGGAGTGGCCCAGGCGGAACGACGCGGTGGCGAACATGTTGCTGATACCAGGGTTCACCGTGGGGTCGTAGCCCGTGTAGGGCGGCATCGCGTCGGGCCCGAGCAGCGGCGGCAGGAACTCGTTGTACGTGATGGCCTGCATGATGCCGCTCATGATGGCGCGGGCATGCTCGTAGACCTCGTCGCCGGTGAAGTCCGGGTTGGCCGCGCGGATCTGGCGGGCCCAGTGGTTGTGCTCGCGTACGAACAGCGTGTGGATCGCGATGAGCGTGATCTGCTCGTTGGCGCGCACGTCGCCTGCGAGGAACAGCGTGGGGTCGTCGGCGCGTGGGCCGTTGGGGAACCCGTTGATGTTGTAGGGCAGCAGATCGCCGTCGCTGGTCTTGAGCTCGCCCGTGCCGTCGTTGGTGCGCAGCTCGACCGCTCGCGGCAGGTCCGAGCCGTAGATCAGCGAGGCGTCGATGTACGCCGTGATGCGATTCACCTGCTCGCGACGGCCGTTGACGATCTGGTAGCCCGACCGGTCCAGCACGATCTCTTCGACGCCCGTCGAAGCGGGGTCGAACCACGGATCGCCCAGCGGGACGGCGATGTCGAAGGGCTCCTTGGGCATCGAGATTGGCGTCTCGTCCAGGTCGTGGTCGACGAACTGGCCCCAGAGCCACAGCATGTTCGAGTCGCCGAAGCGGCTGGGAATCAATTCATCATCCTGGCGGAACACGGCCTGGCTGACCGCGCGTGCGCTCGGGCCATCGATTCGGGCGGGAATGCTGCCCGCCGCATCGCCGTACGCCGGCTCGGCCATGCGAACGAACGGGATGCCCGCCGAGCCCCACAGCGGCTCGGTCAGGTTGTTGAAGCGGCCGGTGATCGTCCGGAACTCGTCAGGGAAGGTCGCCGGGTCGTCCGTACCGGGCGCATCGGGCAGGCTGAAGGGCAGCGCGGGCATCACCCGCGGCGCATACCCACGCTGCACGAGCGAGCTGCGACGCTCCTTCTTGGGTTCGGCCTCTTGCGGCTTGGCCTGCTCGGCTTTGGGTGAGACCTCCTGGCCCCACGCAACCGGCTGGCAATGACCAACGACAGCAAGCATCGCGGCGACCGCGACGCCCTGGGCGGACTTCGACATCATGCTCGACCCCTCTCTACTGCCAATCCCGAAGCACGCCTTCGGTTCCCCTTGAGTACCAATCAATATACCGGCTTGCCTCTGGGTGTACAAGGCTTTTTTGGGGGTCGAGGCCGGCCTCGGTGCGGAGCGGGCACGCCCACGCAAAATCTGCAAACGCTTCGAGCCCGATAACAAACTCAGCAGCCCGCATCGAAGGCGTTCTGGAACGCCAGGAAGTCGAAGAGCGACAGGGCCAGGTCGTTGTCGAAGTCGGCCCGCAGATCGCCCGCCGAGAACGCGTTCTGGAACTCGAGGAAGTCGAAGACCGTGGCCGACCCATCGCCGTCGAGGTCGACCGTGCAGCCGGTGGCCTCGGCCGAGGCCCGGACCATCCACGTGCCGTTGAAGGGGCTGTCGGCCATGCGCAGGATGAAGGGCGCGGCCCCGAGGTCGGTCAGCAGCTCACCGTCGTAGAAGAGCCAGCTATCAACGCCCAGGGTGTCCTGGTCCATGCGGGCGACAGCCTGGCGCTGGGGCACGAAGGCGGCGATGGCGACGAAGAACCCCGCGTCGCCCACCGCGGTGGGGCGGATGGCGTAGGTCGCGAAGGTGCTGGTGGAGGTCGCCCGCGATGCGTGCGAGGCCGCCGAGACGAGGTTGGCGTTGGTGGGGTCGCCGTCGCCGTCGGGGTCGAGGTACACCAGCACCGTCAGCGGCGTGCCCACGGGCAGGCTGCCGGGGAAGGAGACGCTGACCTCGCGCAGCCAGCCGCAGGCGGTGGAAGGCCTGAAGTAATTGCCCCACGTGACCACGGCATCGAACTCGCTGGGCCCGATGGTGAAGCCGCCCGAGCCGTCGTCCAGGGCGTAGTCGCATTGGGCGAGGGCGTTCGGAGCGGTGAGCGTGATGAACACAAGCACGGCGGTCGCGGTTCGCATCGGCATGACCCCAGCGTACGCCCGCCGGGCTCTATACTGGTCCTTGCGGCTCGTCCCGCAACCTGTCGACACCCAAACATCGCAGCCGTCCGTCCGATCGCGTCTGGCGTGCCTTCAACTCGGAGACCCCTGCCCATGTCCAACCAACCCGTCATCGTCGCCGCCAAGCGCACCCCCATCGGCAAGTTCTTTGGCTCCCTCGCCAGCACCCCCAGCCCGGTGCTGGGCAGCTACGCCATCAAGGCCGCGATGGAGCAGGTGCCGGCGCTCAAGGGCGAGATGGTCGACGAATGCGTCATGGGCTGCGTGCTGCAAGCCGGGCTGGGCCAGAACCCCGCGCGTCAGGCGGGCCTGAAGGCCGGCCTGCCCGAGACGCTCAGCGCCAAGACCATCAACAAGGTCTGCGGCTCGGGACTGGAGGCCGTCATGATGGCCGCCCAGTCGATCAAGGCGGGCGACAACGAGGTGGTCATCGCCGGCGGCATGGAGAACATGACCGGCGCGCCCCACTTCGCCCACGTGCGGCAGGGCGTGAAGTTCGGCGATACCCAGCTTACCGACGTCATGGCCCACGACGGCCTGCGGTGCGCCTTTGAGTGCTGGATGATGGGCAACGCCGCCGACCACATCGCCCAGAAGTACAACATCACCCGCGAAGAGCAGGACCGCTTCGCCGCCCAGAGCCACCAGCGGGCCGAGAAGGCGACGAATGAGGGCTGGTTTAAGGACGAGATGGTCGCGCTCACCGGCGAGCAACTGGGCAACCGCAAGGTCCCCGGCCCCGAGGGCGGCTGCTCCGCCGACGAGGGCATCCGCCCGGGCAGCACCGCCGAAGGCCTCTCCAAGCTGCGCCCCGCCTTCGACAAGGCCGGCACCGTGACGGCGGGCAACGCCAGCCAGATCAACGACGGCGCCGCGGCCACCATCGTGATGAGCGAGAGCAAGGCCGGCGAGCTTGGCATCAAGCCCATGGCCAGGATCCTCGCCTACGCCACCAGCGGCGTGGCGCCCAAGGACATCTTCGCCGCCCCGATCACCGGTGTGCAGGGCGTGCTGAAGAAGGCCGGCCTGAAGATCGAGGACATCGACCTGTTCGAGCTCAACGAGGCCTTCGCCGCCCAGGTGCTGTGCAACATCAAGGAGCTGGGCATCAGCGAGGACAAGCTCAATGTTGCCGGCGGCGGCATCGCCCTGGGCCACCCCATCGGCGCCTCGGGCACCCGCGTGCTGACGACGCTGCTCTACCAGATGCAGCGCACCGGCGCCAAGCGCGGCCTGGCCGGCCTGTGCCTGGGCGGGGGGAACAGCGTGGCGATGGTGGTGGAGGCGGTGTGAGCGATCTCGCTGCTGTTGCTGCGGCCGCAGGGGCTGGATTTGGTGTAGCAAGGCCCGTGGCCGAAGCAGCATCAGATTTGGCTGAAAAACTGCTGGGTCGGCCCTTTACCGTCGCAGGAGACTTGCTTGGCGATCAGATCTACTACTGGCAATGCGTAAATCGAATCCGTTTGCTTGACAAGCTCAAGACGCGGCTCGCAGAATCTGATACTCCGATTGAGTCTTTGCCTCCTGGCTTCTTGGTGCCAGCTCTTGACGCGGCAGGCAACGTTGATAGCGACGAACTGCAAGACTTGTGGGCTCAGTTGCTATTGAACGCCATGCGGCAGCCTAACGCTAGGTCACCCATGTTTGTTTCTGTTTTGAAGCAGATGGGCCCGATTGAAGCTGAATGGCTGAACAAGAATGCAGGGCAGCTCCGCAAAGAGTTCTTGGAAATCGGCCATAAACCATCTCATGCGGTGGGCCAGTTGCTTGCGATGGGAGTGTTGATTCATCCATTTCCGGAAATCAGGGTGCGTCGTGCGGATCCCGCAGAATTCGACCGCTGGTCAGTGCCGGATGAATACACGCTAGATATGCATCCCAATGAGCCAGAGTTTTACATCACACTCAGTGACTTTGGAGAACGGTTAGTGGATGTCTTGGAGATCGGAGCCGAGAAACCGGCCTGACTCTGTATTCAGCACCCCGCATCAAACGCATTCTGAAAACACAGAAAATCAAAAATATCCAGCGACCCCGAACCATCGCAGTCCGCGATCGGATCCCCCGCGTCGAAGGCGTTCTGGAACGCCAGGAAGTCGAAGATCGTCAGCTCGCCGTCGCCGTCGAGGTCGGCGTAGCAGCCACCGGTCACTTCGAGCACGGGCGGGGGCATCAGCGTGACGGGGCGTGCGCCCGCGTCGGCGATGGTGATCGTGATCTCAGTGAGCCCCGCCTCGCTCGCGGTGGACGCGGTGAGCTCGACCTCCCACACGCCGCCGCCCAGCGACATGGGCGTGCCCACGTCAACGCTCGGCGCGCCCGCGATCGCGATCTGCGGCTGGGCCATGCTCATGTCCGCCGCCAGCCCCTGCCAGTCGCGCAGCTCGATGCGCAGCGTCGAGGCCTCGCCGCCGGCGATCACCGGCGGGTCGAGTTCGGCCTCGCTCAGGACCGCGTCGGCCAGCCCAACCAGGTCGCTGCGCCAATCGTCGAACAGGTCGCGGAGCTGGAACACCGAGTCTGGCGCGCTGCGCGGCTGGAAGGCCACGTTGAAGTTCATGAAGTGATCGCCCGCGCCGCAGCCCGGGCCCGGGGCCAGCGTGCCACCCTGATTCCCGATGACCGTCAGGCTGTTGCCGGTCGTGCCCACGAGCTCGTCGAAGCCGTCGCCGGTCAGGTCGGCCAGCTCGAAGTTCCTAGGGACGAGGCTCGTGCCGGTGCTGTCGACGAGTTCGAGCACGCCCGCGTCCAGGCGGTACGTCAGCAGGTCGGCCGCCAGGTCGCTCACGCCCACGACCACCTCGACGGCGTCCGGGCTGGTGACGCTGCCCACGTTGGCCCAGTTGGGCGAGCGCGTCAGCGTGGCCGTCGCCTGCGTGAACGAGGCGCCCTCGAGCGACGCGACCACCACGAGCCGCTGCGAGCGATTCACGCCCACCAGGTCGTCGTCGCCGTCGCCGTCCATGTCGGCGGCGTGCAGCACCGTGCCATCGATGGCGGCGATGCCCACCGGCCCGAGCGCGAGTCCGCCCGCGCCGTCGTTGAGCACGGTGGCCAGCAGGCCCGAGCTGGTGACGTAGGCCACGTCGTCGAAGCCGTCGCCGTTGAAATCACCCGCGGCCCAGCGCCTCGGCTCGCCGGCGAAGGCGAACGGCTCGATGGTGAAGCCACCCGCGCCGTCGTTACGCAGCAGCGCGGCAGCGCCGCCCGAATCGGAGCCGATGAACAGGTCCGCCGGCCCGCCATCGTCGCCGATATCGAGCGTCAGCAGCGCATCGCCGGAGACCGCCACCGCCGTGCGCACGGGGTCGGCGAAGCTGCCGGTGCCGTCGCCCGCGCCCACCGCCACCGCCCCGGCCGCCTCGTCGAACGCCACCAGGTCATCGATGCCGTCGCCGGTGACGTCGACGATCTCGAACCGCGAAACACGGCCGAAGCGTGTGTCGATGGTCGGATCGAGCAGCACGGGCATGGTGCCCAGCGTGCCCGGGCCGGCGTTGAGCAGGGTGGAGACGTTGTTGCCGCCGTTGTCCGCCGCCAGTGCGTCGGCCCGGCCGTCGCCGTCGATGTCGGCCAGCTCGATATCGCGGGTCGAGGTGACCAACTGGTAGATCCCGTTGCACGCGTCGACGTCGCCGGTGCGCGCGATCATCATGTAGCCGATGTCGGCGCTCTTGAGGAAGCCCGCGGGCGGCGTGCCGCAGGGGATGGGCAGCGGCGGGCACGAGCAGCGCGCATCGCCGCCGATGGCCTGGGCCGCCTCCATGCCCGCCATCAGCTTTTCGGCCAGGTCGCCGGGCGTATCGATGATCGCCTGCACCGCGTCGTCGACGACGGCCGGCCCGGTCAGCAGGTTGCCCTGCACGGCGTAGAAGATGCCCGAGTCGGCCCCGCCCAGTTCGCCCGTCGTGCCGCCCGCCCACGCGCCCGCGCTGGTGCCGCTGAAAGTCCCCGTGCCGCCCGTCACATCGACGATGCCGTACTGGCGCGTCTGGTGGCCGGGGTCGAAGGTCGAAAGGTCGTCGAAGATCTCCGCGGGCGTCAGCCCCAAGGCCAGCCCATCGCGGATGCGCACGCGGTTTCGGCCCGAGCTGTCGACGAAGCTCTGGGCGGTGGCCGCGCCCACGCCCGTGATGATCACCGGCGTGCCCGCCCGCAGGTCGAAGCTCGTCAGGCAGGTCGCGCTGCCCAGGGCGATCTCGCCGGTGCGGGTGTCGACCAGCAGGATGGACCACGTGGCCTGGGCCGAGCCCGCGCAGGCGAGCAGGGCGGCGGCGGCGAGGGGGGTTGAGCGGCGGAAAGGGCGCATGGAATACGTCTCCGAGAGCGGTTTCGGGCGGTGGGATCGCGATTTCCCGGCAGATAGCCTACCACAAACCCCGCGCATCGCCAAGGCGATATCCCCGCGCCGCCCGCGGGCTCGTACCATGAGCTCGGGCCGGATCTCGGCCGAAACCGCCCCTCTTGACGCCCCCTGGGAGCCCCCATGGACCTTCAGACCCGCATCGCCCAGTTCGAGAACATGTGCCGGGAGGACCCGGACAACGACATGGCCCACTTCTCCCTCGCCGGCGCCTACGCCCAGGCCGGCCGGCCCGCCGACGCCGCGGCCAGCTACATCCGCTGCATCGAGCTCAACCCCGCCATGAGCAAGGCCTACCAGCTCGCCGGCGAGCAGCTCATCGAGGCCTCGGCCAGCGATCCCTCCAAGAAGGACGAGGCCATCGAGCTGATCACCACCGGCTTCAAGAGCGCCACCGAGCGCGGCGACCGCATGCCCGCCAACGGCATGAAGGCCATGCTCGAGAAGCTGGGCGCTCCCGTCCCCGAAGTCCAGACCAAGCAGCCCACCGCCGCCGAGCTCGCCGAGGGCGACTTCGTCTGCCAGCGCACCGGCAAGCGCGGCCACCAGCTCCCCAGGCCACCGTTCAAGGGCCCCATCGGTGAGTGGATCTACGAGAACATCAGCAAGGAGACCTGGGACGCCTGGATCGGCCAGGGCACCAAGGTCATCAACGAGCTGCGGCTGGACCTCAGCCAGGACAAGGACGCCCAGGCCTACGACCAGCACATGTACGAGTACCTGGGTCTGGACGAGGCCAAGCTGGAGGAGCTGCGGGCCGGCTCGGCGAGCTGACTTCCGCTCAAGCGAATCCGACGACCGCCCGATAGCGAGGGCACGGGCGTTTCCGGTTGCTCAGACGCCCAAACACTTTTCCGAACGACGGGGCCGCTTCCTTTTGTCCAGATGGGGGGAGCGGCCCTGGTCGTTCGATGGGCGTGGGTGCTGGCCCGGCCATCGACCCGAACACCCGCCAGATCGATCCAAACGAAAGGCAACCCCGAAGCCCTCGGGTACGGTTTTTCTTCGCTCGGGAACGATTTTCTTCCAGTGGTGAGCCTCTCCCCACTGGTCCGGAGAGGCTTTCTACTGGTCCGGAGCCTCTCCCTACTGGTCCGGAGCGGCTCTCCACTGGTCCGGAGGGGCTCCCGACTGGTCCGCAGCGGTTTTCCACTGGTCCGGAGGGGCTCCCGCCCTGACCCGGACGCCCCCGGTCCTGTTCAAAAAGGCCGCCGCGGGGCCCGCGATCAAGCCCCGAGGCCTTCGGTCCGATTACCAGGGCATGCCACTGTTCAACTCGATGTCCACCCTCCAGATCACCGTCGCCCTGTTCGTCGGCCTGCTGGGCATGGCCCTGTTCATCTACGGCAAGAAGGCCGAGCGCCCGGCCATCCTCGTCGCCGGCCTGGCGATGTGCGTGCTGCCCATGCTCGCGCACGGCGTGCTGGCCCAGCTGGGCCTGGCCGCGGCGTGCGTGGTGGGGGGTGTGGGATTAGGGCGGGTGTTTGAGGGGGGTGGGGCTGTATGAATCGAGAGACTCTGAGACACGGTGCCGTATTGTGCAATCGTTCGCTTCACCACCGCCAAAAGCACATCTGTTACTTAGAAACCAAGCTTGACCAACGGATGTAGAAGAGCAGGTAAGGATCCACGATATTGAAAGTGCGCTTTTCCTCATCCCAATCAACTTTGCGTTCACCCGTATCGGGATTTGCGGTGCGATGACTCATCTGAGCTAGGCAACTGTGGATACTGCCACCGGGAGGTGCCGTACTTGCGAGCCTCTCGATTCTGTCCTTAATTTGCTCGTAGGTAAATGAAAGCTGCGCTTCAAAAGAAGCAATTGCCTTCGCTACGCAGTAGTAGACATCGCCAGATGTGCCATCCTTCAATTCGTAAATGTCTCTCGAAGTCCCACGGGACTTAGGACCCTGCAACATCTTGTCGGCAGTAGTCTTCATCTGAGTGAAGTTGCTAGCCTCTTTCATGATGTTTGGGATACTTGCTTCATCAATATGTAGCGGTTTGGGTTGTGGGCTTTGCTGTTCAAAGCCTTGATCGATCGCCGCATGCAGGCAAATCAGCTGCATCAATTGAGGCGACCCGCCGGCTTCCGAGGACAGCTGGTAGGGCACGAGAATATCGTGCGCAGCGTTCAGTTGCTCAAAGCCGGAAAAAACAATTTCTTCGAGTTCGGTTCTAGACCAAGGTTCGATATCAAGATTCGCCACGCGACCCGTCAGTTGGTCTGTGGCCCGTTCTAGATCGTCGGAGCGATGTGATGCGACGGTAATGATAAATTTTACACCGTCATGAACTGCTGCCTTGATTGCAGGGGCAACATCGATCTGGATATCTCGATCGATAAAATGGAAGTCATCAACAAGGACTACAGCCGGTTGTTTGGCGAGTAGATCGACCACTTGTGCATAGCCCCTGCGAGACTGCTTGGCTTGTCTCGATTCTTGACGAGCCAGCGTGGCGCTCAACTTGGCTACTGAACCACCACTAGGAAAGGCCGATCCTGCCGACACACTAGCCGAGTGTATCTGCTGAGTGGCTGTCTCATGGGGTGCCCGAATTTTGTCAAGCACCCTATCCCATAGAGCGTCAGGTGAGCTAACGCTACTGCCAGGAATCAGTACAAGATTGCCATCTCCTACAACCCGCCTAACCAAGCTGGTCTTCCCCGACTTTGACGGTCCCGAAATCGCAACTGCAGATCCTGGCACCTTTAGATAGTGCACCAAGCTCTTCTCGTAGTTCTTCGAGTCGCGAGAAATGTAGGTGTATGTAGGAAAGTCATTTGGAGTGAATACTTCATAGGCGTTCATTGCCTGTCTCCAAAGTGCGTAGAGCCGGGCACCAAGTGCCCGGCTCTACGGTAGCAGCTAGTCAATCAGACGGCTACGTTCAGTCAATAATCAAAATCATCCCCACCACCCATCGGCACCTTCGCCTTCTTCTTGTCCTGGTGCTCCACCACCGCGGCCTCGGTGGTCAGCAGCAGGCCGGCGACGCTCGCGGCGTTCTCCAGGGCCACGCGCTCGACCTTGGTCGGGACGATCACGCCCATCTTCACCAGGTCGCCGTACTCGCGGGTCAGGGCGTTGAAGCCGAAGCTCGGGTCGGGGTTCTCTTCGACCTTGCTGGCGATGAGCGAGCCCTCCAGGTCGCAGTTCTTGGCGATTTGTTTAATCGGGGCGCTCACGGCCCGCCACACGATGTCCACGCCCAGGCCCTCGTCGCCGGGCATCTTCTTGCGCAGGGCCTCGAGCTTCTTGCGGGCCCGCAGGATGGCCGTGCCGCCGCCGGGCAGGATGCCCTCTTCGACGGCCGCGCGGCAGGCGTGCAGGGCGTCCTCGACGCGGGCCTTCTTTTCCTTCATCTCGACCTCGGTGGCCGCGCCGACGTTGATCTGCGCGACGCCGCCGGCCAGCTTGGCCAGGCGCTCCTCGAGCTTCTCGCGGTCGTAGTCGCTGCTGGCCGCCTCGACCTGGTGGCGGATCATGTCGATCCGGCCCTTGATGTCGCTGCTCTTGCCGGCGCCCTCGATGATGGTGGTGTTGTCCTTGTCGATGACGACCTTCTTGGCCCGGCCGAGCTCGCGCAGCTCGAGCTTCTCCAGGTCGATGCCCAGCTCTTCCATGACCGGCTGGCCGCCAGTAAGAATGCCGATGTCCTCGAGCATGGCCTTGCGGCGATCGCCGAAGCCCGGGGCCTTGACGGCGGCGACCTTCAAGACGCCGCGGAGCTTGTTGACCACGAGCATGGCCAGGGCGTCGCTATCGACGTCCTCGGCGATGATGAGCAGGGCCTTGCCACTCTCGGCGACCTTGCCGAGGATGGGCACCAGGTCCTTGGCGCTGCTGAGCTTCTTCTCGTGGATGAGGACGTAGCAGTCCTCCAGCTCGCACTCCATGGCGGCGGCGTCGGTGACGAAGTGCGGGCTGAGGTAGCCCTTGTCGAACTGCATGCCCTCGACGAGCTGCACCTCGGTGTTCAGGCTCTTGCCCTCTTCGACGGTGATGACCCCGTCCTTGCCGACCTTGTCCATGGCCTTGGCGATGATGTCGCCGATCTCGGCGTCCTGGTTGGCGCTGCACGTGCCGACCTGGGCGATCTCCTTGGAGCTCGACACCTTCTTGGACATGCCGTGCAGCTCGTCGACCAGGGCGGCGACGGCCTTCTCGATGCCGCGCTTGACCTCGTTGGCGTTGGCGCCGGCGGTGATGTTCTTCAGGCCCTCGCTATAGATGGCCTCGGCGTAGATGGTGGCGGTGGTGGTGCCGTCGCCGGCGTCCTTGCTGGCCTTGCTGGCCACGCTCTTGACCATCTGGGCGCCCATGTTCTCGTAGGGGTCCTCCAGCTCGACCTCCTTGGCGACCGTCACGCCGTCCTTGGTGACGGTGGGGGCGCCGAAGGACTTCTGGATGACCACCACGCGGCCCGAGGGGCCCAGGGTGACCTTGACGGCCTGGGCGAGCTTCTGCACGCCGCGGAGGATCCGCTCGCGCGCGTCATTGTCAAAGGCGATGTCTTTCGCTGCCATGTGTCAGCTCCCTTGGTTTTCTTGGTCGATGGTGGTGTCGTTGTGCTTGTAGATGAGCAATGCCGCAAGGCCACGTGGGGCGTCGTACTCGCAGTACCACTTTACTTGTGACCATCCGGCTTGCTTCGCAAGCCCAGTGAACCACTTCTTCACGCGATTGTTGACGTTCTTGAACTGCCTGTCTTCGCTGCGCCGTGCGTTGTACAGGTCCACGATGCTGTCGTTGGAAATGATGAGACAAGGCTGATCCGACTTGCCGGTAGGCGCTTCCGGAAAGCCATACGGAAACTGCGATGTCACAGCTGGGCTCCGTTCAATCCGATCCGGACCCAGATGACGCTGTTCGCGTCGATGATGAAGATGCTCTGCCCATCGGTGAGCTTGATCATGTGATCGCTCTCCTCGGGCACCAGCATCGCGTTGTGCACCAGGAGCATCGACGCCTGCTCCCGGGCGTTGCAGAAGGCGAACGTAGCATCACGCCCGCCAGTCAGTTCCTTCAGCGCTGCGCGCAGCTCTTCGGTGGTCATGCACGCCCCTTGCGAGATCGGGTCAGCCTCAGCCCTCGAGCACCGCCAGCACGTCGCTCTCGGTCATGATCAGCAGCTCCTCGCCGTCGAGCTTGACCTCAGTCCCGGAGTAACTGCTGAAGATCACGCGGTCGCCCTTCTTGATCTCCAGCGGCACGCGCTCGCCGGTCTCGGTGTTCAGGGCGCCGTCGCCAACAGCCTCGACCACGCCGGTCTTGGGCCGGTCCTTGCTGCTCTCGGGCAGGAAGATGCCCGAAGCGGTGACGCTCTCGGCCTCGTCACGACGGACGATGATCTTGTCGTGCAGCGGGCGGATGTTCAGTTTCTTGCGAGTCTTCGTTGCGGCCATCGTGCATCGCTCCTCTGCGAATAGCGCCCGGCTCGGCGGGCAGGGTGTGGGTTGGGTTCCTCAATCAGCCTGGGGCCACTGGCCCCGATAGTGACGCGCCAGAACGCGGCGCAGCACCTCCAATAGCAGTTCGACATCCCGGTGGTGGCTTGGGCGATCGACCACCGCGAACGCGTCGGCGAGCAACGCCCGCATCGCCTCGCGGCTGGCCTCGCGGGCCGTCCGGGCCCGGCGGATCACGATCGTGGGGGGGCGGTGCTCGCTGCGGCTGAGCAGTTCCAGCAGCCGCAGCCCGCCGTCCTCGTCCGAGCCGGTGTCCAGGGGCAGTGCCAGGTCGACCACGGCCATGTGGATCGCCGTGGCCTGCATGACCTCCGAGGCCTCCCGCCCGCTGCGGGCCCGCACCGTGCGGACACCCATGGGCTCCAGCAGCGGCGGCAACCGATCGGCCCACGACTGCTCCGGCCGGCTGGCATCGCTCAGCAGCAGGTTCAGCCGGCTGGGGCCGGTGGGGCAGGATGGCTCACCCGAGAAGTTCACGCGAGAAGCCTTACAAGCCGCGTGCCTATCGAACGGCTGGGATCAGCCCTCCCCAGGCCCTTGCAGGCCCGCCGGCAGCGCTGCCAGCCGCCCCGGCCGACCGCCCGAAGGTGTCAACTTGGCAGGGCGACACGCAACCCCAACGAGGCCCTGGCTCAAGTTCGGGGCCCTTGCCGGCGCACGAAAAAGCCCGGGCTCGCGCCCGGGCCTCGTCGAAGAGATCGTTCACGCCGGGCTTGGGGACATGCCCTGGGCCAGTTCGGGGCCCTCGTCGTCGTCGTTGGACGCCGGGGCAGACTTGGGCCGCTGCTGGTCCCGATCGGCCAGCAGCAGGTCCGAAACGGTGGGCTTGTTGAGCGACCCACCGCTGATCAGCAGATGGACCTCCTCGGCCGTCAGCGTCTCGTGCTTGAGCAGTGCCTCGGCGACCGCCTCGACCTTGTTCCAGTTCTGATCGAGCATGTCCTTGGCCTGGGCGAAGGCCTCGTCGACGATGCGGCGGATCTCCTGGTCGATCAGTTCGGCCGTGCGATCGCTGTAGTCCTTGTCGGGCAGGTAGCTCTCGCGGGTGTCGCTGCCGGTGTATCGCAGGAAGCCCAGCTTGTCGCTCATGCCCCACTCGGTGACCATGGTGCGGGCCAGTTCGGTGGCCTGGGCGATGTCCTGGCTGGCGCCGCTGGACATGTCGCCCATCGCGCGGGCCTCGGCGATGCGTCCGCCGCACAGCACCTTGAGCGTCGCGCTGACCCACTTGAGCCCGTAGCCCATGCGGTCCTTCTCGGGCAGGCTGAAGGTCGCCCCGCCGGCCCCGCCGCGCGGGATGATGGTGACCTTGTGCAGCGGGTCGCCATCGGGCAGCATGGCCTGGAGCACGGCGTGCCCGGCCTCGTGGTAGGCCACGAGCTTGTTCTCGTCCTTCTCGCGCACGCGGCTCTTGCTCGCGCGGCCGAACTTGACCTTGTCGCGCGCTTCCTCGAGGTCTTCGTGCTCGATGAAGTCCTTGTCCTGCATCGTGGCCATGATGGCCGCTTCATTCACGATCGCGGCGAGGTCGGCGCCGCTGAACATGGGCGTGCCGCGGGCGATCTTCTCGAGGTCGACGTCCGGCCCCAGCTTCACCTTCTTGGCGTGCACGCTCAAGATCTGCAAGCGGCCCTTGAGGTCGGGCAGGCTCACCGAGATCTGGCGATCGAATCGGCCCGGGCGGACCAGGGCCGGATCGAGCACGTCGGCCCGGTTGGTCGCGGCGATGACGATCACGCCGTCGGTGGCGTTGAAGCCGTCCATCTCGACGAGGATGGCGTTGAGCGTCTGCTCGCGCTCGTCGTGCCCGCCGGTGCTGTAGCCGCCACCTCGGCGACGACCGACCGCGTCGATCTCATCGAGGAAGATCAGGCACGGCGAGTTGTCCTTGGCCTGCTTGAAGAGGTCGCGCACGCGGCTGGCGCCCACGCCCACGAACATCTCCACGAAGTCCGAGCCCGAGATGCTGAAGAACGGCACGTCGGCCTCGCCCGCGATGGCCTTGGCCAGCAGCGTCTTGCCGCAGCCGGGAGGCCCGTTGAGCAGCACGCCGCGGGGGATGCGTCCGCCCAGCTTGGTGAACTTCTTGGGCGTCTTGAGGAACTCGATGATCTCCGAGACCTCGTCCTTGGCCTCATCGATGCCCGCGACGTCCTTGAACGTGACGCCGGTCATCTCCTTGCTGAAGACCTTGTGGCGGCTCTTGCCGAAACTGCCCAGCATGCCCCCGCCGCCCGCGGCGCCGCGCAGGCTCCGCAGGAACATAAAGATCAGGAACGCGAACAGGATAATCGGCAAGCCCAGCAGCAGGTAGATCGGCCAGTTGCTGCTCGGCTGGCTGCGGGCCTCGAGCCCGGTCTTGTCCATGATCTGGCGGGCGACGGTTTCCTTCGTGGCCGTGTTGATGTCGATGCGCACCGTCGTCCGCTCGCTGCTGTCCGGCCCGCCCAGCCTGACGGCGCGCACGGCTGAATCGGAGATGACCACCGTCTCGGGATCGATCTGGCCCGCGTCATAGAGCGCGTAGAACTGCCGCAGCGTGATGGGCTCGCCCCGCCCGCTCTGGAACATGAGCATGACCATGACCGCCAGCAGCACCAGGGCGACGACGAAGATCAGCATGCGCCCCTGCGGCATGGCCGGTCCATTGGGCTGCTGCCCGGGGCCGCGCTTGCCGCCCGGGCGATCGCCTTGACCCTCGGGCCGCTTCTGAGGGTTCTGGTCTTGCTGGCTCATCGTGATTCGACGCATGCACGCTCCGCTGGTCTGCCGGTCAGGTTCCAGGAACGCCCGGGACCTTCCGGATTCGGCCGCTTCCGCCGGCCGCTCCTGGCTCGATGCCCATCCAGAGCATCGGGCCGATCGAGGGCCATCCTAGAGGGCTCGTGTGGCCCCACCGGCCATCTCGACGCGCCCCGCAGGCCAACCCGCCCCGGATCCGGACCATTCCGGGCCCCAAGAGCCGCGTGAGGGCTCCTGCGAGCGGCCCCCTCATGCCAGAAGGTGATACGTCCCGGGGCGGCGGGGGGATCGCTACCAGACCGATCGCATGGCTTCCAGGATCGCCCCGGCGGCCTCGTCGGTCGCGGCCGAGAAGCCCACATCGATCGGCTCGCCCGCCGCGGGGATGAACGACTCGGTGACCGCCAGGCCCCGTCGCTCGGCGAGCAGGCGGCCCGTGACGTTGCTCCGCCACTGGAAGTCCATGATCAGTCGCACGGCCACCTGCTGCGAGATGCCGCCGGCGGTGTCCTGCGTCAGCCGGCTGATCTGCACGTCATTGATCACGCCCGTGAGCGAGGTCTGCGCCGTCGCTTCGCCGACGACCTTCCACGGCGTGTCACGCTGCACGCGACGGATCAGGGCCGAGGCCAGGTCCGCCTCGATGCCGGGGTGGAACGTCGCGTTCTCGAAGACCGCGACCGAGATGCTCTGCACCCGCTGGTCGTACGACGACGCGAAGCTGTACCCCTGCGTGGGGTCGCTCGAGCAGCCCGGCAGCCACAGCGAGAGCGCCAGCAGGATGGCCATCGCCCAACCGCCTGCGTTCCTTGGCGCCCCAGTCACGGCGTGCCCCAGCCGCGCTCGCGGAGAATGTCTAACGCTTCCTGGGCGGCGACCGTCCGCGGATGCTCTTGCAGCAAGCGGCGCAGGACGTACCGCGCCGACGCCTTCTCGTCGCGGAGCAGGTAGACCTCGGCCATGCCGAGCAACTGCTGTCCCTGGCTCTCGTCGATGCGCACCCGCAGGGCGTCGAGCTCGGCCTGCACCTCGAGATCGCCGGGGTACTTCGACTCGTAGACGTCCAGCAGCTCCTCGGTTTCCAGCAGCCCCGAACCGTCGTACTGCGGGCCGTTGTACTGCGAGAAGGTCGCCTCGATCCGCGCGAGCAGCACGACGCGGTAGAACGTCGACGTCGGGAAGGCTTCCAGGAAGATGCCGTACACGTCGCGCGCCAGCCCGAACTCGCCCGTTCGGCGGTAATGGGCCCCCAGCTCGAGCATGGCCCGCTCGGCGAGCTGGCTGCCGGGCAGGCGTTCGGCGATGCGAACGAGCAACTCCTCGCCATCGCGCCGGGCATTGGTGATGCGCAGGCCCAGGAACTTGCGCCGCTTGCCGTTGATGTAGTCCACCGCGATATCGAGCTCGCGCTCGGCGGCCTTGACGAACTCGGGGCTGCCGGCGTGGTTTCGGGCGATCTCTTCGTAGTCGTACAGCGCGTCGTACTCGTCGCCCAGCGCCACCTTGGCGTCCCCGCGCACCAGAAGGGCCAGGGGCACCCACGGATTGCCGCGGTTGCGGTTCTCACGCAGCCATGTGCTCAGCATCGACTTGGCTCGCGCCGGCTGCCCGCCCAGCAGCGTGGCCCAGGCCTCGCGGATGGCGGCCTCGTCGTCATCGATGGCCTCGCTGGCCTGAGCGGCCTGCCACCCCTGCTCGGAGAGCTCGAGCGTCGTCTGTTGCGCCCACGCCGGCGCGGCGGCCGCCAGAGCCAGCCAAAGAAAAAGGGCTACGAGCCAAGACCTGCTCATAGCCCACTATAGATCATCGAACGCGGAGCGAAGGCCCGACGTTTCCTGAGCGATCAACTCCGTCGCCGGCGTCCGGCCAGAGCCGCGGCGGCCGCGAGCGTCAGGCTCGCCGGAGCGGGCACCGTGTACTCATAGGTGTACTCGATGACCATGAAGTTGTACTCCACGGGCCCGCCGGGCGTCCGCAGGGGGATCACTCGGTCGGTGTCCACCCCGTCCCAGGGGTTGACGAACGAGCTGGTGAAGTCGAAGACGGTGAAGTCGATGCCGCCATTCTCGCTCACGAAGACCTTGTACTCGGTGACGGTGATGTCGCCGGCAAAGTCCAGGAACTCGATGGGGTCGCTCGCCCCGATCTCCCAGCCCAGGAACTCGGCCTCTTCGTCGCCGATGAGGTAGTCCGCCGGCACGAAGGGATCGCCCCCCCGCGAGCGGAACTCGAACTGGAGCACGTTCGTGCCCTGACCGCGAATCTCGGTCCACTTGGCTTCGACGACGTCCGGGCCGCCCAGCAGCGGGCCGATGACCTCGAACGCCTGATCGAGCAGGACCGATCGCTCGGCGCCGTGGATGACTTCCTCGCCCCGTCGGGAAAACGCCTTGAGCGCCACGCTGGCGGTCTCGCCGACGTCGATCGTGCGGATGCCCGTGTCGCTGGGCTCAACCTGCGCGGCAGCGCAAGAAGCCCACACGAGCGTTCCGAGGGCCGGGATTGCGGGCCAACAACGAGCCATCTCCACCTCCGGGCGGCCGGGCAAGGCCATGGAGCCATGCCACATCATGACGACCGTCGCGAGTGCGCGGCCGTTCTGGCGGGGAACACACACCCGCCGGTCTCTCGTGTTCAAGGTACATCAGGAATCGGAATAGGCCAGTAACCGGCGCAAAAACCGCGCCAAACCGCACAACCCCTCGTGTGATGCGATCTCTCAGCCCCCGTCGCTGGACAGCAGGATGAAGCCGTCGAGCATCACGCGGTCCTGGATGGGGCCGTTGGCGCCCTCGTCGATGCGCACCGAGAGCGTGGCCCGCTCGGTACCGCCCGGCAGGTCGATGGTGAACCCGACCTCGGGGTTGCGGTCGTTGATCGTGACCGGCTGCTCGACGCGGTCGCCCACCGACACGGTCAGCACGCAGTCGCCCCACACGCGGCAGTCCTCCCGCAAGCGGGCTCGCAGGGCCACGCGGCGTGTGTTACTCGGCAGCGACCACGAAGCCTCCACGGCGCCGACGAGTTCGATCTGCGCCGCGCCCAGGAGCGTGCGATCGGCATCCTGGGCCGAGGGCGCAATCGCCCAGGGCGACAGGGGTTCCCAGTCGGGCAGGCCCAGGCTGGCGATGGGGACGACCCCGCCACTCTCGAAGGCCACCGCCAGCACCTCGCTCATGGTGACCAGCGCCACGTCGCGGCCGAGCAGGGTGATGGGCTCTGCCGGATCCAGCCGGACGCCGTTCTCGTCGGAGAGGATCGACTCGGCGGACACGATGGACCCATCGCTGAGCCAAACGCGCGAGCCGGCGTCGGGCATGGGCGGGTTGGCCAGCGAGATGGAGGCCACGCCGTTGAGCTGGAAGGTGCGCTGCTGCCCGTCGACATCGAGCACCACGTCGGGCCAGAGCCGCTCGAGCAGGCCGCGGGCCTGGTCCCCGTTGCTGAGCACGACCACGTCGTTCAGCTCGTCCAGCGGCGCCGACTCGGCCTGCTCGCGCAGCACGACCCGCTGCAATGCCTCGAGCGGGATGCGAACGCTGCCTAGCAGCGGGGTCGACCACACCAGCCCGGGCTGGTCGCTCGCCTGGGAGATCTCGGCCGCCTGGGCCGTCCCCAGCACGAGCGGGGAGCCCACCAGGCGCTGACCGTCGGCCAGTTCGATCCACGACTCGCGCGCCCGTGGCGCCCGGCCGCTCGGCTCGGTCACCGCCACCACGCTGCCGTCCAGGGCGCGGGCTTCGCGGCGTCCCTGTCGCAGGTACTCGATGGCGCCCGGCTCGAATCGCAGCTCGGAGATGATGTGGCGCTCCAGCTCGTCATCGATGAGCACGCGCTCGGCGGCGTGCTGGCCGAGCGTGGCGCACGCCGTGCCGAGCAGGGCGGTCAGGGCCAGGAGCGGTCGCGAGATGGTGGGGGCGCTTTGCATCACTTCTGGTAGATCGGCAGGTATCGCTTGGGCATCTGCAAGACGATCAGGGCCATGGCCGTCCCATAAGCGGTACCGACCGTGCGATCGGGCCAGGCGCCGTTGGCGTCCTGGAGGTCGATGAGCTCTCGCTTGGTTGCGGGCCACCACAGGGCCCACGCGTCGCCGCCGGCCAGGAACATGGCCTGCACGGCGTAGTAGTGCCCGTAATAGAAGTACCCGCGGCGCAGCCCCCGGCCCGGCAGGGCCTCGCGGATGAGGTACTCCACGCCCGGGCGGATGGCCTCGTCTCGGAACTCGCCCGCGTAGAACAGCGTCGCCACGCCCGCCGCCGAGCGAGGCCAGGCGCTGCTGCCTTGCCTGGCCTGGTAGCGGAAGCCGCCGTCGGGGTTCTGGCACAGCTTGACGTACTCGACGGCGTCGTCGATGACCTCGCTGCTGACCTCGATGCCCGCGTTGCGCGCCGATCGCAGCGCCATGACCTGGCAGATCGTCACGCTCACGTCCGCGTCGTTGGGCACGGGGTTGTACCGCCAGCCGCCCTCTTCGTTCTGCGATCGCTCGATGAGGCGCACGGCCTTGACCAAAGCCTCGTGCAGGCGCTCCTGCAAGGCCTCGTCGCCGCCGGTCATGCCGTAGACCTCGCCCAGGAACAGCGCGGCGAAGCCGTGGCCGTACATGGGGCTGGGGGCCTGGTCGTCGGCGAGCAGGCCGCTCTCGCCCGATCGGTCGAGCACGTACTCGAGCGCCCGGCGGACTTGTTCGCCGTAGCGGCCGCGGCCGGGCATGTGCCCATCGGCCATGAAGGCGAGGGCGGCCAGCGACGTGACGGCCACGCCGCGGCCCCAGGCGCCGTCGCCGAAGGAGCCGTCCTCGTTCTGCTGCTGCGCCAGGAAGGTCAGGCCCAGGGCGATGCTCCGGTCGAGCTCGGGCGTGATCTCGACGAGCGGCTGCGCCGGGGGCTGGGCCTCCTGCGACATCGCGGGCTGGGTCGTGGCGAGCAGCGACGAGCCGGCCAGCAGGCTTGCACAGACGCGTGTCGAGAGGGTCATTGCCCGGTCTCCTCGGCCAATCGGCGGTAGTACGCCTCGGTGATGGCTCGGTACACGGCGCTGTACGCATCGGACGAGCCTTGCCGCAAGGCCTCGCGAACGCGCGGTGGCAGCGCGCCCCACGTGGCGCCGCTCGCGGCCTCGCCGCCCAGCTCGCCGCCCTGCTGGGGCTGGCCGGCAACGCCTTGCGGGTCGGTGGTCTGCTGTTGCTGTTGCTGCTGCTGGCCCTCCTGCTGTTGCTGCTGGGGGGCTTGCTGCTGTTGTTGTTGCTGTTGTTGCTGCTGCTGTTGTTGTTGCTGCTGCTGGCTCTGCCTGCGGGCTTCCTCGATGAGCTGGTCGAGCGCGGCGATGGCCTCTTCTTGCGTGCGTTGGGTGGCCAGGCCGGTGCCGCCCTCGCCCGTCAGTTGCGCGGTGGCTCGTTCCATGAGGTCCACCGCGCGCAGGAACGCGCCGGCCAGTCCGCCCTCGAGCTCACGATCCAGGTCGCTCGAGTCCGGCCGCACGCTGACGTCGCCGGGCTCGGTGATGCCCAGGAGCTCGTCGAGCGTGGGTTCATCTGGAGGATCATCGGCCTGGGGTTCATCGGCAGGCGGGTCCTCGCTCGCGCCCGATGGCTGGGGCGGCTCGTCTTGCGAAGGCTGGCGTTGCGACCCAAAGCCCAGGTCCCAGCGGGCCCCGGCGCCCGGCTGTTGGCCTTGGCCCTGCTGCTCGCTCAGCCGCTGGACGAGTTCGGCCGCCGCAGCGCTCAGTTCGCGTTGCAGGGTCGCGGCATCCTCGACGCGTTCGGGGCCGAGCACGCCGTCGTCGATGGCGCGGGTCATCTGCGCCGCCTCGACCTGCATGGTGCGCAGCAGCAGCAGTTCGGCCATCGGCGGTACGACGCCTTCTTCTTCGCCGCCTTGTCCGCCCTGCCCGCCTTGTTGGCCGCCCTGGTTGCCCTGGGCGAACTCCTGCTCGCCGCGCTGCGTGCTGCTGTCCAGCGCCTCGATCAGCCCGCGCAGCACGGTGGCCACCGTGTCTTGCGAGTAGAGCGTCTGCCCGTTGACGGTGCTCTGGTCCAGCAGTTCGCCCGCCTGCGTGGCCGCCCGATCGATGCGATCGTGTGCCAGCTTGAAGGCTGTGGCCTCGTCCAGCCCCTCGGTGCTGGCGCGCACGTCTTCGAGCTCGGCGTGCAGCTTGCGTTGCCGCTCGCCCAGCCGCCGAACCAGGATCCGCTGCCGCCTGGAAAGCTCCTGATCGTTGTACGACGCGGTCTCGTCGCGCAGGGACGTCTGGGCCGCGAGCGCTTCGGCGTACGCCTTGCGCAGCTCTCGTCGCTGGCGTTGCAGCTCGCGCTGGCGGGCCTGCTCGTCGAGCGCTTGCGCCTCCTGGAGCGCCCGCTGGAGCAGCTCCAGGCTCTCGCGCTCGCGCAGCAGGGCCGCGGCATCGTCGACCGGCGCCGAACGCAGCGAGACAACGGCCAGGTCCTGCGCGTCGGCCGCGTCCAGCAGCGTCCGTGCGATGCCCGCCAGGGCCTCGTCAGAGCTTGCCTGTTCCTGGGCAAGCGCGGCGGTGTCGCGGCTGAGCCCGATCATCGCGCGATCCAGGCCGTCGAACGTTCGCGTTTGCTGCGACGCGATCAGGCTCTCGATCTCCGCTTGCTGGCGCGCGATCAGGGACTCGATGGCCGCGGAGATCTCCGCCAGCACGCGTCGGAGTTGTTCGTCGCGGTCCTGCCCGGCCTCGTCCAGCCGCTCGGTGACGTCTTCGAGCGCATCGAGCGCCCGCTGCTGGCTCTGCTGGGCCGAAGACAACTGGTTCTGCTGGGCTTGCTGCGCGGCCTGCTGCATCTCGCGTGGCGCTTCGCCCTGACGCCCGCGCTCGGCGGCCTCACGCAGCGTCTCGGCTCGGGCCGGATCGCTCTCGGCCAGCGCCTCGGCCCTGTCGGCGAGTTGATCGATGGCCTCTTGCGCTCGACGCGCGAGCTCGGCCTGACGCTGGGCGATCTGCTCCACCTGCGACCGCTCCTGGGGCGAGAGCTCGTCGATCGATTGGCCGGCCGTTTGCGCCTCGGCCTGGGCCGTCTGCTCTTGCAGGGCGCGTTGCTGCTCGATCAGGCGATCCAGGTCCCGCCGTGCGAGCCACTCGTCCTCGTCGCGGCTCAGGAGGCCAACCAGCCCTCCCAGCTCGTCGCGAACCCGCTCCTGGGCGCGTTGGGCCTGCTCACGCTCACGCTGCGGGTCGTCCTGCGCCTCGGCCGCACGATCCAGCGACTCCTGCGCGCGATCCGACTGGTCCGAGGCGGCGTCCAGGTGTTCCTGCGCCAGGCGCACCAGTTCCTCCAGCGAGGCATCGCGCAGCGCGTTGCGCTGCGCGCGCTGGGCGACCTGTCGCGCGGCCTCGGCCTGTCGCGAGAGCTGCGCCGTCAGGTCGGACTGGTCGCGCTGCAACTGGGCGTCGTCGTCGGCGCGCCGGGCTTCTTCGAGTTCCGTGGCTCGTTCCAGGATCTCGGCCTGGGCCCGGTCCAGCCGCTTGGCGGTCTCGCGGATTGCGCCCAGCTCGCTGCGCAGTTGCTCGACCAGTTCGCTCTCGCCGATGATGCGCAGCCGACGCTCCGCGCTGGTGGTCGTGCTGCCGCGCAGATCGGTCGCCAGCGCGTTGATGATCAGCTCGTCGCCGGGGCTGAGGCCCAAGGCGGCAAGGTCCAGCGTCGTGGCGGCCCGCGCTTCCAGCGCGGCGGTCGGCTCCGACCAGCGTGCAAGTTCGAAAGGCTCACCCACGGGCTCGGCGGGCGCACCCATGCTGTCGATCGGGGTCACGGCGCGCTGGGCGCGGAGCACCACGGATTGCAGACCGAGATCGTCCCGGCCCTCGCCAACCACCGGCAGGGTCGCCGTGGGCAGCAGCGACTCATCCTGCTCCGGTTCGATGACGGCCGCGGTCGCGTCCGCGTCGGCCAAGACGTCCAGGGCGATCACCACGGGGCGCACGGATGTGATCCCCAGCTCGTCCTGGAGCTCGATCGACAGGGAGGCGGACGACTCGGCCGACAGCCGCAGCGTGATCCCCAGCCCATCGGGCATGGGCGTTGCTTCGATCGCCGAGGCATCGGCCTCTCCGTCGGCCGACGAGAGCGTGAAGCCGGGCGTGGCCTGCGTGCTGTACCGCATCTCGAGTTCCACCGTCGAGCCCTCGAGCAGCGGTCCGAGCACGGCCGTGTCTTCGCTGCCCAGCGCCAGGGGCATCACGCCCTGCTGCCGCCCCAGGCCCAGCACGCGCGGCGCCGTGGCGCTCGCGGCGTACGCCGGCGGCTGCACGCGGGCCGAGATGCGCGTCATCTGCGGTGGGCGCACGAGTTCAACGGTGACCGGCTCGGTGCGGTCGTCGCGCGTTTGCAGCCATACCTCCATCGAGACACGCTGCGTCTGGCGCAACGCTTCGGCTGCGGGGTTCACCAGTCGCTCGAAGACCTCCGGACCCGCTTCGTTGGCGGGGGCGCCCTGGCTGGTCAGGGTGATCCGCTGTGGTGCGCCGCCATCGAGGCGATACCACGCCTCCACGCGCGTCTGCCCGACCGGTCGGTCCGTCCTCGAGAGCAAGCCGCGGATGGGCAGCGGGTCTCCGAGCGGGTGGTACTGGGGCAGTTCGGCGAACTCGATCGCCGTGCGCGACGGCCACATCGCGCCGCTCCAGGGCATGAACACGCGCTGGGCGCTGAGCGCGGCAGCATCGGGCCGCAGCGCCGAAAAGGCTGCGATCGCCCCGATGGCCAGCACGCACGTCGTCAGCGCACTCAGCGTCGGCGCCCGCTTCATCCGGTCGGGCAGCACGTCTCGGCTGAGTGTTTCGATCAGTGGCTCGAAGCGTGCGTCCAGCCGTCCGGCCCGCGCCAGGTCCACGGCCGAGGCGAGCCGGCCCCGCAGATCGGGCCGGGCGCCCTCCAGCCGCAGGGCCAGGTCGGTCAGCGTGGGGTGCATACGCCAAGCCGGCCATGCCCATCGCACGAGGCCGAAGGCCACGCCCGCCGCGACGCCCACGAGCAAGGCCGAGCGGACCCACACGGGCAGCCGCAAAACGAAGTCGGCAAAGGCCACCAGCGCCAGGGTGATGACCGCCAGGCCGACCATCCAGCCCAGCCGACGCGCCAGCAGCAGGAGCTTGGCTTCCCGACGGATCCGCGAGAGCCGGGCCAGAAGCCGCTGGGCGCTCGCGTTCGGATCGGGGTTCTTGGGCATCGTCATGGGCTCCCGCTGGCGTGTCCTGTCAGGCTATCGGCTCGACCCCGTGGTGCCGGCGAGCCGGGCCTTTGCAAGGGATACGCCCCATCTGGCCCAACGTTCCCGGTCGTTACCCGTCCGTGGCAAGCTGGACCAGCACGCTGGCGGCCGCCACGGCCGCCGTGCCGATCCGCAGCACGTGCGGGCCCAGGCCCACCCCGATCAACCCGGCTTCGCTGGCCATGCTTCGCTCGGCCTCGGAAAAACCGCCCTCGGGCCCGACGAGCACGAAGATGCCCGTCGACCGACGATCTGACACCAGGTCCGAGGAAACCCGTGCCAGTGCGGGGGCGCCGGCTTGCGCGATCAGCCCACCGGGCAGTTCGAGGGCCCCAGAAAAAGATATTGATGGGCCGATTTCAAGAAGCCACGGCCGGCCACACTGCTTGGCGCTCTCCTCTGCGATCCGAGCGAGCCGATCCATCTTGCCTTGCCGGGGCTCCCGCTCGCTGCGTTCGGTTTCCAGGGGCCGCCAGCTCGTCGCGCCGACCTGGCTCAACTGGTCGATCATCGTCTCCAGGAGATCCCCCTTGGGCGCCGGGCAGAGCACGTGGACCGCCGGTGTCGGCCGGGGGTGCCGTTGCAGGTCCTCGATCCGGACGAGCAGCCGCCATGAACGCTGCGGGCCTTCCTTATCAGCACCGGTGACATGGGCCAAAGCCCGGCCGCCGGCCCCATCGATCAGGACCACGGGCTCGCCGGGCTCCATCCTGCGAACTCGGACGGCGTGCCTGGCCTGCTCGCCCTCGATGGCCAGGTCCAGGTTGTCAGCATCAAGTTCGGGTACGATAACATGGTGCATGCCGGGGCTCTAGACTCGCGTTCGCGGTGATCGTGTAGGTCCGAGATCTTCAGTTGAGGTCCGAAACGGTCGATGACATGGTTGCCCATGGCAGACCAGACCGAGGATATCTCGAGCATCGAGGACATCGGCGAGCGGCTGGATGAGTTGCTCAATGCGCTGGAGTCCTCCGCCCAGGAGATCGCCCAGACCGGGTCGAGCCTGGACAAGCCGCTGGACGAGCTGGGAGCGGCCGAGGCCGCCTCGCAGAGTGGGGCCATGCTCGACGACTCGGGCAGGGTGGTTCAGGTGCCCGCCGAGAAACCGGCCGAGCCCGAACCGGAGCCAGAGCCCGAGACTGCGAGTGAGCCGGAGCCGGAGGCCGAGGCGGAAGTTGCACAGGACGACGCCCAAGATGCCCAAGCCGAAGAGCCATCGGCCGAGTCCGTCGATGCCGTCGAGACAGAGGCCGACGCCGAGGCATCACTCGACGTTGACGACGCCGAGCCCGAGCCCGTGCAAGAAGCCCCCGAGCCCGCAGAGGAAGCCGAGCCCGATCTTGAAGCCGAGGCCTCGCTCGATGAAGCGGCCGAGGCCCTGCTCCAGGATTCCGCCGTCGACACACCGGCCATGTCGGAGAAGCCCGAGCCCGAGCCCGAGCCCGAGATTGACGATGGGTTGCTGATCGAGCCCGAGGCCCGGGCGCCCCAGCAGGCGGTGGCCGACATCGATGGCGCGCCGGCCGGCGGCAGCAGCCTCGAGGCCGAGCTGGATCAGGAACTGGACTCGCTCCTGGCCTCGGGCGTGTTCGAGGACCCGCTCGCCCAAGCGGGCGTGGACGAATCGGCAACGCCGGTGGAGATCCCCGACGACGTCCAGCCGCGTGCCGATGAACCCGCCGAGAGCCCCGAGGCTTCCGGCGAGCGCAAGCCCAACCTGCCGGCCGACGAGGCCGAACTGATCGGCGAACTGGACGAGCAACTGGCGGCGCTGGCCGATGCGGAACTGGCCGAGGACAACGGCCCCGAGCCGCTCCCGCATGAGGCCGCCACCGCGCCCGAGCCGGCAGAAGCGGCGTCGCCCGATTCCAGCGCGAACGCTCAGGACGCGGGCACGAGTGCACCCGCCGATGCGCAACCCACGCCGCAGGTGGTCACCCGCCCGGCAGCGCCGGCGCCGGCTGGAAAAGGGCAGTGGAAGCTCCATGCGGCCCGGTCCATCGAACGCGGCAAGCCGCACGCCGAACGCGCGTGGAAGCGCACCCGGGCAGCGGTGATTGCCGGAGCGACCCGGGCCAACGCGCCCTTGCAGGCCTGACCGGAACTCAAGCAGGTCATGGGTTGGGTGGCGTTGGTGCACGTCTTCTACGCGGTGTGCCTGTGGGCGTACGTCGTGCTGTGGCACAACCCGCCACCCCCGCCTGCACCTACGGCCCAGCCCACGCTCGAGGCCCCCGCGTCAGCGACGCGCTAGCGGGCGTCGGCCAGCTTGGTGCGGATGTGATTCGGGCCCGTGATCGTCTTGTGCACCGGGCACTTGTCGGCGATCTCGACCAGCCGGGATCGTTGCTCGTCGCTCAGCTCACCGAACGCGGTGATGGCACACTCGATCACGCTGATCATGCCCTCTTGGTGGCCGCAATCGTCGCAGTCGTTCGCGTGCACGCGGTCGTGCGTGAGCGTCAGTTCCAATCGCTCCAGCGGCCACTGCTTGCGGTCGGCGTACATGCGCACGGTGATCGCCTTGCACGCGCCCAGCGAGGCCAGCAGCAGGGCGTAGGGGTCCGGGCCGTCATCGGTCCCGCCCAGGCCCTCGGGCTCGTCGGCGACGAGCGTGTGCTCGCCGGCGGTGATGTCGGTGTGGTAGTGGTCCTTGCCGATCGAGACGGTAATAGAACGAGGCTCTGCCATGGATGCTTCTCCTTGGCAGAGCCTACACGCTCGGGCCTGGCCCCGGCTTGGCTTTGAATTGGCTTGAGCTTGGGCTTGGGCTTGGGCTGGTTGGGGCGCTCCGGCGCTTAACCGCCGCCGCCCGGGTCGGCGGGGTCACTGGACACGATCCGGCCGCCCACGACCGCGCTGACGGGCTGCTGGCCGAAGCCATCGACCGTCGAGATGCCCGTGTCCACGCCCATGGTCACGTAGCGGCGGCCCTCCACGACGGCGGTGATGCGCTGCGTGGGCCAGTAGGTGTAGCCGACGATGCCGCGGTGGACGTAGTCGGGGGCTCGAACGATGATCGTGCCCTTGAAGTAGCGGATGGAGGCGCGGGGGTTCTCGATCCAGTGGTCGGGCTCGACGAGTTCTTCGATCAGATCAATGATCTCGTCGGCACGATCCTCGATGGGCGTTTCTTCGACCTGGTTGTCGCCCTGGTCCTGGAAGGGGCTCTGGCCGCCGCCGCCCTGGTTGCTCTGGAGCGCCTGCTGCAAGTCGAGCTCGGGCACGTCGGGGTACTCAGGGAGCACCAGCAGCAGGTCGTTGATGTCGTAGATCTCCACGCGGTTGAAGCGGTTCAGGCGGCTCGTCGGGCCGACCTGCATGGCGCCCCACTCGGTCATCTGCCAGTTGTTGCCGCCGCCGAAGTCGTCCTGCACCTTGGCGAGCACGCGCTCGAGCAGCGTGATGGCCGGCAGGCGATCGACCTTGATGGAGACCGGTTGCTCGGGGTCCAAGCCGGTGCCGGTGCGGTCGTCCATCCACATGACGTCGAGCTCGGCGCCCGTCTGCCGGGCGATGTAGTCCATGACGTCGCGCAGCGGCTGGTCGACGAACTCGGCCGTGAGCGGACGCATCATGCGGGACAGCGTGACGCGCTCGGGTCGCACGCCCTCGGGATAGGGCTCAACGACGGGGGCGGCGCCGCTGGGCGCTTGCTGGGCCGCGGCGGGCGTTGCCAACGCCGGCATGAGCATGGCGGCAAGGCCGAGGGCGGCCGTGGCTGACGAGTGCTTCGAGCGACGCATGGTGCCTCCTTATGGGACCGGGCCGGGCGATCGTGGCCCGGGCGTGCCGTGGGTGCCGCCAGAGACCCGGGCCTCTTCGTGCCCTTGAGCTTGTGCCCTGAGCTTGGCGGCATTCTACGGATCGACGTCTGGGCCCGCTTCCTGCTGTACCGACGCCCCCGCCGGAAGGTTGCGTCGAGCGGCCAGCGCCTGATCCACGGATATTGGACGCGTTGCGCGGGGCGATTGTTCCGTGCCTGGGTAAAAGCCCCCGCCCCAAGTGCCCCACAAGGCTTGGGGGAACCGGCCGAAACTGCGCGATTGTGAAAAAGTGTGGCGGTTTGATCGATCCGGCAAAGTCGATCGAGCATGCTGCCGAAACTGAATGTGCGGGCACTGGTGGCAGGATGCCGGCCCGCCAACGCGGTCGATCCTGAAGGTCTCACGAGTACGGGCCCCGGTGGGGGTTGCGCGATGGTCGCGCACCTTTTGGGAGGGTCCGGCCGCCGGCCAGCGAGGTTGGCGGCACACAGAGAGGAGTTGTTCACATGAACACCTTGTTTCACAGCGTGCAGACGGCCAGCCCGTTTGCGTTCGGCGTTCACAACCCCACGAGCACTCTTGGCACAAACGGCTTCGGCCAGATCGGAACTCCCTTGAGCAACAACGGTTTCATCGGTAGCGGTTTTGGTCCGTTTGGCACGACCTTCTCGCCCTTCTCGTCGCAGGCGGGCGTGGGCTTCGGCGGCACCCCCTTTGGCTTCGGCTTCGGCGGTTCGCCGTTCGGTCAGCCCTTCGGCCAGACTTTCGGTCAGCACTTCGGCCAGGGTTTTGGTCAGCCGTTTGGCCAGACTTTCGGTCAGCCCTTCGGCCAGGCCTTTGGGCAGTTCGGCTTCGGCGGCGGCGGCTTCGGCCCCTGGGGCTTCACGGCCACGCCCTTCTCCGGCCCGTTCGGCTTCGCCGGCTTCCCGGGCACGGGCTTCGGCCAGCCGCAGTTTGACGCGTCGATCTCCGGCGGTCGGTTCGGCTCGTTCGGCACGCCTTTCGGCAGCACCAGCTTCTCGCCGTTCGGCCAACCGTTCTCGCAGACCTTCACGCCGCCCTTCGGCCAGTTCTCTGGTCCGTTCTTTGGCCAGCCCACCGGCACGTTCTTCGGGCAGACGCCCTGGAACTTCTCGTGGCCGACCACGGGCCTTACGACGCCCTTTGGCTCGTTCGGCGGTTCGCCGTTCTCGACCTTCCCCGGCGTTGACGCCTTGCAGACAGGCTTCACCCCCTGGGGCGGCCAGTTCGCGCAGAGCGGCTTCGGTGGCTTTGGCGGCCAGCCGGTGGGTGTGACCGGCTTTGCCAACTCGCCCACCATCGGCTCGTATGCGCCCGGCGCCACGGCGCCGACCAGCAACGGCACCGGCGGCACGGGGAGCCAGACCTTCAACGGCCAGGGCTTCTCGGGCTTCTCGCCCGCCGGCCCGATCAACCCCATCACCGGCACGACCCCGACCTCCTCGCCCACCGGCACGCCGCTGGTGAACCCGAGCCTGAACCAGACCCAGTCCGGCTTCCAGGGCTTCACGCCGACCCTCGGTGGCGGTACGCCGGTGTTCGCCGGCGTGCAGTCGCCCGTGTTCGGCGGCACCTTCGGCGGCCAGCCCTTCGCTGGCACGAGCACGTTCGTCACCAATGGCTTCGGGCAGCCGGTCTTCCAGCAGCCCAGCTTCCCCGGTGGCTTCCAGCCGGGCCAGTTCACCAGCCAGGTTGCTGGCCAGGTGGCCGGCCAGTTCGGCGGCTTCCCGGGCCAGCCGTGGAACGGCCAGGGCGAGACCCGCGGCGGCACCACGATCAACGTGAGCCAGCGCGAGGCGGCCTAACAGAAAATACCCAGTAAAGATTTCTCGAATGGACGGGGCCGGATGAGACTCACTCATCCGGCCCCGTGTTTGCTTGCATCGCCGGGGTGTTTCTGGTTGAATGTCGTGAACGATCGCTCGGTGCGATCCGCAACGCTCAATTGGGGGAACATCATGAGAACGATCATCGCTTCGGGCATGGCTTTGGGGATGGGTCTGCTGCTGGCCGCGGGCGCGGCCCACGCGCAGTACATCAGCGACTTCGAGGCCTTGGACGCCTCGGCCGCGGGCGTGCCGCTCGCAGGCCAGGAGGGGTTCTACATCCCGCCCGCGACGACGAGCAGCGACTTCTTCGCGTACTCGTACCTGGACAACCCGCTGGGCCTGCCGGTCAATCCCGAGGGCGGCCGGACGTTCGTCGCCGGCGCTGGGCCCGGCGGTGGGACCTTCGCCCGGGCGCAGCGTGACTTCGCGTTCACCGGCCTCTTGAAGCGGATCAGCTTCGACATCGCCGTGCCGTCGTTCGGCGGTACGCTCCCGGCGACCGACTACATCGGAAGCTTCTCATTCCAGCCCGTCGACTCGGCGCAGTTCATCGCGCTGATGAGCTGGACCGACTTGGCGTTGGCCGACACGTACCGCGTGGGGTTTGTCGTCTTCGATGAGGCCGGCACGCAGGTGCCCCTGCCCGGTGCCGTGGCCGGCCCGGAGTGGGAGAACCTCCAGCCCGATACGTGGTACCGCGTCGAGATCGTGGGCGAGTGGCGTGAGCGGCGCATCCGGCGTGTTGAGCTGACCGAACTCGACACGGCCGTCTCAACGTCGGACGTCCCGGCCGATTGGTACTTCAACGGCGGCGCGCTGGGAACCTCCGCGTTGCCCGAGTCCTTCCGCTTCTTCGGTGGCGGCGGGCAGGTGGGCAATGCCGTGGCCTTCGACAACTTCACCTTCACGTGCTATGTCGATTGCAATGGCGACGACCAGCGCGACATCTTCGACTTCCTGTGCTTCCAGAACGCGTTCGACCAGGGCGATCCGTATGCCGATTGCGATGGCGACGGCGAGCTGACGCTCTTTGACTTCCTGTGCTTCCAGAACGCGTTCGTCTGCGACTGATCCTGCCGGTCCTCTTGGGCTGCAAGCGCCCCGGGGTTTCTGCTCCGGGGCGTTTGTCTTACTCCCACTCGATGGTGGCAGGGGGCTTGCTCGAGATGTCGTACACGACGCGATTCACGCCGCGGACCTCGTTGATGATGCGGTTGCTCATGCGGGCGAGCACGTCGTAGGGCAGGCGGGCCCAGTCGGCGGTCATGAAGTCCTCGGTCTCGACGGCGCGCACCGCGACGGCGTTCTCGTAGGTCCGCCCGTCGCCCATCACGCCCACGCTCTGCACCGGCAGCAGCACGGCGAAGACCTGGCTGGTCTGGCGGTAGAGTTGGGCCGAGATGATCTCTTCGAGCACGATCTCGTCGCACTCGCGCAGGACGGCGAGCTTCTCGCGGGTCACGTCGCCCAGCACGCGGACGGCAAGGCCCGGGCCGGGGAATGGATGTCGCCAGACCATCTGGCTGGGCAGGCCCAGCACCTCGCCCAGCGTGCGGACCTCGTCCTTGAAGAGGTCTCGCAAAGGCTCGACCAGAGCGAAGCCGAGCTCGGCGGGCAGGCCACCGACGTTGTGGTGCAGCTTGATCGTCGCCGAGACGCCGCCGTGGCCCTGCCCGCTCTCGATGACGTCGGGGTACAGCGTGCCTTGGGCCAGCACCGTGGCGTTTGGGATGTCCTTGGCGGTGTCCTTGAAGACCTCGATGAAGCGGTGGCCGATGAGCCGGCGCTTCTCCTGGGGGTCGGTTATGCCGGCGAGATCGCCCAAGAAGTCGTCGGCGGCGTCGACCACGCGCAGGTCGGCGTCGAAGTGGTCCCGGAAGGTCGTCTCCACGAGCTGGCGTTCGTTCTTGCGCAGCAGCCCCGTGTCGACGAAGACGCAGGTGAGCTGGTCGCCGATGGCCTTGTGCAGCAACGCGGCGCACACGGCCGAGTCGACCCCACCCGACAGCCCGCAGATGACGCGCTTGTCCCCGACGGCTTCGGCGATGCGTTCCTGCTGGGTCTGAGCGAAGTCGGCCATGCGCCACGTGCCCTTGCAGCCGGCGACCTCGAAGAGGAAGTTGCGCAGGATGTCGATGCCGTGGGGCGTGTGCGTGACCTCGGGATGGAACTGCACGCCGTAGAAGCGCACGTCATCGTGCGCGTGCATGACGGCGGCGGCGGGGCAGGTGGGCGTCCTGGCCAAAATCTTGAAGCCGTGGGACTTCAGCTCGCTGATCTGATCGCCGTGGGACATCCACACCGTGGTCTTGCTGGGGATGGCGCTGAGCAGGCCCTGGCCCTCGGCAACCTCCAGGGCGGCGCGGCCGAACTCGCGATGGTCGGCCTTCTCGACGTGCGCGCCCAGCTTTCGGCAGGCGATCTGCATGCCATAGCAGATGCCCAGCACGGGCAGGCCCATGTGCAGGATGCCCTCGGCCAGGTCGGGCGCGCCGGGATCGTCGACGCTCGCGGGGCCGCCCGAAAGGATGATGGCCTTGGGGTTGGCCTTGGCCAGTTCCTGGGCCGGGGATTGTGGCGAGACCATGACCGCGCACACGCCAAGCTCTCGGCACCGCCGGGCGATGAGCTGTGCGGTCTGCGAGCCGAAGTCGACGATAAGGACGACTTCATCATGGGGGGTGGGGATCATCAGGGTCTGCCTCCGCGCGATGGGGAAGCGCGAAGCATATGCCGGTGGATTCTCGGGCCAAGAGCTATCCTGTGGGATGCGGGGCACCGACTCGGGCTGGCGGATCGTGTGGCTGGGGGTGTGCCCGTGGGCGGTGGCCGGCTGCACCGCGCCGCTGCCGGCCAGCTTTGACGCCCCGGACGCCGGCAGCCGCATCCGGGCGGTGGTTGCCAGCACCGAGCAGCCCACCCTGGAAGCCCTGGAGGGGATGGTGGCCGGGCTGGGCTCGGACGACCCGGCGCTGCGCACCCTGTCCATCGCCGCGCTGGAACGGACAGCCGGCGCGAGATTCGGCTACGATCCGTGGGCGGCCGAGAGCGACCGCCGAACCGCCATCGGTCGATGGAGGCGTTGGCTGGAGACCCAGGCGCCGCCCGTGGCGGAGCCGTGATTTCGCCGATGATGGGTCAAGACCCCCGCCCCGAGCCGTTCGTGCGTTGATTCGTGCGTTGTTCCACGGCCCGGCCCCAGGAGACCGCCAAGCGATATGACCGCGAGCACGCCGAGCCTGGCTCCGAGCAGCAGCCCGGACGTGGAACTGCGTCTGGTGAGCGAGTTTCGGTACCTCGCGGGCGTTCGGGAATTGATCGCCGGTGTCGCCAAGCGTCTGGGCTTCTGCAACGACTCGAGCTCGCACCTGGCGCTTGCGGTCGACGAGGCGTTGTGCAACGTCATCCGCCATGGATACAAGCAGGCCGAGGGCCGGCCGATCTGGATCAAGATCTGGCCGCTGGAAGACGACGGGCAAGCCGGCGCGGGCCTGTGCATCGTGATCGAAGACGAGGCCGAGAAGGTCGATCCCACGCGCATCCAGGGCCGGGACCTGGATGACATCCGGCCCGGCGGGCTGGGGGTGCACATCATCCGCCAGGTCGTGGACGTGGCCGAGTACTCGCCTCGCCGCGGCGACGGCATGCGGCTGACGCTGATCAAGCGCATCGACGGCCCGAGCGTGCAACGGGCGAGGCAACTGACCCACGACTGCAACGGCGAGTCGTGCTCGTGCCGAAGCGTCTCGTCGGCCAACCAGGCCGGTCGCGAGCGGGCCGGTCGGGAACAGGAAGGACGCACCGGAACATGAGCGTGAACGAGACCGCGGGCGGTGGCCCGGAAGAAGCCATCCAGGTGCGCCAGCATGCCAAGGGAACGATGGTGCTCGAGGTAACCGGAGAGGTCGACATCGTGCGCTCTCCGGATCTCCAGGTGTCCTTGCAGCAGGCCATCGGCGACATCCCGGGCAAGGGCACGGTGATCGTCGATCTCTCGGGCGTGACCTACATGGACAGCTCGGGCGTGGCGACGCTCGTGCGAGGATTGCAGCTCAGCCGCAAGAAGGGTGTGGGCCTCGTGCTGTGCGCGATGCAGGACCGGGTGCGGTCGATCTTCGAGATCGCGCGGCTGGACACGGTGTTCCCCATCGCCGGCACGCTGGACGAGGCGCTCCAGGCCGCCGCGGCGGTGTGATGATGATCCGCCTGCTTAGCTTCCTGGGCTCGCTCATCATCGGCACGCTGGATCACATCGGCGACATGCTGCACGTGTTCGCTTCGGCCACGGTGTGGCTCGTGCGATCGGTGCTGGATCCGCGCGTGAAGCTGGGCTCCTCGGCGCTCAACACGCAGATCATCCGCGTGGGCGTGCGCTCGATCGCCATCATCTGCCTGGTGTCGGCCGCCGTCGGCCTCATCCTCAGCCTCCAGATGGCCCCGCCGCTGGACGAGCTGGGCCAGAAGGACAAGCTGGCCAACATCATCGGCGTTGCCGTTCTGCGCGAGCTGGGGCCGCTCATCAGCGCCATCGTGCTGACCGGCTACGCGGGCGCGGCGATCACCGCCGAGATCGGCACGATGGTCGTCGGCGAAGAGATCGAGGCCCTGGAGGCCCACGCGCTCAACCCGGTGCGCTTCCTCGTGGTGCCGCGTGTGTTCGCCACGTGCACGTGCATGGGCGCGCTAGGCGTGTTCGCCAGCCTGGTGTCCATCGCCGCCTCGCTGGGCGTGTCGACGCTGGTGCTGGACATCCCCTTTGTGGTGTACTGGGACAACCTGCTCTTCCAGGTCAAGGTCGTCGACTTCCTGACCGGCGTGGCCAAGGCGCTCGTGTTCGGGCTGCTCATCGGTGTGATCGCGTGCGCTAACGGCCTGCGCGTGACCGGTGGCGCCGCGGGCGTTGGCGCGGCCACAACGCGAACGGTCGTCGAGAGCGTCGTCGCGGTGGTGCTGGCAGATTTGGTCTTCACGGCGATCTTCTACGCGCTCGGCTTGTTCTAAACCGGCTTGTTCGAAGCGTCTGGACGCATCAGCCGAAACCGCTGCCGCCCTCGCTGGGCTTGGGCACGACGGCGCCAAAGCCGCCCGCGCCGCTGCGGCGCAGGCCAGCGATCGCGAGCGCTCGGTAGATCGCCCAGCGAAACTGCCCCGGCTGCCGTACCGTGATGGGCTCGGGCTCGGACGTTCCCTCGAGCGATAGCCGTTCGATCGCGATGTCGTCGCGCTGCCAGCGCAGGAGCACGTGCCGCAGGTCCTCGGCCGGCTGGTGCTTGCCGGCCTGGAGCACCACGACGCGGTCGGTTCCGCGGTCGCGCAATGCCTGTGCGCTCGGAAAGTCCTGCGGAAAGGTCATCCAGCGGTTGTCGTAGTGCTCGGGCGGCGGTGGGGAGGCGCGCATCCGGCGGCTGTCGAGCAGGAAGGCCGGCGGCGCATCGGGGGCGATCAAACGCTCGTTGGCGCGCTGCATGTCGTCGGCCAGGTTCGCCAGCGCGTCTTCCATCCGCGATGTGCTGATCGCCGCCCGCTTCCCCCGGGGCGCGGGCGAACCGTTGAACAGCGGCACCGGCCGGATCCCACGCTGCGCCAGCACGGCGCCCGCGAGCACCGCGAAGTCGCCCTCCAGGTCGATGATCCACGCCGTCTTCGGATCCGGCGGCGGGCCATCGGGCAGCCACGACCAAGGCGGGGCCGCGTCCAGGCCGATGCGTTCCATCTCAGCACGGTCGGGAAAGGGCATCGCCGCGAAGACCACCGGCTTCGCCCAGGCCGACCAATGCGAGCTGGCGGGGATCCACGCGTCGTACATCATCTGCTGGGTCATTGCCATGGCGTCGGCTCCTCATGGTCTGGAGCGGCTTCCAGCAAGACCGCGACATCGGTGGCGCGATGGTCGACGATCGAGCCGCTTCCGACACGGCCATAGACCCCGCTCGCCCGCCCATCGATGACGTAGACGCCCAGGCACACCGGCCCGCGATGCTCGGGCGAAGTCTCGGCTTCGAGCGGGTGAAATCGATCCTGCCCGATCCATCGCGGCGTGAGCCCGAGCCATCGCCGCCAGCGATCTCGAGCGAACGAGCGCCGGCTGCGCCTCGCTTCGCGATCGCCCGCTTCCGGGCCGACCAGGGCGTGCATGATGACGCCCTCGCCCACCCGGCCCAGCGCGGGCTTGTAAACGACGTTCGCATCGATCGCCAACCCTGCGGCGGGCACGTCATGCGTCGCCGGGCACAGCGAGCGCCACGTCGGCAGGTCCGTCTCGAGGCGATCCCACAGCATCGGCCAGCGCTTGCTCTGGCAGATGATCGCGAGCCCGGGGTTGGTCATGGGCGGGGCGTCGCCGCGGAAGTAGCGCTGCCAGCCCGATCGACGCTCGAGCGCGGGCAGCCATTCGGCCGGAAAGAATCGCAGCACCGCGGCCGTCGCATCCGGCTGCGATTGGGGCCCGCACAACGCGGCATCGATCCCGGCTTCCCGGAACGCGCCCGCGAGCAGGTGCATGACCTGCGCGTCGTCGCTGTAGCCCGTCGCGTGCACGAGTGCGACGGGCCCTTCGCTCCCCAGGCGGGAGCCGATCGCTTCGACCAGCGCTGCGGCCGGGTCGCCCGTGGGCTCCAGCCCGAAGCGATGGGCGAAGAGGTTCGTGAACGCCGACGCCTCGACGTACCCGCCCGGCACGTCGGTGTTAGCCTCGCTGACACGCCAGCCATCGTTGGTGCGGTGGAAGTCGTACCGCGTCACACGCACGCTCGGCCGATCGGCTGCACCCTGCCGCAAAACCCTGGCGATGGGCCCGGGCAGCCCCAGGTGCCCAAGGAGCCCGGGCCTTCGAGCGATCTCCGCTTCGGCCAGCAGCAACTCGCGGTCGAGCGCTTCGGCGAGGGTCGAGATCTCTCGCCACGCCGAGCGCGAGAGCACGAGCGGGCGATCGCCCAGCACGGCGACATCGCCCACCTGCGCGTCCCACTTGCAGTGTTCCAGGGCCATGGTGCGGCGGATGGCGTGCATCTCGCCGGGCGGGAGTTGGTCGCCCATGCGCCACGCTTCGCCCGTTCCGGCCCGCGTCAAGACTGGAGCGACGGCCGTCATCACCACCACCCGACGAGCACGACGTACAGGACCGCCATCGCCACGTACACCACCCCCGGCAGCAGCCCGCGGAAGAAGATCGGCATCGGCATGCTGGGCAGGTTGGGCCTGGGGCGCATCGCCAGGCCGACGACGACCTCGCCCAGCGCGAGCAACGGCGCCACCCAGCCGATCGCCGCGAAGTCGACGAGCGTCGAGGGCACGTCCACCCAGTCGCCGGCGGCGGCCCGGCCCATGACGATGCCCAGGGCGATCAGCAGCAGGCCGCACCGCAGGCCCGTGGGCGTGTCTCGGCCGATGGTGATGGTCTCGACATCGCCGGTGAACGCGCTGACGAGCATCCACAGGCCCAGCACCGTGCCCATGCTGATGGCGGCGCAGAAGGCCACGACCCACCAGCCCGGCCCGTCGCCGAAGTTGCTGCCCGCGAACGCCGCGGCCAGGCCCACAATGGCGCACAGCAGGAACACGACGGCGGCCGGGTTGCGCCGCTCGACGGCATCGTCGCGCGGGTGCACGCCCAGAAGCCCGATGAGCCAGCAGAACGCCCCGATCCACGCCGCGCCGACGACGGTGTAGAAGCCCATGTAGATCGTGCCCACGACGTCCGAGGCGGCGAACACCCCCAGCAACAGCACCACCACGCCCAGCGCCAGCAGCGGCGCCTGCGCCAAGACCAATCGCCCCGGCACGCGCCGGCCAAGGTGCTTGGGCCCCAGCACGCCGTGCAGCCACGCCCACCACGTGACAACGGCGATCGCACCGTGGATAAGCAATGCCATGACCTCGTCGTCGGACATCGGGGTCAGGGTATCAGCGCGGCGGCTTCGATCCCGCGCAGCGTCTTGGTCTACACTGGGCCCCATGGGCCAGACACGAGCCGAAGACCGCCCGCCCAACTGGCTCCCCTCGCTGCGAGGCCGCTTCCTCGTCTTCGAGGGCCCCGACGGCTCGGGCAAGAGCACGCAGCTTCGCCGGCTCGAGGCGGCGCTCAAGGACGCCGGCATCCCGTGCATCACCGTGAGAGAGCCCGGGGGTACCGCGGCGGGCGAGGCCATCCGCGACACGCTGCTGGACCATCGCCAGGCCAACATGGACGTGCGCTGCGAGATGCTGCTGTATATGGCCAGCCGGGCCCAACTCGTGGCCGAGCGAATCGCCCCGGCGCTCTCGCGCGGCGACGTCGTGCTGGCCGATCGCTTCGTCGCCTCGACGCTGGCCTACCAGGGCGCCGCCGGCGGGCTCGACCAGGGCGACATCCTCGCGGTGGCGCGCGTGGTGACGCACGGGGCCGAGCCGCACGCCGAGCCGGACCTGAACATCGTCTTCGACGTCGACGAGGCCACCGCCGCCGGCCGCCTGGGCCTGCTGCTGGATCGCATGGAGGCCAAGGGCTCGGCCTTCCACGCCAAGGTGCGCCGGGGCTACCTCGATCTGGTCGCCCGCCACCCCGATCGCTACGCCCGCATCGACTCGGCCCAGCCCGAGGCTGAGGTCTTCACCGACGTGCTCGCGCTGCTCGAAGCCCGCTTCGCGTAGCGATCAGGAGCCCTCGCCCAGATACCACGGCAGGCTGTCGTTGTTGTCGGCCTTGTCGATGGCCGACACGTGGCCGTCCAGCCAGCAGGTGTTGCAGCCGCCCGGATGGCGGAAGTACTCGCGGCTCCAGTCCTTGAAGGCGATGCCCGCCGTGCCGTCGTACTGGCTCAGATCGTTCAGGGTGTCTCCGTTGGCGTCGAGCATGTGCTCGAAGGCGTCCTGGAAGACGATCATCTTCGCGGGCTGGGCGATCTGCGTGATGCGGTTGGGCCTGGCGGTGTCGAAGCCGCCGGGCTTGAAGAGGCTCACGCTGCCCTCGCGCATGACGCCGTTGAAGCCGTAGGTGCTGTAGAGGTGGTCGGGGTCGAAGGTGGTGCCGTCGGGGTAGGGATCCATGGTGCGGGCCTCCGGGCAGCGGAACTGCTCCCACCCCGGCAGGCTCTCGCGATCGCCGAACGTCCCGCCAGCAGTGGGGGGCACGAAGTCGCTGTCGCTGACGCTGGCGCCCAGGTACTCGGTGTACATCGCGCCCCAGTAGCTCAGCTCGCCCTGGCCGATGCCCGGCTTGTGGGTCTCGTAGAACGGCAGCAGGTACTTGCCCCCGCGGATGGAGCGCACGCGGATGCCGTAGTTCTGCCGGCTGCCGTGGTGGTACTCGTTGAAGTCCATCGAGTAGCTGGTCAAGGCGGTCATGACGCTGCGCATCTGGGCGGCGCACTGGAGCTTCTTGGCCGTGGCGCGGGCCACGCCCAGGCTGGGCAGCAGGATGCCGATCAGGATCGCGATGATGGCGATGACCACCAGCAGCTCGATGAGCGTGAAGGCGGGGCGGGTGGAGTTGTTCGAGGCGGGGCCGGGCGTGGTCTTGGACGCGTTCATGCCCGATGCTACTGGCCGCTCCAACGGCGACCCATCGGGCTGCAAATGCCAAACGAAACATTCACAGACACGCAATGTTCGCGCCCGCCCGCTGCGTCGCGGCGGCGGCCATCGGCTCTGGCTGACAAAATGGGTAATTTCTTGGCCAAGAGGGGCCAGATTCCCTTGTGCCGAGGCTGGTCTTCGGGTATTGTGGGCGCACCGGATCCACGACCGGGTCAGGAGGCCGTCATGGGCGACGGACCACATCGTTCCCCGCCGTCGGGGCCATCGGGAGCATCTGGGCCCGCGGGCGGCCAGGGCTCGGCCAGTTCCGTGTCCGCTGGAGCTTCGCCCGGCGATCGTTTGGATCCAATTCGCGGGTCGCGGCCACCCGGTTCCCCCGGTACCCCCGGCGGCGGCTTGGGCGACGCCATCCCCGGCCAGCGGGCTTTGGCGGGGGCGATCGCCATGCTCGACCACGAGCCGGCGGTGGGGCTGGCCATCGTCGACGGCCAGGGCCGCCCGCTGCACGCTAACCGCCGGTTCATCGCGCTGACCGTGCCCGCCCAGGGCCCGCCGTCGCCGACGGGCGAGCGCGTGGCCCGCAAGGGCGTGTGGGCCCGCGTGGGGGCCGAGGCGGTGGCCCAGGCCAGCGCCGCGGGGCGGCCGGTGGTCCTGCGGTTCATCCACGACGGCGCGCAGGTGCAACTGGACATCTGGCCGCTGCCGCCCGAAACGCGAACCGAACCCAGGGCCGAGTCCGGGACCCAGGCCGCCAGCCCGCCGCGCACGCTGGCCCGCCCCGCGGGCGCGCCGCCGGCCTCGGCCGCAACGCCCAGCCCGTCATCCACCCCCGCCGACGCCGGCGAGCCCAGGTTCCTGGTGCTGGCCGTCGAGGGCCCCTGCTCGATGGACGATCCCCCGCCGCCTTCGGCCGAGCCCGAGCGCCAGGCGGATGGCGAGGCGGATGACGACGCGACCGCTCCTGAGGCCACCGAGCCCGCCCGGCCGGGCCAGGCCGTCGAGGCCAAACCGCAAGCCAAACCGCAGGCCCAGCCAACCCAAGACCCCGCCGCCACCGGCCCATTCATCACCATGACGCCCAGCATGGGCGAGTTCGGCGCGCTCTCGACGCTGACCGCCCGCGAGCTGGAGGTGCTGGCGCTCATCGGCCAGGGCCTGGCCACGCGCGACATCGCCGAGGCGCTGGGCCGCTCCCCGCGCACCATCGAGCGGCACTGCGACGCCATCCACAAGAAGCTGCACACCGCCAACCGCGTGCAGATGGCACGCTACGCCATGCGGGCCGGGCTGACGGTGGAGAGCAGCAAGCTGAAGAAGGTGTAGGAAGAAGGCACGAAGGGACGGAGTCACGCAGAGACGAAGAGACGAAGTGGGGCGATGAGGACGCACGCGAATCCCTGCGCCGCAGCATCCGCCGAGCGAGTCTTCGAGCGAGGAGCGCATGCGGAGGCGCGGCGGCTGAGCCGCCCGGCCGTCAGGCCGCAAGCGAGCGCAGCGAGCGCCACGAGAACAGCCGCAGCATCCGCCGAGCCCGTCCGCGGGCGCGGGCGCATGCGGAGGCGCGGCGGCCTCGGCCGCCCGGGCGCAGCCCGTGAAGCGAGCGCAGCGAGCGCCATAAGAACAGCCGCAGCATCCGCCAAGCCCGTC
>JAVJRZ010000020.1:0-151859 GCA_040219675.1 Phycisphaerales bacterium | reverse complement strand
GCCGACTTCGACGGCGACGGCGAGCTGACGGCCTTGGACTTCCTGGCGTTCCAGACGGCCTTCGACGCGGGGTGTTGAGGGGGAAGAGACGGGGAGATGAAGAGACGGAGAGACGAAGTGGGGAGAGGCGCAGAGACGGAGTGGGGAGGGAGACTGTGGAGCGTTGCCCGGCGTCGCTCGATCGCGCTCGGCTCGCCCGGATCGCCGTGCTCCTTGGCGGATCGGTCGTGCTGGCGTTGTTGATGTTCGTGCTGCCCTCGGAGCGCGATGCGTTCGGGCTGCCCGGCGACGCGACGTCCTACCCGTTCGGCTTCATGATTGTCGCGCTCGCGACGGGCCTGTTCATTGCCGATGCACCCGAACGCAACTGGCTCACCATCTTGCGAGCCCCCGTCCTCGCGTTGCTGTGGCTGATCCTGGTGATGGTGCTTGCCACCGCCGCGCACTTTGCGATGCTGGCGTTCTAAACGCGTTCACGAGCTTTCGGGCTCAGGCAGAGCGCGCCCGGATCGCCAGGAACATCGGGATCTCGCGGCGGGCGCGGTTCTCTTCGTCGGCGCGGGGGCCGGGCTCGCTGGTGCGGTGGCTGGGCCACTCTTCCAGGGCGTCGATCGCAAAGCCGCAGCGAGACAGCGCGGCGACGTAGGTTTGCAGCGGGCGGTGGTGGGTGGTCGTCGTCACGGCGCGGCGGCCGCGGGCGGCGGCGCCGGGGTTCATGACGATCGGGTGCGCGTAGGCGGTCAGGTAGCCGTCCACGCGGCGGTACTGCTTGGGGGCGCTCGTGCGATCGCTCCGGCCGCGGTCGTCTTCTTCGGCCTCGTCCCACTGCCAGCTGGTCTGCCCCGGGGCGCGGAAGGCGGGATGTAAGACCACAGCGACGAAGCGGCCGCCGTCGGCCAGCAGGCCGCGCACGCCGCGGAAGACGGCCTCGACCGAGTCGATGTTCATGAGCGCCATGATGCAACTCGCCGCGTCGAAGCGATCTTCGATGCCCAGCGCCTCGAGCTGCTGGGCGTCGCCGGTGATGTAGCGCTCGTTGCCGCCCGCGCGTTTCTCGGCGGCGGCGATCAACCGGCCCGCGGCGTCGACGCCGGTGACCCGCGCCCCCGCCTCGGCCGCCGCTCGGGCCAGGATGCCCTCGCCGCAGGCGACGTCCAGCAGGTTTTCGCCGGGCTTGAGGTCGAGCAAACGCAGCGCACCGGGCACGATGACGGCGGCGTGGTGGTCGCTCTGGCCCTCGCCCACGAGCTTGTCGTACCAGGCGGCGACGTGGTCCCAGCCGGTGGAGCTCGTGGAGAACTCGGGCTTGGGTGCGGGTTTCGGCGCCGGCTTGGCCGATGGCTCTGACGCGTCCGCATCGGTCGCGCTGGGCGCCTTCTTGCCCACCAGCGTGAAGAAGCGCGGCGGGGGCGGGCTCTCGAGTTCGATCCGTTGCCCGCTCGTGGGGTGGTGCAGCGTGAGCCTCGTCGCGTGCAGGCACAGGCGTTGGTCGCGCTTCTGCTTGCCGTGGTCGCGCTCGTCGGGGCCGTACATGCGGTCGCCCAGCATCGGGTAGCCCGCGTGGGCGAGTTGGACACGGAGCTGGTGGCGGCGGCCGGTCTCCAATCGTAGCGCGAGCATGGCCCGGCCCTTGCCGCGTTCCAGCACGCGCACGTGCGTCACGGCCGGGCGGCCCTGGCTGGCCTCGTGGGGCGCGGCGACCTTGACCAGGCGCCGATCTGGGCCGTCCAGCAGCGTGTCGGTCAGCGTGACCTCCTGGCCGATGGGCCAATCGGGCACGCCGTGCACGACGGCCACGTACTCGCGCTGCACGCGGTGGGCCCGCAGGTCTTCCTTCAGCGTCGCGTAGGCGGTCGGCGTGGTGGCAAAGAGCAGCAGGCCGCTGGCGTCCTTGTCCAGCCGGTGCACCACCCAGGCCCGCGCCCCGGGCCGCTCGGCCTTGAGCCATCGCTTGACGTGCGTCAGGGCGCTCTCGCGGTTGGGGTCCTTCTCGGCGGTGACGAGGCCGGCGGGCTTGTCGACGGCGACCACGCCGTCATCTTCGCCCAGGATGGTCGGGCGGAGCTGGGGGCCCTTGGGCTTGGGGTTCGAGCCGCGGACCTGGTTGCGCGGGCGGAACTCGACGTGGGCGGCGGGGTTGGAGCGCGGCGGCTTCTTGTTGGAGCGCTTTCCTGTGGGCGAGTTGGACGGGCGGCGGGCGGGGCTCACGATCGGGTTCCTTCCTGAGCCCCGGCTTCGTCCCGGGCCAGGAGGTCCAGGGCGATGTCGATCAGCCGACGGGCGAACTCGGCCTTGGGCAGTGGGCCGGGCGTGATGGCCTCCCGGCCGTCGGCAAAGAGGATTGTCGCGTCGATGCCGCCCGAGTCCATCGTGTCCAGTGGATTGAGGATGATGGCCTGGCAGCCCTTGCGGGCCATCTTGGCCAGGGCCCGATCGTGGTCGCCGCCGTCCTCTTCGAGCGCGAAGCCCACGGCGACGGCTCCGGGCTTCAGCCTGGGCATGGTGGCGGCCAGCAGGTCCGGCACGGGCTCGAGGGCGATGGTCAGGCCCTGATCGGTGCGGGGCAGCTTGCCGGGGTGGGGGCTCGCCGGGCGGTAGTCGGCCACGGCGGCGGCCATGATCAGGATGTCCGCATCGGTGGCTTCCCGAGCCAGGAGGGCCTCCAGGTCGTGCGATGTGCGGAACCGCAGCAGGCGCCGGGGCGAATCGGGGGCCCGCGCGGGGTTTGGTTTTGATCCGGCGTTCGTCGGGTCGGCCTCGGAATTCGTTTCGATGTGGGCCGGGCCCAGCAGCAGCGTGGTCGCGCAGCCGCGCTCGGTCGCGGCGTCGGCCAGGCTCAGGCCCAGCCGGCCCGAAGACCGGTTGGCGATGTAGCGCACGGCGTCGATGGGCTCGTGCGTGGGCCCGGCGACGATGAGCACGCGGGGGTGGCTCTGGGCGGTGGTGGAGGCGTTTGGGTTCATGATGGATGGGGCGATGGCCAAGCATGCCGGCCCTTGGAGCGTAGGTTCGGATCTGGTGAGGATGGCGCAAAAGGGCGTTCTGGCACCCGTGGGGGCGTCGGCGGGCGTACGCTGACTGGGTTTCCGCGGGCGCTCGGCGCGGTCGCGGGGGCTGTCGCAGAATCCATTCCTTGACGTTGCCGGATCGGCACGAGGTCGATCCGAGATCGGGGCAGCACTTCGATATGGCACGAAATCGCAAGAAGCTCGGCGAGATCCTGGTGGCCAAGGGCGTGGTCAGCCAGGAGGACATGGACAAGGCGCTCGGCATCGCCAAGGGCTCGCGCAGGCGCGTCGGGCAGGCGCTGGTCGAGGCCGGCTTCGCCACCGACGAACAGGTCGCCCAGGCGCTGGCCGAGCAGTACGGCGTGCCGTACGTCAATCCGAACGATGCCGATACCCAGGGCACGATCCAGATCGACCTGATCCCCAAGGAGATCGTGCGCAAGCACATGGTCCTGCCGGTGGCCAAGGACGGGGGGCGTCTCAAGCTCATCGTCTCGGACCCGATGGACCTGGAACTGCAGGACATGCTGCGGTTCCGGCTGAACCTGGAGATCGATCCGCTGCTGGCCTCCAAGACGGCCATCCGCAACTTCCTCGAGGGCGGCGAGAACGGAGCGGCTGCACCCGCCGCGCCGCAGGAAGAGGCCAAGCCCGGCGAGAAGGGCCTGGTCACCGCGTCCATCGACCGCTCGGTGGACCGCTCGGTCGACAAGTCGATCGACATCGCCTCCGAAGACGCGCCCATCGTCAAGCTGGTCAACCGCATCCTGAGCGAAGCGGTGCGCATGCGAGCGAGCGACGTGCACATCGAGCCGATGAGCGACCGCGTCCGGCTGCGCTACCGCATCGACGGCGTGTGCGTGGAGCGTGACAACCTGCCCAAGCGGATGCAGCCCTCGCTGCTCAGCCGCGTGAAGCTGACGGCGGGCATGAACATCGCCGAGAAGCGCGTCCCCCAGGACGGCCGCATCAAGCTGCCCGTCGACGGAACCGATATCGACTACCGCGTTTCGGCGTGCCCAACCTACCACGGCGAGAGCGTGGTGCTGCGTATCCTGCGGCCCGACGCCGTGCGCATCGGTCTGGAAAACCTGGGCTTTGAGAGCGACAACCTGGAGGTCTTCAACAAGATCATCCGCCGGCCCAACGGCATCTTCCTGGTGACCGGGCCGACCGGTTCGGGCAAGACCACCACGCTGTATTCGGCGCTGGACGTGCTCAATCGCCCCGACCGCAAGATCATCACGGCCGAGGACCCGGTGGAGTACAACTTCGACGGGATCAACCAGTGCCAGGTGCGCGAGTCGATCGGGCTGACGTTCCCGGCGATCCTGCGAAGCATGCTGCGTCAGGCGCCCAACATCATCCTGGTGGGTGAGATCCGCGATAAGGAAGTTGGCGAGATCGCCATCCAGGCGGCGCTCACGGGCCACCTGGTGTTCAGCACGCTGCACACCAACGACGCCCCGAGCGCGATCACGCGTCTGATCGACATGGGCATCAAGCCCTTCCTTGTGGCCAGTTCCATCCAGGCCGTCATGGCCCAGCGGTTGATCCGCATGCTCCACAAGCCCAGCCGCGTGCTGGACGACAACCCCGACCCCAAGTTCCTGCACCTGTGCGGCATCAAGCCCGGGGAGTGGGAGGGCAAGGTCTACAAGCCCGGCAGCGCGCCCGATGTTCCTACGGGCTACAAGGGCCGCAAGGCCATCTTCGAGATGATGCTGATGAATACGGACTTGCGTGAAATGGCCTTCCGCAAGGCGCCCGTGGCCGAGTTGCGGCAAAAGGCGATCCAGAGCGGTATGAAGACCCTGACCGAGGACGGCAAGCGCAAGATCCTCAAGGGCGATACGACCCCCGCCGAGGTGGCTCGCGTCACCCAGGTGGGCGAAGGCTGAATCCATCCCGGGTCGGCCCGAGCACTCGGGCGCGACCCCGTGCATTGCGAGGAGTGATCCGATGGCCTCTTACGACTCAGACTCTGGCGGCGACCGCGGCGGCGCGACCGTGCAGATCGACCGCCTGCTCGACACGGTGGTCCGCACCGGCGCCAGCGACCTCCACCTGACGGTGGGACGCAAGCCGACCGTGCGTCTGCACGGCGGGCTCAAGAACCTGGAGACCAAGGTTCTGGACTCGGACGACATGGTCTCGCTCATGAAGTCCATCACGCCAGAACGCAACCAGCAGGAAATCAACGAGATGGGTGGCACGGACTTCGGGTTCGGCTACGGTGATGCCGCCCGATTCCGTGTGTCCATCTTCAAGCAGCGCGGCGACCTGGCCATGGTGCTCCGCCTGATCCCCAACGAGCTGCTGACCTTCGAGCAGATCGGCCTGCCCGAGGCAGTCCGGGATCTGAGCCGTCGCCCCCGTGGCCTGTTCCTGGTGACCGGGCCGACCGGCTCGGGCAAGACCACCAGCCTCGCGACGGTGCTGGACTACATCAACACCTACTACGACCGCCACATCGTGACGATGGAAGACCCTATCGAGTACTTCCACTACCACAAGAAGAGCGTGGTCAACCAGCGCGAGGTGGGCAACGACGTGCCCAGCTTCGCCGAGGCCCTCCGCCGCGTGCTCCGCTCCGACCCGGACGTGATCCTCGTCGGCGAGATGCGTGACCTGGAGACCATCGAGGCGGCCATCCGAGCGGCCGAGACGGGCCACTTGGTGTTCGGCACCCTGCACACGACGGGCGCGGCCAAGACCATCGACCGCGTGGTCGACGCCTTCCCGGTCAGCCAGCAGAACCAGATCCGGGTGCAGCTCTCTACGGCCCTGATCGCCGTGCTGAGCCAGGCGTTGCTCAAGCGCGTCGACCGCCCGGGCCGGATCGCGGCCTACGAGTTCCTGATGGTTACGCCGGCCATCGCGAACCTGATCCGCGAGGGCAAGACCTTCCGCATCGACTCGTCGATCCAGACCGGCGCCAGGTTCGGCATGCAGTTGCTCGACGACCACCTGTGGAACCTGTACACCAAGGGCATCATCAGCGCCGAGGAGATGGTCGATAAGGGCAAGGATCCAGGTGCCTTGACCGATCGGGTCCATCAGGCGGGCAAGACTGTGGGCCGGCCGGAGCTGGACGAAGCCGACGGTGACTGAGCTGCTGCACGACGGAAGGTAGATTAAAGTTTGGGTATTTAGCCTTCTCGTAGTCCGAAAAGGCAAAGTATCCATCTGTCATTACGAATAAGAGGCCTAGATGCCCTCAAGTTGATGGCATCAGCCGACCAAACTGGGCGAAGATATAGAGACGTCCGTTTGGATCGGCTGGAGGGCCGGCCAAGGAACTCGAACATGGCGACCACCAATCCTGAAGAACTGAAGGGCCGCAAGATCGGGCGTGTGCTCACGAAGATGGGCAAGGTCACGCGCGAGCAGGTCCACGAGGCCCTGGCCATCCAGCGGACCCGCCGCAAGAAGATCGGCGAGGTTCTGGTCGAACTGGAGTACTGCACCGACGCCGACGTGCAGGCCGCCCTTGCGGGCCAGGCTGGGATGGCTTACGTCGACCTGGCGGGGCAGGAGATCCCGCAGGCTGCGATCGATGCGGTACCCGCCGAGAGCGCCCGGGCCTATTCGGTGGTGCCCACCGAGTACAACGCGACCGCCCGCAAGCTGACGATCGCGATGAAGAGTGCCGATAACTTCCGGGCGGTGGATGACCTGCGGCTCTTGCTGGGACTGACGGTGGCGGCGGTGGTGGCCGATCCGGCCCAGATCGACGAGCTTCTGGCGAAGCACTATGCGAAGCAGGAGTCGGTGGTCGACGTTGTCAGCAACCTGGCCAAGGACACGAAGTTCGACGCCCTGGCCGGGCACAGCGCCGACTCGATCGACCTGGACGCGATCTCCGAAGCGGCCAGCGACAACCAGGTCGTCAAGCTCTTGAACCTGGTGCTGCTCCAGGCGATCAAGGACAAGGCCAGCGACATCCACTTCGAGCCGTTCGAAGACGAGTTCAAGATGCGGTACCGCATCGACGGCGTGCTGTACGAGATGGTGCCGCCGCCCAAACACCTGGGGCCGGCCATCACCAGCCGCGTGAAGGTCATGGCTAACCTGGACATCGCCGAACGGCGCCTGCCGCAGGACGGCCGCATCGAGTTGCAGGTGGGCGGCAAGCCTGTGGACCTGCGTATCGCCGTGCTGCCCACGATGCACGGCGAGAGCGTCGTGATGCGTGTGCTGGACCGCTCGAACGTCGAACTGAACCTCGAGCGTATCGGCTTCCGCGAGGACGACCTGTCCCGCTTCCGGGCATTGATCGAGAAGCCCAACGGCATCGTCGTGGTGACCGGGCCCACCGGCTCGGGCAAGACGACCACGCTGTACGCCGCCCTGGCGGAACTGAACGACATCGAGACGAAGATCCTCACCAGCGAGGACCCGGTCGAGTACGACATCGACGGGCTTTGCCAGGTGCAGGTGAACACGGACGTGGGCCTGACGTTCGCCAAGGCGCTGCGAAGCTTCCTGCGTCAAGATCCCGACGTGATCCTGGTCGGCGAGATCCGCGACCTGGAGACCGCGCAGATCGCGGTGCAGGCGTCGCTCACGGGCCACTTGGTGCTCAGCACGCTGCACACCAACGACGCACCGAGCTCGATCGTGCGTTTGATCGACCTGGGGCTGGAGCCCTTCCTGCTGACGGCGACGATCGAGGGCATCGTGGCCCAGCGCCTGGTTCGCAAGATCAACCCGGCGGCCCGCGAGGCCTACGAGCCGACCGAAGAAGAACTGATGGAGCTTGGCCTGCACCTGAGCGATGTGGCCGGCAAGACCTTCTATCGTCCGCGGAGCGACGCGGAGTACGGCGGGTACAAGGGCCGCATGGCACTGTTTGAGATCATGACGATGGATGACAAGATCCGCGACATGATCATGGCCGAGGAGAGCCTGAGCCTGGTGCGCGAGTATGCGCGCAGCCGGGGGATGCGATCTCTTCGAGAGAGCGGCCTGCTGGCGATCTACGAGGGGCAGACCTCGATCGACGAGGTCGTTCGAGAGACGCTCGTCGAGGAATAAGGGCCGCACGGAAGTCTGGAGCATTGACCGGGCCGAGAGGCTCGACCGAAGGAGTTCGAAGGCATGCCGACGTTTACGTACGAGGCTCGCGACGCCCAGGGCAAGATGCGCAAGGGCACCCTGGAGGCCAACACCGACGAGGAGGCCATCGGTCGGCTGAAGAGCCAGAGCCTGTATCCCACCTCGGTGCGTGAGCAGAAGGCCAAGAAGTCTGCCGTGGCGGAGGGACCGGCCGTCAAGAAGAAGCGCGGCGGCGGGATCGTGCTCTTCGGCAAGGTCAAGAAGAAGCAACTCACGCAGTTCACGCGTCAGTTGTCGACCTTGCAGGACGCCGGCCTCCCTTTGCTGCGGAGCTTGCAGATCCTGGAGAGCCAGGCCAAGCCCGGGCCGCTCAAGAACGTGCTGATCGACCTGACCGATGAGGTGCAGGGCGGCTCGAGCCTCTCGGAGGCGATGGGCCAGCACCCTAAGGCTTTCGACCGCCTGTACGTCAAGATGATCGCGGCCGGCGAGGTCGGCGGCGTTCTGGACATCATCCTCCAGCGTCTGGCCGAGTTCATGGAGAAGGCCCAGCGCCTGAAGCGGCAGATCAAGGGCGCGCTGGTGTATCCGTTGGTGGTCGTGTTCGTGGCGATCATGATCCTGGTGCTGATCATGCTGGTCATCATCCCGCAGTTCCAGAAGATCTTCGAGGACTTCGGCGTGGAGCTTCCGGGCCTGACCGTGTGGCTCATCGACACCAGCCGGTGGATGGCGGGCGCCAACCCCGGTCAGTTCTATGGCCAGGGCGCGCTGATCTTCGTGGGCACGCTGGTGGCGCTGCCCTTCGCGTGGAAGGTCGTTCGCATGGCCAAGCCCGGGCGCGCGTTGACCGACCGGCTCGTGCTGCTGACGCCGGTGATCGGTGGCGTCAGCCGCAAGTCAACGGTGGCGAAGTTCACCCGGACCCTGGGCACGCTGGTGTCCGCGGGTGTGCCCATCCTCGAAGCGATCCGCATCACCGCGGACACCTCGGGCAACGCCGTGTTCGAGAAGGCGCTGATGCGTGTGCACGACGCCGTGCGTGAGGGCGAGAGCTTCGCCGTGCCGCTGCGTGAGAGCAAGACCTGCGAGCCCATCGTGGTGAACATGGTGGACGTGGGCGAAGAGACCGGTGAGCTGGACGTGATGCTCATGAAGATCGCCGACAACTACGACGAAGAGGTCGACGTCGCGGTGAAGTCGGCGCTCTCGCTGCTCGAGCCGGTGATGGTTGTGGGCATCGGCGTCATGGTCGGCACGATCGTGATCGCGATGTTCCTGCCGATGGTGGCGATGATCGAGTCGCTCAACGGCGGCGGGCTGTAAGGAGCGTTCGGGGCACACGTGCCGGTGCGGGGCGGCTTGGGGAGGGCGCCTTCGCACCGGCACGCCCCGGCGGACGTTTGCGGGGGGATCGGCGAGTTCGGCATGCCAGTGGGTCCGAGTGGGCCCGCGGCATGCAATAGGAAGGAAGTCGGCCGAAGATGGCAGGACAGATGCGGCACAACTCGAAGCGCCTGGCGGCGCGGTCCGGATTCACGATCGTGGAGTTGGGCGTCTCGATCCTGGTGATCGCGATCCTGATCGGCCTGCTGCTGGTGGGGCTGAACCAGCTCTCCCGCACCGCCCAGAGCGGCGCCGAGCGGGCGAACGTGATCGCGATGCGGATCGCGGTGGAGTCGTTCAAGAACGATTTCGGCTTCGCGCCGCCGCTGGTCAAGGACGGGCTGACCTATCCGGGCAAGGTGGCGATGGACTCGCCGCTGACGCCTCCTTCGACGATCAACGTGTACCGCACCGACGTGCCCGAGGATGTCGAGTTTCTCCGCGGCGACGGGGCCGATCCGCACCTGCGCTTCAGTGTTTACAGCCTTGCATACTACCTGGTAGGCGTGCTGGACGCTGAGTACGACGGCCAGGACGGCCCGGGGTATCGCGAGCCCAACCGCGAGGGTGGCTTCCGGACCGTTGGCGGTCGCCTGTTCGATCCCAAGTTTGATGCGGCGGACGATGCCGACCGGCTGGTCGAGGTCGACCGCGAGGAGGGGCGTTTCGAGCTTCGCGATCGCAACGGCATCGCGTATCGCTATTACCGATGGCTGCCGGACGAGGCGGTTTCTGGCCAGGACGTGACCGACCTGCGCAACGTGCCTTCGCTGTTGGGCGATCCGGCCCAGAACATCGCGCTGCGTGACGCGGAGTACGCGATCGTCGCGGCCGGGCCGAACCGCGTGTTCGGTGAAGAGCAGACCGAGGAAGTGACCACGCTGCGGGCCGAGCTCGGCGGCGGTGGCGACATCGCCGACCTCGAGCGCTTGGGCCGTGACGACAACGTCGTGGAGGTGGGGCGATGATCGGTGGCATCCGAAACCAGCGCAGGACGCGTCGCCGGGGCTTCACGCTCATCGAGCTGATCCTGGTGATCATCATCATCCTGATCCTGGCGGCGATCGCCATCCCCGCCTACGCCTCGCTGACCTACAGCAGCAGCCAGAGCGGGGCGGCCAACTCTGTGCAGGCGGCGCTCCAGAGCGCCCGCGACGCGGCGGTCCGCGCTGGGTCGGGCCGTGATGCTGCGGCGGTGTTCCTGCTGGGGCAGGACGGACGCATGCGCATCGTGGTGGCCGAGGTTGCCGGCAGCATCCGCGACGATACCGGCAGCGACGAGGTGCAGCGCGACATCTTCGTGCCTTCGCAGGGTGTTGAGGTGTTCACGCTGCCCCGGCAGTGGAGCGTGCGCGGGTACGCGAGGCCTTCGGCGTTGCGTGTGGGCACGGGCGCGTCGATCGACAACGAGGGCTGGTACGAGGACACCTATACCGGCGGCGATCGCGACGAGGGCCAGTGGGTCTATCCCGAGACCGAATTCTACGACGACGCGGCGGGCAACAATGGCCGGGCGCGGCAGTCGTTTATGGTGCGTTTCGAGGGCGGTTCGGGACGCTTCCTGAGTTCGGCCACGCAGAAGGCCCTGTACGTGGCGCCGGCGCCGGTGCTGGGCTTCCGCGAGACGTCGACGCCCTGGCGGGACTTCAGGGTCGACCGCGAAGAAGACCTTGGACGCTTTGTCCGCAAGGTGCTGGCCTCGCCGACGCTGACGCTCGCGCAGAAGCGGCAACTGCTCGGCGACGAGGCGACCGACACCATTCTTGTCGGGCCCGTTGGCCAACTCGCGGTGTACAACGAGCGGCGGCTGGCCGAGGCGATCGGCGCTGACGGCCTGAATCGCTTTACGGACACGCTCTACAAGCCCGCGCAAGGGACGGTGACGAGCCCGGAGTACGACGACCTGCTCTTTGGCGGGAGCGTGACGCAGGTCCAGATCAATCTGGAGATCGCGCTGTGGATGCGGGCGAGCGATCTGACGGCCGGTGCTCGGCCCGCGTCGGAGACCTCCGACGCTCGCATCTTCCTTGTTTCGCGATACCTGGGCCAGCCCGTTGAAGCGCGGCGACTCGTGGAGGGGGACTGAACATGGCTGGCACGAAACGCAGTCTTCGCCAGCGGCGACACGCCCGGGCCGTGGCGGCCTTCACCCTCATCGAGGTGTTGATGTCGATCTTCGTGCTGGCCCTGGGCCTGCTCGGGCTGGGGGCGCTGATCCCGGGCATCATCCGCGAGCAACGGGTGGCATCCGATCGCACGCTGGGCGTGGTCGTCGCCAACGACGCCAAGGCGTACCTGAGCGTTCGCCAGGACCTCAAGCGGCTGGCCATCGCGCCGGCGCCGGGTGGGCCCGGGCTGGGCACGGGGGCCGGTCGCGAGTTCGGCATCGGCGTCTGGCTGTACGATCCGGAATGGTCCGAGACCTACGCCTGGGATCTCAACTCGATCGATGCCAACGCATACGAGGACGCGGGCGACATCGTGATCGGCGACCGGGTCGACCGCGTGCCACCGGTGCGCATCCCGCTCGAGGAACGGTTGTATCCGGCGCCGTCGTCGGGGCTCGATGCACCGCAGTTCGTGTGGGACTTCGTGGCACGCCGCCTTCCGCCAACGGAAGCCGAGGGCTACGCCTTGCTGGCCGATGGGCCAATCCCGCTGCCGACGGGCCTGCCCGAGTCGCTCCGCGCGGGCGTTGAGGTCGCGGTCTTTGTTCGCCGTGTCGATACCGGCATCCGCGTGCCCCGGGGCGAAACGGCGTACGGCCTGATGCTGCGGGCGAGCGAGCCCATCCTGCCGGTGGGCTTGGATTCGGCCGGGCTGCTGACGGGTGCGGGCGGCCGGACCGCCGACAATCAGACGTACGCGCCGCCGCTGACGCTCGAAGCCGAATATGACGGCACTCGAACCGACGTGTTGCGGCTGACCGGCATTCCGGGTGGTGCGGGCACCGAGCCGCGTTCGGGCGTGACCGCCGAGCAGCGTCGCTTGCTCGCGTCGCAGGTTGGCCAGCAGTTGGTGGACAACCTGGGCAACGTGTACACCGTCGACGAGGTGCTCTCTGTTGGCACGTCGTCTGCCGAGGTGCGCATCCGGCCGGCGATCGATCAGTGGGTGCCGGCGAGCAGTGGCGGCTCGCTGTCGTGGGACGACGAGGAATCGTGGACGGAGATCCGCCAGGTGGTGTTCGTGCCCCAGCCGCCGGCGACGACCATCGTGTTCCGCATCGGCGTCGAGCCCAACGCGGTGCCATCGCCCTCGGGCTCGGGCGCGGGGAGGCTGCCGCTGTGATCAATCGAAGGAAGCACATGCAACGAGCGCGATCTCTTCGGCTGGCCAGCGGCAAGGCGGGCGGCTTCACGCTGGTGGAGATGCTGGTTGCGGTGGGCGCCGTGGCGTTCATCGCGGTGGGCATCGCGAGCATCTTCGCGTCGGTGGGGGATACGGTCTCTCGCGGGCGCAGCGTGAGCGCCATCACGCAGTACGCCGCGGTGCTCGAGCGGCAGATGCGCGATGACTTCGAGGCGATGACCCGCGACGGGTACCTTATCATCCGCCACGAACTTGCCAACGACGGGGATCCCGTGCCGTTGTTCGCCGATCAGCCGGCGGGCCAGTGGCGCGAGCGTCGCGTTGACGAGCTGTTGTTCTTTGTGAACAAGTCGTCGCGGAGCGCCCGGGAGTCGCTCGCACCCGGCGTCGTGGCCGAGGGCTCGAGCGCCCGCATCTATTACGGCATGGGGCAGCGGCTGTCGGACGATATCGACACGACCAGCCAGTATGCCCGGCCCGACATCACCGATCGCAACCGCACGCCCATGCTCGAGGAACGCCTGGGCTTTGAGCCTTCGACGAACCCCAACCGCTTCGCGGGCGAGTGGACGCTCCTGCGGCAGGAGACCACGCTGAGCACGCCCGGCGGCAGCCTGAGCGACGATCCGGGCGTGGGCGTTGCGCAGGATGTCTGGCGGGATAACCGATTGCAGGTCGGCCTGCAACCGGCGGCAGAGAGCATCTTCCGGTCGGTGAACCTGCTTGATGTTTCCCCGTGCCCGATCCGTTTCCCGAGCGTCGAGACGTTCCGCAGAGACCAGCTTGGGACGGCGACCGCGGATGCCGACGAGAGCCCCTTGTTCGAGTCGGGCATTGTTGATATCGCGACCACGAACCTCGAAGAGATCCGCGGCATCGTGCAGGCATCGGCGGGACTGTTGCACATCGATTCGGCCACGCAGCCGTTCAACCCGACGCAGCCGCCGTATGGCTACCTGGCGCCGGTGAACCTGACCGACTGCAACTTCTACATCGGGCCGAATCGGGTGGTCGGCCCGGTGGGCGTGCAGCAGGCGTGGATGCTCGACGGCATGCCGGCGCAGAGCCATCCTTTCCAGTTGGACTTTGACCAGACCGACGCGGTGCTGCCTGGGCAAGAGCCCTCGTACCGGCTCGTCCGCGTGCCCGAGGAAGAGATCGCCCGCATCCGCTACGAGCCCGAGCCGCCGGACATCTACACGCCGCTGAGCTCGACCGGCCCGCGGAGCGCGATCCGCCTGGCCGACCAGTACGCGCTTGCCGCCTCGGGGTTCATCCCGCGTGTGTCGGAGTTCATCGTCGAGTGGAGCTTCGGCAAGACCGATGAGTCCGGCCGGCTGATCTGGCACGGGGCCGAGCGTGGCATCGACTCGGATGGCGATGGCACGAACGACCGGTTCGTCTTTCCGTACCCGCAGTACACCGAAGAGGTCCGCGATACCGCGCCGGCGCTGGCCGGTGGGTTCTTCGTGCCGTATCGCCTGGCCCAGCCGCCGACCGATCCGTCGGCCGAGGGCGTGGGCGACGAGCCGTTGCGGTTCGATCGCCTGCCGCAACTGGCCGACGCGCCCGAGACTTTTGTTGTTGGCGACTTCGCCGAGGTGGGCTCTGGGTTCAGCAGCTTTCCGGTGTATCCCGAGGTGATCCACGGCGTGCGGGCCACGGGCCTCACGCCGGCCAATCCGGCCTCGGTGGTGTCGTACTTCGGGTACACGCTGCCGAACTTCGATCCGGAGGATCCGGATGGCAACGCCGCAACGGCCGACGGGGCGGCCCAGCAACTGCTGGACTGGCCCTGGCCCGAGCTCGTTCGCGTGACCGTCACGCTGACCGATCCGGGCGACGAGAGCATCGAACGAACGTTCCAGTACGTCTTCCCCACGCCGGGTAACCCGGCGCGATAGCTGGACAGGACGCGGAGACATCCGCCACGCGAACGCGGGGAGGGAAATGGACATGCGACGCATGATGATGACAGTGGGCAAGACTCGGGCGCTGCGCGCCGCGTGCGGCAACATCGCCGCCCGCCGGGGCTCGACGCTCATCCTGGTCGTGGCCACGCTGGCACTGCTGGCGATCCTGACGGTCGCCTACGTGAGCATCGGCGGCGGCGACCGCCGGGCGGCGCGGACGACGACGCGGGCCGCCGAGGTCGAGCGTCAGGCCGAGCACGTGGCCGACTATCTGGTTGGTATCGTGGGCGACGATGCGCTCTCGGTTTACTTCCAGGGCTTCGATCCCGCCGAGCAGCCGATCTTCATGACCGAAGCGGTCGACGTGCCGTTTACCGATCCGAATCGCACGTTCGATGGCTTGGTTTCGCCGACGACGCCCGTGCCCCAGGCCAACTACTACGGCCAGCGCTTCACGCCCACCGGCTCGCTGCCGCCGCTGCGCCCCAGCGATGACCCGACCGACCGTGCCGAAGACCTCTTCGAGGACATGCTGCCCTTCGGTCCCAGCGACCCGTTCCTGGCCGCCAGCGAGCCGACGTACATCCGCGAGGCCGGCGACGCGTTCAGCGATCCGGCGTACCTGGACCGCATCGACTGGCCCAAGATCTCCAACATCAGCCCCAACGGCTTGTACGTGAACCTGTTCACGCTGCGCGGCGACTTCGACGTCGAGCCCGGGGTGAACGCCGGGCAGATGAGCGATCCCGCGGTCATGTTCCTGCTCGAGCGTGGCGGCGGCGCGACGCGCGATCTGGCCTACGGCGGTACGGCGGACCCGGAGGTCCCCGCCCACTTCGACAGCCACCAGATCGGCATGTTCCGGCCGGTCACGTTCGCGCCTCCGGGCGTCGACGCGACCGATCCGGAGTTCCCGCTCTACCAGTATGCCGACGCCGACGGCGATGGCTTTTTCGATTCGCGCTGGCAGGAGTTGATCGACGTCACCGCGACCAACGGCCCGCGCAGCGTGATCCCCGTCGAGGGGCAACTGCGCTGGTTCGTGGCCGCCCGCATCGTCGATCTCTCCGGCCGTGTGGACGTGAACTCCGCCCGTGGCCTGCTCCAGGTCGACGGCGCGGGTTACGGCGGGCAGCCCGACAACGCCAACCGTCTGGGTTCTTCGCCCGCCGAGATCGAGTTCCGGCGTCTGCTGGTCATGGAACCGCAGTGGTCGATGTTTGGCGAGTTCTACGACTCGGCCCCGCAGCCTGGCACGCCTGGTGCGCAGGATTACGCCGACTACGACGACTACATCGACGATGCCCTGCCGGTTGGCGAGACCGGGTACTGGGCCTATCGCCAGACGCTCGAAGGCTTCTCGCTCGAACCCGGTGCACTGCCCTTGGCGATTCCCCCGCTCACCGCTGCCGAACGGCGGGGCGAGTACGAGTCCCTGCGATACTCGGGCAGCGCGCCGCTGCGCACATCGCAGGACGACCTCTTTCGCCAGTATGGCTTCGGGCTCGAGGACCTGCGAGACCTGCTGGCTTTCGAGGGGCTGAACGACCCCGCGAGCCTATCGGCGCTCGAGCGTGCCATCGGCGGTCGCGACGAGGCGACTAACCCGACGTTCAGCCCACTGCGCGAGAACCGCTCGCTCGAGGTCGAGCGTGACCTGACCGATCCCGACGCGGCCCTCGCGCTCCGGCACACCAGCGTTCGCCGGCAGCTTACCACGCTCAGCGGGGGCATCCTGCGCGTGCCGACGCCGGTGGTGTACACCTCGGCGACGCCCACGGTGCTGGACGTGTTCACGAGCATCTCGAGCCTGCCCGACAACACCATCGCGCAGGCGCCCGAGGAGCGGGACGCGAGCATCCGACAGGATGGCTACCGGCTGTTGCAGGCCGCCGCGCCCACGGACCTGCCGACGGCGAACCCGACGGGCGAGGCCGAGCAACGGCTGCTGCGCAACGCCCACCCCCTCTTTAGGACCTACGCGAGCGCGCTGGCGCCTTCGGCCGGCGAGCCGGATGCCTGGGATCCGAGCCAAACGGCGTGGGACTCGACGTTCTATGGCTGGGATCCGGCGACCGGCGTCGATCGCCTGTTCTCGCTGCGGACGGCCGCCCACCTGACGGCCAACATGATCGACGCCTTCGATGGCGACGACATCCCCAGCGCTTTCACGCTGCTGGTGCAGGGCGATAGCGCATCGCGCGGGTTCGTCGAGGGGGCGCCAGACCTGTTCCCCTGGTGGACCGAGCCGCCGCCCGCGGGTGGAACTGGGCCGTTCGGGCAGAGCGGCCGCCTGGATCTCGGCGAGGAGCGTTTGCCGCAGACGACGGCCGAGGCTTCCGGCGTGCTGGCGATGAACGTGTATGGGCTGGAGGTCCACCCGTTCATCACGCAGGTGTCGCTGTACAACATCTTCACCGATTCGCCCGAGGCGGCGCCTTCGGATGGCGACGCCGAGTACGTGCCGCCAACCGGCCCGGGTGGCGGTCCGGTCTTCGGCCCCGGCGGCGCGGGCAGCAATCCGATCACCATCGAGTTTGATACGGATCTGTCCAACAGCGACTTTGTCGGCCAGGTGTTCGCGGTCCAACTGACCAACCCCTACACGACCGACATCGAGGTCCGCGACGACCAGTTCTTCGTGCAGTTCGGCAGCTTCAGCGGGCTGTCCAGTTCATCGCCGTTGCCGGGCGGTCTGGAGATCCCCGCTGGCACGACGATCCCCGCGGGCGAGAGCATCGTGGTGTATGCCACCAGCGATGGCATCCAGAGCCGTGCGACGATCGCCGCCGCCGCGTTCTTCCCCGTTTCGGGTGCGGATGTGGACGCGTGGATCGATACGCACCTGACCGTCAACAACCCCTCAGGGACGACAAACCCTGTGCGGCTCTTCGGCGACGTCTCGATTATCGACGACTTCCTGGCCGGCCCGGTGGGCGCGGTCTCGGGCGATGGCACCGCCAATCGCGAGATCTCGCTGTGGACACGGCTGAACCGCGACGGCGGGGATGTCACCGAGGTGATGCTCGACCGGCTGTTCGACCCCGGCGATCCGGCCGACCGGCCCACGCTCGATCGTCGCCCGCCGGCGGTCAACGTTGACGTCGATACGACCGTGGCCGGCCCCGAGACGGGCACCGCCGCCGACGCGATCGACAACACCGGCTTCTCGCTGGTGACCTGGGGCACAATCGCCCGCCCGACGGGCTCGGTCGTCGCACCGCGGGGTGCGCTGCCGGCCTACCTGCTCGAGAAGCGCTTCGACGCCGCCGGCTCGCCGCTCAATGCCACCGCGACCGATCCGCTGACGCTGCCCTCGGGCCTGTCGGCGACGTTCTCGCTGACTCGCGGCCAGTTCGTCGGCGGTGGCAAGCTCCGCTCGGCCGAGCGTTCGCTGACAGATATCTTCGGCGACGCCAGCGGCACCTCAGGCGCCATGGCCCAGATCCCGTCGGACATCAGCCTCGATGTCCAGGACACGACGCACGGCGTTCGCGAGACCGTCGAGCCGGCCGACCAGATCGATGGGCTCGAGTTCGCTGATCTCTACGCCAACCCGCTGCGCAACGATAACCGTGGCCGCCTCGACACGGCGACCGATCCTGTCGACATGCTCCGGCCCGGCGATTTCCTCGGCGTGCCGGCCATGGGGCCCGTGCAGATGCCCGGCTTCTTCGGCGGCACGATCGATCCCGCGGTGCTGTCGTGGTTCACGACGGCCGAGTTGCTGACCCTGGCGCTGGGCTACGACGAGGCCCCGACGCTGGGCTTCGATGACTCGTACCCGAGCCTGCCCGAAACGACGTTCGGCCTGCTCGATCGCGGGCACGTGTCCCTCGACCGGCCGGCACCGTTCGTGGACGTCGATGGCAATGGCGTGTTCGATGCTGGCATCGACGAGCGTCGCGGCGTCGGCATCCCGCATGCCATGGCCCTGTTGTCGAACATCACGACGCTCCGCGTGCCGGTCGATAGCCGCACGCCCATCGCGGGCTTGGTGAACCTCAACACCGCCACGGAAGCCGCGACGACCGTGCTGCCCGGGCTGACGCCGACCGATGAGTCGCGCATCGTGCCGGCGGCCGCGTGGATCGACGACGGAACGCAGGTGCTGCACGACCATCGCTCGGACATCGGCGCCTCGGTCCGCTCGTACCGCGACAAGTCGGCCGCGCGGCCGAAGGGCGCCAACCCCGGCACGCGCGCGATCGAGTTCTTCGACGCCTCGAGCGTCTGGGGCGACCTGGATCCGACGGGTACGGATGGCCGCCAGTTCGTGACCCGGTTCGTCGGCCTACGAGAAGATTTCGGGTTCATGTCTGTCGGCGAGTTGATGGCGGTCGACGTGCCGCCCTCGGGCGGCGGCGGCACGGGCCTGGGTGGCGCGTCGTACCCCGATCCGCTGCTCATCCGTCGCCTCGGCAAGGACGGCTTCTCGCTCAACGTCGACGGCATCGACCAGATGCGGTACACCGCGGCCGGCGAGATCGATCAGGCCGCAGGAACGCCTGACCTGTTCGATGACGAGATCGCCGACGACTACGACGAGCAGCTTGCGCTCTTCAACGGCGTGGCCAACACGGTCAGCGTGCGCAGCGACGTGTACGCGATCTGGTTCGTGCTGCACGGCTATGCCCGCGAGGACGTTGAGGGCTTGCGGCCGGACGACCCGCTCACGCCATCGGTGGCCCGCCGATACCTGATCGTGGTCGACCGCTCCAACGTCCGCCGGGTGGGCGATCGCCCGCGGGTGCTGCTCTTCGACGAGCTGCCGCTCTGAGCGAGCGAGGACTTGGGAGAGAGGACAGGGAGGGGGTCGCCGGGCAGGCTGAAACGCCTGCACGGCGTTTTTTCTGGCGGGCCGGGAGTCGCTCCAACCGGCTACAGTTCGCCGCTGTCAGGGTGTAGCTCAGCTTGGTAGAGCACCTGCTTTGGGAGCAGGATGTCGTCGGTTCGAATCCGGCCACCCTGATTTACCGGTCGCCTCGGCTTGGCCCTTGCGCCGGTTCCATGCCATCGAGCGGATCCGACGGGCTTGGCTCCGGGTCGATCTCCATCTCGGCTGATGGGTCTTCAACGCCCATCGTGCGCTTGATGAAGTCCCACTGGAGCATGCGATACTGGCGAGACCAGATGCCGTGGCGGCTCCCGGGGTAGATCGCCATCTCGAACATCTTGTTGGCCCGCTGGAGTGCGGCGATCAGCAGGATGGAGTTCTGGAGGTGGACGTTATCGTCGATGGTGCCATGGGCGATCAGCAGCCGGCCTTGCAGGTTGCGGGCGCCTTCCACCGCGCTGGTTCGGATGTAGCCCTCGGGGTTGTCCTGGGGCGTGGACATGTAGCGCTCGGTGTAGATGGTGTCGTAGTCGCGCCAGTCGGTCACCGGCGCGCCGGCGATGCCCGCGGAGAACCTGGTGCTGTGCGTCAGGGCGTAGGCGGTGATGTAGCCGCCGAACGAGTGGCCGCTGATGCCCACGCGCGAGGCGTCGGCCCAGTCGTGCTCCAAGACCCAGTCGACCGCGTCTTCGAGGTCCTGCAACTCGCGAACGCCCATGTTGCGGTAGGTGGTCCAGGCGCTCTGGGCGCCCTTGCCGCTGGCGGGGTACGGATCGACGCGGAGCACGACGATGCCAGCCGCGCAGAGCAATTGTTCCCAGGAACGCCCGCTCTGCCATGAATCGCGGACGGTGGCCGCCCCCGGGCCCGCGTAGGTGAGCAGCCAGATGGGGTAAGACCCGGCCGCATCGAAGTCTGGCGGGAAGTGCAGGATGCCTTCCAACTCGATGTCGTCGTGACGGGTCGGGATGCGGACGTGCTCGATGGACGCCATGTGGACCTCGTCCAGTTCATGGACCGGGTTCGTGTCCAGCCATCGGATCAGAGCGCCGCCCTCGGTTGATCGCAGCGCCATGCGCGTGGGCTGCTGCATGCTCGACCAGGAATCGATGAACATGGTGGCCGATGGATTCAGGCTGACCGAGTGGCTTCCGGGCTCGGTCGTGAGCAGGGTCAGGTCGCTGCCATCGAGGCGGATCTTGCCCAGGTCGCTGGCGATCGAGCCCTCCAGCGAACCCATGAAGTACAGCCATCCCGCTTCTTCATCAACCTTCAGCAGTTGGCGGCAGTCCCACTCGCCCTGGGTCACTTGTCGGATGAGGCGCCCCTCGGGCGTGTAGTGGTAGAGGTGTCGGTACCCGTCTCGATCGGAGAACATGAGGAACGATCCGTCTTCCAGGTACGCGAAGTCGCGCGGCGAGGTGATCCACGCCTGGGTCTGGTCGCGGAGGATTCGTTCGACCCTGCCGTTGCGGGGGTTGGCGTGCAGGACGTCGAGCCAGGTCTGGATGCGGTTCTGGACGTGGATGGCGCAGTTCGCGCTGTCGGGTGTCCAGGAAACATGGCTGATGAGAAACAGGCCGTCGTCATACTGGGACAGATCGACCGTGCGGACATTGCCGCCGGAAGGGCTCACCATACCCAGGGCCACGTCGGGGTTTGGCTCGCCGGGCCTGGCGTAGCGTTCGACCTCGATGACCTGCTCTCGACGCTGGTTGTCGACGATGGTGTACTCGGGCACGTTGGAACTGTCGGTCATCAGGAAGGCGATGTGCTTGGAATCCGGGCTCCACCAATAGGCCCGCCAGTTCCTGCCGAACAGTTCCTCGAAGTACAGCCAACTCGCCTTGCCGTGGCGGATGGGCCCGCCGCCGCCCGTCGTCAGCGCCCGCGGGGTGCGGGTGTCGACGTCGACCACCCACAGGTCATCGCTCTTGACAAATGCGACGAACTGACCATCCGGGCTCAGGCTCCAGACCTCCTCGCGCTCCGGTGAAGCGGTTAGCCGGAATGCCTCGTCGCCATCGGGCGACACGTAGTACAGATCGAGTTCGTGCTCGAAGACGTACGCATCCTCGCGGCCGTATCGAAACTGCGAGCGGGCGATGCGTTCGGCCAGATCGCCATCGATCGTCGGGAGCTTGCCGATCACCCGAGCGACCGACTGCCAATCGTGTTCGCGTTGCTCGTCGACGACGCGTCCGGTCATCGCATGCACGCGGAAGCGTCCGTCGATGCCAGGGGCCGACTTCTCGAAATGGTCATCGTCGCTCCACGAGAGCCGCACGCGGCCCTCGCCATTCAGGTTGGGCGCGTTGCGCCGGTGGATCACCATGTCGGCGGTGAACCGCGTGCGTGTTCCGTGATCTTCCGGCAGGGGCTTGGCGGATCGGGTGAGGATCGGCAAGGGCTCGGCGACCCGAAGGATCGGAAAGTCGTGGCCTTCTGCGAGGTGGTCGTCCAGGAAGTTCCAGCTCGCCAGGCCGTCGGTGGCCTGCGGCTCGAGCATGTAGGCCGCGAGATTGCCGAGGTCTTGGTCGGTTGGGACGAGCACCCACCCCGGCTCGATCGTGACGCCCTGTAACCGGCGGGTCACATCGGCGATATCGAGCATCCGATGCCCCTGGAACTCGCGGTCGGCCCGCCGGATCCGATCCAGCCGATAGACCTGGGCATCCAGGTCCATGCGTTCGCGGACCTCTCGAAGCTCGATGCCATGCCGTTTGAGGTGCGTGGCAACATGGCCGAGTGTCGGCGGGATGAGGTATCCCCAGGGGCGCTCGATCGAGAGCGTTGCCTGGAAGTCGTTGATCAGCTCGACCTCGTAGGTCCGCTCCTGATCGGTCACCTCGATGCGCTCGCCGCGATCGTTGTACTCCTCGTAGCCGAGCACCTCGACCTTGTTCGGGAACGCGATCGCCCGCGTGCGGAGCGCGATCTCGCGCGTGCCGCCCTCGCGATTGAACCGGTCGGCGGCGCGAATCGTGCGTTCGATGGCGGACTTGTGCTCGGCAGACTCCTGCAACACGGACCGGCAGAATTCCAGCGTGGCTCGCACGCGATCCTCGAACGTGGCGTAGGCGTAGGCCTCGCTCAGGATCGAGATCCGATTGCGCAGGCCGCGGTACGCTGCCCCGTACCGCGGCGAGGCCGGATACGTCGTCCATGCGGTGTGGCCATTGGCGAAGTTGCCGTAGATGAACGCGTGGTACCCGCTCTGGGCTTCGAAGCGCTCATCGATCTCGGGCAGGAGCGTGTCTCGTGCGAACTCGATGAGCGCCGGATCGCTAGCCGGGTGTTTTGGCCCCTGATACGTCAGGGTGTATCGATGGTGCGAGCCGTTGGTGGTGTGGGAGTCGACGATCACCGCGGGATCCCACTGGCGCATGAACCGGACCAGGGCGCGGGTCTCGGGCGCCTCCATCTTGATCCAGTCGCGATTCAGATCCAGGCCCTGGGCGTTGCTGCGCGTGCCCATCAACTCGGGGCCGACCTGCCCAGGCCGATTGTCGGCGGCCATGCGGTCGTTGCCGTCCGGGTTGTAGTTCGGCACGAAGCAGACGATCAGGTCATCGAGGAGCGCCGAGCGTGCTCCGAGCGCCAACTCGCGGGCGAGCATCTGCAAGGCTTCCTTGCCGCAGGTCTCACCCGAATGGATGTTGCCGAACAGCAGGACGACCAGCTTGCCGCTGCGTCGGGCCTCTTCGGGGCTGCGCACCAGCGGGTCGGCCACCACGAGCAGTGGCAGGTCTCGGCCCTCGAGCGAGGTCCCGATCGAACCCAACCACGTCCGCTCGCTCTGCTGGTGCAGCGACCGCAAGAACGCCTCTACATCCTGCGACGTTCCGGTCTGGCGGTACTCGCTGGCCTCGGCGACGGTGATCGGCGGCGGGGCAGCGTCCTGGGCGCGCACGGTCGTTGAAAAGCCCAGGATTGCCAACAACAAAACGAATGCTCGCATGGATCGCTCCCACGGCCTGTGGAGTGGTTATCGGCCAATACGGAAGGCCACAACCCCAGCGGGTTGTACCACAACGCCGTGTCTCAATCAATGGTGTTTGGCCTATCGATGCATGGGCCGGCCGGAGGAGGCATGACCCGGCGACGCCCGAGGCAACGGACACGCGGCAAAAGCGGAGAGGGGGGGATTCGAACCCCCGTGACGGGTTGCCCCGCCAACACGGATTCCAGCCGTGCGCCTTCAACCACTCGGCCACCTCTCCGGAGATCAAAGCCGACCAGGGTCGGCTCCGAGCGGTCCGTCAGGGTAGGAACGCTTGGCCGCCGGGGCGACGCTGAGTGGCCTTGCGATCTCGGGCACCCAACCATCTTCTCCGATGGTTGAACAGCCTCGCGAGCATCCCGATGATCCGCCCCCCAACCCAGTATGCGGACTGCTCGTGATCGACAAGCCGGTGGGGCCAAGCTCCATGGCGGTGTGTGCGCGTGTGCGAGCCCTCCTGCGGCGGGGCGGCGCCCCGAAGCGTGTCAAGGTGGGCCACGGCGGCACGCTCGACCCGCTGGCCAGCGGCGTGCTGGTGCTGCTGTGCGGCAAGGCCACGCCGATGTGCGAGCGCGTGATGCGCGGGGCCAAGCGATACCTCGCCCGTGTCGATCTGTCGGCCTTCACGACCACCGACGACCGCGAGGGCGAGCGGACCGAGATCGACGTGGTCAACCCGCCGAGCCCGGAGCGGATCGCCCAGGCGCTGACCGCATTCGTGGGCGACATCATGCAGCGACCCCCGGCCTTCAGCGCCATGAAGGTCGGCGGACGGCGCGCCTATGCCCTGGCGCGCAGCGGCGTGGCCGTCGAACTCGAACCGCGGCCCGTGACCATCCATGGCATCGATCTGATCGGCTACGAATGGCCCTATGTCGATCTGGATGTCCGATCGGGCAAGGGCGTCTACATCCGGAGTCTTGCCCGAGATCTTGGTGAGGCCTTGGGCACCGGCGGATCGCTTGCGGCGTTGCGGCGGACGGCGGTGGGGCCCTTCAGGATCGAAGAGTCCATCCGGCTGGACGCGCTTCCTGAGCGATTGACGCAAGAGGATCTCTTGCCGTTGGACGCTTGGAGCGACGCGGACTGATCGCGGGCTGCGGAAGCCGTTTCAGCCCGCCTCGGTTTCCTGCGGCCCATCTTCGATCGGCTGGGTCTGGCCGTCCTCTCCGATGATCTCCAGGCCCAGCCGGCGCTGCATCTGGGAGAAGGAAAACGGGTTGCCCGCCGGCAAGGCCTCGCGGAGCTCGCCAAGCCTGAGCATCATGTCCAGTTGCTCTGCCTGGCGGCGATAGGTCTCGATGGTCAGCGGCGTCACGCTGTCGACCGTGCCAACGGCGATCGTCATCGTCTGCGGGATCGCCACGCCGACGGTCCGCGTGCTCCGGTCCTGCTGCTCCACATCGGCCAGCGGATCAAGGGCGTCGAAGACGTCCATGACCGCGTCGCGGAAGGGCGCCGCGTTCACCGCCGCCACGGATTGCGGCTGCACGCTCTGGCCGGGCACGACCGAGCTGGGGTTCACGAAGATCGTCTGCGGCACCGGCGGCTCGATGGTTGCGTCGAGGTCACCGATGATGCCCACCGACGCCGACGTCAGGCCATCTTGGGCGGCGGTCTGTGTAGCGTCTTCGACCAGGCCACGCATGCGCTCGAAGGCCTGGAGCGACTTCCAGTCGCTCACCAGCCGATCGCGGATCTCGTCCATGTTGTCGGGCGGAGACTCGGGCCGCACGTCGAGCACGGTGTAGAAGTACACGTTGCCCGAGGCGTCGGTCGCGGGCACGTCGACGAGGGGCAGGTCCTTCTGGATGGCCAGGCGGGCGCCCATCTCGGGGCGGAGCTCGCGCACGGCGAAGAGGACCTGCGCGACGGGAGCCTGGGTCGAGCCGATGCTGATCTGGGCGGCGCCGAAGTCCGGCATCGCCTGCAACTGCGAGGGCCACTTCCAATCATCGGGGCGCACCACCTCGGGCAGCGGCAGCTCGACCGAGCCGCCTTGCGCTTCGGGGAAGCGGGTGAGCGAGACCGTCTCGACCATCTGCTGCGCGACCGCTTCGAAGCTCGGCCGGCTCTGGGCGAATCCTTCCGGCAGTCGCTTGTACGGGCCTTCGCTCGCCAGCGTCCGGGTCGCCTCGCCCATGGCGCCGACGAAGGCCTGCTGCGCCGCCTTGACCACATCATCGGCGATCTCACGGCGAAGCACACGTTCGATGCTGCCGCGAGCGTCGGCGAATGGCTGCACGTCCAGCCCGCCCGCCTCGCGTTCGCGTGCCTGGGCCTGATAGCGCTTGCGCACCTCGAGGGGGTCGGGCGTGATCGATGCCTCGATGGCGGGGCGATCGATCTTGAGGTATTCGATCTTGAGTCGCTCGGGCAGCGTGTAGCCGATGCCGAACTCACCACCATTCAGCGGCGTGCTGGCGAAGCGCTCGTAGTGCTCACGCAGTTGTTCCTCGGTGGGCTCGCCGGCAATCTCGGCAACGTCCTCGCCACGGATCCAAATGGCTTCCATCCGCGCCGACCGCTGCGAGCGGGCGGCGTCGACCTTGGCGCGGACATCGCTGAGTGGAGCACTCTCAAAGTAATCGGCCGTGAGCCTGTGGATACCGCGGGCCACGCTCAGGGCCTCGTGGTACTCCTGCTGGCTCACGTTGCTTGGAGGTGTCTGGAGGAATCCGGCGATGCGATCGATGCGGTCCTGGCGCTCCTGGGGCTCCATCATCGACCATCGCTGGCTGGCGAACTGCCGGATGAACTGGGGGCCGAGCTGCGCGCCGAACTGCTGGGCGATCTCGTTCTCGAGCTGCTGCACGGCGATCTGCGGCGCGAAGTCCTCGATCCACATCGCCCCGTCGCCCGCAACGCCGATGAGCCCGGCCCGCCGCGCTTCCTCGCGGAGCATGAGCCAGTGCAGGCCCTCGGCGTTGGGGTCCAGCTGCGGCATCACCTGGCGCGGCAGCCGTTGACGCAGGACGGATTGCTGGCGCTCGGCCATCTGCAACTCGTCGAGGCGGATCTCCCGCCCATCGAGGATGGCGACCTTGCGGTTCACCAGCCCGCGGCCGAGCTGCTGCACGACCTGGGGCGCCGTGAAGGCGATCATCAGCAGCACGCCGAAGACGATCAGCAGCCACTTGCTGTACTTGCGCAGAAACTTGAGCATGCCGCCCGCCTGAGGCCCGTGGACCCTGTGGCTGCCGGAGGCCGGCGGACCGACCGGCCCCGGCGTGCGCCTGTGAGCTGACCCTTGCTCTTGCCGCTCTTTAGAAGCGGTAGAACTCGATAACCAGGTTGGTGTTCACGCGGAAGGGCACCTCGTCGGCCTTGGGGGCGGCGACGATCTTGGCCTTCAGCTCGCTGGGGTTGAAGCTGATCCAGCCGGGCACCTCGTGCCCGGGGATGCTCTCCATGTTCTCGCGGCAGAGCTTGTGGGTCTTCTCCTTGATGGAGATCTCCATGCCCGGCTTCACGTGGAAGCTCGGGCGGTCGGTCTTGCGACCGTTCACCAGCACGTGTCCGTGGGCCACCATCTGCCGGGCCGCCCAGATCGTGCGGGCGATGCCCATGCGACGGATCGTGTTGTCCAGGCGGCTCTCGAGCAGCACCAAGAGCATGTCGCCCGAGTTGCCGGGCAGTCGCTTGGCTTCCTTCACGAAGCGGCGGAACTGCTTCTCGCCCACGTTGTAGTGGAAGCGGAGCTTCTGCTTCTCGGTCAGGCGGATGCCGTAGTCGCGCGGGCGGCGGCCACGGAAGCCGTGGATGCCCGGCGGCTGGCGGACGCGCTCGTTGCTGGTGTGCTTTTCGACGGCCTCGATGGGCACGCCCACGCGGCGGCTGAGGCGGACCTTGGGCCCGGTGTAGTTCGCCATATCGCTATCTCCGTCCCGCGAGAGAGGCCAAGTGGCCGCTTCGGGGGTGCCGGGGGTTCTTTCCCCGGCGATCAGGCCGGCGTGCCGCGACTGCGGGCCAGCGGGTGTCTGATCCGGCCCACTGTGGGCTCGGTTGATGAGCGGGTATTGAAGGCCAGGATGGGCCCCGGATCAATCGTCGGAGACCTAGACCTTGATGCTCGTCCACGTGCCCTGGCCGAAGCGGATGGCAAAGACCAGGCCTCGCACGACCAGTTCTCCGCAGAGGGCGAGCCAGAGGCGGGTCAGGCTGGGCTCCCAGCCCATCAGCTCGCCCAGGGGATTGGCCAACTCGCCGCCTCCCAGGAAGTCGGGCAGCGGCACGCGGACCCCGCTGATCAGGTACGCCGCCGGCAGCCGAACGCCGTAGGTCGTCACCCAGGTCAGCACCATGACCACCCGGACGTCGCCGACCCCGCGCAGGGCTTGGCGGAACACGATCGCCATCGCGAAGGGCACCTGGACGACCCCGCAGATCATCAGCAGCCGGGGGACGATCTCGCGGTGCTCGGGCACGGGCGTCAGCACGTTGGTGATGTGGGTGGGGAACAGGAACATCCCGAGCCCCAGCGTGCCCATGAGCAAGGCCGCCAGCCCCGCGCAGATGAGCACGGCCCGGATGGCGTGCCGGGCGCTGCCCGCGCCCAGATACTGCCCGGCGAGCGTCGCGGCCGCGATGCCCATGGCAAAGCCCGGGAGGAAGCTGAGGGCCTCGATGCGGATCGCCCACATGTGCGAGCCCAGCAAGCCAGCGGACTGCCCCGGCGTGCTCTGGGCCATCGCCTGGAGCGCGTCCTTGGCCGCCAGGTGGGCCACGAAGAAGACGATCGCGAAGTTGCCCACCCACATGCCCAGGGTTTCGAAGTAGTTGGGCAGGCCAAGGCGCACGAGGCGCAAGATGGTGTGCCAGTGCGGCCGGAGCCGCCGCAAACGCAGTTTGACGCCCGAGGCGCCCGCGAAGCAGTACGCCAGGATCAGGGCGGCGCCCGCGGCATCGCCGACGACCGTGCCGATGGCGATGCCCAGGATGCCCAGGTCGAAGCTGAAGGGGTTGGCCATGAACGGCAGGTCGACGCCGCTGAGCGCGAAGCTCACGGCGATATTGACCACGTTGCGCGCGATCATCGCGCGCAGCGGCCGGACGTTGTCGCCCCCGCCGCGCAGGCACGCGGCGCCGCAGAACAGCACCCCGGCGATGGGGGTGCCCGCGGCGATGATGAGCATGTACGAGCGGAAGGCCCGCGTACCTTCCTCGGTCAGGCCCATAAAGCCTGGGATCCACGTCGTGCTGAGCGCGACCACGCCGCCAACCAGCCCCGCCAGAATGACCCCCAGCACCAGGCATTGCGCCATGGCCGCGCCGGCGACGCCCATCCGCCCCCGGCCCACGGACCGGCTGATGAGGCTCGTGGCGCCCATGCCCAGGGCCATGAACGTGAGCCCGATGAACCACATGATGTAGCTGGCCGCGCTGATGGCGTCGACGGCATCGACCGCCGAGACGCCCAGCACGCCCTCGTCCTGGCCGAGTTGGCTGGCGAGCACCGTGTCGGTCAGGCCAACCAGTGCGTTCAGGGCGCTCTCGACGAGGATCGGCCAACTGAGCACCCAGATGGCCATCGCCATCGACAGGCCCTTCAGCCGACCGGACTTAAGCCGGCCGCGCTCGTCCAGGCCACGTGCGAGCGGCGGGGGAGCCCGCAGGATATCGATGACGCCCGTGGCATTGCGCCAGTCCAGGGCGCCCGAGACTCGGGCCAGGGTTGTCGAGCGCCAGCGTGGCATCGCGCGGTCCTTCGCAGCGGACCGTCTCGTGCCACAGGCCGGTGTGCCCGGCTGGCGCGAGACGGAACCCGGATGGTAGATGCCAAAGCGCCTCGGGCTGGTACCCAGGCTCGATCATGCGGCCAATCCGCAATCTGGCGCTGTGTAAAAATGGGCAAAATGGTGTTTGGGAATTATGTGTTTTGTGTTAGCATAGTGCAAAGGTGGTGGCATTCAGGAGTGTCGCATGCTCACGCAACTCTTTGTCCATCTTGCACTTGCGATGCAATTGGCGGCCCTGGCCGCAGATAGCCCGCAGCACAGTGAATTGGCAGATCGAAAGCCCCTGCCCAAGCTGGCAGCGCCTCCTGGGCTCCTGGACACCACCTACGAGCAGCGGCTGATCGTCAAGTTCCACGATCGGGCACGCGTTCGCCTGGGGATCGACGGACAGCCGATGAGCCCGGTCGGGCAGGGCACGAATCGGGACATTGCGGACCTGGCCACCGAGTTGGATGACCTCCTCGGCCAAGGCCCGGGCGATGCGCGACGGTGGGCGATGAGGCCGCTGATCGGGCTTGCCGAGGCGAAGCTCGGCCGGCTTGAGCGTAATGCCGCCGCTCGAAGCGGGCGGGCACAGCCTGACCTGGCCGGCATGTTTGTGATGCGCGTTGAGCCCGGCAGCCTCGAACGAGTCGCGGCCCTGTTGCACGCCAGCCCGCTGGTCGAGTTCGTGCACTTCCAGGCATTGGGCGTGCCCCCACCCAGCTCGCCCGGTGGGTGCGCGGATGTCGCGCCAGCGACCGGCGATTACACGAGCTTGCAGGGCTACTTCGACGGCCCCGCGGGCTTGGGCATGCCCTACGCATGGGGCCTGCCCGGAGGCCGGGGCGAAGGCGTGCGTATCGCCGATTGCGAGTACGGCTTCCGCGAGCAGCACGAGGACCTTTGCCACATCATCGCCGAGCCTGGGATCGAGGTACACCCGAACGTGGTGGCCTACGGCTGGCACGAGCACGGCACCGCCGTTCTGGGACAACTCGTTGGTGGCGACAACGGATATGGCATCACCGGGCTCGTGCCCGATGCCCGGGCCCTGTTCTTCTTTGAGTGGTCGATCGATGGGAGGCGCCGGGTCGAGGCGATCACCAACGCCGTCGCCTCGGTCGAGCCGGGAGATGTTGTGCTGCTGGAGATGCAGACGGTCGGGCCCGGTGGGGGATTCGCTCCGGCCGAGGTGGATCCGGCTGTCTGGACAATCACGCGGGTGGCGACGGACCTGGGCATCTGCGTCGTGGCCGCGGCGGGCAACGGCAACCAGAATCTCGATTCTTCGGCCTACGCGGGGTATCGCTCCAGGGGCGACAGCGGCGCCATCATCGTCGGGGCGGGCTCGGCGGACGAGCGCCGCGACAAGCTCACGTTCAGCACCTATGGCTCACGCGTGGATCTCCAGGCGTGGGGCGAAGACGTCTTTACCGCTGGGTATGGCAGCTATGCCGCGATGGGCGGAGACCCGGATCAGTCCTACACGCACCGGTTCTCGGGCACCAGTTCGGCCTCGCCCATGATCGCCGCCGCCGTGGCGAGCGTGCAGGGCGTGCATCGAGCCCGTTGGGGCAGACCCATGGCTCCCCAGGAGGTTCGTGATCTGCTTCGCGACACGGGGCGCCCGCAAGGCAACGGGGGGCACATCGGCCCGATGCCCGACATGGTCGCGGCCATGGACGCCCTGCTCGCCGATGGGTGCCTGGCGGACTTCGACGGCGACGGCCAGCGGACGGTCTTCGACATCCTGGCGTTCTTTGACGCCTTCGAGGCGGGCCGGCCGTGGGCCGACCTGGACGGCGATGGCTCCCTGACCGTGCTGGACTTCCTGGCGTTCCAGACGGCGTTCGACGCCGGGTGTTGATCGCGATCGCCGCAGTTGTTTGGAAAAAGTGTGGTCTGGTAAGAAAAGCCTGCTTTGCCAGCGAAATAGGCTTCCATCGAGTGTGAAATTCTGGTATACCTATGGTGAGATGCGGATCTTCGCGGCTTCCACAGGGGGTGGGGCCGGGAGTGTACGTACGTAGATCCCCGTGTCTGGCAGTGTGCGGGCCGGGGGCAGCATTCCGGGCTTTGTGACGACGGAGCCCAAGGAGAGGTGATCCATGAATCGTTTCGCTTCCACCATCATCGCCGCCATGACCCTGTGCGCTGGCAGCACGGTCGCCCTGGCTCAGGTCAACGAGGGCGACATGCGTCCGGCGACCCTGACCAAGTCGGCCGCCCTCCCGGGCATTGACGCTCTGGGTGACACCATCGGGTGCCCGACGGACCTGGACACGCTGACCGGCGACAACGGCAACCTGGGCGTCGAGTTCGCGTTCGGCTACTACTGGATCACGCACAACGGCGACTTCGCCACCGGCACGCAGGTGCTCGTGCAGGCCGACACCGACTTCAACATCGTTGAGACGTACATCCAGCTCACCAACTCGCCCCAGTGGGGCCACCGCGATGGTGCGTCTATCGAGTCCGAGAACCTGCTGTTCTTCGGCGCCGAGGGCGGCGAGGTGACCCAGTACGTGTTCGACCCCAGCACCCAGCGGCTGGACCTGACCGCGTCGCAGATCCTCCAGTTCGACACCACCAACACCATCCGCGCCCTGGCGTGGGACCCGAACCTGGAGCAGTTCTACAGCAAGGACTTCTCCGATCCGGTGGAGATCTACGACCGCAGCGGCTTCCTGCTGAACTTTGGTGACTCGGACGTCTCGGCCTATGGCGCCGCGTACGACCCGACGACCGAGACCGTGTGGTTCCACGGCTACCGTGCGGGCCTGGGTGGCGGCGCCGATGCGCCCAAGACCCGCATCGCCGAGTGGGATCCGGCTACTGGCACGTCCACCGGGCAGACCGTCGACACCGATCCGGCCGGCGATGTTGCCTGGGTCGGCTACCTCGCCGGCGGCATGGACATCCGCGTCGATGGCAGCGACGTCATCGCCATCTGCCTCGGCCAGGGTGATCCGTTCGACTACATCCAGGAGTTCGCGATCAACGGTGATGGCTCGCCGTGTGGCGGCGGCTGCCGCGTTGACATCGACGGCGACGGCGCGCTGACGATCTTCGACTTCCTGGGCTTCCAGAACCTGTTCGATGCCGGCGATCTCCAGGCCGACTTCGACGGTGATGGTGCGCTGACCATCTTCGACTTCCTGACGTTCCAGAACGAGTTCGACGCCGGCTGCTAAGACTGCAACCGTCGGGCGGACACTATCAGATAACGCAACAGGGCCCCGGAACGTCACGCGTTTCAGGGCCCTGTTCTATTGGTGATCGGCGAAAGTTGCCATCATCTTGCTTCCACACCCGTAAGGACTTGGGCACGTGCAACCGCGCGGTGTAGTTTCAGGAACATGCAAGTGTCCACGATGCCAAGGCCTCGGCATCGTGTCTGGGGAGTGGACCGGAGAGGCCTCCTTATCTCCAGAGGGAGGAACAGCATGAAGAAGCAAGTTTCAACCATTGCCGCGGGCGTCGTCCTTGCAAGCGGCGTCGCGCACGCCGATCCGGTGCGGCTTTCGCACAGCCTCGAGGAATTCCTGGTGACCACGGGCACAATCCTGTGCGCCACGACCGGTGCGCCGCAGACCACCGCCGAGAACAGTTTCTATCGCTCGTTCACGCTGGGCGACTTCGGCATCACCGAGGCCGTGACGGTGCAGAACGTCGAGGTCGGCATCGAGAACCTGTTTCTGCCCACGTCGATCGAGACCGACATCACCGTGAACCTGTACCAGGCGCCCGCTGGCTCGGCCCCGGCGCTCGGCCAGGAGCTCATCGGCACGGCCGTCTTCACGTCGGGTGATCGCGCCCTCGAGGTGGTGACCATCGACGTGGATGGCGTGGTGGCCGCGGGCAACGCGCTCGTCGTCGAGGTCTTTGCCCCCGACTTCACGATCGATGGCCTGACCGGCGACGTCTTCTTTCCGGGCTCGAACAACTTTGGCCAGACGGCGCCGAGTTACATCCGCGCCCCAACGTGCGGCGCTGCCGACCCGACGACCTACGACTCGATCGGGTTTCCCGAGGTCAACCTCATCATCATCGCCAACGGTGAGACCGGTGGCGTCGTCTGCCGGGCGGACCTGGACGGCGACGGCAGCCTGACGATCTTTGACTTCCTGACCTTCCAGAACCTGTTCGACGCCGGTGATCCGACGGCCGACTTCGATGGCGACGGCAGCCTGACGATCTTCGACTTCCTGACGTTCCAGAACGAGTTCGACGCCGGCTGCTGATCGGCGATAGCTCGGGCGTCCGTTGCCCGAGCACCCACAGAGAGCAAAGTCCGGTCAGCCTCACACCTCCCCGAGGCTGACCCCCGGGCGAACCCAGACTCTCGGGTTCGCCCGGCTTTTTTTGCGCGGTCCAGTCAGACGCCCCGGCTGAGGCGCGAGACGAGAACGGCCAGGACCTGGCACCGCTGCACGAGGCTGGCAAGCTCGATCCACTCATCGGGGGTGTGCAGCCCCCCGCCGCGTACGCCGAGCGTATCGATCGTTGGCAGCCCGGCGTCCTGAAGGATGTTGCCGTCGCACACCCCGCCGGTGCTGGCGAAGGGCAGTTGCTGGCCGAGCCCTTCGGCGACGGCGCGAGCGTGCAAGGCCAGGGCCTCGGTCTGCTTGGTGAGCGGTTTTGCCGGGCGATTGAAGGAACGGCGAACGATGATCGCCGCTTCGGTGCCCTCGCAGGCCTGGTGTTTCGTCTGGAGCGCATCGAGGCGCGCTCCCATCTCGCCAGCGACTTCCGCGTTCGGGAACCGGGCGTTGCCCCAGGCCGCGGCATGATCGGGAACGGCGTTCGTTGCCGAGCCGCCCTCGATGGGGCCGATGCTCATGATGTACGAGTCATCTCGCCGCGGATCGGCCATCTCGCCGACCGCCACCATGGCTCGCGCCAGCGCCGTGACGGCGCTGACGCCACCTCGGAAGTCTCGGCCGACATGGGACGATCGCCCGATGGCTTCGAGCATGAACTGGCCGCTGCCCATGCGCTCGATGGCCAGCTCGCCGCCGGGCAGCGCGGGCTCGAGCGCGAGGCCGAAGTCGTGCAGGGCGGCCTGCTCCCGCAGCGCCTTCTCGCTGTGATACGTGCCGGTTTCCTCATCGGCATTGAGCGTGAACGTCCAACTCGCAGGCGCCCCGGCTTCTTCGAGGCACTCGAGCGCGCACGCGGCGATCACGAGCCCACCCTTCATGTCGACGCAGCCGGGCCCGACAGCAGTTTGGCCATCTTCGGCAAGCGTCAACTTCTGGAAGGGGCCATCGGCAGGATGCACCGTGTCGAGGTGGCCGGCGATCAGGACCCGCCGCATGCCGGGTGTCGTGCGCGCGATCACGGCCGTTGGCGGGATGTCCGTCGTCGAGCCACCGCGCAGCCAGCTTGGACGCGGCTCTCCGGGCACGAGGCTGGCCTGAGCTCCCAGCCGTTGCATGCGGTCCGTGAGCTCCTTGCGAGAGGCCTCGATGCCTGTCGCGCCGCCCGGGCCCGTGGGTGTCTCGACGTGCTTGCGAAGATCTTCGAGCAGGAAGCTGGCCCTGTGCTCGATGAGGTCGCACGCTCGGCGTTCGGCTTCGGTCAATTCGATGCTCAATGCAGGATCCCTTCTCGCGTGGCCAGCCAGTGTCCATCGAAGACGAACTCGGCCGGCCCGGTCTGGCGAACGATATTGTCCCCGCGCGACGTGGCCGGGTTCCATGAGACGGTCAGGTCTCCGCCCGGCAGGGTGAGCACGGATTCGTTGTCCAGCACGCCACAGAGCACTGCGGCAACGAGAACGGCGCACGCGCCGGTGCCACAAGCCATCGTTGGGCCAGCGCCGCGTTCCCAGGTGTGCACCGTGGCATGCTTCGGGGTGTGTATCTCGACAAGGTGCGCGTTGATGCGCTGCCCGAACGCCGGGTGGTTCTCGATCTCCGGGCCAAAGCGCCGGATCGCGGCGGCCAGGTCGCTTCCAAGCCACGGATGCTCTTTCACAAAGACGACGGCGTGGGGGTTGCCCATCGACACGGGGTGGAACTTCAGGGGCTGGCCATTGATCAGGATCGTCGGCGGCTGCGACGCCGCCAACTCGGATGCTACCAGGTGGCAATCCGCTGGTTCCAAGCCCGGCTGGGCCATCGCCACACGGACCATGCCATCATCCATCGGTTCGCACTCGAACACGCGGGCGCCCGATTCGATGCGCAGCGGCCGAGCCGCGATGCCAAGGCGGTCGGACAGATAGCGTGCCACGCATCGGGTGCCGTTGCCACACGCCTCGGCCTCGCTCCCGTCGGCGTTGAAGGTCCGCATCCGAGCGTGGTTCGAGTCGTCGTCGGGCGGGCAAATCAGGATGACGCCGTCGCCGCCAACACCCCGGTGGCGATCGCTGATCGAGCGCGCCAGCGTGGGCCAGTCCAGCGATTGCAAACCGGGTCCGGCCAAGGCATCGAAGTACACATAGTCGTTGCCCAGGCCGTGCATCTTGACGAATCGCATGGGTGGACCTCCGAAGGGGCTCTCACGAAGTCAGGGAAGTGTTGCCGGATCGAACCAGCCAAGGAGGAAAGCAGTCGCCACGAGTGCGATATTGGCAAGCAGCACGATGATGGTCACGCGACGAAGCGTTGCCACCTGGCGATCGATCGGCAAGCGGTCTTCGGGCTGGCCCGAGATCCGGGCCAGGGCTCGTTGGCGTTGGAGCACCGAGCCGTGCCGGAAGCCCCATCGCCCCGGATCCACGTTGTTGAGCGCACAGACGCGATCGAGCGCGGCCGACATCGACGCGGGGCCGGCGGGGTGTACACGCCCATTCGCTTCACCCCTCGCCTGGGCGATCTCTTGGCCGATGGCGACCGCGGCGCGGGCGTCGGCGTGGCGCTCAATCAGCCGGCTGACCATGCCGAAACAGCCCACGGCGAGCGCGAAGAGCAGGGCGATCGATGACCATTCCAGGAACAGCGAGTGGCCCACCATCGCTTCGATGACCGACAGCACCATCGGCTGAACGAGGCTCAGCGAGAGAAGCAACGCGGCCATCGCCAGCACGATCCAGAGCACGTGGTGCTGGCGCACGTGCGCCAGCTCGTGCGCCAGCACCGCATCGAGTTCATACCGCGGCATGCCACGAAGCAGGGGCTCGGTGATCAACATGTACCGGGCGAGCGGCAGGATGCCCAGGATCGCGGCGTTGGCCGACGGGTGCGACCAGAGCCGGATCCCACGCACCCGGGCGCCGATGTGATCGCAAAACGTGTCGACGCGATCACGCAGCGGCCCTGCGCGTAGCGGTTGTGTGCCCAGGACCCGAACGATGATCGCCGGAGCCAGAGCCACGATCGCGATGGTGCCGGCGACGTCCGTGGCGTGCATGACCCACGGCGCTCGATTGGCGAGCATGAGGGCGATGGCCTCGTGCCAGCACACGATAAGCCAGACCGGAACAAGCGGCATGGCCAGCATGGCGCGCGTGGTGCTGACGAGCGACTCCGCTCGCGTTGGCGGACGCTCCAGCAGCCCGCCCTCGTCCAACTGCCGCATCATGGTCGCCTGTCGCATGCGATCGTGCAGCGGGAACTCGGCCCAGGAGATCGCCAGCAACGCCACGAGCGGGGGCATCGCGGCCAGCCCCTCGTCCAGGCCCACCCACGAGCCGATCAGCGACTCGACCACACCAACGCCGTCGACGGTCATGCTCCACGCCGCGAAGGGCACGACCGCGAGCCAGCGCAGCATCTGTGCCAGCCCCAGGCCCCGTTGCAGCAGCCTCCAGGAACCGGCCTGCGCGGCGGCCCGCGAGCAGGCGGGCAGCGCGATCAGCGCGACGGAGCTGACCAGCGCCATCCAGAGCCAGACGCCCGCGTACTGCTCCAAGGCGAACCGCGCTCCGCCCGCTGCTTCTTCGGCGAGGTCTCGACCAAGCAGCAGGCCGATCAGGATGAACACGACGTAGATGTTGGGCAACCGGGCTCCCTTAGCCAGTCTGCGGCGGTGTTCGGCCGACCGCCGGTCGCTCAGGGGCCGTCGAGCAGAGCGGGCACGCGCGGCAGCGTGCCCAGGTCGATGCTGGCGGGCGTATCGACGTACGCGTCGACGTTCAGTTCGTTCTCGTTCAGCGCGGTCAGCACGACGGCGAAGCGGCCCTGTGCGCGGGCGTTTGCGAAGTCTTCCACGCTCGGTCCCGCGAAACGGCTGTTGCGCTCGCGCATCACGTGGAAGTGGTACATGCCCAGCGCACGCACGCTCTGCTCGATCATGTCCGAGGACGCCACGAAGCGGTCATCGCCCTTGCGATGCGCCGGTCGTGGGGGGTACAACTGAGCGACGAACCGGCCAGAGCCGTCGACAAAGAGCAGGCCGCCGTACTCCGTCGTCTCGTCGGCGCGGTCCATCTCGACCTGTTCAAAGATGCGTCCCATCACCGCCGGGTCGTGCAGGGCCACGTCGACGGCGAGCACGCTGAGGGTGTCGGCCCATGTCAGCAGCGCTTCCGACTCTTCGAGCGTGCTGGGGATATCGCGGAGCTCGCTGCGTTCGGCCCGGCGCGGGGTGAGCTCTCGAGCCTCGATGCGAGCCCGCAGCCGGCCCTGGAGCTGGGCCGTTGTGTCACGCATCCAGGGCTGGCGATAGGTCGAGGCCCATCGCACCGCCTCCAGATTGCGCAGCTTCAGTCCCGCGGATTGCTCGTCGGTGAGCTCGGCGACCGCGGCCGCGGTCTGGCGCCACCACTGGGCTTCCGCCGGATCGGCCAGCGCCATCAGCCAGCGCAGTTCCTCGCCGTTGCGGGGTACGACGCCGAGCTCGTCCAGGCCGCGACGGATCGTGGCCAGAACGGTGGCGCCCTGCTCGTCGGTGGGCAGATCCTGGCGTTGGAGCACGGATCGGCGCGCTTCGCCGCTGGGGTCCAGCCGGGCGAGAAGGTCCCACGCGGCCTCTCGTGCTCGGGCGTCCAGGTCGATGGCGCTGCCCGTGCCCGGCGTTCCCAGCATGCCCTGCTGGGGGTTCAGGAAGACCTTGGTGGCGATGAGCTCCATGGATTGATCGGGATTGAGCGCTTCGAGCACGACGCGCTCGACGCGCTGCTGATCGGGGATGTTGGCGTCTTCGATGGCGAAGGAACGTACGAACGCGGGCGTCAGGTCCTGCCAGGCCTGCGCGACCGCCAGCCGGCCCATGCGCCGGATGACCTCGTAGTCCTTCTCGGTGGGCACGCGGGCCTGGATGAAGGTCCGCGAGTCCTGAAGGCCCGACCACGAGTCGTCGCTCATCAGCAGATCCACGGCCTCCAGACGCAGCTCCTGGGGTGCCTGCTCGGACCAGACCAGGTCCTTGAGCGGCTTGCGGATGGACTGGCGGTCGACGTTCTCGTCCTCCCAGGCCGTTCGCATAGCCGCCAGGCGCTGGGGCACGCGCAGTTCGGGATTCTGGAGATCGGTCAGCGGATCACCGCTCACGCGATTTGAGGACCCGCTTGAGCATCCGCCCGAGGCCAACAGGAACGTCGCCAGCAAGGCGAAGACGAGCGGCGCGATGCTTCGACCCAAGCTCCTCGGGGCAGGCATACCAGGAAAAACGGTGTCGCGTTCGGCGTCTGGGTGCATGCTGCAATACTATGAGTGCGGGAGTCGCGATCGCAGCATCGGCGGCATGGCGACTCGCCGCTGGGAGGACCGCCCGCGTGGCCAAGGAACACAGCCTGCCCCAGGCCGACAGCACCCAGACGCCAAGCGAACAGGTGGGCCCGAACCATCTGAGCGGGCCCGCGGATGCCCGCGTGCGGCACGTGATCGAGCAGATCCGGCCGAGCATTCAGGCCGACGGTGGGGATGTCGAGTTTCTCGAGCTGACCAACGAGGGCGTGGTCCGAATCCGCCTCCACGGCGCGTGCGTGGGGTGCCCTAGCAGCAGCCTGACCCTTCAGGTTGGCCTCGAGCGCAATCTGCGGGAGCATGTGCCCGAGGTCGAGGCCGTCGAGGCGGTCGACGAGTAGCCGCCGGGCTCGGCGGAGTGCTGCGTCATCGACAGCCCCACGAAGCCAGCCCTGCAAACCCCCTATTTTGACACCTTGCAGTCGAGATAACTCGTGCCGAACGAGGAACTTGCCGGTTATCGGTAGGGTTGGCTCTTGCCTGGGACGCTTTTTTGCGCGCCCTTCATGGTTGTCGGTTACACTGACCACGGTGGACGGCGTAAGCGGCAAGAGCGACGCCGTTTGGAGGTTTCTCAACAAAGGCCCATGGTGGGGCCGGGGGAGCCAGCGTGGCTCCTTCCAGAGAGCATGGTGGTGCTGCGATGCTTGTGATTACGAGGCGTGAGGGCGAAGAAGTCGTCGTGGGCGATCCACGCAATCCCATCGGGATCGTGCGGATCGCTTCGATCAAGGGCGACCGGATCCGGTTGGCTTTTGACTTCCCCAGGACGATCGATGTGCATCGGCGAGAGGTTGCCGAGCAGATCGCCGCGGAGGACTCGCCGTCCGCCCCGGAGATCGAGGTCCGCGTGGCCGACCGCCTCAACGGCGCCGCGCCCGCCTGAGCGCCAACGAACTCGGCGGCGGATCAGTCTTCCGGCACGTCGTTGCTGGTGACGATCTCCCGGAACTTGCTGCGCAGCGTGTTGGTGATCGGGCCCTCGCCGTCGGAGATCTGGTGCGAGGCGGTCACGTGGCCCTTGCCGTCGTGCTCGAGCACCTCGCGGACGGCGATGATCTCGGCGGCGCTGCCGGTCATGAACAACTCGTCGGCGTGGAACACGTCGTCCAGGCTGATGTGGTCGATGTTCACCGACATGTCGCACGCCGGCGCCAGCCGATCGATCACGAAGCGGCGGGTGATGCCCGCCAGTGTGCCGTCCTCGACCGGGGGCGTGGTGATGGTGCCGTCCTTGATGACGAAGATGTTGTCGCCCGAGCCCTCGGCAACCTTGCCCTCGGGGCTCAGCATGATGACCTCGAGCAGCTTGTCCTGCTCGTTGGTGATGTTCAGGTCGCGCGTGAGGTGGATGGCCTCACACTTGGCCAGGATGTTGTTGAGGTAATTCAGGCTCTTGATGCGCGGGTCCAGGCTCGCCACGCCGATGCGCGGGCGGTGGGCGACGACCACGCGCATGCCCGCCTCGTACATCGCCTCGGGGTACAGGCGGATCTGGTCGGCGATGCAGATGATGCCGGCGGTGGGGCATGCGTAGGGGTTCAGCCCCAGGGTGCCCTCGCCGCGCGTGACGATCAGGCGGATGTAGCCGTTGACCAGCCCGTTGGCCTCGATGCAGCGGCGCTGGATGTCGATCATCTCTTCGCGGCTGATGCCGATGTCCAGGTGGATCTTCTCGGCGCTGGCCCACAGGCGGTCCATGTGCTGGCCGAGCATGAAGATCTTGCCGTTGTAGACGCGGATGCCCTCGAAGACGCCGTCGCCGTAGAGCAGCCCGTGGTCGAAGACGCTGACCATGGCCTGGCTCTTGGGCACCATGCGGCCGTTGACGTAGACGATGGGCTTGTCGGCGTCTGTAGGGGCCGCTTCGGCGGCAGGGCCCGGGCCCGGACGGGGGGCGCTCTTCATCTGGGTCATGGTCTTGTCTCCGTCGTTGGCCACGTATTCATCCTTGCTGCGCCGAATTCGGCCCGGTCGCACGCGCACTGTAGCGGTGATCGCCCCGATAGAGGCGAGATTGGGGCGAATCCCAACCAGGATACGTACGAGCCGCTCTCTCAAGCGGTCGAGGCCGACCGATTCAGACCTTCACGCGCCCTCGCAGGTTTGCCAGGCCGCCATCGGGCTGGAGCACCGTGCCGCTCACCCAGCCCTGGGCCGGGCTGAGCAGCCAGGCGATGGCGCTGGCGATATCCGCCGGCTCGCCCAGGCGGCCCAGCGGGTGCATCGCGGTGGATGCCTTCTCGGCCATGTCGTTGCTGAGCACCGGCTCGCTGAGCGGCGTTCGGACCATGCCGGGCGCGACGGCGTTCACGCGAACGTTGTTGCTCGCGTAGGTCGCCGCTGCCGAGCGGGCCAGGGCCGCGACAGCGGCCTTGGCGGCGGCGATGGCCTCGTGGTTGGGCAAGCCTGTGAGCCCGGCCGCCGAGGACATCAGGACGATGCTGCCGCCCTCCTTGCGGAGCGTCTGGCTGGCGGCGCGCACCAGGTTGAAAGCGGTGACGAGGTTGACGTCCAGTGTTTGGCGCAGCTCGTCGGGCGTGGTCAGGTGTGCGGGCTTGAGCATGATGCTGCCCGGCAGGTTCACCGCGCCGTCGAGGCGGCCGTGTTCTTCGGCCGCCGCATCGACGGCCTGCTTGACCGCGTCGGCATCTGTGGCGTCCAGGCCGTCGAGCGCGTGTGCGCCCACTTCGTCGGCGAGCTTGCGCGCTTTGTCGCTGTCGCGGCCGGCGATGGTGACCTTGGCGCCCGCGTCGGTAAGCGTACGCGCCAGGGCGCTGCCGATTCCGCCGTAGCCGCCGATGAGCAGGTAGGCATGGTTTGCAAAGTCGTTGCTGTTGGTCATTCAGGCAGTCTCCGCGATGATGGGTGAAGGGGTGGAAGGCGAAGCACGATCGATGAGTCTTCGTACGCCCAATTCCCAGCCGATGGCGTCCAGCAGGGTTGGGTGCATCCAGCGGAAGCTGGCGGCCTCTAGCGCCGCGGGTTCGGCGCGCGTGGAGCCGAGCAACATCTCGCTGGCCATCTGCTCGCCCAGCAACGCCTTGGCGGCGCTGGCGGGAAGCCCGAGGGCCGAAGGACGGCGCACCGCTTCGGCGATGGCGCCGGCGACGTCATTGGCCGTCGCGGCGTTGGGCGCACAGATGTTGACCGGGCCTTCCAGTTTGCTTTGCGACAGCAGGAAGTGCATCGCCCCGATGGCGTCGTCCAGCCCGATCCAGGGCCACCACTGGCGGCCTGAGCCAATGGGGCCAGCAAGGCCAAATCTGGCGGGCGTCAGCAGGCTCTTGAGCGCGCCGCCGCGAGCGCCGAGGACCATGCCCAGCCGCGCGTGCACCACGCGGACGCCCACGGCTTGAGCCGGCTTGGTCGCCGCTTCCCATCGCTTGACCAGGGCGGGCAGGAAACCCTCCCCGTGATCGCTGGCCTCGGTCAGCGGCTCGTCCCCGGCGTCGCCGTACGCGTGCACGCCCGAGGCATTGATCAGCAGCTTTGGTCGGTCGGCGCTGGGCAGGGCGGCGATGGCGCTGGCCAGGGTCTGGGTCGGCCCGACGCGGCTGGATTCGAGTTGGGCCTTGCGACGCGCGGTCCAGCGGCCGCGGGCGATGTTGGCGCCGCACAGGTTCACCACCGCGTCGACATCGGCCAGGATCGCCGGCGAGATGTCGTGTGAGCCCGGGTCCCACCGACGCTGCTCGATGCCGTCGATCGGGTCGACCTCGGGCGTCCGTCGAACGAGGCGGATGACCCGGTGCCCGCCCGTGCTCAGGAAGGCGGCCAGCGCCGAGCCGAGCAGGCCGCTCGAGCCGGCAATGGCGATGCTCATGGGCTCGGTGGCTCGCGCGTGGCGTTCCAGATCCGCCCGTGTTCGCTCGTGACGGAACCAGAACAGCCGCTCCAGGTCCTTTGCGAGCTTCCCGCCGAGGAACATCGATCCCAATGGGCCCGCCGGCGGGGTGTACCGAATGCTGTCTTCGAGCTCGCTGCGCCCCCCGCCCAGGTCGTGGAACCGGTGGGTGTGCGACCAACTGCCGAAGGGGCCGGCCAACTGGCGATCGCAGAATTGTCTGGGCGGATCGTGGTCGAAGTGCTCGGCGATCCAGGGCAGCTCGAAGGGCCCCACACCGATCATCAGGCGGGCGATGGCCCCGTTGCCGATGCGCGGGTGGTCCTCGCCCGGCTTTCGTTCGGCGATGCGCACCGATTGCCAGGGCGGCGTGAGCCGTTCCAGGGCGCCCGGGCGTGCGTGCCACGCGTAGAGCGTGGCGCCGTCGCAGGGCATGATGGTCTTGGCCTCAAACGTCGACATCGAAGGAGATCGTCCCATGCCGCGAGCGTATGTGGGCGCGACGCTGCTCGCGTTGGGGTGAGTAGAGTGGGCGATGGCCGAATCACCTGTCGATCCTGCTGAAACCACCCATGCGGCCGTTTCCGATCAGACCGTCTCGGCCCTGCTCGGGGCGATCGCGCGCAAGTCTCCGGCCCCGGGGGGCGGTGCAGTCGCCAGCGCGGCCGGGGCCCTGGCGGCGGCGCTGGCGGGCATGGTGCTCGCCTACAGCGTCGGCAAGAAGAGCCTGGCCCAGCACGCCGAGGCCCATGAGCGGCTTACGGAGCGTGCCGAGCAGGCTGGGCGCAGGCTGCTTGAGTTGGCCGACGCCGACGCCGAGGCCTACGCCCACATGAACGCGCTCCAGCGGCTGGACGCTGGCGACGAGCGTCGTGAAGCCGAGCTGCCCGCCGCCGTGCAGCGTTGCGTCGACGTGCCGCTGGAGGTGCAAAGCGCGTGCCTGGCATTGCTTGTAGACTTCGAGCAGCTCGCGCCGATCGCCAATGCATGGTTGCTCAGCGACCTGAAGATCGCCGCCATTCTGGCCGAGGCCGCCCTGCGGGCCAGCGCGTGCAACGTCGCCGTCAACGTGCCCGCGCTGCGGCAGAACGTCGGCGGCGCACCCGCGGCCGCGGCCGAGCGTGCGAGCGATGAGGCCTGCGATCGGGGCGCGCGGTTGCTGCGTTCGATCGAATCTCGGATCGACGCCTAGTCGCCGGCCTTCTTGCGGCCGGTGGCCTTCTTGGCGACCTTCTTGGCCGTCTTTTTGGCAGTCTTCTTCGCGGTCTTCTTGGCAACCTTCTTCGCTGGCGTCGCGGGATCTGATGTGCCATCCGACGCCGCGCCCGTCGCGGACTGGGCGCCGCTCTCGCCCGCGGGCTTTGCCGCCTTTGTGCGCGCCGGTGATGCCGCGGCGGGCTTGCTCGCGGTCCGGGTGGCCAGGTCCTGCATCATGGCGGCCAGGCGATTGAGCTGTTCCACGCTGCTTGCGGGGGCGGGCTTGCTGATGGCCGCGCGAGTCTCCTTCTCGACCTGGCGGGCCGCCTCGATGTCCTCGCGTAGCGCCTTGCGCGCCCGCTCGGCGCGCTCGCCCTCGGCGCTCAGGGCTGTCAAGCTCTCCTTGAGCTCGCCCTTGAGCCGCGTCTCGAGCGTCTTCCACGCCTGATCGAGTGCCTGGCGGGCCTGCACGGCCTTGGCGTCGAGCTTCTCGGCCTCGATCTTGGCCTTGTGGATCGCCTTCTCGGCGGCCTTGTCCGCGGCGGCGGTGGCCTTGCTCTCGGCTCGCTGCTCGGCTTGGGTCTCGGCGTGCTCGATGAGCTGGGCCAGTTCGGCTCGCTTGGCCTCGGTCTGCTCGACGACGAGCGCCAGCGCCTCGCGGGCGTGGGCCACCTTCGCCTCGATCGCCTCGATCTCCAGCTTCACCGTGCCGGCGGCCTTCTCGGCGGCCGCGCTCGCCTTGGCCTCGACCTGCTGCTGCACGCCGGCGATGGCCTCGGTCAGCTCCGCACGCCTGGTCGCGGCGTCCTCGGCGGCGGCCTTCAGGGCGTCGACGTGCCGCTGCACTTCGGTCGCCGGCGCACGCATCGCCTCGTCGAGTTCGGCCCGGCGCTGCGACAACTGCCCCTCGGCCTGCTCGCACAGCCTGGTCGCCAGCGAGATCGACTGCTGGAGGCCGTCGCGCTGCTCAACCAGCCGATCGAGCCACAGCGCCGCGCTCTCGATCGACTCACCTAGGGCCTTGCGGCTCTCCTCGGCCTGCCGCCGCGCCCGCTCGCCATCGGCGGCGGTCAGCGTCATGGCTTCCATGGCCTTGGACGCCGAGGCGGTGATCGCCGCCAGCGTGCCCTCGGTGGGCGTGGCCTGCCCAGCGCCCGTGGCTTCCAGCAGCGCCTCGGCCCGTTCGCAGAGCTTCTCGATCTCTTCGAGCCCCAGCTCGAACACGCCTCGGGCCTTCGCCTCGGCCTCGCTCGCGCGGGCGTGGGCGGCCTCGGCGGCGGCGCTCGACTCTTCCAGCTTGGGCGTGATGGCCGCGTCGATCCGCTGGGCGACGGCGTCGGTGCGCTCGTTGGCCTCCTGGCTGCGTTCTTCGATCATCTGGCCCAGGCGCTGCTCGGCGGCGTCGACCAACTCGTCGACGCGCTGGGTCAACCGCGTCACACGCTCGGCCAGTGCCTGCTCGGCGGCCGACCGTTCGGCCCCGATGGCCTCGACGGTCTCGCCCTTGGCCACCTCGATGGCGTGGGTGGCGCTCTGGTGGTCCTCGGCGATGGCGTCCTGGGCCTGGCCGCGGTGGGTCTTGATCGCCTCGACCGCGCCGGCGGCGTCGGCCTTCACCTGGTGGGCGGCCTTCTCCAGGGCCTCGGTGGCCTTGGCCCGAGTCTCGGCCAGGTCGGCCCGCCCGCGATCGACGAACTCGTTGAGCGTCGTGCCCCGATCGTCTAGCTCGTCGGCCCGCTTCTGGGCGATCTCCTCGATCCGCGTCACCGCCTCGTCGGCCGCCGCGCTGCTGGCCTCGAAGATCCGGTGCCGGGCCCGCTCGTCCATGTCGCGGATGCGCTGCTCGGCGGTCGTCGCCCGCTCGGCGGCGTTTTCGGCCCGCTTGGCGGCCGCCTCTACCCGCTCGAGCTTGTCGGTGAGTTGGGCGACCAGATCCCCCGCCCGCGCGAGCTTCTTATCGACCGCCGGCAGCACCTCGCCGATGGCCCGCAGGCTCTTGCTGGCCTCGACGGCCGTCCGCCGGAGGTGCTCGCCCTCGCTGGTGGCCGCCGCCAGCAGCTTCCGCAGGGCCTGGGCATAGTCCTCGAAGGCCACCCGATCGACCACCCGGGGCGAGACGAAGACCTCCTCGGCCGTCCGCACGCGGGGGAACTGGCCGGATTCGCGACCGTCTGGGCCGTCCTTGGGCTCGATCTGCTGGGCGCCATTAGTTCTGGTGGTGCTCATCGGGCGTCTCCTGGGCGATCCGCGGGATTCCCATGAGCCATCGGCAAGCCCTCGCCGATGGCTGCAAGACCCGGGCCCGCATGGTACCCGCGAGGCCGAAGCGATCGGGGAAACGCTCGGGGCGGCCTGTCGCGTAGCCTCTGGTGATGTTCCGGCCGATCCGAACAGACACGCCCAGGGGCAAAGCCGCTCAGAAGTTGCAGCTCGGGCAGATGTGCATCTTCGTGTTTACGCCCTGCAATGCGCTGATCTACCTGCTCAGCGGGTTGTCCGAGCACGACGGTGTCCGGCCGCTGCTGGCTGATCCCGGCCCCGTGGTGGCGGTGATGGTGGTGGTGCCCGCGATCACGTTGCTGCTTGGCACGATGTACCTGTACGACGGCTGGTGGCACCTGCGAAGGCTTGCCTAGCGGGTCACGTCTGGCCCGCCGCGAGCTTGCGCAACGCTGCCAGCCCATCGGCCTCCCCTGCCTTCTTATCCTCCCGCCACCTGAGGATCCTCGGAAACCGCACCGCCAGCCCGCTCTTGTGCCTCGTCGATACCTGCACGCCCTCGAAGCCCAGCTCGAAGACCAGCTCGGGCTTGACCTCGCGCACCGGCCCGGCCCGCCGCACCGTGTTCCGGCGGATCCAGTGGTCCACGCGTTCGATCTCTTCGTTGGTCAGGCCGCTGTAGGCCTTGGCGAAGTTGACCAACTCGCCGTCGTGCCACAGCGCGAAGGTGTAGTCGGTGTACAGCCCCGCCCTTCGCCCGCTGCCGTGCTGGGCCATCACGAGCACGGCGTCGAGGGTCATGGGGCCGATCTTCCACTTCCACCAGCCGGTGCCACCCTCCGGCTTGGTCCGGCCGATGCCGTAGAGGCCGTCCAGGTGCTTGAGCATCAGCCCCTCGACGCGCCGCTCGCGGCTCTGCTCGCGGAGCGAAGCCAGTGCTTCCCAGCTCTCCGCTTCGACCGGCTCGGTCCGGGCGATGGTGGGGGCGGGCAGGTCGAGGTACGCCAGGATGTTCCGCCGCTCGCGCAGCGTCGAGCCGCGCACGTCCTTGCCTTCGAAGCGCAGCACGTCGAAGGCCCGCAGCACGATGCGGCGATCGTCGAAGAGCGGGAGTTGGCCGGCCGTCGCCGCCTTGCGATTCAGGCGCGTCTGCAAGAACGCGAAGGGCGCGGGCCCGTCGCCCTCCCAGCCGAGGATCTCGCCGTCGAGCACCGTGCCGCCGGGGAGCGAACGCGCGGCGGCGAGGATCTCGGGGAACTGCTCGCCCACGTCCTCCTCGCCGCGCGACCACAGCACGGGTGGGCCATCGTGCGGGATGATCAGTTGGGCCCGGATGCCGTCGTACTTCCACTCGGCCAGCCACTCGCCGCGGTCGCCGAGAACTTCGCCTGGCGGATCATCGAGCTGGTGGGCGAGATAGAACGGCAGCGGCCGGGCGATGTCCTCGCCGGCGTCGGCGGAGGTTACGTTGGCGTACCACTCGGCCGTCGGGTCCATCCGCCCGCTCATGCGTGCCGCGACGACCGCCGGCTCCAACTCGTGCGCCATCGCGATGGCGCGCACCACCATCTTCTTCTGCACGCCCACGCGCAGCCCGCCGCGGATGAGCTTCTGGTAGACGTAGCGCTGCCGCGCATCCATGTCGCGCCAGGCGCCCAGGATGATCGCCCTCCGCGCGGCGTCGTCACTCGTGGCCAGCGGCACGATCGAGCGCTCGTAGACCTCGGTGAGCGAGGCATCCGTGCCCTTGCCGGGGTCGGGTAGCAGCAGCGCGATGGTCTCGCTGAAGTCGCCCACCGACGCGTAGCTCGCATCGACCAGCCAGCCCGGCAAGCCGGTGATCTCGAGCGTTAGCTCGTACAGCAGCCTCGTCGGCACCGCCCGCAACACGCGCTGGCCGCTGAGGAAGTACGCCGCGATGGCCGCATCGCTGGGGCTGGCGTCGCGAAAGTAGGATGCCATCGCCGCCAGCTTCTCGCTCGTGGCGGTGGTCGCGTCGATCGCGTCGTACAGCTCGGTGAAGGCGCGCACCTACTCGTCCTCGCCTTCGCTCTTGCTCGCGACCTCTTCCTCGGCTTCCCCACGATACCGCGTGGGCACAACGAAGGTGTCGAGCCCCCGAGTCTCGGCCAGGTACCGCGCCAGCGGCTCGCTCGCCCCGTGCGTCACGCCGATGGAGCGAGCCCCGCTCGCCTCGACGATGCCCAGCAGCCCCGGCCAGTCGGCATGATCGCTGATCACGCAGCCAAGGTCGAAGCTCCGCCACCGCCGCCGCCCGCGCACCAGCATGAACCCGCTGGCCATGCTCGTCCGCGTCGAGCCGAAGCTGCGCAGCCAGGACGATCCGAGGATCCCCGGCGGCGCGATGATCATGGCGACCCCGCGCAGCCCCTTGCGCGCCTTCTGCGTCGTGTGCACGACCTCCGGCAGCTCGACCCCCTCGTTCTTATAATCGGGCAGCAGCGTCTCGATCGCCCCGTGCACGCCGATGGGCCCGATGGATGGGTCCAGCCCCGCCAGCACGCGCTGGGCCTTGCCGAGCCCGTACGCCATGACGATGCTCGTCCGCCCGTTCGCCGCGTTGCCCCGCCACCACTCGTTGAGCCTCGCGAACTCGTCCTTGGGATCCGACCACCGATAGATCGGCAGCCCGAACGTGCTCTCGACCAGCAGCACGTCGCACGAAACAGGCTGGAAGCGGGCGCAGGTCGGGTTCGGGTCCCCTTCGCGAGAAGAAAAGTTGCAATCGCCCGTCACCACCCACGTGCGATCGTCCGCCGGCAGTTTGCTTTCAAGAACCCGCACCCGCACCTGCGCCGACCCGAGCACGTGCCCGGCCGGGAAGAACGTGACCTCCACAGCGCCGCCCTCGCTCTCCACCCGGAACGGCTCGCCGTACGCGTGCCCCTCGATCACCGCGTCCTTGCCCATCCGCGTCCGCAGCACGCCCGCGCCGGGCGTGGAGCAGACGTACTTCTCGCTCCCCCGATACGCATGGTCCGCGTGCGCGTGCGTGATGATCGCCAGCTTCGCCGGCCGCCAGGGATCGATCATGGCAAGCGGCTCGCACCCGCCCACGTCGATGGCCAGCCCGCCGGGGGCGGCGCTGATGAGTGGTGGGGGGGTGTGGCCGGCCATGGTTCAGGCTATGGCTCGGTGGCACAGCGAACCGCGGCCGTTCGCCCTTCCTTCGGCCACTGCCGTTAACCCTCGATCTGCCGGAGGATGCTGGGGTCGCGGATCTCCGAATCGCGTGCCAGCAGCAGGGCCTTGGTTAACACCTCGGCCGTACGCGGGTCGTCGTCGGCGAAGGGCAGGAAGAGGCGGCCGCGGTACTGGCTGTGGACGGCGACGATGTGCAAGGCCTTGCCGGGCTTGACGCTCGCGTTCGCGCTGCCCAGGTGCAACGCGTAGCTGGCCAGCGTGCCGTCGATGTGGGCGTGGTGGCCCTCGACCCGCACGTTGTTGAGGCTCAGCAGGCGTGCGGTCTCGGTGAGCAGCGCGGCCCGCATCTCGACGGTGCTGGCGCTGGCCTCGGGGTCGACCCCGCCCATGTGCGCGACCGACACGACCAGGTCCAGGTCGCGCATCGCTTCGCTGAACACGATGCCAGGCACGTCGGCGATCGCCAGCCGCTCGAACACGTCCGACCGCTTGCGGAAGAACACGCCCTCGAGCGTGAGCCCCTCGATCTCGGCGGGTGTGTAGAAGTGCTCCTCAAACGTCAACTCGGCCACGAGGCCCTTGTCGTGCCACACGCGGCTCACGCCCTCCTCGGGCTTGAAAGCCCAGCTGCGGGCCTTGAGCAGCGCGAGGGCCTGACGCGGGTTCACCTGGTGGCCGGCGTAGCGCTTCGTGATGTCGGGCGCATGCTTGCTCTTGGCCTTGCCGGCGCCCAACTCCGTGTCGGTCTTGGGGTACAGCTCGCGGAAGATCTGCTTCAGCGGCTGCACGCGTTCGGCCTGGAAGCACTCGCGCTGCCACGCGTGCCAGTCGCCGCGTTCGAGCAGGTCGAGCGGGTGGGCCAGGCGCAGCGTGTCGTTCTTGCCCACCGGCTCGTGGGCGTCCTCGTGGGAACGCAGCAGCTTGCCGGCCTTCTCGGGGTAGCCGATCAGGTTTGTCTTGTCGCCGATGAAGACCAGCCGCTCGAGCATCGGCCGCAGGATGGGATGGGCGAGCAGCTCGGCGAGTTCGCCACCCGTGAACGTGTCGCCGCGGCACATGGCCTCTTCCAGGCTCAGCCGCATGCGCGAGGCCTGGCGGCGCAGCTCGGTGACGCGGCCCTTGAGCTCGGCGAACGGCTTGTGCTTGCGCAGCTTGGCGGGGATGGCCTTCAGTGCTTTGCCATCCTTTTCGATGGTCAGCTCGGGTGAGCCCGCGTCGTCGATGGTCAGCGTGACGCGGGTCTGCACGCCCTTCTCCGTATGGCTCTCGACAACCGGCCCCTTCGCCAGGTCGGCCACGGCCTCGGCCTCCATCGCCCATTGCAGGCGGTTGGGGTCCCTATACCCCGCGGTGCGGGCAAGGTTCTGCATGGCGATGTCGACGGCCCGGCCCTCGCTGGCCTGCCGCTGGCTGCCGAACTGGCGGCTCTGCCGCTTGTACTCCTGCATCAGCTTGTATCGCCGCAGCGTCTCGGCCTTGGCGGTCTTCTGGGCGAGTGGTACGAGCCCGAGGGCGCGCAGGCTGTCCTGGTGGCGGGTCTTGTCGATGCGGGCTTCGAGCTCTGCGGGCTTCGCTTGCCCGAGCATGGCCTGCGCGAAAAGCTCCGCCCGCTTGTGCCCGCCGCTGCTCGAGGCGTACTTCGCGGCTTTCACCACCGCCTGCCAGTTGTCGGCGCCAAGCGTGGTATATGTGTCTTGGAACCACGCAACGTCGACGGCGCCATCGAGCAGGTCGTCGCCGGTGAGGCTGGTGCGCTCGTGGATCTGGGCGTTCCAGATCTCGCGGAACTCCTGGTCGCGGAAATAGTCGCTCTGCTTGGTGTGGGCGTGGATCCACCATGCCGCGTCCTCGAGTCCGGGCATGTTGAGCGCGTGCTCGGCGTGGCGGGCCCACTGGGGGGCGTAGATGGCGATTTCGAGCAGGCGGGCGGGCTTGATGTCGTGCTTCTTGAAGAGATCGGCGAAAACCTCGGGCCTGTCGCGCTCGCCCGGCGCGGTGACGGCGATGAGGCGGCTGAGGGAGCCCGGGCGCGTGGGCTCGTGATAGTAAGATGAGCCGCTGCGATGGAGCTTGTCCTTGCCCAGGGCTGTGATGAGGCGCATGAGGGTTTGGGCTCCGCCGGCGTGGCGGATGTCTGCCGCAGCATCGGTCGCCGGCGACGGGCGCTCGCCGCGGGTGAGTTCGATGTCGATGAGTCGGTCGCGGACGGCCATCGCGGCGGCGAGCAGTTTGGGGCGGGTCGCAAGAGACTTGTGGGGCTTCAACCGGGTGGCCCCGTTGATATCGCCATAATCCACCAGTTTGTCCCTCGCCCAATGTGGACGAGGGGCCAGCAGCAGGAACGTGAAGTCGCTCTCGTTCAGATGTCCCGCGTCATACGCGGCACAGAAGTCGTCGATCGATGGTCCGTACTGGAACTTGCGGATCTGGTGATCGACGCCAAGCATCTGCAACCGAGCGGTTCGAACCCGTAGCTCTTCGTGGACGCTCGTATTCGGCTCGAACCCGCGGTAGCTCTTGACCATCTGGAATCGATAGGCGAGGTGCTCGCCGGTGGTGATGCTTGGCCGGATCGGCTCGCCGGCGTCGTTGGTCGCTGTGATCGCGCGATGCAGGGTGTCCTCGGCGGCCTGCACAAGGTACTCGATGGCGTTCTTGTTCGGCTCCAGCAGAGGCAGCCACGAGCACAGGTTCGAGAACGACCTGAAGGGCTGGTGTTGATTGCGGTCCGAGAGCGGTGCGGGGAGTTGGCGTTGCCAATCCGATGTGGTCCGGCCGGTCGTCAAGGCCCAAACCCGAACGATCTCCAGGCCATCATCATCGCGGAGCTCGCCGGGCCGCTCGGCGAGCCATCGCAACCACACGTCACGCAACGGGAGGTCATCGAGCTTGAGGGACACATAATCGAGGCGGTCGTAGCACCACTCCGAGACGCTGGGGAAGTTCTGGCCGATCAGAGCACGGTCGCCCTTCGGCACGGGAACCCAGCCCAGGCCCTCGGACTCGAATTCATGGTCGGCGTGTTGTAGGAATAGCTCAGCAAGCGAGTTCAGGCAGGCGCGCGCCGCCGTGGTGTCCTTGGCAACACCCACAAACGTCGGCTCGATCGCCTTCGCCCGGCTGTTGGGCGGCAACAGCCCGAAGCAATCGTCCGTGCTCGGCTCGTCGATCGCCCCCGCCACCAGCCGCGCCGCGGCGTCCTTGGTCTCGTTGCCCGACAGCGCCTCCTCGTGCGCCTTGATCAACGCCCGCGCCTCGTCGGCCCTGGTGTCCTTCTCGATGAGCGTCGCGCACAGTTCCAATCCCGCCGCCCGCCGCTTGGCGTGCTTGTCGCCCAAGAGCCGCTCGGCCGCGGCCAGCCGATCGTCGGGCTTGAGTTTGGCTAGCCGCTCGATGGCCCCCTTGCGGAACGTGGCGGCGACGCGGTGGAGGTTCTTGACCAGCAGGTCGGCCTCGGCCTGCGACACGGCGACCTTCTTGTGCTTGAGGCAATCGAAGGCCTCACCGTGGACTTCCTTGCGTGCATCGACGGTCATGCGGACGAGGAAGTCGATGGCCTCGGGGCTGAGCGGGCCCTTGACGGGCGTGCGCTTGCCCGAGTCGTGAATGCCAAATCGGCCGACGAGCTTCCGCATGAACTCGGCACACGCCCATGAGTCGAGGCTCTCGGCGTACGGCAGCATGCGCATCGGGTCGGGCCCGGCGATGGCGGCCAGCGCCCGCGCGGGCGTCTTCTTCTCGTCGGTGAACTCGAGCCAGGGCCAGAGCAGGGCCTTGGGCTTGGTCTCCTTCCTGGGCATCTCTTCGTAATAGCGGCCCATGGCATCAAACAGTTCCGGGTCGAACTTCTCGAAGACGGTCCTCGCCAGCCGCTCGGCCCACAACATGCGGATGTGGCCGCAGGTCTCCTTGCCCGCCAGCAGGTGCCCACGAATGAGCCCGGTCAACTCGGGCTGGAGGTTCGCGCGATCGAGGATCAGCCACGCCGCGAAGCGACGCTCGGGGTCGGTGCTGGCGTTGATGACCGCCTCGCCCAGACGCATCGCGTTCTCGGCGTCGAGGAATGCCGCGGCCCACAACACGAAGTACGCCTCCTGCGGCGTGCCTTCGGTAACCAAACGGTCACGCTCGGCCTGATCGTCCAGGCACTTGGCTACGGTCGTCAGCCCCTCATTGACCGGCTTCACGCTGCCGGCGGCCCACGCCGTGCCGAGCCACACGTCGAACGAGCGCACCACCGAGCTGAACCGGGCCAGGTCGTGCTCGAGCACCAGGCCGATGAAGGAACGGAACGCGTCCGGATGCGCCTCGTCGACGCGTTCGAGGATAGACTGCCGCAGCCCCTCCTGCCGCTGGGCGGCCAGCAGCATGTTTCCGACGGCCTTCCAGTCTTCGGGATTGTGGCTGTTGAGCAGCGCGACGATGGTGTGGTCGCCGAAGCGGGCGGTCTCGTGCCGGCCGGCGACGGTGTCGAGCAGGACCTGTCGCACCTCGTCGGCGTCGGGGCCGCCAGCATTCAGCGTGGCGGCGAGCAGCAGGCCGAGCTGTTCGGGCCACAGACCGCGCCACTCCGGAACAACGTGCACCGCATGCCGAGCGACCCATACGGCGTCGACGTCAAGCCCCTTCAAGATGTCGCAGAGATCAACAACGAACTCCGCTGCTCGGTCCTGCACGGCCTGTTTCCGGCCCGGGGCGCGAAATGGCGGGGCGCCCAGGTCGCTTCGCATCGGCTTGGCGCCGATGTCCAGCCATGCACGCTCGATCGCGTCGCCGAGCTTGGGAAAGAGGGCCGACCAAGTCTTCATTCGACCCGCGGCATCGAGCCCATCGGTCATCGAACGCATCGCGGCGATGCGCGCCTCAGTGGTGCGGTAGTCCGAGTCGTGCTTGTGGAACGGGCCGATCGCCCGGGCGAACCGCTTGCGTGCCTGCGGTTCGGTGGCCCGCAGCGCGTCCAGCCGCTTGTCCACCCACTCCTTGTCCCGCAGCGTGTTGATCCGCTCCCGGGCGTCGTCGCTCTGGGCCATGCCGGCTCCCCCCAATCTCAATATGGACTCAGTGTCCCATCACGCCCCGGCCAGGAAGGTCAGCCGCACGAACACCAGGCGGCTGTTCGGTGACAGGTACACCGGCTCGTCCAGGCTGCGTTTCTCCACCTCGTCGATGATCACCAGATACATCCCGTCCTCGAAGGCCTGCAACGCCGCCCCGACCGCCTCCTCGGCGTCCGCTTCCTTCGGATCGTCCTTCGAGGCCGGATCGACCTTGCCCTTCGCACGACCCGCTTCGATCTGGGCCGCGCTCAGCACGCGATCGAACCGGCGTTCCTGCTGCCGGGCGTTGAAAAGCTTGACCTGCTCGCGCACCACGTGCTCGATGAGGTTGCGCAGGGTCATCGACCCGTCGTCGTGGGCCCCCTCGGGCGGCGGCACGTCGAAGCCGGTCGCCTCGCGCTGCCGGCTTCCGAGCGTGCGTGTGGTGACGTGCAGGGCCATGGCGGGCGAGTGTAGTTGCCGTTGCCGGGGGCCGGCCCCGAGCCCCTACGGGCAACCCGCGTCGAAGGCGGTCTGGTACGCGAGAAGATCGAAGATCGTCAGCACGCCATCGCCGTCGAAGTCGGCGGCCGGGTCGCCCGCGGCGAACAGGTTCTGCAACTCCAGGAAGTCGTAGACGTCCGCGAGGCAGTCGCCGGTCAGGTCCAGGGCGCAGCGCTCGCCGGGCTGCCAGCGGACGAGGTAGCTCGGACCGCCCGAAAAGCTGCGGAAGCCGCCGCCGACGAGGAGTGCCGGGCCCGAGCCGTCGTCGAACACGAAGAGCTCCCAGGCCGAGTCGTTGATGCCCGGCTGCATCGGACGCAGCACGCCATCGCGAACCACACCGACGCCCGAGCTGTCCGTGATCCTGTTGCCCGCGACGAACAGCGATGCACCGCGTCCATCGTCAAAGACCGTGACGTCGAGGACCTGGCTGATCCGCCGGTCGTCGTCGATGACGGCCGTCCATCGCGTGCCGTCCCACTGGGTGAGATGCCCGGCGATGATGTCCTCGTCCTGCAAGATCGCGAAGCGCCCGCCGGCCAGCAGCACGCTGCGCCCCTGCCACTCGGCCACTTCCAGCGGCCAGAACTCCTGGCTGCGCACCGACTGCCCCGGCCCGGCCGGCACCGACCACGCATCGCCGTCGAAGTGTGCGATGCCCCCACCGAGGTCCTCGCCCAGCCGGATGTACGTCCCCGAGGCGAACAGCCCTCCCGCGTACGACGCCAGCTTGTACACCGAGCCGTCGCGGGGCCCGTTGTCGCCCACGGTGGACCACCGCGAGCCATCCCAGCGTTGCACGCCCGCGATCAACTCCGTCGTGCCAGGGGCCACGAACTCGCCTCCGGCCACCAGCATCTCGCCGTCGTCGAAGCGGTGGGGGTGCAGGTCGATCACCCTATAGCTTAATCCCTCGCCCAAGCTCGACCACGAGGCGCCGTCCCATCGCGCAACGGCCCCGGTCTCCATGCCCGCGATACGCGTGAACTGCCCGCCCACGTACAGCGCCTCGCCCGTGCCGTCGTCCCACACCTCCAGCGTGATGCCGCGGCCGTCGGGCTCGAGCCCCGGGGCGTCCAGGCCCGGCAGCGGCTCCCAGCGGTCGCCGTTGAGCCGGGCGAACCCCACCGCCCGCACCTCGCCGTGCACCGGGTCGAGGATCGTCTCGAAGTTGCCCGCGACGTACAGCATCGGCCCATCGCCCGCGTCGAAGACCACCATCTCGCTGATGCGGTTGCCCCCGGCGGTGGGGAAGCCGCCGGCCAGGCCGTCCACCAGCGGCTGCCACTGGCCGCACTCGGTTGGGGGCTGGGTCTGGGCGATCGTCGCGTGCGCGAGGGTGAGGCCGCCGATGGCGACCAGGGCGTGGATCGTGCGATGCTTCATGGCGGCGTGCTCCTTCAGGAGCACAGACTACCCGAAACCGCCCCGCGATGCAAGGGCTTCTTGGCTGCCTGCTCCGGTTTGCCCTCGGGCTTTACCTCCACCTGCGCCTCCGCGTTCGGCTCCGCCTCGGGCTTTGCGGGCACCGCCGACCCCGTCGCACTGCCGATCGTCCCGAACGGGAAGATCCGCTCGTCCGACCACTCGCCCACGCGCCCGTTCGTTCGCTTCGCGCGCACCTGGTAGTAGATGGCCCGCAGACCGCTTGGCACGTCCTCGTCGATGACCTTGCGCTTGGGCGTCACCGCCACCGGCTCCCACGCCCAGTCGCGTCCGTCGAGCCAGTCGCACCGCCGGCGGACCTCGTACATCAGGTTGCCCCGGCCCCCGTCGTCGATCTTGAAGGTCAGCGTCAGCCCGCCATTGTCGCCGGGCGTGAGCTCGAGGTCGGTGGGAGCCTCGGGTTTGGGCAGCGGGCCCTTCTTCCTGGGCTTCTTGATGGCCGCCCGCGTGTAGACGCCCGGGTCGCGCATCGTCCGGGCGAGCCCGTCGATGATCGTGCTCAGCCCGCCGAAGGTCCGCCGTAGGTCGCCCATGGCGGCCTTCTTGGCGGCCATGGCCTGGGTGAGCTGGGCTTGCAGCGCCAAGACGCGGGCGTGGGCGGCCGCGGCCTTCTCGTAATCGTCCTTCAGCCGCTGGACCTGGGCGTCGCTGAGGCCGAAGGAAGAGGGGTCGGCCTTGTCCCACTGGCCCAGCATGGCGTGGATCTGGCTCAGGAACTTGCCCTGGGGCTTCGCGGCGCGGCGGTTCTTCATGGTCGGGCTTCCCTCGCGGGGGGGCCATCGGTTCTCGGTCAACGTCCGAGAGGACCATCGGCCGGTTCTGGGCCCGGCTTCAGTCGGTCTTGGGGCCCAGCGGGATCGCCCGCGGGCCACCGGGCGCCCGCCTCCGGCCACCGGGCAACGCCCCCCGGCCACCGGGCGCCCCTCCCCGGCGACCGGGCGACGCCCCCGGGCGCCCCTGCGACCCGCCCGGGTGACCGTGCCTCCAATCAGAAAGAACGTGTCCCGCCCCCCGGGGCAGCTTCTCCCCGGCCCGGGGCACGGTCATCCGCGCGCAGGACCTCGAAGGGAGCCCTTCCGTGCTTGACCTGAGGCTCTCCGGGCTTGATCGGAGGCCTTCCGGCCTTGATCGGAAGCTCTCCAGGCTTGTCCCGAGGCCTCCCGGGCCTGATCGGAGGCTTTCCGGTCTTGACCCGAGGCCCTTCGGACCTGATCGGAAGCTCTCCCGGCTTGATCGGAGGCTTCCCGGGCTTGATCTGAGCCCTTCCGGAGGCCACCGTCAACGCTCCGCTGGCCACCCAGGCCGCGTCGGACACCCCGCGAGCGGCCTGCGCGGTCACAGAAAAGCGGCCCCGCCGGCGAGGAAACGGCGGTCCCACGGAAGCCCCCGATGCTCGCGAGCCCGAACAGGGGCCAATACTTGGGGATGCCCCCAGCCGAAGGCTCCAGCACGCCCACACCGAGACGGCAGCTCATCCTGGCCCGCTGGCTCGACATGCTCGCCTGCGGCGTGGTGGCCGGGTCGGCCGTGCTGCTGCTCCTGGCCCTGCTCGGCCGCCCCCTGGGCTCGCTGCTGGCGGCCGCCCTGGGCCCGTGGACCCCCGAGAAGGCCGCCGTGCTGCTGCTGGCGGGCTCGGTGCTGGCGATGGCCCTGCTGTGGCGGCACGGCAAGGGGCGGTGGGGGGCGATGCTGGGGGTGCGGCATCCGCTGGCGTATCCGGGCGTTGCAGCCGCATCGGGCTTCGGTGTGCTCGGCGCCGCTCTTGTGTTGCGTGCGACTGGTCTCGACACTTGGGGTCTCGACGCCGCGGTCATGACGCGCCCGCCCACTTGGGCATGGTTCGTTTTCGCGTCTGTGATCATCGTGCCCCCCGCCGTCGAGAAGTTCGAGCGCGTTCGGCGGTGGAAAGCACGCGACCACAAGAACGAAGCCGAGACTCTCTCACCCTTTCCCGCCGATCAGTCGCAATGGACCTTCAAACACTGGCGCGACTGGTCGGCCAGCGACAAGGAGATCCATTTCAAGGGTGACGACCGATTCGACGCCCAGCCCATCGCCGATCGCATTGCCGGGCGGCTGGTGCCCGACGAGTCCAAGAGCGAGCAGCCATCCATTGCGCTGATTGGTCCCAAGGGATCGGGCAAGTCGTCCATCCTCTCGCTGGTCGAACGCGAGTTGACCGACACGGCGAACATCGAGTTCGCCCGCATCAGCCTGTGGGCCTACGACACGCCCGAGGCGGCCATGCGCGGCGTGCTCGACCGGCTGATCGAGACCGTGGGCCGCCACGCCCCGACGCTCGCCCTCACCGGGTTGCCCGGCGAGTACCTGGCCGCCGTCGACCACATGGCCGGACGCTGGGGCGTGCTGCGGCTGCTCACGCCACCCGAGCGCGACCCGCTGAATCTCCTCAAGAAGATCGACCGCATCGCCGCCGCGGTGGGCGTGCGCTTCGTGCTGGCCATCGAGGACTTCGAGCGCTTCCGCGAGGGCCACGCCGACGCGTCGTCGCTCGGGCCGATCCGAGCGTTGCTCTACCACCTCGACCAGCGCGAGCACGTTTCGGTCGTCATGGCGAGCGATGATCTGGACGATCGGTTCGACATGGATAAGATCGCGCGGTACGTGGAGCGGATGCCAGTTCTCGGCGTGGGTACCCTCGCCACGTTCCTGCACAACGTGCGATCCGCAAGCCTGGCATATCAGCCCGACGGCCAAGCGTTGAACGATGCGGTCGATCCATCGAAGCGTTTCCAGTTCAAGCGTGCACAACTCGAAGCGAACGTGGCAATCGTGGGCGACGCGTGGGGCATGACCCTTGGTGCAGCACTCGCAGAGCTCGCGGACACGCCGCGCGTACTGAAGTCAGCCATCCGACATTCGTGCAAACTGTGGGAATCGATCCCCGGAGAGATCGATATCGATGAGTTACTCGTCCTCTCGATCCTGCGGGAGTCCGAACCCACCGCGTACGGCTTCATCTCGCGGCAAGATCATCTCCGGGCGTTTCGAACCCACTTCTACGTCCATCCGATCCCTGGCCAAGTGCGCGTGCATCGGGTGCGGGATGCGTTTCACGCCATGCTGAAGCGATCTGTTTCCACTGAGCGAGCCAGAGCAGTAGAACGAGTGGCCGAGTATCTCTTCCCATCACACGAGAGTTCCGAAGTTCCCTCGGATGAGAAGAAGGTCGAGCGTGATCGGCCGCAGGGGGTCCGAGACTGGGCCGTCGGGTTCTGGTCCAACTGCCCCCAGGACTACCTGCGCCGATTCGATGCGATGGACGTTGGGAAGCAGGATCCGGGCGATCAGAAGATCATGCGTCGCATACTCGATTGGAATCAGCAGAACTCGACCGGACTGGTCGATGCGATGATGGAGGAACATTCTGCCGTTGTCGCCATCAACTTCGGACGAATGCTCAAGGAGGACAGGGCTGCGGAGCTGGTCAAACGGGTTGTTCGCAAGCAGGATGAACTGGGTGTTGTGGCAGACGAGGATCCGGACAACGCCGTCGGCATCGGTAGTGTGTACTTGATGTGCGAGAAGTCTGGAGTCGAGGCGAAGCAATTAATCCCGGTACTGTCCCGATCGGTATGCGATATGACCGGCCATCATCCCGAACTCGTAAGGCAGTTGCTTCAGGTGTTCCGGGCCGGGCGCCAGCGCGTCGCCATATCCTCTGAGGATGAACTTCAACTCCACGTCGCCGCCGTGGGGGCGTTCGTCGATGGGTATGTGGCAGGGGAGCGATACGATCATCTGGCCCATTCACTGGCTAATGGAACGATGTATACGCTTTATCATCTGCTTCGGCGGCCTGGCTGGCACACGCCAGAGATCCCCAAGGATGGCGCAGCGTCGAACGTCCAGACCCCCAATGATCGCTGGGATGTGATTGGGCCGTTCTTGAGCCGATTCGCTGCCGAGCATCCTGCGGTTGGACTGCCAGTAGTGGCCAGTTTTATCTGCGTGACCGGCCACGGGATTCCACAGCCGGGCGATCCCAACGAAGATGTAGCATTTACGATTGCCACCGTGAATCCGAATGCCGCAGAAAAGCTGTTCGGCATCGACAAATTGGTTCCACTATACAGCGATGTAGCAATCCAGGAAGAGTGGGACGAACACGGTCGCGTTTGCGTCCAAGCCGCCATCGACTGGGCCAACGCCCAACCCGCCCCACACCCCCAGGAACCACCCGAGTAACCCCACCCGCCCGCTCGCGGGCGCAAGCCCGAAGGGCGCGGCCCCGCTGGCGAGGCGACACGACGAATCCCCGGCCCCGCTGGCGAAGCGTCAAAACGAACTCGGCCCCGCCGGCGAGGCGACCAGGCTACTCGCACCCCGCATCGAACGCGTTCTGGAACGCCAGGAAGTCGAAGACGTCCAGGTCGCCGTTGCGGTCGTAGTCGCCGGCCTGAGCGCCGACGGCGAAGAGCACCTGGAACCGCAGGAAGTCGAAGATGGTCAGTACGCCATCGCCGTCCAGGTCGGGGGCGCACGGCGCGCACGCCAGCCGGGCGTCGAGCGCGAGCGCCTGCATCGCCTGCGTCTCGACGGCCTGCTGCGCATAGCTGCCTTCCACCATGAACACGCCGCCGAGGATCGGCTCCCTCGCCGCATCGAGTTCGACCCATGGCGTCCAGCCGAACGCGCCGGGGCTGTCGATCACGCTGGTGCCGTCCGCACGATCAAGCACCCAGACACCCAGACCATATCGCCGATCGCCCACGGTCGGCGGTGCGCAGACGATGGGGAGGTCCGCGGTCTGGTCGGTGAACATCGCATCGACGGAGGCGTGTTCGAGGATGCGCTCGCCGCGATACACGCCGCCATCGACCAGCATTCGCACGACGCGTGCGTAGTCGCGCAGCGTGCTCTGCGCGCCGCCGGCGATGCGTGGATTGGTCGTCTCGGCCAGACCGTCGTAGTCGGTGCCCGTCATGCCGAGCGGCACGGCGACGCGCTGGGCGAACAGCGTGTCCCAGTCGATTCCGCTGACGACCTCGCATACACGCCCGGCCACGTGCATCGACACGCCGCCGTAGCAGAACCGCGTGCCCGGGTCCGCGGCCAGGGGCACTTCGTCGGCGATGCGCCGCACCGCTTCCTCGAGCGTGATGTCGGTCAGCCCGATGATGGGGCTCTGGCCCGGCAGGCCCGAGGTGTGGCTGAACATCTGACGCACCGTTATCGTGCCCTTGAGCCCGGTGAACTCGGGCAGGTACGTCGAGACTGGAGCATCCAGATCCAGCCCGTCGCGCTCCACGCAGGTCATCACGACGACCGCCGACAGCAGCTTGGTCGCGCTGGCGATGGGAATCGACGTCGTCGCGTCGTAGGTGCCATAGAACGACTCGAGCGATGGGCCCGGCAGCAGCGGATCCTCGAGCCTGAGTCCGCCGCCCTCCACGAACACGCGGGACGAGACGATGTCCTCGGCGGCCGCGTCCGCGGCGGCGTACTCGCAGACCTGTCCCAGGGCGGTGGGGGAGCAGATCGTGAGGGCGGTCAGAATGCGTGCGTACCTGGCCATGGTGCTCTTCCTCCAGCGTGCAGCGTTTCGATCCGGTGCCATTTCGAGCGTGTGAACGCATCCCTTGGGCCGTTATTGCCGGGAAGCATCCTTGCGAGGCATACGAGCGGATCGTTCCGTTCCCTTCTGGTCCGGCCAGGCCGATGGCCGTCGGTCGCGTGCGCTCCGGATGCGTCGTGATCCCTTAGGGGCACCCCGCATCAAACTCGTTCTGGAACGCCAGGAAGTCGAAGATCGTCAGCTCACCATCGCCGTCGAAGTCGGCGATGGGGTCGCCGGCGTCGAAGAGGTTCTGGAAGGCCAGGAAGTCAAAGATGGTGGGCTCGCCGTCGCCGTCGAGGTCGGCCGGGCATGCGCCATCGGTGAGGTCCACCGCGTACACATACCCGTGCTTGACGAAGTCGATGTCGCTGAACGACGTGGCCTGGTACGCCGTGCGGGCGTCGGGAGAGAACACGGGGTAGCGGTTGCTGGCGTCCTGCTGCGTACCGCGCTCGTCTTCGAGGAGAATCTCCCACTGAAACGAGCCGTTGTCGCCGTCATACCCGCGGAAAAAACCTGGCTGGCCAAACGTGGAGACCCCGCTCAGCACGAGCTGTGAGCCATCGGGCGTGACGCCAAGGGTCCGGAAGTTGGCGTTCGGCCCGACGTCGGCGAAGAAGCGCGTCGCGCCGTTTTCGTCGACCGACCACAATTCGCCACCAAACTGCTCGGCGGTGTAGACGTTCCCGTGGTCGTCAACGTCGGGCATGATGAGGTTGGCCTGGCCCGGGCCGTATTCGAGGAAGCGGGTGTCGCCGTCGGGCTCGAGCGAGATCAGCCCGGTCTGGCCGCGGCGCCCGATCGCGCGGCCGGCCGGATCGACCCTTGGAAACGAGGTGAAGAACACGTTCAGGCCGTCCTGGCCGCTCTGCCAGAGCTGCTGGCCGTCCAGGTCGAACGCGTAGGCCGCCGGGCAGCACGTGCCACCGCGACCGTAGACGAAGCCGGTGTAGAGCCGATCATCGGCGAACACGATGTCCGTCAGGTTCGCGCGCGCGGACAGGTTGCGGAAGAACGGGTCGCCGGGATTCGACCACAGCAGGTTCCCCGATGGGTCCAGCGAGAACATGCCCAGGCCAACGTCGCCCGCGTCGAGCTTGTTCTGCAGGGCGTAGATGTTGCCGTCCGGGCCGACGCTGGGACCATTCTCCAGGAACAGGTTGCCGTCGCTCGACTGGGGCGCGTCGTAGGTCCACTTGATGGTCCCCTCTGGGTTGATCGCGTAGATGCGCGAGGAGTTGCCCAGGCCCAGGTCGAAGTCGAGGGTGGGCCCGGTGTAGATCGTGCCATCGGGGCCGATGTCGATGGGGTAGCCCCCGCCCGCGTCGGGCAGGAACCACACCAGCTCGCCATCGGGCGCGAGGCAGTACAGCCCGATCTGGTCGCTCGTGTAGATGCGGCCATCGGGGCCCACGGCCATGTTCTGGGGTTTGGCCATCCAGTGGTCGGTCTGGAAGCGCCAGCGGACGCGGCCGTCGGGTGTGCGGGGCGATACGCCGATGCGCTCGATGTTGCTGCTGCCCTCCGCGGTGATGACCTGGACGTCGGCCATCCCGATGGGCGTCGCTTCGGGGACGTACGCGCGGAGTTCCTGGCCAAAGCGTTGGGTCACGATGGCCTCGCGTCCGCCGATCAGCACCGTGCTCTCGCCCGGCGCGTCGCCGAAGCCCGAGCCAGTGATGACCAATCGCCCGCTGGGCGTGGCCGGGTTGGTGGAGGCGACCGATCTGATGATGGGTACCACGTCGCCATAGATGCGCATCCGAACGTCCGACGTTTCCGGGCGGCCGAAGCCATCGTCGTCCTGCTGCCAGTCGCCGCCGGCCAGGTTGTCGCGCAGGTACACGAATGCGTTGATGGGCTCGTACTCTGGCGAGGGCGAGTTGCTTTCGATAGGCCGCCAGGTTCCCGAGGTCATCACGAGTTGCACCGAGACAAAGTGCCAGCCGGCCGCCTCGAATGGCTCGGGCAGGGTGATGTCGGCGGTGTGCGGGTCGTCGGGGTCGAGCCCGAGCCCCGGGTCACCGATGTCCAGAAATTGCTCGTCGAGCAGCACCCCCGGGCCGGCGTCGGTCCACTCGTAGAAGCGCACGAACGCGCCCTCGGCCCGGTTCCCGAAGCCGCTGTTGCTCGCATGGACCGCGATGCGGGTGATGTCGCCGATCGCCAGGAAGTCATCGGCGATCTCGGTATCGGCGGCGATCGTCCCCCCGGCTCCAAGGAACCGCACACTGGCGCTAGTGGTTCTCGAACTGCTGGGCTGGTGTCGCGTCGTATCCCAGATCAGGGAATCCTGTGAAAGTGCCGCATCGGCCCCGCACAAGAGCAAGACGACGCTGCTGATCAACGAGCGCTGAATCGGATGAATGAGCATGAGTGATCTCCCACGAGGCAAGGTACCACCAGAACGCGACGATTGCCAGTGCAAATTGGGGGCCATGCGTTGAGTCGCTGGGCCAAGCCAAACCGCGAGATCTGATCGGGCTCGGTGTGGCCTTGGAATGGCCATACCGAGCCGTCCGAATCCATCCACAGCCCCAATTGCATCCCGGCCTACTCGCACGCCGCATCGAACGCGTTCTGGAACGCCAGGAAATCAAAGATCGTCAGCTGACCGTCGCCGTCGAAGTCGGCGATGGGGTCGCCGGCGTCGAAGAGGTTCTGGTAAGCGAGGAAGTCGAAGATGGTGAGGGCGCCGTCGCCGTCAAGGTCAGCGGGGCAGGGGTTGGGCTCGCAGCGGTTGAGCAGCACGCTCACGTCCCGGGTAAAGGAATCGGCGACGGCCATATCCATCGCGCCGTCGCCGTCGAGGTCGCCCATCGCCACGGCGACCGGTGTCACGCCCGCCAGGAAGCGGTGCTCGGGCTCGAACGTGCCGTCGCCGCGCCCCAGCAGCACGCTGGCGTCGTGGCCGATGGCGTTGGCCACGGCGATGTCCAGAACGCCGTCGCCGTTGGCGTCGCCCACGGTGAGGCTCCGCGGGCCGATGCCCACGCCAAGGAACCGCTCGGGCTCGAAGGCGCCGTCGCCGCGGCCCAGCGACACGCTCACGCGATCGCTGCGTGTGCTGATCAGCACCATGTCCAGCCGGGCGTCGCCGTTCAGGTCTGCCAGCGTGACGTGCCGCGGCTCATCGCCCCGGTCCAGGCGTTGTTCGAGCTCGAACCCGCCGAAGCCAAGGCCAAACAGCACACTCACGTCGCCGCTGGTGAGGTTCGCCACGACGATGTCTGCGATCTCGTCGCCGTTGATGTCGCCCACCGCCACGCTCTGTGGCCGTCGCCCGGCGGCATAGCTCTGCAACTCATCGAACGTGCCGTCGCCGCGGCCGAACAGCACGCTCACCTCGGCGAGGATTTGGTTGGTGGCCACGGCCATGTCCATGAGGCCATCGCCGTTGAGGTCGCCCAGCGCCACGCCGCGCGGCTCGGCGCCCGCCAGGAACCGGCGCTGGGGCTCGAAGGTGCCATCGCCGCGCCCCAGCAGCACGCTCACGTCGTCGGAGACGTCGTTGGCCACGGCGAGATCCACGATGCCGTCGCCGTTGATGTCGCCCAGCGCCACGTGCGCGGGACTCCCGCCCACGCCGAAGCGTTGCTGGGGCTCGAAGGTGCCATCGCCGCGCCCCAGCAGCACGCTCACGGAACTGCTGTCGTTGTTGACCGCGACGACGTCGCCGAGGGCGTCACCGTTGAAGTCGGCCAGGGCCACGCTCACCGGCCTGAGGCCCACCTCAAAGCGTTGCGGGATGGTGAACGTGCCGTCGCCGGGGCTGAGCAGCACGCTCACGTCGTCGCCGTTCTCGTTGGCCGCGGCCAGGTCCTCGACGCCGTCGCCGTTGAAATCGCCCCTGGCCATGCTGACGGGGCGATCGCCCAGGACGAAGCGCTGCTGCGTGTCGAACGTCCCGTCGCCGCGGCCGAGCAAGACGCTCAGGTCGTGGCTGATCGTGTTGGCCGCGGTGATGTCCAGAGCGCCATCGCCGTTGAGGTCCAGGATCGCCACGCTCTGCGGTCCGTTGCCCACGTTGAACCGCTGCATGGGCGCGAACGTCCCATCGCCCAGGCCCAGCATGATGCTGAGGTTGTCGGTCAGCCGGTTGGCCACGACCATGTCCAGGTCGCCGTCCTCGTCCAGGTCGGCCAGTTCAACGTCGTACGGCTCGCCGCCCGCGCCGAAGCTCCGTTGGGTCTCGAACGTGCCGTCGCCGCGCCCCATCAGGACGCTCACGTCGCTGGTGAACTCGTTGGCGACGGCCATATCCAGGTTGCCGTCGCCGTCGAGGTCGGCCAGAATCACGCTCTGGGGGCGGCCGCCGGTGACGACGAGTTGCTGGGCCTCGAACGTGCCGTCGCCGCGCCCGATCAGCACGCTCGCATCGTCCGAGAAGAGGTTCGTGACGGCCATGTCCAGGACGCCGTCGCCATTCAAGTCGCCCAGCGCCACCCCCCGCGGGAGCAGCCCGGCACCGAAGCGTTGTTCGGTCTGAAAGGTGCCATCACCAAGGCCCAGAAGCACGCTCACATCGCGGCCGTTCCCGTTGGGCACGGCCATGTCCAGGACGCCGTCGCCGTTGAGGTCGCCCAGCGCCAGGCCGTAAGCAAACTCTCCCACGCCGAAGCGTTGCTGCGTCTCGAACGTGCCGTCGCCGCGACCCAGCAGGATGCTCACGTCGTTGCTGTCCCCGTTGGCCACGGCCATGTCCAGGACGCCGTCACCGTTGAGGTCGCCCACCGCAAGGCTCTGGGGCCGGTCGCCCGCGCCGAAGCGCGGCTCGCCGAACAAGGTCGCGGGATCGCACTGGGCGTTAGCCTGGCCAAGAACAATGGCCATGAGCATCACCGCCCACCCCGCCCAGCGGAGCCGCCGTCCCGACTCATGGCTGGCCAAACCGGATTCGTGCTCACTGCTCATCACGCTACCCCACATTGCTCGCCTCCTTACAGACAGCCTCGACCGTGCGGCGGGCGTGTGCTCATATTGCATTGACCCGCGACCGCTCTCAGTGAGACTGCAAACGGGGTGCCACGCGAGCAACGGGGCACGAGTTCGGATGTGAGCGACGCGTGGGCCACCGCCGGCCACCGGCAGTGCGGTGGGGGCCACCAGGGGCCACGCCCGGTCGGGCTCATGGGCCATGGTCGATATCGTGTACTGGAGGGCCGAGACGCCGAAGAGAGCCAACTCGCTGCCGAGCCCCGCCGGCAGCACCCGGTCAATGTTCCCATGAACGCCGGCCATCTTGCCCCCGCGGGCCAGGCGACCAGACTACTCGCACCCCGCATCAAACGCGTTCTGGAACGCAAGAAAGTCGAAGATCGTCAGCTCGCCATCGCCGTCGAAGTCGGCCGTTGGATCGCCCGTCGTGTACAGATTGATGAACGCAAGGAAGTCGAAGACCGTCAGCCGGCCGTCGGCGTCCAGGTCGGCCCGGCACGGGGCTACGCAGCCCCAGCGGGCGATGTTGGCCGAGGCGACGCCGCCTGCGCTGGTGAACTCGCCGCCGGCGAACAGGGCGGGGCCGCGGCCGTCGTCGAAGGCCGCCAGCGCGCCCACGTGGGCCACCGGGCCGCCGGCGACGCCCACGCCTCCGGCGGGGCCGGCCAAGCCCTCCCAGCCCGTCCCGTCCCAGCGCGCGATGCCGTTGGCCGCTGCGCCGCCCGCGGTCGAGAAGCCGCCACCGGCGAACAGGGCCGGGCCGCGGCCGTCGTCGGCAACCGCCAGCACCCGGGCCACCGAGAAGCTCAGCCCATCGCCCAGCGGCTCCCAGGTCGCGCCGTCCCAGCGGGCGATCGAGCGGGCCGGCACGCCCCCGCCCGGGCCCCGCTGCCCGCCGGCGGTGTCGAAGGTGCCGATGGCGTACAACGCCTCGCCGCGGCCGTCGTCGTAGACCGCCAGCCCGCGCACGCGGTTCTCCATGCCGCCGCCCACTTGGGTCCATGCCGTGCCGTCCCAGCGGGCCAGGTAGAACGCCTGCACACCGCCGGCGGCCGTGAAGCCCCCGCCGGCGTACAGCGCCGGGCCGGCGCCGTCGTCGTAGACCGCCAGGGCGTGGACGATGCCGTTGAGCCCCAAGCTTGTCCCCGAGCCCAAGGGCGACCAGGCATCGCCGTCCCACCGTGCGATGTTGCTGGCCGCAGCCCCACCCGCGTTGATGAACTCGCCGCCGACGTACAGCGCCGGGCCCGAGCCGTCGTCGAAGACCGCCAGCGCTCGGCCGTCGCCGCGCTGGCCGCGGTCGCGCGTCAGGCCATCGCCCAGCGGCGACCACGACGCGCCGTCCCACCGCGCGATCGCGTTGGCCTCAAGGCCGCCGGCCTCGTCGAAGCCGCCCGTGGCGTACAGGGCCGGGCCGGCGCCGGCGTCGAAGCCGGCGATGGCCTGAACGGTGGCGTTCGTGCCTTCGCCCAGCGGCGACCATGCTTGTCCGTCCCACTGCGCGATGTGGTTGGCCGCCACGCCCCCGGCGTACTCGAACTCGCCGCCGGCATAGAGCGCCGCCCCGCCGGTGAGCTCGACGGCCGCCAGGGCCCAGACCTCGCGTTGCAGGCCGCCGCCGCGCTCCAATCCCGGGGCCGGGCCCCATTCGACGCCATCCCACTGCGCCACGCTCGCGGCTCGCTCGCCGCCGGCCTCCTCGAAGAAGCCGCCCACCAGCAGCACCCGCTGCGTGCCAACCTCGAAGCTGGCCATCGCCTCGGCCCGTGTGTACGAGCCGAAACCGCTCAGGCCCGATCCCAGGGCCTCCCAACGGGCGCCATCCCACCGGGCCACGCCGCGGGCGAGTTCGCCGCCGGCCGACGTGAGCTCGCCGGCGACGTAGAGCGCCGGACCGCGGCCATCGTCGTGCGCGTGCAGGGCCAGGACCGGCTCGTCACGCCCGCCGCCCACGCCCTGGCCACCCGGGCCGGCCAGGGCCGACCACCGCCGGCCGTCCCACTTGGCCACGTTGGCGGCCTCGATGACCCCCGCCCGCCAGAACGAGCCTCCCGCGTAGAGGGCCGGGCCAGCGCCGTCGTCGAAGACCGCCAGGGCGGCGCCGTCGCCGTTGAGCCCGTTGCCGGGCACCTGGAAGTCGGCGCCGTCCCAGCGCACGATGCGGTTGGCCGCGCGCCCGCCCGCGCGCAGGAAGCGGCCGGTGGCGAAGAGCGCCGGCCCATCGCCATCATCGAAGACCAGCATGTCGCGCACCTCGCCATCGACGCCCTGGCCTTCGGGGCCGGTGAGCGTTTCCCAGGCCGAGCCGTCCCACCGCGCGATGTTGCTCGCGGGATCGCCGCCGGCAGAGGTGAAGCGCCCGCCCACGTACAGGGCCGGGCCGCGACCATCGTCGTAGACCGCCATGGCGTAGGCCAGGCCGCCCAGGCCGACGCCGAGCGCTTCCCAGCGCTCACCGTCCCAGCGCGCGATGAAGTTCACGCGCTCGCCGCCGATGCTGGCAAAGCCACCGCAGGCGTAGAGCGCTTCGCGCCGCCCGTCGTCGAACACCGCCAGGTCGTAGACCGCGGCGAAGTCGTCATCGACCCCCGAGCCCAGCGCCGACCATTGGCGTCCGTCGTAGCGCGCGATGTTCCGCGCGGCGGCCCCGCCCAGCGCGGTGAACTGCCCGCCGACGTATACCGCGGGCCCGGTGCCATCGTCGAAGGCCAGCATCGCGCGAACGGGCCGGTCGGCCCCGGGCAGGTGGAACGCCTCGGACCACGCCGGCTCGCACGCCTGCGCGGCCGCCCGATCGGTGGCCGCCAGCAGGGCCAGCACGCCCATGAGCACCATCGCCACACCCCCACGCATCGATCCTGCTCGCATCGCCAGCCCTCCCAGCCGCGGATCGCCGGGCCGCGGCCATCCCCCAGCCGGCACGCCGTGCAGATGGTCAATATACCCGATCGCGTGCGGATCCGGAAACGGATTCTCCGAAGATTGCCCAGCGAACGAGCTTCACTTTGGAGATGGCCGCTCGGTCGCCTCGATCGCCCCCGCGCCTTGATACACCCCATGCAGCAGGCTCAACCCCCGCGCGAAGCAGCCGTCGCCGCAGAGTGGGGCGTAGCGCGCGAAGGGACTCGGCGCGTGCTCGTGCACGCCCGCCAGGCCGAAGAGCGCGGGCGAGGAGAGGCGCGCGTTGCCCTCGGGCCGCTCATACACCGTGCGGCCGGCCTTGATGGTCTCCAGCACCCTCAGGCCCGCGAGGTCTTCCTCGGGCGTCTGCAAGGGATCGGCTGAGAGGATCACGAAGTCGGCCAGCTTGCCCACCTCGATGCTGCCCTTGCTGTCCTCCTCGAAGTGCTGCCACGCGGGCCAGAGCGTCATGGCCTTCAGGGCGGTCGCCACCGGCACGCGGTGCACCGGGCCGATGATGTCGCCGCTGCGCGAGCGGCGCGTGACGGTGGCCGAGAGCACCCGCATCGAGTCGGGCAGGGCGACGGGCGCGTCGTGGTGCGTGCCGAACATCATGCCGCGCTCCATGAGCCAGCCGGTGGGGGAGATGTCGTCGGCGCGCGTGGGCCCGAGCACCGATTCGCGGTGCCAGTCGCCCCAATAGAACGTGTGCATCGGGAAGAGCGAGGGAAAGATGCCAAGCTCGTCGAGGCGCACGACCTGGTCCTTGCGCAGCGTCTGGCCGTGGATGAGCACCGGGCGGTTGTCGACATCGGGGTGCGTGGCTTGCGCCTGGGCGACCGCCTCGATGAACAGGTCGATCGCCGCGTCGCCGTTGGCGTGGCAGAGGATCTGCCAGCCGTTGGCGTACGCCTTCTTGACGGCGTCTTTCGCGACGCCATCGCGCACGGCCGGGTAGCCGGCGTAGTCGGCATCGCGGCCCTCGGGCGGCACGAAGTAGGGCTCGGTGAGCCATGCCGTCTTGCCCTGGGGCGAGCCGTCGATGGTCAGCTTGACGCCCCCAACGCGGAAGTGGTCCCGGTAGTCCTGCGTGATGCCTGGCCGCTCGACCACCAGCACGTCGGGGTAGGCCACCAGGTCCACCGGCAGTTCGCCCCTGGCCGCCACACGAGCCATCGCATCGAGCGCCGGCTGCATGGCCCGGCCCTCTTGCACGGTCGTGTAACCGAAGGAGGCGGCCAGTTCGATGCCGCGCACGACGAGGTACTCGTTCACCTCGTCGTCGAAGCGCTCGCTGAGCTTGGACAGCACGGCGAAGAAGGCGTACTCCTCGCACACGCCGTTGGGCTCGCGCGAGCCGGCGCGCCGGCGGAATACGCCGCCCCGGGGGTCCTCGGTCTCGGCCGTGACGCCCGCGAGTTCGAGTGCCCTGCTGTTGGCCACGCCCAGGTGCCCGCTCTGGTGGATGATGATGATGGGCACGTCGGTGGAGACGGCATCCAGGTCGTCGCGCGTGGGGTGGCGGCCTTCGCCCAACTGCGCATCGTCGTAGCCAAAGCCGGCGATCCAGCCCACACGCTCGATCGCCTCGGCGTTCGCGTCGGCCCAGTCGCGCAGCAGCGCCTGCAACGCGGGAATGTCCACGCCCGGGCCATCGGGCGGGGGCAGCAGGTTGGCGGTGGTCGCCTGGATACCAAGCACGTAGCCGTGCCCGTGCGAGTCGACGAAGCCGGGTAAGAGGGACCGATCGCCCAACTCAACGATGCGCGTCTCCTGCCCGGCCAGGCGCATCACCTCGTCCGCGTTGCCCACGGCCACGATGCGCCCGCCGCGCACCGCGACGGCCTCGGCCATCGGGCGATCATCGTCCATCGTGATGATCGCGCCGCCTCGGTAGATGGTTTCGGCCGGGGGCGTCTCGACCTGCGCCGCCGCCATAGCACAGCCGAACAAGCCGAGAAGGATCGTGAGGCCAAGAAGCTGCAAACCAGCGTGACGCATGATGCCCCCCTTCGGCCGCGCGTGGCTGGGCCGGTGACCATGGTATGCGAAGTGGCCGTCTCCTTTTACCCGCAGCCCGCCGCGAAGGCGTTCTGGAAGGCCAGGAAGTCGAAGATTGTCAGTGCGCCGTCGCGGTCGAAGTCGCCGTAGGGCTCGCCGGCGTCGAAGGCGTTCTGGAAGCAGAAGAAGTCAAAGACCGTCAGGTCGCCGTCGTCGTCGCAGTCGGCCGGGCAAGCGGGCTCACACCCCCAGCGCACGATGTTGGTCGCCAGCACGCCGCCCGAGCCGGCCATCGCGCCCGCCGTGTCGAACCGGCCGGCGATGAATAGCGCCGGGCCCGAGCCATCGTCGAAGGCTTGCAGCGCGAACGCCTCGCCCGCGCCGCCGCCGAAGAGGCCCAGCCCACCGCCAACCGACGCCCAGGCTGCGCCGTCCCAGCGGACCACGCCGGGCGCATCGATGCCGTTCACCTGGGTGAAGACTCCGCCCGCGTACAGCGCCTCGCCCGTGCCGTCGTCGTGGGGCGTCAGGGCGTAGACCGGCTGGGCGGTCGCGCCGATGGTCGACCAGGCCTCGCCATCCCAGGCGACGACCGCGTCATCGAAGCCGGCGTACAGCGCCGCCCCGCCCGGCCCGCCGCCCCAGGCTCGCAGCGCCGTGTACCAGCGGAAGCCCACGTACTCGGGCAGGCCCGACCAGGCCACGCCGTCCCACCGGGCGATGCTCGCCACGCTCGCCCCGCCCAGGGAACCCAGCAGCCCGCCCGCGTACAGGGCCGGGCCCGTGCCGTCGTCGAAGGCCGCGAGGGCGGACACGAGCGCCCCGTCGGCCGTGCCCGGGCCCACCGGGCTCCAAGCGGCCCCGTCCCAGCGGGCGATGAACCTCGCCGGCTGGCCCCCGGCGGTCTCAAAGCCACCGGCGGCATAGAGGGCCGGGCCCGAGCCGTCATCGTGGGCCAGCAGGTTGATCACCGGCGGCGTGCCCGTAGGGGCCGCGACGCCCTCGCCCAGGGCGCCCCAGGCCGAGCCATCCCACCGCGCCACGCCATTGGCCGCCGCCCGCCCGGCGGTGGTGAACCAGCCCCCGGCGTAAAGGGCCGGGCCCGAGCCGTCGTCGAAGACCGTGAGCGTGAGCACCGTGCCGTTGGTCCCCCCGCCCACGGCGCTCCACGCCGAGCCGTCCCAGCGGGCGATGTTGCTCGCCGGCGCACCGCCGGCGGCCGAGAAGTCTCCGCCCACGTAGAGGGCCGGGCCGGCGCCGTCGTCAAAGACCGCCATCGCCCGCACCGTGCCGTCGACGCCCTCGGCCGAGAGCGAGCCCAGCGGCGCAAAGCCCGGATCGCACTGGGCGAACGCGGGCGCGACCCACGCAAGGGCGGCGCATACGAGCAGGGTCAGGGGCTTCCAGCCGGGCGTGTTCGTGGTCGTGGGCATGAGCGGATCTCCCGTGTGTTGCGCGCCGTGTTTCGTGATTCGGCCGATGGCGATAAACGAACCCCGCAGGTACAGCATACCGGGGGTTCGCGCACTGGCAAACGGGGAAACTTCCGCGGTGTCGACGCGTCAGCACCCGGCGTCGAACGCGTTCTGGAACGCCAGAAAATCGAAGATCGTTAACTCACCATCGCCGTCGAAGTCGGCGGCAAGATCCCCGGCGACAAAGAGGTTCTGGAACTCGAGGAAGTCGAATACCGTCAGCCGGCCGTCGCCGTCCAGGTCGGCCGGGCACGGGGCTATGGCCGGCAGTCCGGTGATGAGGAAGGCGCGTTGCTGGCCATCGAGTAAGCCCACGCCGGCGACGGTCGAGCCGTCGGCGCTCACCGCGCGGGCGACCAGCAGGATCCAGCCGCTGACGTCGACGCCCAAGTCGGCTAGGTAGTCGGCAAGGAACACCGTGCCCACGTCCGCACGCCAGTACATCGCGCGGTTGGCGGGGATGCCGAGGCTGCCAACCACGATCGACCCATCGGGGCTGATCGCTTCGATGGTCGTGCGTGTGGCGCCGCTGGGCACGGGCAGGGCCACGAAGCCGCCCGCCTGCGTCCACAGGTGGGCGCGTTGCACACTATCGATCAACGCGTTGGCGGCGATGATCGAGCCGTCCGCCGAGGCGGCCACGGCGGCGGCGCCGGTGGCTGTCGCCGGCAGGCCCAGCGAGACCATGCCGTCCGCGCGCGTCCAGCGAAACGGCTCGTCGCCGCTGACGCCCACGACGATCTGGCCGTCGGCGCTGATGGCCCGCGCGGCCGAATCGATCGCCCCAGTCAGCACGCCGAGGCTCTCGGTGCCGCCAACGGGCGTCCACAGGAAGGCGCGCGCGTCGCCTCCGCCCACGGCGGCGCCCACGACCGTGAAGCCGTCGCCGCTGATGCCCTGGCCCCAGGTGCTGTCCAGTCCCGCGGGTGGTGGGAGCATTTCCAGCCCGCCGCCATCCGTCCAGCGGAAGCCGTAAGTCGTCGCGCCGTCGTCCTCGATCGCGAGCCCGGCGATCGTTTGACCATCCGTGCTCATGGCGTCAGTCGTGGTCCAGAAGAACGCCCCGTCCGGGTCGATGAGATCGAAGCCGCCCGAGTCCGTCCAGCGGTACGCCGTCCGCGCCAGGCCCACGGTGCACGAGCCGCCCACGATCGCGCCATCGGCGCTGAGCGTCGAGGCTTCGCAGTCTCGTGCGCCCGGCGGCAGGCCAAGGTCGATCAGAGCCGGCTGGGCATGGGCCATCGATCCAGCGATGGCCATGCCGGCTACGAATGTGAGCATGACTTGGTGCACGGCGTGCCTCCCGGGAATCGCGGCCCTGGCAAATCCCGGGCCGAACCTGCATTCTGTACCCGGCGCAGAGCCCCGGGGTTTCATCGTCGCAGGATCGGCCGATCGCCGCGGGCCGCCCTCGGGGCGTGCGCGTCAGGAGCAGCCGGCGGCGAACTGGTTCTGGAAGGCCAGGAAGTCGAACAGGGTCAGTTCGCCGTCGCCATCGAAGTCGGCCTCGGCACTGCCCATGTCGAAGAGGTTCTGGAAGCCCAGGAAATCGAAGATCGTCAGCGTGCAGTCGCCGTCGATGTCCGCCGCGCACGTCAGTCGCAGTTCGACGGTGTCGGCGGTGTAGAACAGCCGCCAGCGCCGGTTGCTGCTGGACGCCGGTGGCACCAGCGTGTCGAAGGCCCCGTCGATCGACCGACCCTCGATCACGACGAAGTTCTCGCACACGTCGGGCTCGAAGCCATCGAAGAGCGTTGCCTCCAGCGTGCCGCCCAGCATGAGATCGGCCGAGCCGACGATGCGGTCGAACTCGCCCGCGTCACGCCCACCGAGCTGCAGGCGAACCTGCGCGGCGTCGGTCAGCGTCACCGGGCCATTCATGGAGAAGGCCGCGACCTCGCCCAGCGCCGAGCCCGCGCGGCCCGGGCTGAGCAGGCCCTCGAAGGTGTTCGCCCCGCCAATGGTGCCGTTACCGGTGATGGAAAGGTCTGGCCCGAAGCTGACGCTCAGCCCGCTGACGGCGTGGGCGATCGCGGCCCGCGGGCTGGGCGGCGTGATCGTATCGTTCAGGAAGATCTCGCCGTCGCCGGTCAGTTGCTGGCTGTCGGCTAGCAGCACGCGGGTCGAACTGACGCCCGTGTCGCGATTGACGGTGACCGTGCCTTCGAGGTCGAGCCCGCCAGCGATGGTCAGCGTGCGTGCGTTCTGGATCTCCACCGGCCCGCGCAGCAGCGCGACGCCCTCGAAGCTGCCGTTGCCATTGGCAACCTCCAGCAACCCCGCCGAAGCGTCGACTTCGCCACCGATCACCGTGTCGTTCAGGCGCACGGTGCCGCCGTCGGCGATGACGCGCCCATCCGGTCCCTGGTCGATGGCCGCCTGCACGATGAGCGTGCCGCCGGCCTCGGCCCGCATCTGGCCGGTGTTGACCTTGTCGGGGCCCGTAATGGCCAGTTCGCCGCCGCCGTTGTCCGCGGTGATGATGCCCTCGTTGACCAGGGCGGCGGAGATTATGCCGTCGCCTCGGATGGTCAGGTTGGGCCCGATCGTCGTGGTCTGTCCGCTGGCCAGGTCGATGATCCGGGCCCGCGGGCTGGCGGTGGGGCTGGAGTCGTTGAGCACGATGGCGCCCGCACCGTCGAGCAGTTGATCGCCTTGCAGCGACAGCGAAGCGATGCTGATACCACCCTCGCGGTTGACCAGCAGTTGGCCCTCGAGGGTCATACCCCCGGCCACGGTCAGGCTGCGCGCGTTCTCGATCTCCAGCGGACCCCGGATGGTCACGCCTTGCACACCGGCGGTGCTGCCGGCTATCTCTGCCAGGCCACCCGAGGCGTCGATCTCACCGCCGATGATCGTGTCGTTGAGGCGCAGTGTGCCGCCGTCGGCCACGATGCGCCCGGCCGGGCCCTGGGAGATCTCGGCGCGGAGCAGCAGGGTGCCGCCCGCCTGGGCGCGCAATTGCCCGTTGTTGGTCTTCGGGGAGCCGTCGAGCGAGAGTTCGCCATCGCCATCATCGGCGACGATGAGCCCCTCGTTGACCAACGCGGCGTTGATGATGCCGCTACCGCGGATGGTCAGATTCGCTCCGACGGCGGTCGTCTGTCCGCTGAAAGCGTCCACGATAAACGCACGCGGGCTGGCGGTGGGGCTGGAATCGTTGAGCACCATCGTGCCCATGCCGCTCAGCGTCTGGTCGCCCTCGAGGATGAGTCGCGTCTGGCTGACGCCGCCGTCCCGGTTGACCGTCAGCTCGCCCTCGAGCGTGAAGCCATCGGCGACCGTGAGCGAGCGTGCGTTCTCGATCTCCAACGGGCCCAGGACCGAGACGCCCTCCAGTCGGGCGTTGCCACCTGCCACCTCTGCCAAGCCGGTCGAGGCATCCAACTCGCCGCTGACGACGGTGTCGTTCAGCCGCACGGTGCCGCCATCGGCGACGATGCGCCCCGTAGCGCCTTGCGCGACGTCGGTCCGCAGCAGCAGCACGCCGCCCGCTTCGGCCCGCAGCTCGCCATCGTTCACCTTCGACGCGGTCTGCAGGGCGAGTTCGAAGCCGTCCACGTCGGCGGTAATCAGGCCGCGGTTGTCCATGCCAGCGCTGATGATGCCCGCGCCACGGATGGTCAGCGACGGGGCGACGATCGCCTGCTGCCCGCTGAAGGCGTCGGCGATCTGGGCTCGCGGGCTCGCGATCGGGATCGAGTTGTTGAGCACGATCTGCCCACTGCCGTCAAGCAGCACCGCCGGGCCGGCCAACAGCAGGCGCGTGGTGCTGACGCCGCGCTCGGCATTGATCACCAGCGTGCCGTTGATCGTGGCTTGGGCGGCGTCGATGCCCAGCGCGCGGGCGTTGCCGATGCCCACCGTCGCGCCTGGGCCGAGCAGCTCGAAGCCGCCCACCGTTGGCGAACCGGTGTCGATGGCGATCGTGTACATGCCCGGCAGGTCGATCTGGGCGATCTCGCCGGTCGAGTCGGGTACGTCCGCGGGCGACCAATTGGCCGAGTCAAACCACGAACCGCCGGAGGGGTTGTCCCAAACGCGCGTCTGGGCCTGGGCGACCGATCCCAACGCCAGGCCGGCACAGGCCAGCACCAATCCGATCCTGCTCTCACGCATCAGCGGCATCGACCAACCTCCGTAAAGCGGGTGTGCTTCTCCGTCATGAACTTGCGAGCAAGATTAAGCGGGATGGCTTCCAGGTGTGACAAAGATCTCGTGAAGTCGATCAATCTAGCGAAGGCGCAGGCGTGATAATCACCGCCTCGTGCTCGAAGCGCTTGCCCAACTTCACAAATCGTCGACACGGACGCGCGTGCCGCCCGGGCTCATCGCTCTCTTCGGGGCGTGCCGGGAATCACCGGCCGCGGCTCGGCCAGCAACGCCTTGGTCAGTCCGAAGCACGCCACGATCAGCACCAGCGTGAAGGGCAATGCCGCCGCGATGGAGGCCGATTGCAACGCCAGCAGGCCGCCCGAGAGCAGCAGCACGCCTGCGGCCACGCCCTCGCTGATGGCCCAGAACAGCCGCGTGCCCACGGGCGGATCGGGGTTGCCGCCGCTGGCGATGATGTCGATGACCATCGAGGCCGAGTCGCTGCTGGTCACGAAGAACAGCACGATGCACAGCGTGGCCACGCCCGCGGCCAGCATCGCGATCCACTTGGCCTCGAACATCGAGTCGAGCAGCACGAACAGCGCCGTCGACGTCGTGTCGATGTTGGCCGAGCCGTCCTCGGTGACCACGGTGATATCGGGGTCGGCCACGTACTCGAGCGTCGTCAGCGGCCGGGTGGTGACGTCGTCCGAGCCGTCGACCTTGACGGCAAAGGCCGGCAGCGCGGCGGCTTCCACATCGGCCTGCGTGGCGGTGTCGGCCTGGGCCAAGATCGCCAGGCGCTCGTGGGCCGTGTGCTGTCGCAGGGTCGCGCCGCCGAAGGCGCTCAGCCACACGATGCCCACCAGCGTGGGCACCAGCACGACGCCCAGCACGAACTGGCGGATGGTCCTGCCCCGGCTGATGCGCGCGATGAACAGGCCTACGAAGGGCGACCAACTGATCCACCACGCCCAGTAGAAGACCGTCCAGCCGTTGAGCCAGGTCGAGCCCTCGCCGCCGCCCGCGCCGGTGCGCAGGGCGTTGAAGGGCAGCAATTGCAGGTAGGCCCCGGTGTTCTCCACCGTGCTGGCCAGGAATGCGACGACCCCGCCGCCCACGACCACGGTGATCAGCAGCAGGAAGGCGAGCACCAGGTTGATCTCGCTCAGCCGACGGATACCCGCGCTCAGCCCAAGCACGACCGAGACCGTCGCGATGGCGGTGATGATGGCGATGAGGATGACCTGCGTGCCCGCGCCCTGCTGGAGCCCAAAGAGGTAGCCCAGCCCGGCGTTGACCTGCTGGGCTCCGAGCCCCAGGCTGGTGGCCACGCCCGTGAGCGTCGCCACGATGGCCAGCACGTCGACCGCGTCGCCAAAGCGGCCCCAGACCCGATCGCCGAAGATCGGGTAGAGGAAGCTGCGGAAGCTCAGCGGCATCTTCTTACGAAAGCCAAAATACGCGAGTCCAAGGCCCACGGCGGCGTACAGCGCCCAGGGGTGCAGGCCCCAGTGAAAGATCGTGACCGCCATCGACACGCGCGAGGGCGCGAGCCCCTGCGCCACGCCCGGTGGAGGGCTCGTGTAGTGGTACGCCGGTTCGGCCACGGCCCAGAATACAAGGCCGATGCCCATGCCAGCGCTAAAGAGCATGGCGAACCAACTCAGCACGCCGAACTCTGGCTTCTCGTCGTCGCCGCCGAGCCTGATCGACCCAAGCCGGCTGAACGCCAGCCACGCGACAAAGGCCAGCAGCGCCGTCATCGTGGCAACGTAGAGCCAGCCGAAGCGCGTGCCAATCCAGTCCTTGATGCTCCCGAAGAAGACGCCCACGTCCTCGCCGGGGATCAGCATCGTGGCGACGACCAGCGCGATGACGATCGATGCGGCGACTGGGAACACGACCGGGTGCATCGTGAAGTGCGGGCCCAGCTCGATGCTGGGCATGTCCGCGCCCGGCGAAGACTCCTCGCGCTTCTGCTCGCTCATGCAGGCGGCTCCCGATGTCGTGTGTGTTCGTGCTCGGCCAGCGTGACTAGGGCTTCTCGAAGTGGAAGATGCCCCACGCCAAGTGGCCGGCCTTGCCGCCCTCGATCCAGTGGCCAAGGCCCTTCTTCATCCGCTCGGTGTACGCCGGCGAGACCTTGCCCTCCAACTCGGAGCCAAGCTCCTCGGTGGTCTCCAGCACCCTGGTGTAGTGATTGACCAGTTGGTGGGTCAGGTCCTCGAAGCCGTGATCGGTCCAGCCGAGCTTGTTCGCCTGGGCCTTGTAGAAGCCCGGCGACCCGAGATCGCTCAGGTGGATGCGATCGAGGATGGGCTGGAGCACACCCTCGGGGCAGGTATCGCTGCGCATCGGGTCGGTGTAGACGAAGCGCCCGCCGCTGGCCAGCACGCGGTCGACCTCTTGCAGCACCTTGGGGCGATCGCCCGAGTGCAGGATTGCGTCCTGCGACCAGACGAGGTTTGCGGCGCCGTCGGCGACTGGGATGTCCTCGAAGCTGCCGTCGATGACCTCGATCTGGTCCTGCATCCCGGCTTCGGCGGTGAGTTGGCGGTTGCGCTCGTTCTCGGCTTCGCTGAGGTTCAGGCACACGGCCTTGCAGCCGAAGCGCTCGACCAGTCGACGGGCGGCCCCGCCGTAGCCGGCGCCGATGTCCAGCACCGTGGCCTTGTCACCGAGCTTCGTGAGATGGTCGGCCACGCGATCGGCCATGTGGTCGACGGTGCGTCGGCTGGCGGCAGCGATGGGCTCGCTCGCGCCCTCATAGAGACCGATGTGGATATCCTGCCCGCCCCAGACGATGGCGTAGAAGTTGTCCGCATCGGCACTGTTGTAATAGTCCCGCGCGGTCTGGGTGGCCCTCTCGGTGCTGGCGGTCTGGCTCATTTGGTCAGGTCTCCCGGCGAGTTGGCCTCGGGCTCGAGCGAGTCGTATCGCTTCTCCGCCACGTGGATGAAGAAGTCCGGATCGTCCTCGTGGTACGTCTCCTTGAAGTCGCCGAAGGTGTCGATCCGCTGGAAGCCCACTTCCCGCAACAGCCGCCGCGTGTAGTTCTTGCGCAGCGGGAACATGTTCAGGTGGTACTTGGAGCCATCGGGGAACGAGTAGCAGAAGCGGCATAGCCCGTCGTCGAAGTACTCGGGCTCGGCGGTCACCTGCTCGCCGCAGTAGTAGTGCTTGTGCTTGGTCGAGAAGCCGTTGTCCAGGATCGAGTCGTAGTTGCGCTGGTCGAGGATCAGCACGCCGTCGTGCACGAGCGCCGAGTAGTACTCGGCAAGCGCCTTGCGACGGTCCCGCTCGTTGAACAGGTGCGTGAATGAGTTGCCCAGGCAGATCACCGCGTCGAAGCGCCCCATCACGTCCCGGTTGAGCCAGCGCCAGTCGGCGTGCCGCGTGCGCAGCACGTGCCCGCGGCGGCGGCCGTTCTCGAAGGCCTTGGCCAGCATGTTCGGGCTGCCGTCGACGCTCACAACGTCGAAGCCCGCCTCAATCAGGCGGATCGAGTGGAAGCCCGTGCCGGCGGCGACGTCCAGGACGCGCTTCACCCCGCGACGGCGCAACTCTTCGATGAAGAAGTCGCCCTCGCTCTTGGCGCGCTCGTCCCAGTCGATCAGCTCGTCCCACTTGTCCACAAAGCCATGCACGTATTCCTCGACGTACTTGTCGGTATCGCGCACGACGTTGGGGTTGTCGCCGTAATTCTGCGGCAAATCTTCGGTCAGAAGCCTTCGCAAGCTCTGCTTCATAGGGCCCTCTCTTTCGTTTGGGCGTTTCGAGGCTTTGTTGCGATGCTCGGTGCGCACAAACGACCCGGCGATCGATCGACGCCTCGGGCCCTGCTGGCACACAACGAACGGATGTTGGGGACACTAGGCCCCCTTGGCGGTGATCCCCACCGCGCATGCAAAAAAACTCAAAAACGGCCGTGAAACCACGTATTCGCGCGGATCAGCGCCGTGTGAGCGTGCCCCCGAGGGACAGGCCGCTGGCCGAATCGACGCGCACGGGCACGATGCCGCCGATAAGCCGGCGCGCGTGCTGCGCGTCGTCGGCATCGAAGTGGATGATCAGGTCGCCGTCGCTGCGGCCGGTGACCTGTACCGGGCCATCCTCGATGCTCTCGGCGATCACCGGCGCCGTGGCGACGGCCGAGCCACCGATGGTGACCTCGATGGTGCGCGGCTTGCGTGCGCCCTGGCTGAGGCCCGAGGCCTTGAGCTGCTTCTGGCTGAGCCCCTCGACGAGCACATCGAAGGTCTGGCCCACCTGATCGCGGCCGATCTCCTCGCCGATGCGCGCCTGCACGCTCAGCAGGTGGTTGTTGCGCTCACGCTTGACGGCGTCGGGCACATCGTCGGGGATCCTGTCGTACGCGACGGTACCCGGCCGGGGTGAGTACTTGAAGATGAAGCAGTTCTTGTAACGGCTCTTCTCCAGCAGGTCGACGGTGCCCTGGTAGTCCGCGTCGGTCTCGCCGGGGAAGCCCACGATGATGTCACCGCTGAGCATGAGCGGGCGGCCGATCTCGGGCTGGTGCAGGAACTGTCGGGCCCGATCCAGGAATTCCAGGTACTCGCCCACGGTGTAGCCGCGGTTCATCCGTTTGAGCACGGTGTCGCTGCCGCTCTGGGCGGGCACGTGCAGGTAGCGGCAGATGCGGGGGCTGTCGCGCATCACTTCCAGGACGTCGTTGCCAAAGTCCTTCGGATAGCTGGTCACGAACCGCAAACGCTGGATGCCCGGCACCTGCTCGTGGATCTGGCGCAACAGGTCGGCGAAGGTCGTGACGTGCTCGCCCGCGAACGCGTCGCGATGGTGGCTGCCCTTGTACGTCCGGCCCTTCTGCGGCTGCGTCACGCCGCCCACGCTGACCGATGCCCCGTGCTCGAAGCGGTAGTGATTCACCGTCTGGCCCAGCAGCGTGACCTCGACCACGCCCGCGTCGGCCAGCCGCTTGCACTCGTCGATGATGTGCTGGGGTGGGCGGTGGATCTCGGCCCCGCGCGTGAAGGGCACGACGCAGTAGGTGCAGAATTTGTTGCACCCACGCGTGATCCGAACGTACGCGCTCCGGTGGCTGGTGTCGGTATCGACCGGCGAGATCGCCCGGGAGAGGTCAAGCAGCTCGAGCTGGTCTTCGGCGGCGGCCAGCGTGGCGCTGCGGCGGCTGGTGTTGCCTTGGAGGGCCGCGAGGTTGGCCGATTCGTCCCCCAGCAGGCTCGCCCGCGTCCGAACGGCGTTGTCCAGCAGCTCGGGCAGCTTGTCGAGCTCGCCCGGCCCGCACATCAGGTCGACCACGGGCATCCGCTTCATCAGGTCGGCGCCGTCGCGCTCGGCCATGCAGCCCAGCACGCCCACGACCAGCCCCGGCTGGCTCTTTTTGGTCTTGCGCAGCTCGCCCAGGCGGCTCCAGACCTTCTGCTCGGCCTGCTCGCGCACCGAGCAGGTGTTGTACAGCATGACGTCGGCGCCCTGGGGCTCACGGGTCATGGTGTAGCCGAGCTGGGCCAAACGCCCCGCGACGAGCTCACTGTCGAGCTCGTTCATCTGGCAGCCGAACGTTTCGAGATAGACCTTGGGCATCGCGGGGATGGTACGCGAGCACACCGGTCGCCGAACTACTATGGGCGGCATGTTCCGCTGGGCTGGGGCCATCCTGGATCGCATCCGCCGGCTGGCTCTGGCCGATAAGGCGTTGGTGTTGTTCGGGGCGGCGTTGGTCCTTATCGTGGCCGCCGCCCTGGGCGTCGCCTGGCTGCGGATGAGCGCCCTGGTGAGCATCGGCGAGTTGCAGGTGAGCCGCCAGATGGTCGACGCCTGGCGGGCCGATGGACAGCCGCTCCCGCCCCCGGGCGAGCCAACCGAGCGTGCGGGCGTCGTCGCGACGTGGTACGACACCCAGGCCGCACGCGGACAGGCCGAGGACAATCCGTTTATCGCACGAGCGCTCTCCAGGTTCGAGCGGGCCGAAGCGCCGAGGCCCGACCTTCGCGAGCACACCTGGACCTACGCCTGGCGCGTCCTGACGCAGACCGAGCGCACGGAGCGATACGCCCGGGCCGTCCGCGGCGGGTTGGCGGTGTCGCCCGACGAACAGGAGGGTCCGCAGCCCGCGCCGCTCGCGGGCATGATCGTGCTGGAGCGCCCGGCCGAGGGCGCCGCGTGGCTCATGGCGATCAACGCCATCTACCTGCTCAACGCCGGTGCGGCCGTGCTCGCGGTCGCCGTTGGGCTCTTCTATGTGCTGCTGCATCGCATCATCCTCAGGCCGGTCGACGTCTTGCGCGACGCCGCCGAGAAGGTGCGCGGCGGAGACCTGGCCCACCGGGTCGAGATCGCCAGCCACGACGAGTTCGAAGAGCTGGCCAGCGCGTTCAACGAGATGCTGGGCACGCTCCAGGCCAACGAGCAGCGCTTGCGCGCCGCGGGCAGCGCCCTGGAAGACCGCGTGAGCGAGCTGGCCGAGGCCAACCGCGTGCTCTTCGAGGCGAACAAGGTCAAGAGCGACTTCCTGGCTAATGTCAGCCACGAGCTGCGAACGCCGCTGAATGCCATCAACGGGTTCGCCGAACTGCTACTGGAGATCGCCCAGTCCAGCGAGGAGGGCATCGAGGAGACACCGCAGAAGCGAGCCAAGCGCATCCGCTACCTGCAATACATCCACGCGGCCGGACGAGACCTGCTGGAGATGATCAATGGCCTGCTCGAGATGGCCAAGCTCGAGGCCGGCCGGTTCGAGATCAACGTCCAGGCGGTGAGCATCCCCACGCTCTGCGAGACGCTGGTGGGCCTGGTCGACCCGATCGCCCAGCGTCGCGGCATCGAGCTGGTCTATGAGGTCGCTCCCCGGCTGCCGTTGGTCGAGACCGATCCCAAGAAGCTCCAGCAGGTGGTGTTCAACTTCCTGAGCAACGCTGTCAAGTTCACCGGCGCTCCTGGGTCGACCGGGCCCATGCGTGTCGAGCTGCGGGCCGAACTGCTCCACGATGCCGACGGCGACGAGCGCGTGCGCATCAGCGTGATCGACAACGGGCCGGGCATCGCCCCCGAAGACCAGGAACGCGTGTTCGAGAAGTTCACCCAGGTCGATGCCAGCCGGACGCGCGAGCACGCGGGCACGGGCCTGGGCCTGGCGATCGCCAAGGAACTGGCCACGCTCCTGCAATGCGAGATCCAACTCGTTTCCGACGTCGGCCGCGGTTCCATGTTCAGCGTCATCATCCCGCTGCGGCTGGACCTGCAACTGGTCGAGGAACGACGGGCCGAGGCCCAGTTCCGAGAGCGTTTGGCTGGCCGGCGGTATAAGGCCGATGAATCGCCCAGCGACGCTTGATGCGTGTTCAGGCAGGGCCCGGAGGCTCTATCGAGCCGCCCCGCCTTGCAGGACGGCGTTCTCGAAGTGACGCACCGAGGCCTTCGCTCTCAGGAACCGCCTCGGGTAGAACTCGACCGCGATCACGTCGACGCGCCGGGGGCGATGCTCCCAGCCGTTCGCCCGCACCAGGTGCTCGAGGATTCGAAGCAAGCGCTGCCGCTTGCGGAGCGTCACCGAAGCCTCGGGCCTCGGAGCGTTGGCCGAGAACCGCCGGGCCTTGACTTCGACCAGCACGATGCCCGCCCGCGGGTGCTCGCATAGCAGGTCGGCCTCGCCAAAGTTCGTCACCAGGTTCCGGCCGAGCACGCGGTATCCCCGTCGGCGAAGGAATCGGGCCGCAACCCGCTCGCCCAAGGGCCCGAGCTTGTCGCGCTTTCCCGTTCGCATGGTCGGCTTGGCCTCAGGCGTCGGGGTAGAACCACTCGGTCGCCACATCCAGCAGTTCCTGGTGCATGACGTCCAGGTCGGTCATGTTGGCGTTTTCACGCAGCCTCGCCATGGCGCGAGAAATCGCCTCGTTGAACCGGCGATTGAGCAGTTCCTCGCGCAGCTCGCTCTGGGCCTCGGCCCAGGTCTTGTACCCGATCTCGATGTCTTCGATGAAGATCCAGTGGGCCCAGCGGTCGTCCTCGAGCGGGCCCGCCCACTCGCCGGGCGTGAGCGACCGCAGCGCCTCATCGATGGTGGGCGCGTTGGCAAAGAACGTGGCGTCCTCGAACGGGCCGCTGAAGGTCATCGGTGGCCAGAGCCCGCCGCTGCTGCGACGGGAGGTGTTGGCCTCGTCCGCGGCCACTTCGGCGAAGCTCTCGCCCGAAGCCAGCCGGTCGGAGACCCGGGCGATGCCCTCGATGTTGTCCTTGGGAACACGGATCCGCCGGAAGCTGAGCGACGACTCGCGACGATCGCCGCCGTACTTCTGGAGGTAGGCCCGCTCGACATCGCTGCGCGTGACGAAGACGCTCCGGCGCACGTTCTCCGAGAATCGGTAGATCAACTCGCGATTGCGCTGCTCCTGCACGTACTCGCTGAGCGTCTGGCCGGTGCCCAGTTCGCGTACCGCTCGGGTGATGCTGCCGCCCGAGCCACGCGCGAGGTTGTCGCGCACGCGCGACAGCACGAAGCGCAGCCCCGTCCGCTCGGCCGGCGTGATGACGGCCATGCCCTCGGCGATGACCAGTTCGTTCTGCACGAAGGCCTCGAGTTGTTCCTGGATCACCCGGCTTGCCTCGAAACGCCAGCGGGCTCGAGGCACGACCCGTGCGGTCGTGCCGCCCCCGGGCAGCGCAACGTCCTCGTACGCCATGGCCCGAAGGCGCTGCGCCACCGGGTCGAGGAACTCGGCCGCGAAGATCGGCTTGTTGTTGACCTCGCCGACCTTCACATCGAACAGCACCTGCCGAGGCTGGCGGGCTGGTGCTGGCATGGGCCCGATGGCGGACGCCTCGACCTGCGGATCGCTGGGTGGGGGCACGAGGTTCGCGCCTCCGGAAGAAACGAAGCGCCCCGCGTCGAGTGGGGGGCGAGAAAGGGTCGGCGCGGCCCAGCCGGCCGGGTCGGCAGGGGTGCTGGCGTCGGTTCCATCGCCCGCCCGCGAGACAAAGTCCGTCGGGCCGAGTTGCCGCGTCGGAGCGGGCCCGGACGACCCGCAGCCGCTCGCGACGACCGCCGTCAGCACCAGCAGCAGTGGCGGCATCCGCAAACAATGCTGTTGCAGGGCGTTTCCAGCCCTTGGCCGACCTTCGCCTACGCTCATGCTCAAGCATACTCGCGGCCGGAGAGTCCGGCGTGCGACCGGGGATTGTCGAATCGAAGGAGGCATCGTGGCCGACCAGGAAGAGCAACCCAAGCTGATCATCGACTCGGATTGGAAGAGCCAGGCCGAAGCCGAGCGCCAGAAACTGGCCGAGCAGGCCAACCAGAAGGCCCAGCAGGCGTCCGAGCGGGAGTTGCCGCCGGCGGACGTCACCGGGATCGTGCAGATCCTGGCGACGCAAGCGCTGCTGTACATGGGTGCTTTCCCCGATCCCCAGACGGGGCGGGCGGTCGTCGCCATGGATCTGGCCAAGTTCCACGTTGACCTCCTTGGCACGCTCGAGGAGAAGACCAAGGGCAACCTGACCGAGGAAGAGTCCAAGCTGGTCTCGCAGACGGCCCACGAGCTCCGGCTCCAGTACGTCGAGGTCAACAAGGCGGTCGAGCAGGCCATCGCCGACGGGCGCGCCCAGCAGGTCGACATGGGCCAGGGCGGCCCGGGCATGGGCGGCGCGCCGGGTGGTCCGGGCTTCCCGTCGCCCTGATGGCGGACTCCGGTCAAGGGATGATGCTGGCCGTGCTGCGCGGTCGATGTAGCTTCTAGAGTCCTTTCAGGTTTCACGGTAAGGAGTTCACGCGTGTCCACAGGCTCTGACTCGACTACCAAGCCCCCTTCGCAAGCGCAGATCCAGAGGCACTTCCTGCTCCGACGCCTGCACTCGCTCACCGGCATCGTCCCGATCGGCGTGTTCCTGGTCGCCCACCTGACGACCAACTCGTCCCTGGCTTGGGGCCGCTTCGCGTTGCGCGGCGAGGGCGATGGGCTCACCGTGGCCCAGGGCGGCGTGAAGTACTTCCAGCACGAGGTCAGTTGGATCAACGAGTCGGTGCCGCACCTGCTGCTCATCGAGATCGTGCTGTGGGTGTCCATCGCGTTCCACAGCATCCTGGGCGTGGTGTACGCCACCACGGGCAAGAGCAACGTCCAGCGGTACGCCTATCAGGACAACTGGCGGTACACGCTCCAACGCATCTCGGGCTACGTCGGCATCCTGTTCATCTTCTACCACGTCGCCACGCTGCGATGGGGCTGGTCGTTCCTGGTCCCCGAGGGCACGCGGTGGAGCCACAACTTCTCGGCCTCCACGCTGGCGGCGGCGATGCAAGGCTCGACCGAGGGCTTCACGCTCGCGGGCATCGGCGTGTCGGTGCTCTACATGGTGGGTGTGAGCATGCTTGTGTTCCACTTCGCCAACGGCCTGTGGACCGCGGCCATCACATGGGGCATCACCATCTCGGCACAAGCCCAGAAGCGGTGGGGCATCTTCTGCGCCGTTCTAGGGGTGGGGCTGATGGGGGCGGCGTGGTCGGCCCTGATCGCGACCATGACGCTCGACTACGACGAGGCCCACCTCATGGAGCGCCAGCGCTACATCGAGAAGCATGGCTTCGATGCCTACGAGGCGTACATCGAGTCCAAGGGCATCGAACGCGGCGAGGAACCCACCCAGCCGTCAACGCCCGGTGTGCCCTCCGCGGCGTTGCCGACCGACGAGCCGGTCGGCTCGGGATAAAGGAAACCCCACCGGAGACTGGGCTTTCATGGTTTTCAATCGCACTTGAAAATTCGGGCCAGACAACCGATACTTGTTGAAGGACAGAAGCCCTCGTGGGCGTTTGGGAGGCAACCCCGTGCAGCAGCAACAGCGTGTCATCGTGGTCGGCGGCGGTCTGGCGGGCCTGGCGGCCACCGTTCGCATCGCCGAGGCCGGCATCCCGGTGGACCTGTTCAGCATGGTGCCCGTGAAGCGCAGCCACTCGGTGTGCGCCCAGGGCGGCATCAACGCGTGCAACGAGGTCGCACGCCAGCAGGGGTATAGCGAGTACCAGCACTTCGACGAGACGATCTACGGCGGCGATTACCTGGCCGACCAGGGCCCCGTGCTCGAGATGGCCAACTTCGCGCCCAAGGTCATCGACCTGCTCGACCGCATGGGCGTTCCCTTCAACCGCACGAACGAGGGCCAGCGCGACCTGCGGCTCTTCGGCGGCTCGCTCTTCAAGCGCACCCACTTCGCCGGCGCGACGACCGGACAGCAACTCCTCTACTCACTCGACGAGCAGACGCGGCGCTACGAGGCCTCGGGTTTGGTCCGCAAGTACGAGTTCTGGGAGTTCCTCTGGCCGGTCATCGAGGGTGAGGTCAACGGCCTCGACGGCGACGGCCGATGCGTGGGCATCGTCGCCCAGGACATGCGGACGATGCAGATCCGGGCCTTCCGCGGCGCTTCGGTCATCATGGCGACCGGCGGCTGCGGCCTGGTCTTCGGCAAGAGCACCAACAGCATCATCTGCACGGGCGGCGCGGCGAGCCGGTGCTACCAGGCCGGCGCCTGGTATGGCAATGCCGAGATGATCCAGGTGCACCCGACGGCCATCCCCGGGGCCGACAAGTGCCGCCTGATGAGCGAGAGCGCCCGCGGCGAGGGCGGCCGGGTCTGGGTCCCGCGCAAGAAGGGCGACGACCGCAAGCCCACCGACATCCCCGAGAACGAGCGGTGGTACTTCCTGGAAGAGAAGTACCCGGCGTATGGCAACCTCGTGCCTCGTGACATCGCGACCCGCGAGATCTTCGACGTCTGCGTGAACCAGGGCATGGGCGTAGGCGGTCAGCGCCAGGTGTACCTCGACCTGACCCACAAGGACCCGGACTACCTGACCACCAAGCTCGGCGGCATCATGGAGATCTACGAGAAGTTCGTGGGCGACAATCCACGCTTCACGCCGATGCGCATCTTCCCCGCGGTGCATTACTCGATGGGCGGCATGTGGACCCAGTTCACCCCCGGCACGCACAAGCCCGAGAAGCCCCACGGCGAGCACAAGCCCGGCATGGCCGCTCCGGTCGATGCCCAGCCCGGGCAGGGCATGGCGCTTGGGGCGCCCAACAACATGATGACCAACGTCCCGGGGCTGTACGCCTTCGGAGAGGTCAACTTTGCCTACCACGGCGCCACACGACTGGGCGCCAACGCGCTGCTGAGCTGCATCTTCGATGGGCTCTATTGCGGTGTCAGCGTGGTCAACCACGTGACCCAGGGCGATCCCGCCGAGCGGCCCATCGAGAACGTCGATCAGGCGCTGTTTGATAACGCCGTCGAGCACGAACAGGCCAAGATGGATCGCCTGCTGGACACCGTCGAGGGCGCCGAGGCAAGTGACGAGGTGAACCCGTATCTCATCGGCAAGGAGATGGGCGAAGAGATGGAAGCCGCCTGCACGGTGGTGAAGACCGAGTCCAGGCTCAAGCAGACGCTGGACAAGCTGGCCGAGCTCCGCGACCGCTACAGCCGGGCCCGGCTGCCCGATTCGGCGGCGTGGACCAACCAGTCGCTCAGCTATAGTCGTGCCGTGGGCGACATGCTGATCATGGCCGAGATGATCGCCAAGTGCAGCCTGCTGCGGGAAGAGAGCCGCGGCTCGCACTTCCGCCTGGACTTCCCCGATCGCAACGACGAGCGGTTCTTGAAGGCCACCGTGGCCGAGTTCAACGCACAAGTCCAGGGCGCCCAGCAGCACAAGGTCACCTACCGCGACGTGCAGACCGATCTGGTCACCCCGCGCGCCCGCACCTACGGCAAGGTGGAGAAGGACTCACCGGGCAAGAACGGGCCGACGACGGCCGATGATCCCAAGGCCGCACGCCGCGTGGCGGATCCCACGGCCGAGCCGGACATCAACGGCAAGAAGCCCGTGCAGTCTCAGAGCTGAGAATCGAAGCGCAGCCACCCGCCGAACGCGGGAGTACGCAGAGGAGGACGGACGTCCCATGATCGCGACGGCACAGAGCACCAAGCAAGGCACGGTCCGCGTCCGCATCAAGCGGTGCGACGGCCCCGGGAAGCCCTCGTACTGGCAGAGCTTCGACGTGCCCCGCGAGCCGGGGGCCAACATCATCAGTTGCCTGCAGTGGATCGCTTCGCACCCGGTCACGACGGACGGGACGAAGACGACGCCCGTGGTGTGGGATTCGGGCTGCCTCGAGGAGGTCTGCGGCTCGTGCACCATGCTCGTCAATGGGCAGGTCCGCCAGAGCTGCTCAGCGCTCATTAGCGATATCGCTCCAGACGATGGCGATGAGGTCACGCTCGAGCCCATGAGCAAGTTCCCGGTCATCCGCGATCTCTGGGTTGATCGCCAGCGCATGTTCGAGGCCCTCAAGCGGGTTCAGGCCTGGGTGCCCATCGACGGCACGTACAGCCTGGGCGCGGGCCCGAAGGAGAGCCCCGACAAGCAGGGCACGCGCTACAAGCTCTCGACCTGCATGAGCTGCGGCTGCTGCCTGGAGGCCTGCCCCCAGTACAACCTCGAAGAGGACGAGGGGCAGTGGCCCACCAGCTTCATCGGCGCCGCAGCGATCAGCCAGGCCCGCCTCTTCAACGAGCACGAGACCGGCAAGCAGCTCAAGCGCGAGCGGCTGGATGCGCTCATGGGCCCCGGCGGCGTTTCGGACTGCGGCAACGCCCAGAACTGTGTGAAGGTCTGCCCCAAGGAGATCCCGCTGACCGAGTCCATCTCGGCAGTGGGGCGGGCGGTCACGATCCACGCCATCACGTCGTGGTTCCGTCGATAAGCCGGACGCTCTGGCGAAGCCGGAATAAGTCGGCCCGGGACGGCTTCGTACACTCCACGATGACCTTCCCCAAGCAAGCCGTTGTACGCAGCGCCGTGGTCTCCCTGGCAGGGGCCGCGGCCTTGTTGTTGTCCGCCTGCGGTGAATCGGCGGGCAGCGCCGGCGATGGCCAGGGCCAGATCCAGAGCCAGGGCGACGCTTCCGCCCAGAAGGAGACCCAGATGGCCAGCACGCCCCCCGTAATCCCCAGCGCGGGCCGCCCGCTCGCAACCGAGCTGCAAGCCCGCCGAGAAGCCTTTGGCCAGCGCGCTTCGGACGACATCAAGACGCTGTACGACGCGGGCATCCAGGCCGTGGTCGACGCCAGCGTGGTCGAGAACGCCAGGAGCATGGGCGACGAAGCGCCCGGCTTTGAGCTGACCAATCAGAGCGGCGAGGTGGTCTCGCTCGCGTCGCTGCTTGAGCAAGGCCCCGTCGTGCTGCTGTGGTATCGCGGCGGATGGTGCCCGTACTGCAACCTCACGCTGCGGGCCTACCAGGAGCGGTTGGACGACATCGGGGCCCGCGGCGCCACGCTCGTCGCCCTTTCGCCCGAGTTGCCCGACCGCTCGATCTCCACGGCCGAGAAGGAAGGGCTGGGCTTCCAAGTGCTCAGCGACGTCGGCAACGCCGTGGCTCGGGAGTATGGCGTGGTCTTCTCGCTCACCGAGGGCGTCCAGGAGAACTACGAGAAGGCGTTCGGCCTGAGCGCGTTCAACGGCGATGACTCGGGCGAACTGCCCCTGGCGGCCACCTACGTCATCGATCGCAGCGGCATCATCCGCTGGGCGTTCCTGGATGCGGATTATCGGAATCGGGCCGAGCCCGCCGACGTGATCGCGGCCCTGGACCGCCTGCCGCCGGCGAGTTCCGGCGCGAGCGGCGGATAACCACCAGACCCCAGCGGCGCAAACCGCAACATCGCCAGATCTGCCCCCGTGGCCGGCGCCCCAAAGCCGACACGCCGGCGCGTTGCTCGCCATGGGCCGATGCTCAGGCGATGAACACGTTCCAACGGCTGCAGCGGGGGCCGACCGGTCTGGTCGACCAGGACAAGAACGCGATCGTGGGCCTTGCGTGGGTTGTGGGGGTGTGCGCGATCGTGCTCACCGCCTGGCTGCTAGGGGCGACCTGGCTCACGCGGACCTTCGTGGGGTTGCCCGTCGGGCTCTGGATCGCCGCGGGTATCCTCGGCGGAAGGTGGTTCATGGGCTTCCAAGCCGGCCGAGCGGCGGTGGGGTTCGTCGAGCCCCAGGACGCTCTTGAGGTTCCCCACACCGGTCGGGCGAAGCAGGGGCTCGAGTCTTCGCCCCAACGTGAGACGGCCGTTCAGATTGAACAGTTCGTTCCGCCCCAGCATGACGGAGAGCCCCAGCGTGCTTCAGTGGGCCAGCGTTCCGAGGCGCCGGTGTCGGCTCCGCAAAAGGGCCTGATCGTTCCCACGCGTCGGGTCGTCGCCGGGGTCGCCGACGGCACGCTGACGATCATCAAGTCGTGTTCGGGGGGGACGCTGCCATCCTGGCTGGAGCGCGCTCGTGAGGCCGGCGGGACGCCCGGGGCGTCGCTGTCGCGTCCGCTTCGCATCGGGATCCGGATCGAGCGGCCGCAGTTCGAGGCGCTCCAGAAGGCACGCCACGCTTTGGAGGCGACGTTCGCGCCCTGCCCGGGTTCGGTGGATAACGCCGAACTGCGTCGCCTGGGCTTCGACGCCCTCATCGAGGGTTTTGGCGGCGAGGGTGGGGTGGTGATCCGCGTAGCCGAAGCGCCCGATGCGCCAGCGGCGTGGCACGATTGGTCGATGGCGCTGCCGCTGAGCTACGCGTCCCTGTTCCCCGATCGGATCGATCCGGCCGTGGTGACCATCGACGCTTTGGACTGGTCGCAGGAGGGAACCATCGATCTGCTCCGTGGCCTCCTGGAGACCGCGGCCCTGCTTGGGCGGTATCCCAGCCGTCTGAGCGTCGGTGATCGCTTGCAAGGCCGACCGGCGCTGGGCCTCATGCTGGGTTCACCCGTGGTGAGCGATCCCGCCCTGGATCGGGCCATGGCCAACGTGGCGGAGATCCTCTCGGAGCGAAACGCCGATGGCGTGGGCGCTCTGGAGTGCGCGGCGATGCGCGTCCTGGGTGCCTACGTGGCCTGGAGCGGCTGCGGTTTGCTGCCCGCGGATCGTGCCCAGGCCGCGCGGACGATCGGCCGGCTCGGGCCTGCCGAGGGCGAGACGTGCCTGCGGGCCTGCGTCGCGGCCTTTGCCGCCGAGCAGGAAGTGCTGGGCTTCGATCTCATGCTGACTGGCCATGAGCGGCTGGCGGTCGAGCGGCCGGAGCCGCTGGTCGATCCGATGGAGTACCTGATCTCGGACATCGCCTTCAATCGGGGGCGGGCCGAGACGCTGGGCAAACTCGCGGCCGGCCTGGCGTACTCGACCGCGTTCATCGATCGCCCCCACCTGGCGTACATCCTCGACGACGTGCGCGACGAGGTGATGAGCGCCAACTGGCTGACCGTCAACCCGGACTTCCGCGACCGCGTGCTCGCGATGATCGAGGCGCTCTCCATGGCCCGCGTCCAGGCCGCGGCCTGAGGCGCGACACCCAGCGATGCCGTACGCGGCCGGCCTGGCCCTTCGAATCGGCGTGAAGGTCAGCCTTCGACGTCGATGTGCGAAGCCCTGTCTTCCATCTGTGGATCCTGCCCGGGACGGCCCTCTGAGCGTTCGGTGACGCTCTGCTTGGGCTGCACGGCTTCGGGGCTCAGGACCACGCGATCGCCGGCGGGCTTGCCGTGGCGGCTGCGACGGGCCTGATCGCTCTCCTTGGTGTTGACCTGGACCTTGCTGGCGCGCTCGGAAGCGGCGGCTGTCGAGGCCAAGGCGGCGGCAGCACTCGTGGGTGCGACACTCATACAAAGAGCATCGGCACCGATCCCGCGAGGGCTTCAGAAATAATCCTGACTAGACCCGAACAGGGGTCTTAGACGCCAACGATGTTGGCCCCACAATCGACGTAGATGTTCTCGCCGGTCACGCCCGCGCTCAGGTCGCTGGCCAGGTAGACGGCCGTGTTGCCCACGTCGCCCCCCTCGACATTGCGGCGCAGGGGCGATCGCTCGAGGTTCTGCTCGCTGATCTTGTCGGCCCCGCCCACGGCGCTGGAAGCCAGCGTGCGGAGGTAGCCACCCGAGATGGTGTTCACGCGGATGCCGTGCTGGCCGAGGTCGCCGGCCAGGTAGCGGGCGGTGGCCTCCAGGGTCGCCTTGGCCACGCCCATGACGTTGTAGCCCGGGACGACCTTCTCGGCCCCGTAGTAGCTCATGGCCATGACCGACCCGCCCTCTTTGGCCAGGAGGTCCTTGCAGCGGCGGCTGAGGCCAAGCAGGGTGTAAGCCGAGATATCGACGGCGCTGAGAAACGCCTCGCGCGGGGTCTCGATGAACCGGCCGTGGGCCAGGTACTCGCGGTCGGCAAACGCGATGGAATGCACGAGCACGTGAAGGGCCTGGACACGGCCCTCGACGGCCGAAATCGCTGCATCGATCTCCTCGTCGCTGCCGGCGTCCATGGGCACGATGAGGGGGTCGTCTCCACCGCCAGCGGGCAGGGCCTTGACGGCTCGCTCGGTGCGGCGTTGGTTCTTCTCGCCCGGCAGGCACGTATAGCAGCAGGTCGCCCCATGCTCGATGAGGGCCTTGGCGATGTGCCACGCGTAGGAACGCTCGTTGGCGATGCCAACGACGAGAGCGACTTTTCCGGCAAGCAGGCCCATGGCGCCTCCTGAGCGAACATTGGGGATGGTCATGAAGAGCCCCAGTGTACGACGCTTGTGGGCCGGGTGGGACGTCCGGTGGACATATCATCGGCCGTGGAAGAGCAAGCCCCTCCCGACAGCACTGCCGGCAGTACCCCTGCGGATTGGTACAAGCAACTGGTCTCGCCCGGCATCACCCGCCGGTTGCTGGAGATCTGCCGCGACGAAGATCTCGGGCCCGAGCATCTTGATCCGACAGCCGCGATCATGATCGGGCAGGACGAGCGCGGCGAGGCGTGGGTTGTCTCGCGGGAGGCCGGCGTGGTCAGCGGATTGGAAGCCGCCGGCGACGTGCTGGACGTGCTGGCGCCCACCTCGCTCTTCAGGCCCATGGCCGCCGACGGCGAAGCGGTCGAGCCCGGCCAGAGGCTCGGCGCGCTGCTCGGCCCGCGGCGCGAGATCGTCTCGGCCGAGCGCACGCTGCTGAATCTGCTCGGCCGGTTGAGCGGGGTCGCAACCGAGACCGCCCGCTACGTGCGGGCCGTTGGCGACACCAACGCCCAGGTCGTGGACACCCGGAAGACGACCCCGGGGCTTCGGCAGTTGGAGAAGTACGCCGTGCGGTGCGGCGGGGGGCGCTGCCACCGCATGGGCCTGTATGACGCGGTGCTGATCAAGGACAACCACATCGCCGGACTGCGCCCCCAGGACGCCGCTCGAAAGGTCGGCAGCGCAGCAGAGAGCGCTCGCGAGCGTTTCGAGAATCTCGCGTTCATCGAAGTGGAAGTTGACACGCTCGAGCAACTCGAAGCAATGTTGGACCTGGACGAGGGGGTGCTCGACATCATCCTGCTGGACAACATGAAAGTCGATCAACTGGTCCGGGCCGTGGAGATGCGGAACGCCAAGGGCGGCACGCCGTTGCTCGAGGCATCGGGTGGCATCGATCTCTCGACGATCGGCGACGTCGCCCGGACGGGCGTGGATCGCATCGCCGTGGGCGCGATCACGCACCACGCGGTCTGGCTCGATATCGGCCTGGATGTCGAGGCGCAGGAAGCGACCACGGCGTAATGGGCGAGTGCTGGGACAGCCTGCACGATGGGGTGGGCGAGTTCCACTCGGTGTTCGTTCTCGAGGAGGTCGCCTCGACGCAGAACGAGGCCCGAAGGCTCGCCCGAAGCACGCCCGGCATCGCCGTTGTGGCCGATCGCCAGGTGAGTGGGCGCGGGCGGCAAGGCCGCATGTGGAGCGACTCGAACGGCCAGGCGCTCTCGATGAGCATGGTGTCACGCAGCGGCCTGCCGCCCTCTGGGCTTTCGCTGGCGGTCGGGCTCGCGGTGATCGACGCGTGCCAGGCGCTGGGCGCTACTGGGCTGGGGCTCAAGTGGCCCAACGACGTGGTCGAGCGGCACTTGCGCGGAAGGGGGCGGAAGCTGGCCGGCGTGCTGATCGAGGTCGCCGATGGCCTGTCGTGCATCGGCGTCGGCCTGAACGTCGGGCAATCAAGCGAAGACTGGCCCGATGCGTTGAAGAACTCGGCAGTGAGCCTGCGGCAATTGGGTGTGCAGGCCGATCGCCCGGCGGTTGCGCGTGCCGTGCTCGAGGCGGTCTCGGTGTGGCTAAAGGCCGCACCGGAAGCGATCCGCGAGCGCTGGAGCGAGATTGGCACGCTGCGGGGCCAACGATGTGTCTTCCGTGTCGAGGGCCGCACCCTCGAAGGGGTCGTGGTCGATCTCGATGCACTGTGGCGGCTGGTCGTGCGGTGTGAAGATGGGCGTCGTGTGCGTCTGGATTCCGCCCATGCGCACCTCGAACAAGTTGGCCTTCTTGGGAGTTTGACCTGACCCTATGGATAGCATGGCTTCCCCTGTGGCTACCGAGAACGCGATCGTCCGGCTTAAGGTCGACGGCATGCACTGCGCCGGTTGTGTGGCGAACGTCGAGCGAGCCCTGGGCAAGGTCTCGGGTGTGCAGACGGCCATGGTGAGCCTGGCGGGCGGGTCGGCGCTGGTCAAGGGCTCGAACCTCGACGCGCTGCAACTGGCAGGAAGCGTGCGCGAGGCGGGGTTTGAGGCCGCGCCCGCCGATTCGAGCGACGCGGCGGCCGACCTGGCCAAGCGGCTCGGCGGAGATGACTCGCGGCAGGCCGATGCTTGGCGCTGGCGGGTGATCCTCGGCATCATCCTCTGGTTGCCGATGGAACTGGCCCACTGGTTTGGCCACGGCCTGGGCCTGCACATGACGAGCGGGGCGGGGCTCGGTGTCGCGCTGGTCGTGGGCACGATCGCGCAGGTGTTCATCGGCTCGGCGTTCTACCGCTCGGCGTGGGCGGCCGCGAAGCGACGCTCGACCAATATGGACACGCTCGTCTCGCTGGGCAGCGCCTCGGCCTACCTGCTCAGCCTGGGCCACGCCATCCTGATCTTCTTGGGCCAGGGCGAGCATCCGACGTATTTCATCGAGGCGACGGGCCTGTTGACACTCATCTCGCTGGGGCACTGGCTCGAGCGGCGTGCACGGCGCGGCACAACCAAGGCCTTGCGCGAGCTTGCGGCGATGCAGCCCACCGAAGCCGTGGTGCTGGCCGATGAGAGCGACAGCACCGGCGCCACGGTGCCTGCGCGAGACGTGCTGCCCGGCGACCTCGTGCTGGTGCGCGTGGGCGATCGTTGCCCGGTGGACGGCGTGCTCGTGGGGCCGGCTTCACTCGACGAATCGGCCGTCACCGGCGAGTCGGTCCCCGCGGAGAAGAAGGCCGGCGACGAGGTCATGGCCGGCTCGGTCGCGGTCGGCTCGCCGGCGATTGTGCGTGCCACGACCGACGGCGCGAGCGGCACGCTGGGCCGGATGGTGGCGCTGGTCGCCGACGCGCTGGCGAGCAAGGCCGACGTGCAACGCTTGGCCGACCGTGTCAGCGCGATATTCGTACCCACGGCCATCGCGATCGCCGCGGTCAGCTTTGTGGCTTGGTTGCTGGTGCCCGGTGGTGGCCTGGCCAAGGCGGTGGTGACCGCCGCGACCGTGCTGGTGATCTCCTGCCCTTGCGCCCTTGGCCTGGCGACACCCTTGGCGGTGATGGTTGGCACCGGGGCGGCAGGCCGGCGGGGCATTTTGGTGCGCTCGGCCAACGCACTCGAGCGGGCAGCGATCGCCAGCGTCGCGCTCCTGGACAAGACCGGAACCATCACCAGCGGCCAGCCCGAGGTGCGCAGCGAAGTGTCCGACGACGTGCTGGCTCTGGCCGCGCCGCTGGCGGGGCGTTCGAGCCACCCACTGTCCAAGGCCATCGTTCGGGCCGCCGATGCACGAGGCGTGACGTACGCCGCAGTCCGGGACGCCCAGGAAGAACCGGGACGCGGCGTGACCGGTGTGGTCGACGGCCGCCGGGCGATGCTCGTGTCAGCCGACGCCGCGCGGGCGGAGGGGGTCGCTCTGGACGACGCCGAGCTGGAGCATGGGCCGGCCTCGGTGTTGATCGTCGATGGCGCCCTGGCCGGCGTCGTGCACTTCAAGGAAGAGCTGCGCGCCGGGGCCGAGCACTTCGTAGGCCAGCTCGAATCGCTCGGCATCGAGGCCTGGGTGCTCACCGGCGACCGCGAAGGCCCGGCCCACAAACTGGCCGATCGGATCGGGCTCGATCGGGATCGCGTGAAGGCTCGGTTGACCCCGCAGGGCAAGGTCGATCATGTCCGCGAGGCGGCGGCGTCTCACACCGTGCTCATGGTGGGGGACGGCATCAACGATGCTCCGGCGATGGCGGCGGCCAGCAGCGCCGGTGGCGTGGGCGTCGCGATCGACGCCGGAAGCAACATCGCCCTCGAGTCGGCCGACGCGATCATCCCGGGCGATCGCCCGCTGGCGGTCGCCGATCTGGTGCGCATCGGTCGGGCGACCAGGCGGGGCATCCGCCAGAACCTGTTCCTGGCCTTCGTCTACAACGCCGCGGCCATCCCGGCGGCGGCATTCGGCCTGCTGGGCGAGCACGGGCCGGTCGTCGCCGCGGCCGCGATGGCGCTGAGCGACCTGTGCGTGATCGGCAACGCCGTGCGCATCCGCCTGGTGATCGACAAGCAGATCTCCAGCTAGAACTGCTTGCGCATGCGGGCCGAGGGGATGCCGAGCTGATCGCGATACTTGGCGACGGTGCGGCGGGCGATCTCGACCCCGCGCTTCTTCAGCTCGCGCACGATGGCCTCGTCGCTCAGGGGCTTGGCCTTGTTCTCGTGCTCGATGACGTCCTGCATCGCGGCCTTGATGGCCTCCCAGCTCACGTCGTCGCCGGCGTCGTTCTGCGTGCCGCCGGTGAAGAACCGCCGCAGGGGCACAACGCCCCGAGGGGTTTGCAGGTACTTGTCCGACACCGCCCGCGACACCGTGGCGACGTGGATGCCCAGTTGCTCGGCGACCTGGGTCATCGGCAATGGACGCAGGCTCTCCGGGCCGTAGTCGAAGAAGTCGCGCTGAGCATCGAGTACGGCATGGATGACCCGCAGCAGCGTGTCACGGCGCTGGCCGATGGCGTCGACCAGCCACTGCGCGTTCGAGAGGTTCTTGCGGACGAAGTCGCGGCCCTGCTTGTCGAGCTCGCGCGTTCGGACCATTTCGGAGTAGTCCCGATTGATGCGCAGATTCATCAGGCTGCGATCGTTGAGGTAGGCAACGTACCGGTCGTTGTCCTCGTCGTACTCAACGATGGCGTCGGGGATGATGGGTTCGCTGCGATCGGGCGCCAGCCGCTTGCCCGGAGCCAGGCTCAGGCGGCGGAGAAGCTGCACGCCGGTCTTGATCTCCTCCATCGTCAGCGTGGTCTGCTCGGCGATCCTGGGCAAACGGTTGTTCATCAGGTCTTCGAGATGATCGGCGACGAGCCACCGCGCCGCTTCGATCGCATCGTCGGTGGCCTGGTCTTCGTTGAAGTCCGGATCGTGCTGCACGGCGTCGAGTTGGAGCAGCAGGCACTCGCGGGCATCGCGAGCGCCAACGCCGGTGGGCTCGAGCACGAGCTGGGCCTCTTCCAGCACCCAGGGGAGCTGCTCGAGCAGCTTGTCGCGATCGCCGGCGAGCTCTGCCAGCGGCTCGGGCGCCTGCTGCGCGATGTCTTCCAGCGGCGTGCGGAGGTAGCCGTCCTCGTCGATGAACGAGATGAGGTAGGCGCCCAGAGACCGCAGGTCGCTATCCATCTCGGTCAGGGCCCACTGCTCCTGGAGTTGTTCGCTCACCGAGGCCTGGCGGGCGGGGGCAGCCGCCATGGCGTCCATCTTGCCATCGCGCTCGCCCGAGGAGGCCCTGCTCGGCGATCCGGGCTCGAGGTTCGCGCGGCTGGGGCCGTCGAAGGCGTTGTCGGCCGCATCGGGCTGGTCGGTCTGGAAGCTGTCGAGCCGGGCAAAGTCGTCCTGGGCATCCCCGCCCTCGGAGATGTTGAGTTCGCGATCGGGGCGGTCGGTCTCGTCTTTGGTCTTGGCCGCCTTCTCGGCGTGCGGCTCGACCACCTCGAGGGCCATGTTGCTCTCGAGCTCTTCTTCGATGCGCTGCTCGAGGTCGGCCAGGGGCATCTGCAGGATCTCCATCGACTGGATGACCCTGGGCGACAGCTTCATCTGCTGCCCGAGACGCATGTGCTGGCTGGTGTCGAACCTCACGCGTTGAGTCTAGCGCGGCGGGCCCCAGTCCGAGAACAGCGGGCCATCAAGGCTTTCGGGCCGCGATGTCCAAGCTCGTCACGTAGTCGGCCATGGTGGCGCCCTCCGGCAACGCGTTGGCGATCTTCTGGTACAAGGGGTCTTGCCAGGTGGTCATGGCCTGAACGTACTCGGGCTTGCCGGTCAGGCGGATGTCGGTCAGGCCGGCGGCCTCCATCTCCGCATGGATGTCCTCGACGAGCTGCGCCCCGGCGATGCAGCCAACCAGCGCTTCCACATCGGCCACCACCGCGTCCGGCAGCGGCCTAAGCAGGGCGAGGTCGCTGATGGCCACGCGCCCGCCCGGGCGGAGCACGCGGGCCACCTCGCGCCAGACCTGCGCCTTGTCGGGCGACAGATTGATGACACAGTTGCTCAGCACCACGTCGACAGCGGCATCGGCCACGGGTAGGTGCTCGATCTCGCCCAGCCTGAACTCTACGTTGTCCAGCCCGCACTGGCTGTGGTAGCTCTCGATGTTGCGACGGGCCTTGGCGAGCATGTCGGGAGTCATGTCTACGCCGATGACGCGGCCGGTCGTACCGACGCGCGGGCCCGCCATGAAGCAGTCCATCCCGCCGCCGCTGCCCAGATCGAGCACGACCTCGCCCGGCTTCAGGGCGGCGATGGCCGTCGGGTTGCCGCAGGAAAGGCCCATGTTTGCGCCCTCGGGCAGCGCCGAGAGCTCTTCGTCCGAATACCCCACGGCCTGGGCCACCTGCCCTGCGGTCAGCGTGGTGGGGCCGCAGCATCCACCGCCGCCACAGCACGAGCCCGCGCTCGAGGGCGCGGCCTGCACGCCCGACCACTGGCCGTCCTTGGCGATCTTGGCATAGCCCTCGAGGACCTTCTCGCGGAGGATGTTGGTGTTCGTTGGAGTGCTCATGTCGTTTCTCCTTCGAGCCTCGGCTCGGATGGATGTGCTGCATTCGGATACCAGCGTCGCCCCAGCCACAGCGAAACGCTGACCAGACCGATGAGTACGGGGACCTCTACCAGCGGACCCACGACGGTCGCGAAGGCCACGCCCGAGCCCAGGCCGAAGACCGCGATGGCGACCGCGATGGCAAGCTCGAAGTTGTTGCCGCTGGCGGTAAAGGCCAGCGTTGTTGCCCGCGGATAGTCGGCGCCCACGCGCTTGGCCATGAAGAAGCTGACCAGGAACATCACCACGAAGTAGATCGCCAGCGGCGCGGCGATGCGAAGGATGTCCAAGGGAAGCTCGACGATCCGCTGGCCTTGCAACGAGAACATCACAACGATCGTGGCCAGCAGCGCCATGAGCGTCATCGGCGCGATGCGGGGGATGAACACCCCGCTGTACCATGCCTCACCCTTGATCGTCCTGAGCAGCGCGCGGGTGAGCATCCCGGCAAGGAATGGAATCCCGAGATAGACAAGCACGCTCTTGAACACCTCGCCCATCGAGATGTCCACGACGGCGCCCTCGAGCCCCAGCAGTGGCGGGAGGTACGTGATGAACAGCCACGCGTACACACCGAAGAAGAGCACCTGGAAGATGCTGTTGAACGCCACCAGTCCGGCGGCGTAGTCGCTGCTCCCCCGGGCCAGATCGTTCCAGACCAGCACCATCGCGATGCAACGCGCAAGGCCAACCAGGATGAGGCCGGTCATGTACTCCGGTTGATCTCGAAGGAACAACACGGCAAGCGCAAACATCAGCACGGGGCCAACGAGCCAGTTCTGCACCAGCGAGAGCGTGAGGATCTTCCAGTCCTTGAACACCTCGGGCAGCTTCTCGTAGCGCACCTTGGCCAGGGGCGGATACATCATCAGGATCAGCCCGATCGCGATGGGGATGTTGGTCGTCCCCACGGTCATGGCATCGAGGGCTTCAGATACGCCGCCGACAAACCGGCCCAGAACCACCCCCAGCGCCATAGCCAGGAAGATCCAGAGCGTCAGGAAGCGGTCAAGAAAGCCCAGCCGCCTATTCTCTGACAGGCATGGCCCGGAAGTCATCGGTGTCCCGCCGACTGGGGAAACAGGCTCGGCAGCGTCTGCACGTAGTCACGGATCTCGTCGCGCACGCGGCGGTAGTGGGAGAGGGCTTCTTCTTCGGTCGCGGCCTGGGCTGCCAGCTTCGGCGGGTCTTCGAAGCCCTTGTGGATGATGCGCGTCGGCCCGGGCATGATCGGGCAGTGCTCGGCGGCATGGCCGCACACGGCGATCACCAGGTCGAGCGAGTCGGGGTCGCACTGGGCGATGGACTTGCTGGTGTGCCAGGAGATGTCCACGCCCGCTTCGGCCATGACCTTGATCGCAAGGGGGTTCAGGCCCTGCGGGTCGGTGCCGGCGCTGACGCTCTCGAAGCGATCGGGAAACAGGTGTCGGGCCCAGCCTTCGGCCATCTGGCTGCGGCACGAGTTGCCGGTGCAGAGGAACAGGATTCGGGGAACGGAGTGCGTGGGCATGGTCAGTGGCCTTCCTGGCAGCAGTCGCTCCCGCAGCAGGAATCCGCCGGAGCGAGCGACTGGATGGACTCGGAGAGGTCGCGGAACGTCGAGGCAAGGAACTCGCCGCGGGGCGTATACCACACGCTGCGGCCCTCCTTGCGAGCTTCCAGCACGCCCGCGCGGGCAAGCAGGCCCAGGTGGCGTGCAACGACGGAGAAGTCCACATCGCAGCACTCGGCGACCTCGCTCACCGAGCAGGCCCGCCGGCACTTGAGCAGGCATCGCAGCAACTCGAGCCGCGTGGGGTCGGCCAGTGCCTTAAACAGATCGACATCGAGCAGCGCATCGACCCTGGCACGCCGGCGGGCGGCCTGGCGGGGTGAGAGAGGTCGGGCAGAGTGGGATACTGACGCCATGATGCCAATATTTGGCACACGGCGTCGAGCTGTCAAGCCCGGTGGACGTCAGTGGTTGCCGTCGGTCACGCGGAGTACTTCCTGCACGGTCGACAGGCCCTGCTTGACCTTGTTGATGCCGTCCATGCGCAGCGACACCATGCCGCGCTCCAGGCACATTCGACGGAACTCGCTGACGTTGGGGTTGCCCGCGATGACGTCGCGCAGGCGGTCATCGACGGCGAGCAACTCGTAGATGCCCACCCGGCCCGAATAGCCCGTGCCGCGGCACTTGTCGCAGCCCTTGGCCGTCCAGACCTTTTCGGTAGACATGCCCTGGAGCTCGAGGTACTCGGCCATCTCCTGGCTTGGGCGTTCCTCAGTCTTGCAGTGCTTGCACAGGCGTCGAAGCAGGCGTTGGGCAAGCACGCCGTTGACCGCAGCGCCGACGAGGAAGGGCTCCAGACCGATGTTGACCAGTCGCGTGATGCTCGATGGCGCGTCGTTGGTGTGCAGCGTGCTCAACACCAGGTGGCCCGTCAGCGCGGCCTGCACCGCGGTGAGCGCGGTTTCCATGTCGCGAATCTCACCGAGCATGATGACGTCGGGGTCCTGACGCAAGAGGGCCTTGAGGGCCTTGGCGAACGTCATGCCGATCTTTTCGTGCGTCTGGGTCTGCGTGACGCCGTCGAGGTGGTACTCCACCGGGTCCTCGACGGTGGAGATGTTCATCTTGTTCTTGTCCAGCGTCCGCAGCGAGGCGTACAGCGTGGTCGTCTTACCCGAGCCGGTGGGGCCCGTCACGAGCGTGATGCCGTGGGGCGCCGTGACCAGCCCTCGCCAGACCTGGAGCGCGTCCTCGCTGAAGCCCAGGTCCTCGAGCTGCACGTTGATGCTCTTGGTATCCAGGATACGCATAACGGTCTTCTCGCCATACGTGTTGGGCAGCGTTGACATACGCAGGTCGAGCTTGCGGCCAGCAACAACGCACCGGATGCGGCCGTCCTGGGGGATGCGGCGCTCGGAGATGTCCAGGTTCGCCATGATCTTCAGGCGGCTGGTGATGGCCGCCGACATCGACGCCGGCGGGTTCATCGCCTCGAAGAGGACGCCATCGATACGGAAACGCACCTTGAGCTTCTTGTCGGCCGGCTCGATGTGGATGTCGCTGGCGCCGTCCTTGATGGCCTGCTGGATGATGTAGTTGACGTAGCGGATGACCGGGCTCTCGCCGGCCTTCTGCTCGAGGTCGACCTCTTGTGACTCCTTTTGTTCAACCTGGACGTCCTGCTCGTCGACCTGGTCGAGGATCTCGTTGAGGTCGACGTCCTCGGGCTCCTCGGTATGCTCGCCCATGCCGGCTACTTCGAGTGCGCCGCGGATGTCGAAGTTGGTCACGACGACGATCTTCAGGCCGACGACGCCCAGCTTCTCACGCAGCTCGTCGAACAGGAACAGGTCGTCCGGCCGCGTGACACCCAGCACGGCGCGTTGGCCCTCGGTGCGCAGCGGCAGCACCTGATGGTCTCGGCAGAAGTCGCCGCCCAGACGCTGGAGCATCATGCCGTCGATGCCGCCATCCAGGCCGGCGTCCAGATCGATCCGCTCGAAGGGCAGGCCGGCGTTCTCGGCCACCACGCGCTGCACGGCCTCCTCGTCGGCGCCGCGCTCCAGCAGCACCTCCACGAGCCTGCGCCCGGGCGTCTGCTTGACGATGTTCTGGGCCTGGGCCATGTCCTCGCCCGACACGGCGTTGCTGGAGACGAGCCGCTCGGCCAGTTCCGTGGTGTCGTGCTCGTCGCCCACGGCGTCGGCCTCGGGCGAGTACACCTCGCTGATGGCCTTGCCGACGCGGGCATCGGGGGCCGACTTCGGGCGTTGCTTGACGGCCGGGTCGTCGCTGGCCGCACCCCTCCCGGCGTCGCCCTGGTGGGCCGGCATGGACGGCAGCGGGCTGAACGCCTGCTCGGACTGATCGATGCGATGGCGCGACGCCCGGCCCTTGCCGGCGCCCTTGCCGTCGGAGCTCCCCGAGTCGGAGAGCTCGCTGAGGATGTCGTCGATGTTGTACTTGCTCATCTTGTGCGCATCCTCGGATGTGCGGCTTAGCGCTTGGCTTCCATCTCGATCGTGCGCAGCAGCGTCTTGGCTCGGAAGGTCACCGAGCGCCCGGTGATGCCCACGATCTCCACCACGCCGTCGATCTTGTCGCCCACCCGATACACGGTGCCGTTGATCCGAGCGAGCGGGTTGGTCTCGCTGTTGAGGACCATCTCGATCTTTAGTGAGCCGAGGATCTGCTCGGCGCGGATCAGGGTCGGATCCCTCGGGGCGGTTGGCTGGGAAGGCAGCTCGTCCAATTCCGGAGCCGGCGTGCGCTCCAGCCTGAACGGGTTCTCCTCGATGTCCTCCAGCGGGACCTGGGGCGGCGGGCCGGCCAGGGCGAGGCTGCGAAGGATGCGTTCCTCGCCCTCGTAGTGCCTGGCCTGCGTCTGTTCGATGGTGTACCGCATCTCGACCGGCTTGAGGTTCTTGCCCGGCGAGATGCCCTTGTGGTGCATCCAGTAGATCACGCCACCGGCCAGCGCGAGCACGCCAGCGACGACGCCCACCTGCATCGTCAGTCGCTTCCTCGGGTCCGGGCCGCTGACCTCGACGTGCTCGATGGCCTCGCTGGCGCCCTCGTTCAGCATGGAAGGATCGGTGCTCATTAGGCCTCCTCATCCTGGAAGTAGATGCTCAGCGTGAACTCGGCGACCATGTGGCCATCGACCTTGTCCGAGCGTCGAACCGTCATGTCGGTGGTGCGCGTGATGCGATCCAGCCGTTCGAGCTCCAGCAGGAACTTGTAAAAGCCGCGGAAGTCGCCGGTCATCTCGATCTTCAGCGGCTGCTCCATGTAGAGCGAGGCCTTGACCGGCTTCTCGGCGACGATCGCGGGCTGATCCAGGCCCGATTCCACCGCCAGCTCGGAGACCTGGCGGACGACGTCGGCCAGTTCCTTGTTGGTCGGCAGGCGCGCCTCGATGGACTCGATGCGCTCGGCGATCTGCTGGGTGGCGGCCTCGAGCGTGCCACGCCGGGCGCTTTCCTGCCGAAGCTTCTCCAGCTTCTCCCGGCGGAGCGAGATCTCCTCGCGGGCCCGGTCGATCTGGGAGTTCTGCGGCTTGAAGACGAACCAGTAGCTGGCCAGCGGCACCGCGAAGAGCACCAACAGCAGCACGAATTCTCGGATGCCAAACTTCATGTTACTGGCCCTCCTCGTCGTTGACCGTCGCGAACGCCTCTTCGGAGCCCTGTTCGCCCGCACCCTCTGGCTTGGCGGCTTCGGTTGGCGGTGTGCCACCGTTGGCCAGGCCTTCGGCAGGATCGGGAGCATCGATGCCCCGGGCGTCGGCACGCGGATCGATCTCGGCGCTGAGCTGGAACTTGCGCAGCTCCAGGTCCTTGAGCTTCTGCGCCTCGGCGTAGTGCAGCTCGACCCGGCGGAGCAGGGGAGACAGCTTCAGCGCGTCGAGGTAGTCGGCGATATCGCCGTTCGAGGGCGCCACGCCCGTCAGCGTGAGCGTGTACTCGTAGCGGGGGGGCAGGATCTTGCTCGGCTTGGCTTCCTCGGCGGTGGCGCCGGTCTTCGTGCCGCCCAGCGAGCCGGCCTGGCGGCCCCGCACACTCTGGCGCTGGGCCTGCGCGGCTTCGGCCTTGGTCTGCGCGGCGTCGGCCACACGACGACCCTTCAGTTCGACGGTCAGCAGGGTCATGTCCTCGGGCATGCGGGTGACCAGTTCGGCCATCAGGATGCTGCGTGGCACGGGCTCGATGAGCGCCGTCACGATCTCGGCCTTCTGGAGCATCTGCTCCTTGCGCTCCTCCAGCTTGATGAGCAGCTCGATCTCGGGCTCGGCGGCCTTGTACTGCACGGCGATCGCTTCACGCTCGTCGTGCACCGACTTCCAGTTGCGGTTGGTCACGAAGAACGCCGCGACGACCGTGCCCATGACCGCACAGAAGAGGGTCAGGCCAATAACGTTGGCCCGCCCCTCGGCCTTGCGCTGGACGTAGTCGTCCGGAAGGAAGCCGCCGCCGAGGCCGCCGCCCTGCTGGTTGCTGTCGCTAGAGGGTCCGAGCATCACGTTCCTCCGAAGGAGACCTACTCAAAGATCGGTTGGGCGCAGGCACAAGCCAAGCGCAACTGCCCATCCGGGCTGGCTTCCGCTGAGGTCGGTACCGATGCAGGGCTCGTTACCGGTCCGAGTGACCCGCGCCAGGGGGTCGGCAAGCTGTGCGGGCAGGTTCAGTCGCTTGGCGACGTGTGTGCAGAGCGCGAGCTGTCGAGACTCTCCGCCCAGGAACACCACGCGCTCGATCCGCCGATCGGGGCACATCCCGTTGTAATACCGGACGCACATCTGCACCTCGTCGGTGAGGATCTCCAGCGGTTCGGTCAAGTCGGTCCCCGTTCGAGAGATCGTCTCGTCGAGCGTTTCCATGCCCACCGCGCTCTCGTCCAGGGCTGCCATCACGGCGCTGCCGCCGTTGGCCTCGTTGCTCGCCTTGGCCCGCGAGCGCTTCAGCGCGGCCTCGAGCATCGCAAGCCCCGAGCCGTTGGCCGCGGTCTCGGCGGCCTGGGGTTCCGCGTCGGCCGACTTGGCTACCGTCTCGGGAACCAGCGTGGCCATATTCAGCCGGATGTGGCGCGCTTGCTCCAAATCGATGTTCTGCTCGTTGGCGATGGCTTCGTCCAGGTGTCGACCGCCGATCTCGATGAACTTCGCAAAGGCCAGCCGCTCGCCATCGCCCACCAGCACGCGCGAGCCGCCGGCGCCCAGGTCAAGGTAGAGCGTCGGCTTGTCCTCGTGGCCCTCAAGATGCCGCGTGCACGAGTGCATCGCCGTCAGGATGGCCTGGAAGTCGCTGTGCATCCCCACCGGCTCGAGCCGCGCAGCCTTGATCGCACGCATCAGCCGCTGGATCACGTCGCGGCCGGCGCCCATGCAGATGACTTCGGTTCGGCTCCCGGCCCCCCCCTCCACGGGCACCCACCGGTACACCAGCGCGTTGGGATCGCAGCCCATGGTCGATTGGAGCTTGGCTCGAACCAAGGCGTCCATGGGCACGCCGTCGGCCTTGACGATCTTCAGGTGCTTGCAGAATGACATCGCGCTGGGCATGGAGCAGACCGCCCGCTTGCCCTTGAACCCGCCGGCCTTGATCAGCTTGGGCAGCGCCTCGATCTGGAACGCCAGGCGAGCCTGGGCATCGCGCCGGAATCGCGAGGGCATCTCCAGGGCCGCGGCCGCGACAAGTTGGGGGCTCGAGCCGCTGGAGATCTGAAGGACCTTGAGCTCGGAAGTTCCAAACTCGAACGCGATGGGTGACACCGAACCAGCCATCAGGCGGGTCGATCCGATCGCAGAGAGTGTCTTCAGCGAGATGCCCACAGTGGCCCCCTGACCGGAACGCGGCTCGCACGCGGCCAGGCCGCGCAGTCCCTCGATTCAGGTTCAGGAATCGGCCCTGATGCTGGGGCAATTCAGCGAACGGGCGACCCGTGGCCTTTGCCCGGGTGGCGCATCCGTTACAAACCACAAGGGTCCGGGGCCGCTGGTGTTATCAGGCCTCCAGCTTCGCACCGACCTCCTGGGACAACGCGCGCAGGCGATCCAAGGCCCGTCGGATGTCCCACCGCTGCTGTGCGCGATCGCCGGTCGTGTTACTCACCACCCGCAACTCCAGGAACGGCAGGCCCAGGCGAGCGGCGACATGGCCCACGGCGGCGCCCTCCATCGCCTCGGCGACCGCCCACGTGCGTTCGACCACCACACGAGCGAGCGCATCCGTCGCCGAGCATGTCGAGACCGTGGCGATCGGGGCGGTCAGATCGGCGAGCGGTGCAAATCGGTCCAGCATGTGCGGGTTGCCCCGAATGCCCCAGTCATCGAAGGGCCCAAGTGGGAATCCCATATCAGCACAGCCAACGAACGAGCCGTCTGGAAGGGCCAGGCCCTCATCGGCGTAGATCGAACGTGTTGCGGCAATCGTCGAACCCAGGTCCAGGGGCGTCGCGATGGGCAGCGAACCGGCGATGCCCAGATTCAGCACCCCGCCGTAGGCCCGGGCCCGGCATGCAAGCATGGTGGCCGCGGCGGCGTTGACCTTGCCGACACCGGTCGTGATGAGATCGAGCGAGTCGGACACCGGGACGGCTACCCATTCCCGGACGTTGTCGGTGTGTGGATGGCCCAGGCCCGTGAGGACCGCCGCCACCTCTGCTGGCGCGGCAACCACCAGGAGCCAGGGCGGCCCGGGGGTCGGGCTCGGATCGAAGCCGGCGGGAGGGGTCATCGCAGGGGGCCTACTCGGGGGACATCGCGGATTGTTTCGGGTTTCCGCTGACAGGCGGGAACCTTTTGCGGCTCATTGTGGTTCAACGGTAGTGTTCCCTCACCGGGTCGGCCGTGGTCGGTCGAAAATGATGGTTGAGCGGGTGGTTTCGCGAGTCGAAGAAGGGGCCAAGACAAGGCCTATTGGAGAAACGGTCCGTGGGACAGGCAAACGTACGTCGGGGAAGCATCCTTGCCAAGACGGCCGGCACTCTGGTGCTGCTCGCCGTGGCGGGCGGCGGGCTCTGGTTCGCTTCCACGCAGATGGCCGGCACCGAGAACGCGACGGGCAGCGATGTCGTTGAAGCGTCCGTTCGCACGTTCGACATCCAGACGATTGCCACGGGCGAACTGGAGGCCCGCGAGCAGGTCGAGATCCGCAACAAGCTCGACACGCGGGCCACGCTGCTGAGCATCGTGCCCGAGGGCACGCGCGTGGCCAAGGGTGACGTGCTCTTCACGCTCAATAGCGAGTCGATCGAAGAGCAGATCACCGAAGAGGAGAGCCGCGTCGAGACGGCCCGGGCCGACTTGGAAGCCGCCGAAAACGCCTACCTCATCCGCGTGAGCGACAACGAGTCGAACCTCCGTGCGGCGAACCTCGAGCTCGAACTCGCCCAACTCGCCTTCCAACAATGGCGCGACGGCGATGACCCGAAGGAGATGGAACGCCTCCAGGCCGACCTCGACAGCTCCGAGCGCAACTATGCCCGCTTGAACGACAAGTTCGAACAGAGCAAGGAGCTGTTTGAGAAGAACTTCAAGAGCAAGAACGACTTCGATCAGGAGCAGATCCAGCTCCTCGAGGCAGAGTCTCGCGTGAAGCAGGCCCGCCTGGCCCTGGAAACCTACCAGGAGTATCAACGGCCGCGCGATGAGAAGCAGCGGTCCAGCGACGTCGAAGAGGCCCGAGCCAAGGTCGACCGCGTCATGAAGCAGAACGCCATCGAGCTGGCCAGCAAGGACGCGTCACGGAAGAACGCACGCCGCCAGCTCGAACTCCGCGAGGAGCGGCTCGCCAAGCTCCGCGAGCAGCTCAGTTACTGCGTCGTGACCGCCCCCAACGACGGACTGGTCGTGTACAACTCCAGCACGCGTCGTGGGCGCTGGAACGATGATCCGCCCGAGCCCGGCAGAGAGTTGTCGCCCAACGAGGTCGTCATCGTCCTGCCCGATACCAGCGAGATGGTGGCGTCCGTGCGCGTTCACGAGTCGCTGGCCGGGCGGATCCGTCCGGGCCTCGCGGCCAACGTCCAAATCGAGGCGCTGGGGTCGAAGATCGTGCCGGGCACCGTCGAGTCGATCGGCGTGCTCGCCGAGAGCGGAAACTGGCGCGACCCGAACCTTCGGGAGTACACCGTCCGCATCCTGCTCCAGCCCGGAGACCTGGCAACGCAGCTCAAGCCCTCGATGCGTTCGGAAGCGACGATCGTGCTCGACCGTGTGACCGAGGCGCTGACCATTCCGGTGCAGTCCGTGTTCAGCGATGGCCGGCTCCGCTTCGTCTATCGCCCGGTTGGCCCGCGCTTCGAGCGTGTGCCGATCCAACTGGGGCGCCGCAGCGAGACCCAAGCCGAGGTGCTGGCTGGTCTGTCAACGGGCGACCGCGTCCTGACCCGAGCTCCCGAGGCTGGCGAGATCCTCTCGAGAAACTGGGATGAGTCGGCTCTCCAGGCGGTCGGCTACACGCTCGACGAGGACGGCCAGCCCGTGCCCAACCGGCAGCGCCCGGCTCGATCGGCATCGACCGAAACCGCGAAGAGCGACAGCGTCGCCGCCGCATCCGAGGCCGGTCAAGAGCAGGACCAGCAGGCCGTTTCGGCGGGCTGACCCCGCAAGCTCGCTGGCTTTCCGTGTGAGGCTTAGGACGCCTTGAGCTGGTCGGCGCGGTTGATGCGTTCGCGATCGGCCCGCTTCAGGTCGAACGCGTGGCTCTCGGGCAGCAGGAAGTTTTCTTCCGCCACGTCGAAGCCTTCCGCCTGCGCGATGCACAGGTCGGGCGTGCCGACGAGATCGATCGCCGCTCGCGGCACCTCGTCGGCATCCAGTACCGCTTCGGGCTTGTCCGCGGGATCGATGGCCTCTTCCAGGCCGTCGATCGGCAGCACGCGAGGCCTGCACGGATCGTCGGGCCGCCAGTTGCACACAACGGCCTTGCAACCATCGCTGAGCGTCACGACCGAACCCGGCGCGTAGGCCGGTACGCACGCGAGCAGCGCCATCAGCACGACCGGGTCGTGCTTCTTTGCCGTCTCGCCCAGGACCATCTCGCGCAGCGCGCTCACTGTCGGCCGCTTCGTCTGGGGCACGCGGTCGGCGCCGGGCGCATCGCCGCTGTCGCAGAGGCGATCGAACGCGTCGGCTGCGGCGACGATTCTCGCAAAGACGTGGATGTCCTGGCCGGCGATGGGGATGGAGCCACCATCGAGCCCTTCGCGCTGCGGGAAGCCCGAGCCGTCGAACGCTTGATGATGGTGGAGCACGACCGCCGACGCCGACGGATCGACGCCCTGGCGGACCATGTCGTAACCAAGCTCGACGTGGCGGCGCCAGGCCGGATCGTCCTCGTCGTGAGCGCTGTTCCACTTGCGCAGGGCTTCGGGCGGCAGCCGGAGCATGCCGACGTCGTGCAACATGGCGCCCACGCCCAGCGACGTCACGTCCCGTGCATGGACGGCGTTCAGGCGCGAGCGCTCGGCGATCAGGTAGTCGCCGAGCTTGAGCCCCATGAGCAGGCTGAGGAAGCACACGGCGTTGGCGTGGCGGCCGTGGGGGGTCGCGTGCCCGGAGAGTTCCTCGACGTAGTACGCCGCCGCCGGCGCATGGAGCAACTGCTCCACGAGGGCGACGATGGCGCGTTTGTACGCCGGGTAGTCGAGCTTGGCCATGGCCTTGGCCGCCACGGCGTCCAGGGCCTCGAGCACGTGATGACTCAGTTCGGCTCGTGCGCCCATGATGGCCGGGCTTGCGAAGCGTCCGAGAAAGGCCATCCCCGGGTAGTGGATCCAGATCTCACGAAGCTCGATCTCGCGCATCCTGGCGATGAGGCGATCATCGAGCGTCACGCCGGCCTTGAGCAAGACGGGCCCGCCGCGCCTTGGGTGGTAGACGGGCATGGCCAGGCGCATGCCCGGCGCAGCTTCGTTGATCGGTACACGCAGCATGGGCCTCTCCAGGTCTCGAAACGCTCCTGGAGTACCATCGGCATGGCATGGCGTCGAGTTGCCTTCGTGCGTGGGAAAACCGGTTCGAGGCCCGAACTCCGGGCCGTGGCTGGTTATCAGGACCCGCCGAGCCCGACGGCCGCGATGTACGCCCCGTAGGCCACCAGCAGCACGCACCCTTCGGCGCGGCTGACCGTGGCCCGCGTCATCATGATGGGGAGCAGCGCCAGCGTCAGCCCCAGCATCACCCACGCGTCGCGGCGGATGGCGATCTCGGGCACATCCAGCGGCCCGATAAGCCCGGAGATGCCCAGCACGCAGAGCACGTTGAAGAGGTTGGAACCCAGCACGTTGCCGACGGCCAGATCGGAATGGCCCTTGAGCGCGGCCATGCCGGTGGTGACGACCTCGGGCAGCGAGGTGCCCAGCGCGACCATCGTGAGGCCAATGACAAAGGCCGGCACGCCCGCGGCCTGGGCAAGGCTTGTGGCGCCCACGACGGCCCGGTCCGAGCCGAGGATCATGCCGACAAGCCCGAGCGCCACCCAGAGCAACGAGAGCCAGACCTTGGGCGGCTGGCCGATGCCCACACGCTCGTCATCCTCGGCTTCGGCTTCGAGGATGATCGCGGCGTCTTCGGCGCCGGGGCGGAGTGAGGTGTAGACCGTCCAGCCCAGGAAGGCGACGAAGCCAGCGGTCAGTGCGGCCGCCTCGAGGCGGCTGATCGTCCCGCCGAAGAGCATGATGACCAACGCCATGCTGACGATGATGAGCAGGGGTACCTCGCGTTTGACCACGCCAGCGCGAACGCGTGCGGGACGGATGACGGCGGCAAGCCCGAGCACAAGGGCGATGTTCGCGACGTTGGAGCCGACGACCGTGCCCACGATCAGGTCGCTCTGGTCCTTGAGCACAGCGCCGACACCGGTGGCCAGCTCCGGCATGCTCGTGCCGAAGGCCACAACCGTGAGGCCAACCACAAACTTGGGCACGCCCAGGCGTTCGGCGAGCTGCGTCGCACCGCGGATGAGGATCTCGGCGCCGCCGACCAGAAGGGCGATGCCCAGGAGCAGCCAGAGGACGGAGATCAGGTGTGGCACGAGTACGAAGCTCCAGGGCCAGACGCGGTAGGGGGCAGATGGGGATCGATGGTAGCAAAGCGCTGCACGGCGTTCGCGGAGCGCCGCAGCGTGGAGACTCACCGCACGTCAATGCTGAACCAATCGGGAAGCACCGGCACGATGACGATGGCCCTGGGTCGCAGCGTGCCATCGGGCCCGATGCCGTTCAGCACCGCGTTGCCAACGGTGCCGCCGGGGATCTGTGGCCCGAGCGTCGGGTTCGCCGGTTCGTCCAGCAGTGGCATAAGCAGCAGCGCTTGGCCCGCGGGGATTGCCCCCCGAAGCAGCAGCCGCTCGAAGAGCGGCCCCTCGTCCAAGGCGCTCGGCGGGGTTTGCTCGCCGAGCAGCCGTGAAGACAGCCGCTCCTCGAGGCGTTCGGATGAGGACCTGCTTGGAAGAAACTGCGGACAGACCTCGAGGTTGAGCACCGGCTCGCGGGTGCCCGGCCCGACCCATGCGCGGCCGGTGAGGGCGAAGCGACCCGGCCCAACCTCCAGCGGGCCAAGATCGGTGTCTACGCGTCGGCGGCCTTGCGGTGGGCCGCTGGCCAGCCTCGACCACTCAGCGGACGATGCCCACCATGTCCGTTCGAGCGGCTGCTGGATGCCCATGGCCTGCCGCAGCGTGGCGAGATCTTCGATGGGAACCATCGAGATCTGGAAGCCGTTGCGGCTCCAGAGTTCGGTAGCGTTGGCTTCGATGGCCTGGGGAACGTCGTTGTACGTGCCGAGCAACTCGAGACCGGGGTGCTCGGCGATCGGCACCGATCGAGTGCGTACGAATTCCTCGAACGTCTGTGGTTCGGTTTGTGACGGCTCGGCCGGAGGGCCAAAGGTTGGCGTTGCCGCTTGATCCGCGACCTGACTGGTCGTTGCGGGCTCGGTTGCTGCGGCCTCGGCTTGTTCCTGCTCGCCGGCACGCGCCGCTTCGATGGCCTGCCACGCCTCGTACAGCCGCGACAATTCTTCGTTGCGCCGCGAACGTTGCCAGGCGGTGGTGTCCAGGTCCCAGACGCGGACCTCCATGCCCCAGCCCGCGAGCGGTGAGACGGGCTGAAGATCGACGGGGGCCGGAGTATCGGGAATCCGCCGGGTGCTCTGGCACGCGCCGATGCTCAGCGCCACAGCAACGAACGCGGCTGCGAGGGCGTGCGTCGCGCGATGTCGTCGATGCGCCATGGCTGAGCCCTAGGAGGCGTCCAATTCGTTGATGCGGTCGATGAGCTTTCGAACCATCCCGAAGTCACGCCGCGTGTGGGTGAAGGTGATCCGTGGCAAGTCCAGGTGCTCGTCTTCCTGTTCGAGCGGGCCGCCCTGGCGGATCTGGCCTTCTTTCACCAATCGGCCGAACTCTTCGTTGAGCGTGTCGAGGTGCTGCTCTTCCAGGCGTCGGCGGACGCGGATCACCAGGTCGTCCCCGACATATCGAGAACTGTGGTAATTGCGGTAGAAGTTCAGCACGTGGCGCACGGCGTCGTGCGGGTCCTTCGCGTGGTAGTACAGGTTGGTGTCGTCCTCGCTGATCATCTGCCGGCTCAGCAGCGCATTGCGGGCGAAGGCATGGAACTCGTCCCAGTAGCCGCCGCCCTCACCTTCCAGCATGACGATGGGGATCATGCCGCTCTTGCCGGTCTGGACGAGCGTGAGCGTCTCGTACGCCTCGTCCATGGTTCCAAAGCCGCCAGGGAAGAGTGCCACGGCCTCGGCCTGGGACAGGAACATGAGCTTGCGCGTAAAGAAGTAGCGGAAGTGGATCAGCTTCTCGTCGCCGTGGATCACGGTGTTGGCCGTGGTCTCGAAGGGCAGCCGGATGGCCACGCCAAAGCTCGCCGACTTGCCCGGGCCCACGTGCCCGGCCTTCATGATGCCGTCGCCGGCGCCGGTGATGACCATCCACCCCGCTTCGGCCATGCGCTTGGAAAAGTCGACGCACGACGCGTAATCGGGGTGGTCCTCGGGCGTGCGGGCGGAGCCGAAGATGGTCACCTTGTGGGCGTGCGAGTAGCGTCCGAAGACGCGGTAGGCGTATCGCAGCTCCTTGAACGCCGCCGTCATCAGCTTCAGTTCGCCGCGATTGCGGCCATCGGGCAGGAGCTTCAGCGCGGCGGCGACGAGGTCCGCCACGAGCTTGCGATCGAACGTCTCTGTGCTCTCGGCGGCGACGAGATCGACCAGTTCGTCGATGCTATGGCCCACCGCCTGCCAATCGGGCCGATGGCCCGACGAGATCGGAGTCTGCTGCGATGCCGGATCGTCTGTCATAGGGCCAAGGGTAGCAAGGGATCGGGGAAGCGGGCAGCTACCACCCGCTCTTGGAGGCCTGCTGGGGGCCGCCATACTGCCGGAGGCGCTCCCGCCTCCATTCGTCGTAGTTCATGCCGCCCTGGAGGATCCGCCGGAGCCGATCGAACGGCCCGACCAGGGCCTGCGGGCGCGGCGCGGGCGAGGGCTCGTCGAGCGTGCCGCGGAGTTCCACGCCCACGATCACGTCGCGGATGCTGCGCACCAGGGTCTTGATCGCCGAGTCGTTGGCCGGCCGGGTGGTGATGGCAAAGTCCAGGGCACCATCCTCGAGCCCGACCGTCCCCAGGCCCTCGAGCACGACCGAGGGCGAGCTGACCGTGAGGTTGGTAAACGTGAGCATCCGATCTCGGATGAAGAACTCGGCGTTCATCGCGTCGTAACGGTCGGCCCCAAAGTTCACGTTCAACACCTCGACGGCCGCGCGGATGGCCAGGGGCAGCTCGACCGGAGAGCCGCCCCGGATGCGCACCGAGCCCCGGCCACGCATGGTCTCCGCGTCCCCGAACGATCCAGCGATCCCCAGGGACAGGTCCATGTCGCCCGCGGCATCCTGCTCGGCCGGCGGGCGCCCGAGCAACGCGGCGATGAGCTGCTCGGTGTGCAGGCCCGCGCCCGAGACATCGAGCTCGTACCGGGCCTGCTCGCCCGCCGCGTCGGGCACCTCGACTAGCCCGCGGCCGGCGATGCGACCGCCAGCCGTGCCGACGCGGAGGCGATCGACCACGACGCTGCGGTCCGTCGTCACGCGGCCTTCCGCCGAGAGGCCCGACACCGGCAGGCCCCACGCCTGGCCCTGATTGGCTTCCAACCGGAGCGAAGCGCGGCGGCTCGGATGGGATGAATCGCTGAGGATGTCCAGACGAACATCCTCGAGCGTGGCGATACGAGCTGGGCTGGGCTGGGTTGTTGCTGAAGGGGTTGACCCTTCTTCGTGAACCTCTGGAACCTTGCTCGCCCGCTGACCCATGCCGAGGCGAGCGAGTTGCAAGCCGGCGTCAAACTCGACATCGATGGGTTGGCGTCTTCTGGCTACGACACGCAGCCGCCCGGTGTCGACTTCGATCTCGCCGCCGGCCTCCAGCGCGATCGCATCGAACGCCTTGACGACGCCCGTCGGCATCAGCCCGGGGATCGCCTCGGGCAAGCCGAAATGGAGTCCTGAAGCATCCTCCGTCTCCGCGATCTGTCCATCGAGGAACACTTCCATCTCGGCGATCTGCTGGCCATCGGCGCGCCAATAGCCGTCCAGGCCGATCCACCAACCATCACCGCCGAGCGTGAGATGCTCGATCGTGCCCTCGTATCGGGCGGACCCGCCGGGCCCTTCCTCGCTGGGCGCCAACTCGCGGCCCTGGACTACGCCGCTCAACCACGGGATGCGAACGAGGCCCTCGGCCCTTCGAAAGGACGCGTCGTAGGGCGAGAGCTCGAAGGACCGCAGCGGTCTGGAAGGCTGGCCCCCCGACTCGTAAGCCGGCGTGTCGATGGTAACCAGCGCGTCGTACTCGCCACGCAGATCCACATCTTCGAGCACGGACTCGAACCCGCCGCCGGCACGATTCCGCGCGAGTGCGCGCAGCAACCGGGAGTCGAGGGAGCCGCCCTCCACTTCGAGCGACAGCGTTGTCGCATCGCCGTATTGGGACCCCGACTCGCGCAGGGCGTCCAAGGGGATCTGCCCGCGAAGCCGAACCCTGCCCAGCGCTTCGCCCTCATAGCTGCCATCCGCACGAAGGCGATCGAACGACACGATGGGCCCGCCCTCGGTGGTCGTGATCCGAACCAGGCCCTGTCCACCATCGATCCCCATGCGTCCGTCCAGCCAATCGAAGCGCAACCGATCGATGGCGGTGATGTCGACCTGGGCCCACGTTTCGCCGTTCTCACGCTGCACCGTTGTCGCGAGATCGGCCCGCCCCTGAACGTCGAACGTGGCCCTGGCCTCGGCGAGCGCCCGTCCGAGCGAGGGTGACACGACGGCGATGGCGTCTTCGACGGGCGACTCCAGGTTGAGATCTTCGGCGGTGAACGAAGCGTCGACCCAGTCTCGATCGAACGCCGACTGGAAGCCCGAGCGGATGCGCCCGCCCCGTCGCGTGCGACCTTCCAGCGTGCCCTCCACCCCATCGGCATCGACGCGGACCGAGCCGGCGACCTGGAGCACCTCGAGCGGATCACGCGGATTGAGCGGCTGCGGCGAGAACGACAGGCCGTCCGGGGAAATCGTCGCGTGCCAATCAATCGCTCCGCGGTCGTCTCGAACGACGCTGACCTCGGCATCAATGTTGCCCCGAGCGTTCAGCGCTCGCAGCAGGCCACGCGGGCCATCCGGAAGCGGGCCGTCGTCCTCGGCGTCCGAGCCTCCCGGAACCGCCGCGAGCAGTTGGGGATGCACGGGCACGTCCTGGGCAAGGACCCGCAGGTCCACGCTGGTGGAGAGTGCCTCATCGTCTGTCCGCTCGATCGGTACATCGATGCTCACGTCGACACTGGCTCGACCCCCGGCCAGCGTGGTGGCGCTCGCGTCGCTCGTGCGGATCTGGAGCATCCTGGCCTTCCCTTGCCGAGTGGTGTCCAACTCGGAGGGCAGGTGGATCACGAGCGCAACATCCTGCGCCACGAGCGGGACGGCGAAGGCTTCGGGCAGCAAGCCGAAGGACTCGGTGTTTACGTGGACGTCGACGGTCGTGCTGCCTTGCACGCCCGCGGTCCGACGCACGCGGACCGTTGCATCCGCGCGGCCGCCCAGGGAGAACGCGGGCGCGCGGCCGAATCGCCCCGGATGGCGCAGCAGCCGCTGGTCGACCAGAGCTTCGAGCGCCTGTTCATTCAGGATGATGTCGCGGATCTCCGGTGCGATCTTGTCAAGCGTCTGGCGCATCGTGTCGTCGTAGGGCACACCCAGGGCCTGCACGTCGACCGCAACGCCCGTGGCAACTTTGTCCAGCGATACGGTGGTCGCCGCCCGCACGGGCGCGCCCGAGGGCGTCACGCCCTCGATGTCGAACACGCGAATCTGCGCGTCGTCCAATTCGATCGTGCCACGCTGGATCGAGACGGGATACGGAAAATACTCGAACGCCATCGCGCCGTTCCAGAGCTCGCCAAACCCCTCGACGCTTTGCACGACGCCCTGGCCACCGGCGATCTGTGCGATGGTCGCGTTGAGCGATACGGTCGCCTCGGCGCCCAGGAGATCTCGAAGGCCCGAGATCTTCTCCAGCACGGGCGCGGAACGGCCAAGCCACGGCCGCCGCCCATCGATGCGGTACGGCTCGGTGGTCTGCACGTCGAACTCGTAGAGCGGCTCGGCGCCGCCCAGCCACAGCCGCACCCCCATCGTGACGGCGGCATCCTCGATGGTCGCGTCGAGCAGGGCTTCGACCATCAAGGTCCGCTGGCCGACGCCCGGCTCGCCCGGCTCGTGGGGCGCTTGCAGCGAACCCCAGTCGACGCGTCCGCCCCGCTGCGGCGATGGGCGCTGCACCAAGCGAACTTTGCCGCTGCCCGTCGCGGGAATCAGCGGCTCAAGCGTGCCCTGCTCGTCGGTGGGCACGGGCACGCGCAGATTCAGGAAGCCCGCGACCTCCGAGTCTTCGGCGAGCGGTGCCGGGCCGCCTTCGGGCGTCTGGAAGTCCAGCGTCAGTTCGAGCACGTCTAGCTGTTCGTCGAAGCGGACGGTGGCGCCTCGGGTCCGGCCGCTGACTTGCAACTCCGAGTACACCTGGCGGAGCTGTTGCGGGATCGCCTCGGGCGGAAAGTCGGCCATGTCGATGCCATTGAGCCGACCCGTAAAGCCATCGGGGCTCAGTGCGCCCTCGAACCGCAAGGGCTTGGTGCTCGTCGTGCGCTGGGGATCCTCCTCGGCGCTGACCTCGAACGTATCGGGGGTTTCTCGGGAGGGACGAAGCGAAGCGACCATCGGCAGCGTTCGAAGCTCGGTAATCTCGCCATCGGCGTTGTGCTCTCCGAGCAGCACGTCGGCTCGATACACCGAGATCTTCGGGAGGCTGCCCCCCTGGCCGCCCGAACGATCGGGCGGCTCGATGGCCAGGATGTTCAGATCGAAGTCGTCCAGGGGCTTGGTGAGCCGCAACTCGGCATCGAACAGGTCCACCGCGCGAAGGAGCGACTGGCCCCGCAGCTTCGCGCGCCACCAGAGCGTGATCTGGCCGCGGCGGATCAGCAGGAATCGTGCCGCGTCACCGCGCGGTCCGGTGCGATCGTCGGACTCGGGCACGTGGAAGGCCACGTTGCGGATGATCACGTCGCCATTGAGATCGAAACGCAAGGACCCGCCGATGGCCTCGATGCCGAGCTCCTGCTCGAGCTTGGGGCGGATGATCACGCCCGCCGCCGGCGTCAACAGCAAGGCCAGCAGCGCCATCGAGAAGACGCTAACCAGCAGCCCGAGCGCAAGGCTCCGCTTCAGCCATAGACGCGGCCGACGGCAGTCGGACGCTCGTGTTTCGGAAACCGCCTCATCGGCCATGCGGCGCTCCACAGCAGCGGATCGCGACCCGTTCAGTCCTGCGACCCGATCAATGCACGCAATGCTTGCGGCATTGGCGTCGGCCGCCCGCTGGTATCGACGCAGGCCAACTGCGTGGTGGCCAGGGCCAGGGGCATCTCGGCCAGGCGGGCGGTGTTGCCGTCGCCGGCCTCGACGAGTTCGATCTCGTAGTCATGCCGCAGACGCGCTCGACCCGCAAGACAAGCACGGCAGGTGATCCGAAGCACGTCGTCATAGCGAACGGGCCGGCGGTACCTCACGTCCAGCGTGGTCACGACGAGGAAGGTCCCCTGTGCTTCCATTTGGGCATAGGTTTGCCCGCTTTGGCGGAGGGCTTCGGTCCGGGCGATCTCGAGCCAGGGGATGAAGCTGGCGTGATGGGCCACCCCCATCGGATCGCATTCGCAGTATCGAACACGCAGCGTGGTGCACGTTCCGGGTGCGGCCGTGTCTGGGCTCGTGGGGCTCGTAGTGGGCACGCGACGAGTCTAGCGTTACCGCTTCACAACCGTCTCGCCGCAGGAAACGTGCATCGCCCCAATGGCAAACCCTGAAAACATCCAAACAACTGCCGGCGATACGGGATCAAAGCAAGGCCAGGTCGAGGTTCGGCCGCTGCTCCCCACAGATCCGATCGCGCCCATCACGGCGTTGCTCCACCGCTCGTACGCCAGCCAGAACGAACGGGGCATGAAGCCCCTGGCCGGGCGACAGTCCGTCGAGATGACCCGACAACGCTGCTACCGCGGGCAGACCTTTGTCGCCCTGCGGTCCCAGGGGGGTGCACCCTCGGCCAACTTCGCCGAGCGCCTGGTGGGCACCATCCTGTTCCAGGAACGCGAAGACGCGGCCTTCCCGCCATGGTTTCTCCGAACCGATGTGACGCACTTCTCCCAGTTCGCAGTCGAGCCCGGGCTCCAGAAGGCGGGCGTGGGCGGCAAGCTGCTCGAGCGTGCGGAACTGGAAACGCTGCGGCTGGGCGCCCGCGAGTTGGCGCTCAGCATGGCCGAGCCCGACGCCCCGCTCCGCCTGTACTACGAGCGCCGGGGCTACCGGGTCGTGCAGACCTGGCAGTGGCCGTACACCAACTACCTGAGCCTGATCATGAGCAAGGCGCTGGTCGCGCCGGCGGAGGATGCCTGAGTGGGATCGGACCTCGGCCGAGGACGAACGCTCGATGATGCGCCCGGGGTGGTGGGCGTGTCGAAGGAAGAACTCCCCGCGCTCCCGGACGATCTGCTGCAACGGCCGGCTGCGGTACGGCGAGATCCGTCCGAGTTGTTCGCCCATCCCGATCGCCCGCTGGAGATCGAGGTCGGCCCGGGCAAGGGCGGGTACCTCGTCGAAGCCGCCCGCGCCAGGCCCGAGCACAACTTCCTGGCGATCGAGCAGGATCCCGACGTCTACTTCTACACCGCAGATCGGGTGCGTCGCCAGCAGCAGGCCACCGGGCTGACCAATACAAGAGTGTTGCGAGGCAACGCGGTGGACTTCTTCCGCTGGCGATTGGCCGACCGATGCGTCGCGGTGGTCCACTTGTACTACTCCGATCCGTGGCCCAAGCGCAAGCACCACAAGAACCGGGTGCTCCAGGACGGCTTCCTGGCCGACTGCTGGCGCGTCTTGGAGGCCGGTGGCGAGATCCGGCTTGCCACGGACCACGACGACCTGTGGGCGTTCTACGAGTGCCAGTTCGCGGTTTGGTGCGATGGGACGCCCCAGGGCTTTGCCCAAGCCCCCTTCCGGCGAGAAGACCTGCCGAAGCTGCCATCGGCCCCCGAAGGCGGGCTCATCGGCAGCAACTTCGAGAACAAGTTCAAGGATCGGGGCGCCACGCCTCGCGGCGCGATCCTGATCAAGATCGCCGATTCGCAATAGATCCCTGACCGATACCCGTCCAGAACCCAATTTTCTGATATTGACAGATATCTGCCCAGGGCGCGTCCCAACACTCTGTTCGGGCCGGCCGTACGAACACGTTGGCCTGTGTGCCAATACAGTGTTCGAGCCACAGGAGGTGCCTATGTCGATCAGGATGAGCGTGCTGTGTGTTGCCATCGCGATGGCCGCCACGGCGCTTGCGATCGCGTTGCTGCCCAGCCAGGCGGGGCAGATCCGCAAGACCAGCCTGCAGGACGCCGGGCTCGTCTTCGCGGACCGCGGGGACGAGCAGCCCGAACTCTCCGACAAGATGGAGGCCGACGTGGCGTTCGCCGGGCGTCTGAGCCGTGTGTTCCGGCACGCCTCGCAGACGATCGAACCCTCGGTCATCCACATCCAGACGGCCCGACGCATCTCGCGAGCCGTGCCGGACCGTTTCGGCAGGCTCACCCGGCAAGAGCAGACCCTGCCCGCGGGCGTGGGCTCGGGCGTCATTGTGACGGCCGATGGCTATGCCCTGACGAACCATCACGTGGTGCAAGGCGCCGACGTGGTCCTGGTTACGCTGGCGGACGGTCGCGAGGTCGAAGCCGCCATCGTCGGCTCGGATCCGGGGACCGATCTGGCCGTGCTCCGCCTCAACGCCAGCGGCCTCACCCCGGCCACGATCGCCGACAGCGATGCGTTGCAAGTGGGGGACTGGGTCGTCGCGGTGGGTAGCCCGTTTGGCCTGGACCACACCGTGACGGCTGGGATCGTGAGCGCCAAGGGGCGCAGCGGGCTCACGCCCCGCGTCGCCAGCCGCCAGCGTGTGGACCGCTTCGAGGAGTTCATCCAGACCGACGCGGCCATCAACCCCGGCAACAGCGGGGGGCCTTTGGTCAATCTGCATGGCGAGCTCGTGGGCATCAACTCCATGATCGCCTCGTCGGGCGGCGGCTCGGTTGGTATCGGGTTCGCCATTCCCAGCGCCATCGCCATCAGCGTGTTCGACAACCTCCGCGAGACGGGTCGGCTCGAGCAGGGCTTTCTAGGTGTGAGCGACCTGGTCAACACCAGCGACATCGCGGCCGAGATCGGCCAGGAACTGCCCGAGGGCGTCTACGTCCAGACCGTGATCGAGGGCGGCCCGGCCGATCGGGCGGGCATCCTGGAAGGCGACATCATCGCGTCGATCAACGGCCGCCGCACCGAGAACTTCAACCGCCTGCGGAACCTCGTGGGGCTCACCCGTCCCGGCACCGAGATCGTGCTCGAGATCATTCGCGATGGCCAGATCATCGAGAAGTCGGCCACCGTCGCGGATGGAGAACAGCTCCGACAACTGGCGCTCCGCGAGCAGCACCAGGCCGAGCGCCGCGCGCTCGAACAGGCGATCGAAGATCACGCCCAGAGCGTCGAGACGCTGGGCGTACAGGGGCTGACCATCGACGACCAGGTCCCGATGCTGTTCCCCGGCATGCCCAGCGAGGGCGTGCTGGTGATCGACGTCGAGCCCGAGACCCCCGCCAGCGCGCTGAGCATCACCCGGGGCGATGTCATCCTGGGCATCAACAACCGGGAGGTGCGCACGGTCGAGCAACTGATCGCGATCATGGAGCGTGCGGACCTGGCCAGCGGGGTGCGGGTGGAGTTTGTCAGCGGGGGCCGTCGCCAGAGCGCGGTGGTTCGGCTGCGGAGCTAGCACCCGCCATCGAGCCAAGCAATCCATCGATCGCTTCCCAGTAGGCCCGGACATCACTCGGGCCGTCGTTGTGGTTGCCATCCATCGCCAGGAGCGAACCGTCCGAGGCGATCGCTTCGAGCCTCACGGCATGCTCGAAGGGCACGATCTCGTCTCGACGGCCATGGACGAGCAGCACGGGGCCCTCGAAAGACTCGAGCACGAGGTCGGTCCGGAACGGATCCCGGCACAGGAAGCCGGGCAGGCCCATCTCGCGATACATGGCCACCAGGCTGACAAACGTCGACTCGAGGATCATCGCGTCCACCCTGCGCTCGTTGGCCAGTTGGGCCGCCGCGGCGCCGCCGAGCGAGAAGCCATGCACCAGCACCCGGCGAGGATCCACGTCGTCGCGCGACGTGATCATGTCGTAGGCGGCGACGGAGGCCTGGGTGATCGACCGCTGCGTTGGCGTTCCGGGCGTGCCGCCATAGCCCGGATACTCCACGAGCGCGACCGCCATACCCCGGCTTCGATATTGCCGAGCGATACCGAGCATGCTGGCGATGTTCTCGCCATTGCCGTGGAAGAGGAACACGACCGGAGCGGGCGCCTCGCCCTGGCCCTCGAGCAGCCAGACGACGCCACCCTCGGTAAGGATCACCTCGACATCGGGCGGCGGGGGTGGCAGGGCGCCGGCGATCCGAGCCGGGAAGATCATGGCCCGATCTGGCGAGAAGACGAGTCCGAGAGACACCCCGAGCACCCCCAACGTCAACAGGATCGCACACAGCCTGAGCAGCCGCCGGACCGGTTCAGGTCGTTTGGCGACCCGAGTCCGCTGGGGGGCGGCTGTTTGATCGGTCATCGGCTTCCTCCCGGGTTCGCCCGGTCCACAAGAACAGCAGAACAACCTTGAAATCCCGAAGGATGACCAGCATCGCCGGCAGCACGAGCAGGATGATCGCCGTCGCCGAGATGAGGCCGCACGCGATGGTGATCGCCATAGGGATGAGGAATCGCGCCTGGAACGACTGTTCGAGCATGAGCGGCGTGAGCCCGAGCACGGTGGTGATCGTGGTCAGCAGGATGGGCCTGAGGCGGGCCCGACCGGCGCGGACCAGGGCCAGCGGCAGGCTTGCCGAGCGACGCCGGCGATCGTTGAAGAACTCCATGAAGATGAGCGAGTCGTTTACCACGATGCCCGAGAGCGCGACGAACCCGATGAGCGACAGGAACGTCATCGCGAAGCCCAGGGCGATGTGGCCCCAGATCATGCCCACCGTGGCGAAAGGAATCGCCGCCATCACGATCAACGGTTGGGAATAGCTCGAGAACAGCCACGCGAGTGTCACGAAGATGAGCCCGAACGCCACGGCCATGCCCAGCGGTAGCGTGGCGAAGCTGTCGGAGACTTCCTTCTGCCGGCCGCGCTCGATGATCCGCACGCCGGGGAATTCACGCTCGAGTTCGGTCAGCCGCTGATCGAGCGATGCCACGATCTCCTCGGGGTTGCCCAGTTGGCGATTCACGTCTGCCGAGACCGTGATGATGCGTTCGCGGTCCAGCCGCCGCACGGTCGCGAAACCGCGTCCTTCTTCGATCCGCGCGACCTCGATCAGCGGCACCGGCCGTTCATCGGGGGTGAAGACATAGGTGTCTTCCAGGGCCACCGGGCTGGAACGGACCGGCTTGGGCAGCGTGACGCGAACCTTAACGTCCTCGCGATTGCCGGCGAAGGTGTGCGGTTCCAGCCCGAACACGGCGCCGCGGATCTGCTCGCCGAGGATCGCCCGCGTGAAGCCCATCTCCGTCGCGCCGTCCTTGAGCTCGAAGCGCAGCTCGCGCTGGCCGGCATCGGCATCGTCCTCGATATCGAAGACCGCCTCGATCTCGTCGAGCATGCCCTTGATGCGTTGCACGACGGCCTGGGCGGCTTCCGGATTGTCGCCAACAACGCCCAGGCTGATCGCCACCCCGCCCGGACCGCCGCCGATGGGCTCGAAGCGAAGGCTCTTGACGCCGGCCAGTTCGCCCAGGTCGTCTCGGATCGCCAGGATGATGTCGTTGCTCGTTCGATCGCGATCTTCAACCGGGTTGAGCTCGATGAACAATTGGCCCAGGTGTGGCTGGCTCAGGTCGCCGCCCTCGCCGTTCACGTCGCCGATGGCGCCCACCGAGGCGTAGACGCTGGCGACCTCCGGCTGGGCCAGCGAGGCCCGCTCGATCTTGCGCACGATTTCGTCGGTTTCGCCCACCGGCGTGCCGATGGGCATGCGCAGCGTGACGTTGATCGACTCGGCGTCCTCGGCCTCGAAAAAGATGAACTCGAGGCGGCCACCGGCGACCATCGCGGCCGACATGATGACCACCGAGATGGCGATCGCGAGCGTGAGGTATCGGTACCGGATGCACCGCCCAAGCATCCTGGTGTAGTGGGGGATCAGCAGCTTCGAGAACAGGCGATCGCGCCAGTGGTCGAAGCGCGCTTCCACGCGTGACAACCATGAAGCGCGGCCGGTCGCCTCGGCCTTGTCGGTGACCTTGAGGGTGTGGGCCATGTGGCTGGGCAGGATGAACAGGCACTCCACCAGCGACACCAGCAGCGCCACCGCGACCACCACGGGCAAGGCCGCGAGAAAGTCACCGATCTGCCCTTCGATCAAAGCGAGCGGTAGGAACGCGAAGACCGTGGTCAGCACGGTGGTCACCACCGGCCAACTGACCTGGCCGGCGCCCTCGATGGCGGCTTGCGTGGGCGACATGCCCTCTTCGTGCCTGGCGACGATGTTCTCGGCGACCACGATCGCATCGTCGACGAGGATGCCGATGACCACGATCAGCCCGAACATGGTGAGGAGGTTCAGCGTGATGCCGGTCATGCGCATCATCGCGATGGTGCCCGCCAGCGAGATGATCAGCCCGATAGCGACCCAGAACGAGACCCGCCAGTTCAGCAGCAGCACCAGCACGAGGAAGACCAGGGCTCCCCCTTGCAGGGCGTTGCGCGTCAACAACTCCAGACGCCCGGTGACAAATCGAGCGAGGTCGGTGGTGATGCGCGCCTCGCCGGGGAGCCGCCCCAGCCACTTCTGGCCGGCCTCGTACGCTTCCAGGCGGTCCGAGACCGGGCTGAGGTCCAGCGGCTTGCCCTGCGACTCGAGCTGCTTGTTGCGCATGGATCGCATGAACGTCCCGATGCGCTCGCCCATGGTCAGCTCGAGCGGTTCGCCCATCATGCCGGCCTTGTACGCCTTGGCCAGTTCGGCGATCTTGACCACGTCGGTTTCGCCGACCTGGAAGCACGTGAGCGACACCGCCGGCTGCCCCTCGAACCGCGTGATCAGATCGGTATCGCGGAAGCCGTACGACACGTCGGCGATGTCGCCAAGGCGCAGAACCCGGCCCGCGTCGCTCTTGACCACGATGTTGCTGACGAGTTCGGCGTCTTCCTCGATGCGGACGGTTCGGATCGAGAGCGTCTGCGTGCCCGTGCGGATGGTGCCGCCGGGCAGCTCGCGCATCGCGGCACGAACGCGATCGGCGATCGCCGGCAGGCTGAGCTCGTGCTCGACCATGGCCTGGGGCCTGACCTCGACGCGGATCTCGTCGGTGCGGATGCCATCGATCGTGACGTCGGCCATGCCCGGCAGGGCGCGCAGGTCCTCTCGGATGGCCAGCGCGGCCTCTTTCAACGCACGCTCGCTCGTGTCTCCGAACAGCGAGAGGATCACCGCCGGAAGGTTCGGTTCGAGCTTGTCGACCACGATGCGTTCGGACTGCTCGGGCAGGTCCTGCAACGCGTCGACCTCGCGCTTCACGTCGCTGAGGGCTTCATCGATGTCCACCGAGTCGTCGAACTCGATGATGAGCTGGGCGCTGCCCTCCGTGACCGTGGTGTTGATCTCTACCACGTCGCGCAGGTCGGCGATGCGGTCCTCGATCTTGATGGCCAGCGAACGCTCGATCTCGTCAGGCGAAGCCCCCGGATAGGGCGCCGAAACCACGATTCGCGTTGGCGTCACCTCCGGGAAGAACTCTCGCCGGAGCCCAAGGCCCAGCAGCACGCCCGCGCCGATAATCGCGAACATCACCAGGTTGGCGACGACCGGCTTGCGTACGCCAAAGGCTGGCAGGCTCATGGGCGGCCCCCATCCACATCGGCCTGGCTCGACTCAAGCCGGATCGGAGAGCCGTCCTCGATGTCATCAAGGTTGCTGACCAAGACGCGCTCCCCGGGCCGCAGATCGGCAGCCACGGCCAGCCACTGGCGCTCATCGGTCAAGGCGCCGCCGGGCTCACCCTCGAACGCAAAGAGCGTCGTGACTTCGACCCGGCGGGCGCGGGTGGGCGAATTGTTCTCGGCGACCAGCACGCCGCCTTGCACGACCGCCCGGCGAGGCACCAGCAGGTGCTCGGTGGGCCGCTGGGGCGTGACCCTTCCGACCACGAACATCCCGGGCCGCAGCAAGGGCCCATCGGCAGCTTCGATCTCGCCGTCCGCGGAAACGACCAATTCCTGTTGGACTTCAACGAACACGCGGATCGAACGGATCTGCTCGTCGGCCTGGGGCGCGATGCGCTCCACCGAGCCGCGCCAACGGTGGGCGCCTGCGGTCTCGAGCGACACCTCGACCGGATCGCCCACGGCGATATCCCCCAGCGCCGAGACCGGCAGCGCCAGGGGCACTTCCAGCCGGGAGAGATCCACGATCATGGCCACCGGCGTGCCCGGTTGGGCCAGGTCGCCCGTGTTGAGTTCGACCGATTGCAGCACGCCGGAGATCGGCGCGACCACGGTGGTTCGATCCAGGTCCTGCTGGGCCAAGCGAAGTTCCGCTCGCCTCGAGGTCAGGTTGGCCTGCAGCGCCGCTCGTTGCGAAGGAATGGTGCGAGAACGTTGGTCGAGGGCGGCGGCCTCGCGCTGGGCCCGGCGCCACGACGAGAGCCGTTGATCCACCTCCGTGCGAGTGCCGGCCCCTTGCTCATCGAATGCCCGCAGAACGCGGTCGTATTCACGCTCGGCGATCTGGGCCTCTTCCAGCGCCAGGGTCAACTGCTCGTCGAGCGAAGCGGCCTCAACGTCCAGTCGCTCCACATCGGCTTCCAACGCCGACACCAGCGCCGCGAGCGAGTCAACCCGGTTCTGAAAGTCGGCCTGTTCGATCCGCAGCAGCACGTCCCCACGTTCCACCGCGAGCCCGGACTCGATCGACCGTGGCCGCTCGACGACGCGGCCGGTGATCTGGATGCCAACCTGGGCCGCGTCCATGGCTCGGACCGTGCCGTACCCTGTCCAAGGCCGGGCGATATCGACGCGTCGGACCTCGACGGTCCGGACCACGGGCGCTTGGCCGGCATCCTGGCTCAGAGTGGGCTCGGCCCGCGTGGCCCGCAGCACCTGGAGCAGGGCAAACGCGCCCAAAAGCAAGACGATCCCGGCAAGCGTCCTGCTGGCGAAGGGGAGGTATCGCCGCAGACGATTGGTTCGTGTGTTCGGCATGTATTCGGGCGTAAAGTTCGCCCCTCCTTGGGAAGAAAGGCTATGCGGAGGGCGGCTCGGGGGAAGGCCAAGTCGTTGACTCTCCTGATCCGGCCGATACACTCGCCGGTCCGGCCTGTAGCTCAGTTGGTCAGAGCGCACCGCTGATAACGGTGAGGTCACAGGTTCGAATCCTGTCAGGCCGATTCCAGCCCAAGCCGCCGGCGCCGGTCGCCCCCTTCTCGGGCATGTTCCAACGGCCCCCGCCGTTCGTGCCAGAGACCCTGCTGGGCGTTGGTCTGAGCCGTGGTGGTTTCGGCCCGCTTCAGGCTGAAGGGGTTGAGCACGCGTGGCACGCCAGGACAAACGCCAGGACAGCTTCATGGAAGACTTCCGCCGGTTCTTCGGCCGGGGTCTGGCCGTCTTGCTGCCCTCGATCCTGACGCTCTGGCTCCTCTGGCAGGCCTTCGTGTTCCTGTTCAACAACGTGGCCGAGCCCATCAATCGCGGCATCCGCGTCATCGTGGTCGAAGTGACCCCCAGGGTGACACCCGAGAACCAGCGGCCCGAGTTCATGCAGATCAGCCAGGAGCAGATCAACGAGTTCCTGGCCTCGCCAGAGGGGCGCCGCTTCCAACAGCGTCCGCTGCCCGTGGTCCGCGAGCACCTCGTTCGCCAGGAACTGGGCGAGTTCTGGAGCCAGCACTGGTACCTGCAAGCGGCCGGCCTGCTCGTGGCCATCATGCTCATCTATCTGGCGGGCTTGCTGCTGGGTAATTACCTCGGGCGCCGGGTCTACGCCCGCATCGAGCGGTTGATCGCGCAGGTCCCCGGCTTCAAGCAGGTGTACCCCCACGTCAAGCAACTCGTCGACCTCATCATGGGCGACCGTAAAGCGGCGTTCAGGCGCGTGGTCATGGTCCAGTACCCGCGGCGGGGGATCTGGACGCTGGGCCTGGTCACCAGCGATTCGTTCAAGCAAGCCACCGAGGCAACCGGCACGCCCTGCCTGGCGGTGTTCATCCCCTCGACACCCACGCCATTCACGGGCTTCACGATCACCGTTCCGCGTGACGAAGCGATCGATGTGCCCATGTCCATCGACGAAGCCATCCGCTTCTTCATCACGGGCGGCACGCTGGTCCCCGACCGCCTGGCGGCGCAGGCTCACTCGGGCGATGCCGCCGCACCGGGCCAGGCCGCAGGCCCCTCCACGCCCGTGCACGCGAATGGATCCGGTCACGAGCCGGGGCGGAGCGGCGGCGGCGCGTGAATATGCTTGGCTGGTCGAGCAACGCCTCAGGCGAGAAGGGAAGTGACCCATGAGGATCGAGGTTGTAGGACGGCACATGGAGATCACCGACGCTATCCGCCTGCACGCGGAGGAGAAGGCCGAAAAGCTCACCCGCTTCTACGACCGGATCCTCGAAGTCACCTGGACGATCGAGCACCACCGAACCTCCTCGGGCGACGCCTTCCGCGTGGAATTGATCGTCGAAGTGGAGCACCACGATGATCTGGTCTCAAAGGACGACGGCCAGGACCTGTACGGCGTCATCGATAGCGTGCACCACAAGGGCATCCGACAACTCAAGGACCTGCACGACAAGGTCAAGGTCCAGAAGCGGCAGGCGCACTGAACATGGCATCGAAACTCACCGACATCGTGGCATCTGAAGCCATTCTCGCCGAGTTGCAAGCATCCGAGCGCGACGAGGTGATCACAGAGTTGATCGACGCGCTGATCGCGGCGGGCGCGGCCGAAGCGGAGCATCGCGACGAACTGGTGGCCGCGGTGCTCGAGCGCGAGCGCAAGGGTTCGACGGGCTTCGGCCGTGGCGTCGCCGTGCCGCACGTCAAGCATCCCGGCGTGAAGACCATGACCGCGGCGATCGGTCGCAGCAGCGCGGGTATCGACTTCAGCGCTCTGGACCGCCAGCCGGTGTACTCCGTGGTGCTGCTGCTGAGCCCCGATCGCAATCCCGAGGACCATCTCAAGGCCATGGAGGTGATCTTCAAGAGCCTGGGCAACGAGACCTTCCGCAGGTTCCTTCGCCAGGCGGGCTCGCGTCAGGACATCCTGGACCTGCTGCACGAAGCGGATCACCAAAAGCTGCCCGGCTGAGCCCGGCGCCCGGAGAAGCATGTGGGCAAGGAGTGCGCCGCGAAGGTGACCGTCGTGAACCGTCTGGGCCTGCACGCCCGGCCGGCGACGTCGGTTGCGGATCTGGCCCAACAGTTCAAGAGCGCCATCGTCCTGCGTCGAGACAGCGAAGAGGTCGACGGCAAGTCGATCATGCAGATCATGCTGCTTGCCGCTACCCAGGGCGTCGAACTGGAAGTCGTGGCCCGTGGCGACGACGCCGAGGAAGCCTGCCAGGCGCTCTCCGACCTCTTCGCGAGGGGATTCGATGAAGAGTAACGATCCCGCGGCCGCCCGATTGCCCGACATCCTCCGATGCCCGGTCACCAAGGCCGCGCTCGAACTCAACGAGGACGGCACTGCCGTACGCGTCGTGGGCGACGAACTGGCCTACCCCGTGCGCAACGGCATCCCCGTGCTCGTGCCCGGCGCAGCCCGACCCAGTGGCGAGTTCCGGGCTACTCAGGCCTGAACCGGTACCGCCGCCTCTTCCAGTGCGTCCTCTTTCACACGCTGGATGCTGGCGCCCAGCCCGGTCAGATATTCATCCATGCGCTGGTACCCGCGATCCAGGTGATACACGCGCCGGACCACCGTCGTCCCGCGAGCGGCCAGACCGGCCAGCACCAAGCCCGCCGAGGCCCGCAGGTCGCTCGCCATGACCGGTGCGCCCACGAGCTTGGGCACGCCGGTGACCACCGCCGTCGGTCCGTGCCGGATGATCCTGGCGCCCATGCGCATCAGCTCGGCCACGTGCAGGAAGCGTTCGGGGAAGATCTTCTCGGTAATCACCGAGTTGCCGTCGGCCAGCGTCAGCATGGCCAGGGCCTGGGCCTGGAGATCCGTCGGGAAGCCGGGGAAGGGCTGCGTGGTAAACTCCACCGAACGCAGCCGTTCGGACCGCCGCACGAACGCCGTCGCCCGGATCGGATCGCCGCCGGGGGTGCCCAGCGCCTCGTGCTCACCCAACTCGATCTCAACGCCCGCCTGACGCAACATCTCGAAGGGCCCAAGCAGCGCGTCCACTGGCCAGTTGCCCAGCGTCAATTCACCGCCGGTCATGGCCGCGGCCATGGCATAGGTGCCCGCTTCGATCCGATCGGGCATCACACGACGGCTGGCGCCGCCCAGCTCGTCCACGCCGTCGACCACGATCCGGGGCGTCCCAAGGCCGCTGATGCGGGCGCCCATGGCGATGAGCAGGCGGCCCAGGTCGACCACCTCGGGCTCGCACGCGGCCGACTCGATCACCGTCCGCCCGCGGGCCAGCGTCGCCGCGCTCATGATGTTGGCCGTACCCAGAACCGTGGAGCCATAGGGCCCCCCCAGGAAGACCGTCGCCCCTCTGAGGCCGCCGGCGGGCGCCTTGGCCACCACGTCGCCGTTCGAGAGGCTGACCGACGCCCCGAGTGCCGCCAGCCCCTTGAGATGCAGGTCGATCGGCCGAGGCCCGATGGCGCAGCCGCCGGGCATGGAGATCCTCGCCTCGCCGCGGCGGGCCAGCATTGGCCCCAGGACGCACACCCCCGCCCGCATCGTGCGCACGATGTCGTATCGGGCGTGGCAGAGCGAGGCGTCGCCGACCTGGGTCCGGATCGTCCGCCCGCCTCGGCCATCGAGCGACGCTTCCTCGACCTCGACGCCGAGCTGGGCCAGCAGGCGCAGCATGTTGGCCACATCCTGTAACATCGGAACATCGGAGAGCTCGACCGGGCCGTCGGTCAGCAGCGACGCGGCCAGCATGGGCAGGGCCGCGTTCTTCGAGCCGTGGACCTCGAACCTGCCGCGGATGGGCCTGCCGCCCTCGATCACAAACGCGTCCATGCGTGCGTCTCCGAATGGGTGGTTGTCAGCGTCTCGTATCTCTTGGCAGCGTAGCCCGTCGGATGGTCCGGATAGGCCTCCCTGCCTGTCGTTTACATCGGCGTCCGCCGGCCGTCGGCGTTGGAATCGGCCCGGTACGGACGGTCGGGGTTCCCCACCCCGCACAATCGGCGCTGACTTTGCCGGAAAGCACGCACAAGGGCTGGCATCTGCGAGGCCTGCAATCGAGCCTTGATCGGTGTTTCACAGCGTCCCGATGTTGGGGCGGCAAGCGCCGGCGACGCCGGCATGGAGGCAACGATGCGAAATGGTCCTACTTCTCGCCGGATCGTGCGGGCCGCGGGCGCGGTCGGCGTGGCCGGCATCGTCGCTCTGGCCGGTGGCGCCACGGTGGCAACCGCCCAGCAGGGCTTGTCGAGCGATCCATACGCCGATCTGCCCAACGAGTTGGTGCTGACCGGCACCGTCCGCGACTTCCGCCCCCATACCGAGGGCGGACATCCCGACTTCCAGCGGTACAACACCGGCCTGCGTGTCGGCTGGGTCGCCTTTGAGCTGGACGAGGACGGCAAGCCCACGCTGCGTGATGGCGGCAACGGCTTCAAGATCAGCGGAAGCTTCAAGGATGAGAAGGGGCGCTCCATGTTCCCCTTGGTCACCAATGTCGACTACATGGAAAGCCGCGAGGGTGATACCACGGGGTCGCTGAGCGCCCAAAGCGGCAGCGTTTACACCAGCGCCGACAGCTTCAGCCAGTGGTTCCGCACCGTGCCGGGCGTCAACCTGGCCAAGCCCGTCGCCATCACGCTGGCCCGCGAGCCCGGCACCGACCGATATGTCTTCCACGCGCACGATGATCGCAGCACGAGCCAGATCGAGGGGTTCTTCCCCATCGATCAGCAGTTGTACGGCAACCCCGCCGGTGACAAGTGGGGCCACAACTACCACTTCACGTACGAGCTGGCGACCAAGTTCATCTACGACGAGGACGCCGACAACACGTTCACCTTCTTCGGCGACGACGACGTCTGGGTGTTCATCGACGGCAAGATGGTCATCGACATCGGTGGTGTCCACGGCGCCGTCAGCCAGACGGTCGACCTGAGCCGCCTGAATTTCCTGGAGGATGGTGGCGAGTACGAGCTGAAGGTGTTCTTCGCCGAGCGGCACTACACCCGTTCGAACTTCCGCATCGAAACCACGCTGAGGCTGCGCTCGGTCGAGCTGCCCAGCAACAGCGGCGCGTTCGACTGATCCCAACCCTCCACGGACCTGGCCTAAGCCCAGGCTACCACGCCGTGTGCCACGGATACGCCCTTCGAGGGACCCGTGGCGCACGGCGTTCGTCATGCGCCCCCGGCGTGCCGAAGTACAGCAACGATCGATCGGAGCGGGGCAGGTAGATCAGCACCGAACGATCCAGCGAGGGACGCGCCGCGGGCAGCCAGGCCCCGGCCGTTCGCGTCATGCCGGCCGGCGGCATGCCCAGGGCCGTGTCCCGGCGGGTCATGGCCGAAGCCGAAGCCAGGACATCGGGATGGGACAAGACCACGGCCCAGGACTCGCTCGCAGCCTCAGGCGCTGCGTCGGCAAACGATGGGGCCATGGCCCTTGGAGGCCTCGTTGTTGCGGTAGCGCAGCCGCCGATGCCGGCCGCTATCAGGAGTAAACAACCGATCCCCATCGCACGCGCCATGCCCGCCTCCGCGTGGCTTCGGCTCCGTCCTGGTCTCCAACGCCGGCGCTCCGTTCGCCGACACTCTCGATCCCTGCCAACGCGCCCGGGAGGACTCGAACCTCCGACCTACGGTTTCGGCTCTCCCGCGGCTTTCACCGCGGACCGGACCATCTCTTCACCCGCCAGGCCCGAAACAGGCCTGGGTGGGGTGCCGGGCGCTTCCGCGAGTGGAACGCTCCACCAACGGTGCGGGGGTATCGCCGGGGCGGCTCACCCGCTGGTCTCTACACCTTCCGCCGGCTGTGCCACACTCGAGAGAGTCTGGCACGCCCCGCCGGCGGCTCGGCTCGGGATTGCCCGCCACGGGCTCTCGCCAGTGGGGAGGGTTTCCCCGAGTTCACCCGGTTCGCCTCGGCCCGTTTCCAGGCCGGGCCCCTCTTTCACGAAGGAAACCGTCGCTCTATCCTGCTGAGCTACGAGCGCTCGAACCTGCTGTCCGGCGACAGTGTACCCCGGGCCTTTGCCCCAAGTAGAGCACGGCATGGGCCCGGTGCAAGCCGGCGGAGGATCTTCGCGTGCAGATAACCCCAGAACGGACGCGGGCGCGCATACCTTTGGCCCTTTCCCATCGATCACGACCGCATCCCCGAATCGGAAACCACCCATGGACGCAGGCATCGTCGGGCTGCCCAATGTTGGCAAGTCGACCCTTTTCAACGCTCTCACCAACGCGGGGGCACTGGCCGCCAACTACCCCTTCGCCACGATCGAGCCCAACGTGGGCATCGTGCCCATTCCAGATCCCAACCTGGCCCGCATCGAGAAGCACATCAAGACCCAACGCGTCGTGCCGGCCAGCATGCGCCTGGTCGACATCGCCGGCCTGGTGCGCGGGGCGAGCGAGGGCGCGGGCAAGGGCAACGCCTTCCTGAGCAACATCCGCGAGGTCGATGCCATTGCCCAGGTCGTCCGCTGCTTCGTGAAGGCCCCCGGCGGCGAGGAGATCCTGCACGTCGACGGTTCGGTCGACCCCATCCGCGACATCGAGACGATCAACAGCGAACTGCTGCTGGCAGACCTCCAGACCGTCGAGAGCGCCCTGCCCAAGGCCGAACGCGCTGCCAAGAGCCGCGAGCCCGAGGCCGTCGCCAGGCTGGCCGTCCTCCAGAAGATCAGGCCGGTGCTCGAAGAGGGCAAGCCCGCCCGGGTGATCGCGGCGAGCATTACCGACGCCGAGCAGCGCAAGGCGTGGCGCGGCCTGGGGCTCATCACCGCCAAGCCCATCCTGTACATCGCCAACGTCGACGAGAGCGACGCGAATGGTCAGGGCGAACTTGCGCAGAAGGTTCGGGCGCACGCCGAAGCCGAGGGCAACGCGTTCGTACCGGTGTGCGCGAAGATCGAAAGCGAACTGGCCGAGCTCGACCCGGCGGACAAGGCCGAAATGCTCGCCGACTACGGCATGGACGAGCCCGCGCTCAATAAGCTCGCCCGGGAGGCCTACCGACTGCTCGGGCTTCAGAGCTTCTACACCGCCGGCGAGAAGGAGATCCGGGCGTGGACCGTTCGCCAGGGCGCCACCGCTCCGCAGGCCGCCGGCGTGATCCACACCGACTTCGAGCGCGGCTTCATCCGGGCGAACATCTACACCGTCGACGAGCTCGACCAGTTTGGCAGCGAGAAGGCCATCAAGGAGGCCGGCAAGCTGCGGATCGAGGGCAAGGACTACGCCATGCAGGACGGCGACGTCTGCCACTTCCTGTTCAACGTCTAAGGACGAGCCCGTCGGCTAGTTCCAGCTCACGCCCTTGGGCCACCGCTCGGGGTGCTGCGCCGCCGCGTTTCGGATAACCCGGGCCAGATCCCCCAGCGCGAGTTCCACAAGCTTGACGCGCCGGTCCGGGTCGGCTTCGGCCAGCAACTGGTAGCGCAGCTCGGGGTCGGTAAACAGCGACGAGCACACCAGCTCGAATGCCGCCGAATCGGGGATCTCTTCGTTGCGCAAGCGCTCGACGATCCACGAGGCGGTCCGCAACTGCTGCAAGGGCCACGCCGTCAGGTTGCGCGTCAGCCTTCGGCGCGCCGTGCCCAGTTGGCCCTCGGGTTGGCCCGGGAGATCGAGCGGCTCCAGGTACGCAGTGCGGTACAGACGCTCGCCATCGGGGGCGTGCTCGTCGACGATCCGCGCCCGGCAGACGCCTTGGAGCAGGATGTTGTACTGCCCATCGGGAAGCCTCTCGTGCTGGTACACCTGACCGACGCACACCGCCGGCCGAAGCGGCAGCGAGTCTCCCGAATGGTCAAACGCATCGATCGCGGAGGTGTCGTAGGTCGCCATCGCGATCTGCCCGGCACCGTCCAGCGCATCGCTGAGCATCTGTCGATAACGAACCTCGAAGATGTGGAACGGGGCGATCTGCTGGGGCATCAACGCCACCACGCCGAGCGGGAACAGCGGCATCGGCCTGCCGAAATTCACCTGGATGGCGACCTCTTCGTTCATGGACAAAGCATATCCACGCCAGCGGGCCGTCTATTCACAAGGGGCCCCTAGACCGCGGGCGACGCACCGAGCGGATCGGGACGGTACACGCGGGTGTTCAGGGCCCAGTGCCTCTCGGTGAAAGCCCCTCGAAGATCGGCCGCCTCGGGTCGATCACGACGGGCGGCCACAAGGGCCATCTCGGTCTTGGCATCCAGATCGTCCAGGTTCGACACGAACACCGCCTCGGGCGTGCTAGGCACCTTGACGGCGCCATACTCCGGCACGCCGTGGTGGGACAGGATGATGTGCTCAAGGGCCATGAGCGCCTTCGGCGGCAGGTCGACCTGCGGCTGGCCAGCCTTCTCCCGCAGCAGGATCACCCCATCGACGATGTGGCCAACCAGAAGCCCGCGATCGGTGTAGTCGAACGCGCGGTCGTAGACGAGCTCCCGCGTCTTGGCCATGTCGTGCAGCAGCAGGCCCAGCAGAACAAGGTCCCGGTTCAGGTGCGGGTACAGCGGGAGCATCCGGTCCGCCAGCGTGCACAACTGGAGCGTGTGCTCGAGCAGGCCGCCCAGATACGCGTGGTGGAGGACCTTCGCGGCCGGCGCCGTGCGGAAGGCCGCCATCAGCGGCTCGTCGTCGAAGAACGCTTGAGCCAGCGATTTGGCGCCGGCGTGCTCGAGCGTATCGAAGATGGCGCGCAACTCGGCGAACATCTCCTCGGGGTCGCGCTTCGAGGCGGGCAGCAACTCGCGGATCATCTCCTCGTTCGGATCGAACGGATCGATCGACTGGATGATGATCTGCATCTCGCCCTGGTAGGCCTGGGCGTCGCCCTCGACCCACACAAACCCCTCGGCCGGAAGCCGATTGAACATCGACTCGTCGATGGACCACATGCGCGCCGGCGCGGTGCCCGAGCGGTCCGACAGCAGGCATCGCAGGTAGAGCTTGTCCGTCCGCGTCTTGCCGAGTTGGGCGTTGATGATCGCGAACGGCCCGCTGACGTGCTCGCCCTCGGACAGGTCGACGATCAGCGTGCGATTGGGCGTGCCGGCCATGGATTGCCACCTTTCGGGTTGCACCTGCACTGGAAGATCCTTCGGGGTCGATCATACCGCGCTACGGGGTTGTCGGTCCCTCAGGCGATGTGCGCCGGAACCGACCCATGAGCCGCACGGATCCGAGAGCGGATCCCCCCGCGTCCCTTCCAGTCGGTGGTCACCAGCATCCAGGTGGGCTGCATCAACGCGGCCAGGTCGTCGCGAATCTGGTTGGTCACGGCCTCGTAGAAGATCCCCTCGTTGCGGAACGATTGGAGATACATCTTCAGGCTCTTGAGCTCCACGCACACGCCGCCCGAACCACCCGGCGCGGGCTCGAACACCACGCGGACCTCACCAAAGTCGGGGTGGCCGGTCTTCGGGCACAGCGAGGTGAACTCCTCGGCCACGTGCTCGATCACGAAAGGGGTATCCACGGGCGTGGGGAAGGTCTCAAGGAGGCTTGCGTCGGGCATCGCCTGTCATAGACCGAAACCGGGGACCAATCAAGGCGGTGCGACCCCTACAACCCGGCTCTTCGGGCGTGCCGCGACCAGTCTTGGGCCCCCGTGGCCCAGCTATTCGCGGCGCTTACCGATGCTTTTGGGATGCAACACCCGGTGCCTCCCCCAGCAGGCTGGAAGTTCGAGTCCGATCGAAGGGGTGTCGGGCGCCTCGAGGTGCGACACCTGCGCACCCGCCTGGGGCGAGTGATCGACATCAGCCCCGGAGGCATGCGCGTGCGCGGTGCGCCGTGGCCGCCGCTAGAGACCTACGGGACGTTTGAGGTCGAACTCCACGGCCTGACCGAGATCCTGCCCCTCAAGGTCGCCGTTGCCTGGTCCACGCGTCCGGGCATGCTCACGCGAGAGGTCGGCCTGACCTTCGTGGATCTCAACTCCCACGCCGAGCACGCCCTGTCCGGCCTGTTCGCGGCGTGCCGGGATATCACGGCCAAGCAGGCGGGCTAGCTGAGCTCAGCCGGGCTCAACTGAACCAACGCCGCCCCCAAAGGGCCACGTTGAGCATCGGCCAAGCCAGGTGCCAATGCTGCGCGGGATCCTCCGAGACGGTGTGCCAGGCTTCCCGATTGAAGAGCTCATCGATGATCGGGTCGCCGCGCAGTTCGTCAAAAAGTGGGCCCATCCAGCGCTGGAACGGCAGCGGGAAGCTGGCCTTCGGCCGCTGGAGCACCCGGGCTGGCACGATGTCCGCAAACCCACGACGTAGCGCGATCTTGGTGCCCTCGTGGGCGGGCCTGGAAGCGTCGAACTTGTGACCCATCGGAAGCGCATCGGCGCACGCCGCGACGAGACGGTCGGCCAATGGCGTTCGGCCTTCGACGCCCGATTGCGACAGGGCGCTGTCCACGCGCTGGAGCAAGCCCGTCAGGTTCATCCGTCGAACCAGCCGCATGTGCCCGCGGAGCGCCTCGTCTCGGGGCGAAACGCCCGGCCCGGGTCGGGCCATCTCCTGCTCGTACGCGTCCTGATACGCGCCCACAAGCCACGCCGTCGCGTCGGCCATCTTGGAGATCCTGGCGTGCAGCACCATCGGGAGGGCCGTCGGCGGCACCCAGGCGTGACCGACCAGAAAGTCGACCGCTGGAGCGTCTCCCCCCGACTCGATGTACGCAAACGCCCGGGCCAGCGAACCGTGGTAGCCGCCAAAGAGTTCGTCGGCCCCCTCGCCGGTCAGCGCCACCTTGCACCCGCCCGCCCGGATCGCGCAGCCCAGGGCGTGGATGGCGGTCTCGTTCGGCGTGCTCAGCGGCTGTCCTGTTCGTTCGACCAGCGTGCGCACGCCGTTCACGAATCGCTCTTGGGTCATTCGCACCGAGCGGTGCGGCAGGTTCCACTCCTGGGCGAGCGAGCCGGCAAAACTCGAGTCCGAGTCGGGCTCATCCAGATCATCGCCCGCGCCGAAGGTCGGTAAACGCAGTCGATGCTCCCGCGTCAAACCCGCGATGATCGTGCTGTCCAGCCCGCCGCTCAGCAGGACACACACGGGCACATCCGATCTCAGGTGCAGCGCTACGGATTGCTCGATCGTTGGGCGGACATCCTCGAGCTGCTCATCGCCATGGGCCAGCGGCAGCACGTTGGCGTGGCTCTGGAGATCCTCCGATCGCAGGTCGATCTCCAGGACCGTGCCCGGGGGAAGCATGCTCACGCCGTCGAAGAGTGTGCGGCCCTCGGTCGTCAGCCGAATCGTGGACAGATACGCCGACAGCCCGAGCGGATCGATGCGCGGCGACAACGCCGGATGCTCGAAGATCGCCGTGACCTCGCTGGCGACGACCAATTCCGCGGGGCCGCCGTCCGCCGGTCGCGCGACAGCGAAATACAGCGGCTTGATGCCCAGCGGATCTCTCGCCAGCACCAACCGCCGCTCGACCGTGTCGAAGGCGGCCACCGCGAACATCCCCCGGCAGCGTTCCAGACCGGCCGGGCCCCAGGCCTGGAGCACCTGGCAGACCGTGGCGGTGTCGCTGGGGCTCTCGGGGGCCATCGCGATCTTGGCCAGGTCGGCGCGCAATGCAGCGTCGTTGTAGAGCTCGCCGTTGTACACGATCGCCCACCGCTCGTCGGCCGAGAGCATCGGCTGATGTCCGGCCTCACCGGGGGCGATGACTTCCAGGCGCCGTTGTGCCAGAAGGACCCCCGGCGCCTGCCACACCCCGGCGCCGTCGGGTCCTCGATGGGCCAGCGCGTCGCGCATGCGCGCCACTTGCCGGCTGTTGACCGAGCAAGGTGCTGACCCACCTCTTGCGATGGCCACGACTCCACACACGCGGTGGATATCGGCCCGCGCAGGGCTGCGCGGTCAGCAATCAACCCGTTCTCCGGGCCTTCGTGGTGTCTAGCCCCCGTCGGGGTTCAGACCCAGACCTGGATGATCAGGTGCGGCGCTTTGCCCAGCGAATCGCTCCACTCGCCGACCTGGGTCGTGACGAGCTTGATCTCGCAGTCCTCGTGGCTCTCGAGCCAGTCGTTGATCTGCTGGTCCAGGTGCTTGAGCGAGTCGCCCTGGAGCTTGCAGTGGAAGCTCTTGACGTGGGTCGCACCCTGGCCGGTGAGCTTGGCGTGACGCCGCCAACCCGACTCATCCTCAGGCGAAGGCCCAAGCGACGCGAGCGTGCGGATCTTCGGCCGGTTGTCGGTCTCGTTGTTGTGTGCCGCAGCACGATTCTGATCGAGCATGGGACATGCTCCCTGGAATCGGCGCCCGCCCTTCGGCGATTCCGGCGATCTGGACCGGCGACCCCACTCGGCCGGTCGGCACGCGGCCCACCTTGGCCCCGTACCAGCGGGAACACGATCGAGCATAACCGAAATCCTGCGATTCCGATCAGGAATCTGGATCGGATCTGAACAAAAATCGATCCTTTTCCTGACGGATTCCACCCAGAATGTGGCAATGACCGGCGATCTCGACCCGCACCACCACCCGATCGGCCTCTTCCACCACGAGCACGCCTTGCCCACGCCAGAGCCGTTGGACCGAGCCCCGGCCGCCAGAGACTGGCCCCTCGTAGTCCAGGTAACGGCGACGATGGTCGGGCAGGAGCACGGCCTCAAACGACGGCGGACCCGTGCGCAAGTCCGCGTCCAATCGAAACGTCAGCAACGGTCCCTGGCCATCGCGGTCAATGAGCCAGTCGAAGTGGTGCGAGCCATCGGGCAGGTCGTGTCGCAGCAGGACGGTTGGGAAAGGTCTGGGCATGGCTTTCGACCCCGCGGGATTGCCGACGCCTCGGGGTAGCCGTGGGGCTGGTGGAGCGCCGATAATCCAGCCTATGCGAAGGAACCATGTCACCGTCGTTCTTGCTGTGCTCGCTCTCCTCCCGCTGGCGCTGCCCGGCTGCGCCAAGCGGGAGCGATCCGCTGGTGAAATCCGGGAGGCGGCCAACAACGCTTACGCCCGGGGCGACTACGAGCGTTCGCTGGCCGAGTGGGAGGAGTACGCCCGGGTCTATCCGGTGCCGCTGGCCTCCGATCTGGGCCGCGGCAAGGCCTTGCTGGCCCTGGAACGCCCCGGCGAGGCCATCACGCCCCTCGAGCGCGTCTATCGCGACGACCCGATGGACGAGGAAAAGCTGCAACTGCTGATTGAGGCCTTCTACGCCGCTGGCGAGAAGGAGAGGCTCATCGTGCTGCTGCGAGACCGGACCCGACAGCCGGGAACGGTCCAGGAGTACCTGCGCTTGGGTCGGTACGCCGAGGAGTTGGGCGACCCCGACGAGGCCGAGCGGGCCCTGCTGGCCGCGGCTCGGGTTGATCGTGGCCTGAGCTTGGAGCCCCAGCTCAAGCTGGCTGAGTTCTACCACGGCGTGGGCGACACCGAGCAGGCGCTCGAGCGTTACGCCATGGCGCTCTGGTTCGACTACACGAACCAGCAGGTCGCCGACCGGATCCGGGCCCTGGGTGAGACGCCCGGCAGGACGTTCGTCCGAGTGCCCAAGGAGGCCGTGGAGGAGGGCATCCTCCCGCCGGACGCGCCGCCGCCGGAGCCCGGTGCATAAGTGATTGCCCGCATTCGGGCTCGTTCGTTTGTCTTTCGGCAGTTGTTTTCTACACTTTATCCGGTTGAACGGATGAAGACTGTCGAAGCCCTCCATGATCTGGCCGCAGCGCTCTCGGCTCTAGCCGACCCCGTCCGCATGCGCGTACTGCGTGTGCTGGAGGCGGAGGAATTGGCGGTCGGCGAGATCGCCCAGATTGTCCAACTGCCCCAGTCGACGATCAGCCGTCGGCTCAAGCTCCTCGCTGACCATGGTTGGGTGCAGCGCAGGGCCGCAGGCACGGCCACGCTCTACCGCTGTGTCAGCGATGACCTGCCGCCCACCTTGCGGGGCGTGTGGAGCGAATTGCGGGAGTCCACGGCCCAGAGCGAGGACGCCGAGGCGGACATCCGGCGACTCCGAGCGGTGATCGCGTCTCGGCGTCCGGGCTCTGCCGCCTTCTTCGGCCGGGTTGGCGCCCATTGGGATGATGTCAGCCGCGAGTTGTATGGCGAGCGCTACGCGGGCGACGCCCTGGCCTCATTGCTCCGTCCCGGGCTCATCATCGCCGACGTGGGCTGTGGCACCGGCGCGTTCGCTGGTATGCTGAGCCCCGTGGCGAAGAAGCTCGTGGCGATCGACCGCGAGCCGACCATGCTCGAGGCGGCCCGAACTCGCTTGGGCGAGATTCCGAATGTCGAGTTTGTGCTCGGTGAAGCCGAGCGTCTGCCGCTGGAAGACCAGAGCGTCGACTTGGTCGTGCTCGGCCTTGTCCTGCACCATCTGGAGCACCCCGAACGTGCCCTCAGAGAGGCGTCGCGCGTCCTGCTTCCGGGCGGTCGGGTCCTGATCGTCGACATGCTGCCGCACCAACGCGAAGAGCTGCGGCTGGAAATGGGGCACGTCTGGCTGGGCTTTACGGGTGAACAACTGGGCGAGTGGTGCCAGCAAGCGGGTCTGCATCTCGCCGAGCAGCGGGCGTTGCCGAGCACGCCGCAGGCCCGCGGTCCAGAAACGTTCGCCGCAACCGCGCACAAGCTATCGAGTTCCCAAACCGAATGAACATCGCGGCATGGGTCGCGATCGCATGAATCAACACAGCTTCTGGCAAAACTGCCGAAACACGTCAATCCAAACGACCGAGAGGAACACAGCATCATGACAACACTGACCACGGACGTGGCCACGACAGGCAAGGGCCAGCTCCAGTACAAAGTCAAGGATCTGAGCCTGGCCGAGAGCGGCCGCAAGGAGATTCGCCTGGCCGAGGACGAGATGCCCGGGCTGATGGCGCTGCGTGAGAAGTACGGCAGCAAGAAGCCCCTCAAGGGTGTCAAGGTCGCCGGCAGCCTTCACATGACCGTGCAGACGGCCGTGCTCATCGAGACCCTCGTCGAGCTGGGTGCCGACGTGCGCTGGTGCTCGTGCAACATCTTCAGCACCGCCGACAACGCTGCGGCGGCCGTCGTCGTGGGTCGCCCCGAGGACGGTGGTACCCCCGAGAACCCCGCCGGTACGCCTGTGTTCGCCTGGAAGGGCGAGACGCTGGCCGAGTACTGGTGGTGCACCAAGCAGATGCTGACCTGGCCGGATGGCTCGGGTCCCGACCAGATCGTCGACGACGGCGGCGACGCCACGCTGCTGCTGCTCAAGGGCCAGGAATTCGAGAAGGCCGGCAACGTTCCCGCCTTCAACGAGGACAAGGACCCCGAGGAGTACAAGCACATCCTCAACACCATCCGTGAGACGATCGACTCGACTCCGGGCTGGTTCACCAAGGTCACTCCGGCCGTGAAGGGCGTCAGCGAGGAGACCACGACTGGCGTGCATCGCCTCTACCAGTTCGCCGAGAAGGGCCAGCTTCCCTTCCCCGCAATCAACGTCAATGACTCGGTCACCAAGAGCAAGTTCGACAACGTCTACGGCTGCCGTCACAGCCTGATCGACGGCCTCAACCGCGCCACCGACGTCATGCTCAGCGGTAAGGTCGCCGTGGTCTGCGGTTACGGTGACGTGGGCAAGGGCTGTGTGCAGAGCCTCCGCGGCCAGGGCTGCCGCGTCATCGTCACCGAGATCGACCCCATCTGCGCCCTGCAGGCGTCGATGGAGGGCCTGGAAGTCAAGACCCTGGAGGACTTCATCGAGACGGCCGACATCTTCATCACGACGACCGGCAACAAGGACATCATCACGCACGAGCACATGAAGCGGATGAAGGACAAGGCCATCGTCGGCAACATCGGCCACTTCGACAACGAGATCCAGATGGAGAAGCTGATGCGCGACGGCGACGTCGAGCGACGCAACATCCGCCCGCAGTACGACGAGTTCTACTTCAAGGGCCAGGACAAGAGCATCCTCGTGCTCGCCGAGGGCCGCCTGCTGAACCTGGGCTGCGCCACCGGTCACCCCAGCTTCGTGATGAGCGCCAGCTTCACCAACCAGGTCATCGCGCAGATCGAGCTGCACGAGAACCTGGAGAACTACGAGAACAAGGTCTACGTGCTGCCCAAGCACCTGGACGAGATGGTCGCCCGCCTGCACCTGGACAAGCTGGGCGTGAAGCTCACCAAGATGAGCCAGGACCAGGCCGAGTACCTGGGCGTGCCCGTCGACGGCCCGTACAAGCCCGATCACTACCGCTATTGATCGGCGCGAGGCCGCGCATGGCTGCGGCCTAACCCGGAAACAACAAACCCCCTCCCGGACTGGTGCTGGGAGGGGGCTTTCTGTTTGGGAACTCGCTCGGGAGACGGTCCCGAATCAGTCTTCCAGGGCCATCTCGAGGAACGCCCAGACATCGGCGGTCCCCGCGATGCGCTTGTCGGTGCTCGTGCCCGCGCCGTGGCCGGCGTCGCGCTCGATGCGAACCAGGATGGGCTCGGGAGAACCGGTGTCGCGCTGCAGGGCTGCGGCGAACTTGAAGCTATGCATGGGCACAACGCGATCGTCGCGGTAGGCCGTGGTGACCATCGTCGCGGGGTACTTTACGCCCTTCCGCACGTTGTGGTAAGGGCTGTAGGCGTAGAGCACCTCGAACTGCTCGGCGTCGTCGGCGCTGCCGTAGTCGCTGACCCAGAAGCGGCCGGCGCTGAACTTGTGGAAGCGGAGCATGTCAAGTACGCCCACCTGTGGGATCGCGGCGCCGAAGAGCTCGGGCCGCTGGGTCATGCACGCCCCGACCAGCAGGCCGCCATTGCTGCCGCCCTGGATGCCCGTGCGGCTGGGCACGGTGAAGCCCTTCTCGTGGAGGAAATCCGCTGCGGCGATGAAGTCGTCGAAGGTGTTCTGCTTATTCAGCAGGCTGCCCGCCTCGCGCCAGGGCAGGCCGTACTCGCTGCCGCCGCGCAGATTCGCTACGGCGTAGATGTGCCCGCGTTCCAGCCATGCAGCGGTGTTGCTGCTGAAGCCCGGGCGCATCGCGATGCCGAAGCCGCCGTAGCCGTACAGCAGCACCTTGTTCGAGCCATCGAGCGGCGTGCCCTTCTTCATGGTGATGAACATGGGCACCTGGGTGCCGTCCTTGGACGGATAGAAAACCTGGATGGTCTCGTAGGGCTCAGGATCAAAATCGACCTCGGACTCGCGGAAGACCTCGCTCTCGCCCGAGGCGACGTGGTAGCGGTAGGTCGTGCTGGGCTGGGCGTAGCTGGAGAAGCTGTAGTAGGTGTACTCGTCGTTCTGTCGCCCGCCGAAGCCGCCGGCGCTGCCGATGCCCGGCAGCTCGACGGTGCGCACGAGCTCGCCGCTGGGCGTGTACACGTTGACCTCGGGCAGCACATTGCGCAGGGCCTGGGTGATGATGTGGCCGCCGACCATCGAGGCGCCCTGCATCGCGATGTCGCCCTCGGGGATGATCTCGACCCAGTTCTCGCGGGCCGGGTTGGCCGGATCGATGCTGATGATGCGACCGAAGGGAGCGCCGTCGGTGGTGTACGCGATCAGGCGTGCGGGCTCGTCACCCTCCTGGGCGCCTGCCATCACCGGCACGCTGCCGAGCACGCTGTAGCGAGCCTGGAACTCGGTGATGATGGGCTGGAAGCCCGCGTCGTCGGTCAGGTCGTCGACGTACAGCAGGTTCTGCGGCGCCGTCGTCTCGCTGCCGTAGATGAGCAGGAATCGTCCGTCGTCGGTCAGGCCCGCGCCCCAGCCACGGTTGGGGTGGTCGGGGCTCTCGAAGACCAGCTCGCCCTGCCATTGCAGCGTGCCGTCCTCCTGCTCGGTCATGCGGTGGAAGTAGACGCTGCGAAACTCGTTGAGGCTGGTCAGCTCCGCGCTGCCGGTGGGTCGCTCGGGGTAGCGGCTGTAGTAGAAGCCCGCTCCGTCCTTGGCCCAAGTGATGCCGGTGAACTTGGCCTCGATGATCTCAACGCCCAGGTCCTCGCCCGTGTCGACGTCGATGACGCGGATGGTCCGCCAGTCGCTGCCGCCCTCCTGCTCGAGGTAGGCCAGCATCGTGCCGTCCTCGCTGGGGCTCCAGCCCGCCAGGCTGTTGGTGCCCTCCTCGGTCCAGGCGTTGGGATCGAGCAGCACGCGGCCATCGCCTTGCTGTGCGGCTTCGAGCGAATCGGCAACGCGAAGGATGCTCTGGTTCTGGAGGCCATCGTTGGTCGTGAAGAAGTACCGACCGTCGCGTTCCAACGGCGTGCCAAATCGTGGATAGTCGTACAACTGCGTCAGACGCTCGCGGTAGGCCTCGCGGCTGTCGGCGTGCTCCATGACCTGGTCGAACAGCGCATCCTGGCGGCTCGCCCAGGAAGCCAGGCGTGGATCGTCGGGGTCTTCCATGTACCGATACGGATCGGCCACCGGCACGCCGTGCAGCGTATCGATGACGTCGACGGTCTCGGCCATGGGGTAGTCCAGCACGTGGAAGGGCTCGAAGCCCTGGCGATACGCCTGCTCCCATCGCATCAGCGGCATCCCGCCCTTGGCCGCGACTTCCAGCGGCCCGTGGTAGCGGGCTCGATCGGGCTTCTGGACGGTGCATCCGGAAAGGCCGGCAACGGCAAGGCCGGCCAGGGAAGCGGACAACATCAGCGTGGGGGCAAGTCTGGGCATCGTGGTGGATCCTCGTTGGGTCATCCGCGGGCGTCGCTGCCGCCGCGGGTTCCGATCCTAAGCGGTTCGGTGGGGAAACGACGCGACCCCCGTGGTCGAAGCCCCGGGGGTCGCATGATCCATCAATCTGGGGTTCGAGTTGGGGCTCGAGGCCTAGCGATTGCTGCGGGGCGCGTTGCCTTGGTCGCCGCCGTGGTCGTTGCCTTGCTCGGCGTCGGCCCGCGTGTAGACGATCTGGAAGCCCGGCACCCATTCCTTGCCTTCCTCGACGGGGATGCCCATCATGCCCGCGGCCTCGGCGGGATAGTGCCGCGTGAAGGTGAACTTGTCGTTGCCGTGCATCACGATCACGTCGCGCACGGGCAGGGTCATGCCCGCGATGGGGTCGGTCTCCTCGCCCTCGTAGACCCAGCCGTCGTCGGTCTTCTGACCGACCATGTAGTTCAGGGCGGTGTTGGTGTCGTCGATCCAGATGCTCTCGTACCGCTGCTTGGCCTTGTGGTAGCCGGTCAGATTCATGCCACGCATGGGCTCGCCCATCACCGAACTCTTGAAGTCCATGGTGATGAAGCGATCGCCGAACATCATCTCGTAGGTCGCGCTACCGGTGGTGTTCATTTCTTCCCAGCCGGCCATCATGGTCTTCAGGTCGGCGTCCCAGGTGCCCACGAAGACCTTGAGGGCCTCGTGGTGTTCACCGGGCTGGCCGGCCTGGGCGTACATCTCCATCATGGCCTCGGGGTCCATCTCGCCCATGCCTTCCTGCACGGGGACGATCTCGAACCCCGAGGGGTCGGAGGATCCGGCGCCAACGTACAGGCCGAGGCCAAAGACCGCTCCGGCTCCCAGGCACAGGGCAAGCAGGCTGCTCAAGCGGGCGTTGCAGATCATGATGTGAACCTCCTGACGCCCGGGCGTGCGGGGTGCGGGGAAGGAGGTGCCGCCCGGTCGAGTATCAAGTCTACCCTGGGGCAAGCCGCAAGGCGCTAAGGGTTAGCCCTGGCGGTTCGAGGCGATCTGTGGCGCCTGACCGGGTGCCAGAGCGATATCCCGGCGGACCTGCATGCCACTGAAGTGGATGCGGTCGGCGGCGGCGTAGGCCCGTTCCCGCGCGTCCTCGATGGTGTCGCCCAGGGCCGTGACGCCCAGCACGCGCCCGCCCGCGGTGACCAGCGCGCCGCTGGCCTTGTCGACCTTCGTCCCGGCGTGGTACACGTAGACGCCTTCCATCGCCTGCGCCTCCTCGATGCCCGTGATCTCCTGGCCGGTGATTGGCTTCTCGGGATAGCCCTCGCTGGCCAGCACCACGCACACGGCCGCACCGGGGTGGAAGGCCAGTTCGAGCTTCTCGACGTTGCCGGTGGCCGTGGCGTACAGCATCTCGAGCGCATCGCTGGCCAGGCGCGGCATGAGCACCTGGCACTCCGGGTCGCCGAAGCGCGCGTTGAATTCGAGCACCTTGGGCCCCGCGGGCGTGAGCATCAGGCCCGCGTAGATCACCCCGCGGTAGCCGATCTCCAGCCTGTTCAGCGAGTCGATGACCGGCAGCAGGATCTCGCGCTGCACGCGGGCCATCATGGCGTCGTCGATCAGTGGGCTGGGGCAGAACGCGCCCATGCCGCCGGTGTTGGGGCCCTCGTTGCCGTCTCGCAACCGCTTGTGGTCTTGGCAGGTGTCCAGGATGTACACGCCCTGGCCGTCGGTCAGGGCAAAGACCGAGACCTCCGGGCCGGCCAATCGCTCCTCGACCAGCACCCGGCTGGACGCATCACCAAAGGCCTTGCCGTCGAGCATCCAGCGGATGGTGTCGGCGGCCTCCTTGTGGGTCTTGGGCACGACCACGCCCTTGCCCGCGGCCAAGCCAGCGGCCTTGATCACCGGCGGCTCGCTCCGGCTGAGCGAGTACTCCACGGCCTTCTCGGCGTCGGTGAAACTCCGGCTCTCGGCGGTGGGGACCGCAGCCTGGCGCATCAGGTCCTTGGCCCAGTGCTTGTCGGCCTCGAGCTGCGCTCCGGCCTTGCCCGGGCCGAAAACGGCCACGCCCTTTTCGCGCAGCGCGTCGGCCAGGCCCGCGGCGAGGGGCGCCTCGGGCCCGATCACCGCCAGGTCGATGGCCTTGTCCCGGCAGAAGAACTGGGCCCTGTAGGCCTGGCCGGCGTCGATGGGCACGCCCGCGGGCGTCGACACGGCGGCGATGCCGGGGTTCTCGGGGTGGCTGGCGTAGAGCGTGCCGAGGCGCGGCGACGCGGAGATGGCCTCGGCCAGCGCGTGCTCACGCCCGCCGCCGCCGACGAGCAGGACGTTGAGCTTCCTGGAGGATGGATCTGGGTTGCTCGGTGTTGTCACGGGCCAGTGTAGTGCGACGGTGGGGTGGCGGTGCGGGCGTACGGTTGGTGATGATCTCCGTGCGTGACTTTGACCAGCGAGACGTGGCTGCGGCCAACGCCCTGACCAACTGGTACATCGAGCACACCGCGGTGCACTTCGCGCTCTCGCCGGCAACCGAAGAAGCGTTCGAGGACGCCTGGCGGCGGGGGAGAGTCAGCCATCCCTGGCTCGCGGCCGAACTCGATGGCCGGTTCGCGGGCTACGCCAAGGCCAGCGTCTGGCGCGAGCGTTCGGCCTATTCCCAGACATGCGAGACGGGCATCTACATCGCACGTGGCATGGAGGGCAAGGGGGTCGGCAAGGCGCTCTATGGCGAGTTGCTGCCCCGCCTGAAAGCCGCGGGGTTTCACACCGTGATCGCGGGCATGACCATGCCCAACCCCGCCTCCGTGGCGCTGCACGAGAGCGTCGGGTTTCAGCCCGTGGGCGTGTTCGGCCAGGTTGGCAGCAAGTTCGATCGATGGCACGACGTGGGCTTCTGGAGCCTGCAAATCTCCGATTGAGGCACGCCCGAAGCTGGACTGGCAACAGGCTTGCCGCTAGTATCCTGACCAACAGATTGCGGGGTAGAGCAGTCTGGTAGCTCGTCGGGCTCATAACCCGGAGGTCGCAGGTTCAAATCCTGTCCCCGCTATTCCCAAGCCGGTTGCGAAAGCAGCCGGCTTTGTGGTTTTTGGGTCGGGGCGATGAGAGACACCCGCGCGTGTCGGCCTCTTCGGGCCCCGTTCCCGCGTCCGTGGGGCCGGTGGGTCAACGGTCCCCAACCGTGACGCGGTCTCTGGTCTGGACGCCGGGATAACCGGCTCGGCCGCTCGGTGGGCGCGACTTCGCCCGAATCGCCCCGAAGTCTCTGCCGCCCGCCGAGAGACACCCGCCGCGGTGAAGTCTCTGTTCGACC
>JAVJRZ010000019.1:0-135232 GCA_040219675.1 Phycisphaerales bacterium | reverse complement strand
GCGCGGATTGCATGGGGTGACGGCGCGGATTGCATGGGGTGACGGCGCGGATTGCATGGGGTGACGGCGCGGATTGCATGGGGTGACGGCGCGGATTGCATGGGGTGACGGCGCGGATTGCATGGGGTGACGGCGCCGATTGCATGGGGTGACGGCGGGGTCGTCACCCCCGCTGGGAGGCTGTGGGGGGCGAAGTTGCGAGCAGGACCCGAACGCGATCGGCGGCGCGACCGGTTTTTTCGGTGCGATCGCTGCATTGGGCTCAAGTGGGCCCCTGGAGCGCTCGATGCAAGGTGTGGACGCGGGCCATGGTGGCCCGCTGTCCGGCGGCGTTGGCCAACACAAGAACGGCCGGCGGCCGCGGGAGACGTTCGCGATGAACGCAGGACAAACAAGCGCAGCAGCAGATCGCTCGTGCGACGCCCGTGGTCGCCTTCCCCGTCCGCAACGTAAGAACGCCCACGCCCACGCCGCGCACGCGGCGCACGGCCCCGCTGGCGAAGCGAACAGTAACGTTGGAGGTGCACGATGAGTACCGTACCGCGTAAGAACCCCGAAGCCATCGCCTGGGTCAAGGCCCGCGTGCCCGTGTGGACCGCCGCCGCGGCCAACATCGGCGTCGATCCGGCCCAGATCGGCGAGCTGGGCGCCCTCCAGAGCACCGCCGAGGACCTGGCCGACGAGGCCGAGTCGATGCTGGCGGCCGCCTACGCCAAGGCCGAGCAGGCCCGCAACGCGGCCGATGCCATGCGCTCGTTCGCCAGCGGGCAGGTCGTGCGCATCCGCGGCTTTGCGCGCACGGCGGCCGATCCGGAGGCGGTCTACGTCGCCGCGCAGATCCCCGCGCCCGCCGACCGCGCGCCCAGCCCCGCGCCCGGCACGCCGGTGCTGTTCGTGATCGGCCTGGAGCAGAGCGGGGCGCTGAACGTCAGCTTCAAGTGCCCCAACCCGCCGCGGGTGGGCGCGCTGACCTACCGCGTCGAGCGCAGCCTGGGGGCCCAGCAGCCCTTCGTGTTCCTCAAGAACGCCAAGGAGCGGCTCTTCACCGACGACACCGTGCCGTCGGGCTCGGGCGACGTGACCTACCGCGTGACGGCCCAGAGCCCCACCAAGGACGGCGCGCCCGGCTACTTCACCGTGCGCTTTGGCGTCAACAACCAGGCCCAGCCGCAGGCCGAGCTGGTCGCCCAGGGCGCCAGCGACAGCAAGGCTTCGTAGCTTCGCCTCCGTGTTGTAGGAAGCGGGGCGAAGCCCTGCTTCGGCGAGGTAGAACGAGGCGGTTCTTCGAACCACCTTCGAGCGTCACGCGGGCCATCGGGCCCGCTTTCTCGTGCGCGCACGGCGTCTTGTGGTCCCCGCGTCGGGCGCAGCCCGCGCACGGCCCCGCTGGCGAAGCGTCAAGTTAAACTCGACATATCGATCACGAACCGATACTTCACATCGCTGCGAAGCATGCGTTCGTAGGCCTCGTTGATCTGGTCCATGCGGATCAGCTCGATCTCGCACTGGATGTTGTGCTGGCCGCAGAAGTCCAGCATCTCCTGGGTCTCGGCGATGCCGCCGATGAGCGAGCCGGTGAGCGTGCGGCGCGGGGCGATCAGGCCGAACATGTGCACGGGCTGGGGGTTGGGCGGCACGCCCACGACGACCAGCGTGCCGTCGAGCTTGATAAGGTTCAGGTAGGTATTCAGGTCGTGGTCGGCGCTGACGGTGTCGACGATCAGGTCGAAGCTGCCCGCGTGGGCGGCCATCTCCTCTTCGTTCTTGGAGATCACCACCTCGTCGGCGCCCAGCTTCTTGCCGTCCTCGACCTTGCCGGGGCTGGTGGTAAAGAGCACGGTGTGGGCGCCCATGGCGTTGGCGAACTTGACGCCCATGTGGCCCAGGCCGCCCAGGCCCACCACGCCCACCTTCTTGCCCTTGCCCGCGCCCCAGCGCTTCAGGGGCGAATAGGTCGTGATGCCGGCGCACAGCAGCGGGGCGGCGGCGGCGGGGTCGAGGTTGGTGGGGACTTTTAATGTAAACTTCTCGTCGCACACCACGCGCTGGCTGTAGCCGCCGTAGGTCATGCCGCCCAGGTGCTTGTCCGGGCCGTTATACGTAAAGACCGCGCCCTGTTCGCAGTACTGCTCTTCGTCTTGTTTGCAGTTGGCGCACGCGCCGCACGAGTCGACCATGCAGCCCACGGCCGCCAGGTCGCCTTCCTTGAATCGCGTGACCTTGGGGCCCACGCGCGTGACGCGGCCGAGGATCTCGTGGCCGGGCACCACGGGGTAGGTCGTGCCGCCCCATTCGTTGCGGGCGAAGTGCAGGTCGCTGTGGCACACGCCGCAGTAGAGGATCTCGATCTCAACGTCGGTGTCGGTCGGTTGGCGGCGCTCGATGTCGAAGGGGCCAAGCGGGGTGGTGGCCGACTGGGCGGCGTAGGCCTTCGTGGGGGTGGTGGGGGTGGTGGGGGTGGTCGGCATGGGCAGGCTCCTTCGGGAATCTAGTAACCGTAGTCGGCCGGGCTCTCGGCCGAGCCCTCGCCGCGATCGCCCGCGGCGTACTGCGCCGCCAGCGCCGCGCCCATGGGCGCGCCCACCAGCGCGAGCGTGAGCAGCAGCGCCAGCCACGTCCGCCGCGCCCGGCCAACCACGATCGCCGCGACGCCCGCCTGCGCCGCGGCCAGCAGCAGGCAGAACACCGCCCAGTCGCTGAGGATCGGCTCGCCCAGCGTCCGCGCCAGCAGCATCCACACGCCGATGGCCATGATGGCCAGCACGCCCACGCCCCGCAGCGCCCCCCGGCCGGCGGAGTTGCCCACGATGGCCAGGACAACGGCCGCGGACATCAGCACCGCCTGCACCAGCCCGGACTGCCGCGACGACACGCTGATGCCGCTGAAGAACAGCAGGCCCGGCACGGCCAGCAGCGCGAGCGCGAGCACGACGATCGGCAGCGGCCGGGCCAGCAGCGGGCGATGCGCGTTGGCCGACCGATCGATGAGCTTCTGCACCAGGAACGCGGCGGGGCCGATCGCCAGCGCATCGAGCACGACGGCCAGCGGCAGGTTCTCCGTCGCCGGCAGCGGCTGGCGGATGCCAAAGCTGATCACGCCCGCGCCGACGACGCACACCGGCAGCGCGAAGCACCACCGCGCCGGGCCCGCGGCCACGATCGCCGCGAGCACCGCGCCCAGGCCCACCAACGCGGGCGTGCGCTTGTCGACGGCCGTCGGCCACCAGTCGGCCGGGTAGGCCTCCAGCCAGCGCATCGAGAGCACGAGGCCCGCGCCGATGATGAGCATGGCGACGAACGCCACGGCGCGCTCCAGCACGCCGCGCGGCGCCATCGGCCTGGGCTTCTCGGGCAGTGCGGGTGGTGGCGGCGGTGCACCGCGATGCAGGCCGATCACCACGCCCGCGCCCAGGAGCGCGGTGGTGGCGATCGCCCCGGGCAGCACACCGCCGATCAGGGCGTCACGGACTGGGTCCATGCGTTATTGCTCGATGCCTTCGATGAAGACCGTGAGCCGGACCTCGTCGCCCAGCGTGCCCTGATCGATGTAGGCCGTCATGCCGAAGTCGCTGCGATTGAAGGTCAGCGTGGCCTCGAAGCCGGCGCGCATCGAGTCGCGGAACTGGCCCTCGCCGGTGGGGGTGACGGTGGCGGTCACGGGCTTGGTGACGCCCAGCAGCGTGAGCTCGCCGTCGATGGCCATCGAGCCGTCACCCGAAGCGCGAGCGCCCGTCGAGGTGAACGTCGCCGTGGGGAACTGGCGGGCGTTGAAGAAGTCGGCACTGCGCAGGTGGTCGTCGCGGTTGTTGTTGCCCGTGGCCACCTTGCTGGTGTCGATCTCCATGGTCATGGTCGTGGCGGCGGGGTTCTGCGTGTCGACCGTCATGGTGCCGCTCAGGCTGGTGAACATGCCGTAAAAGGGCGCTGCGCCGGCGTGCATGATGCGGAAGACCACGCCCGAGTGCACGCCATCGACGACGTAGCTCTTGGCCGAGGCCGACTCGGCTGCGTAGGCGACGGGCGTGTACGTCGGCGTCGCGGTGGTCGCCTGGGTGGTGGTGGCGCGCGGGCCGGCGCCCGCCAGGGTCATGACGCCAACGGCGCCGGCGGCGCCAAGGGCCAAGAGCGAACCGGCCGACAGGAGCGTGGGGATCTTCATGGGAGCGTTCCTTTTGCTGTGTGCAGAACGTGTTTGGGGGGCGTACGCGGTGTTCGCGTCAGAACTGGCGGCTCAGCCGGCGTATTCCGGCGCGTTGCCGGCCTTCCACTTGATCGAGCAGCCCATGCTGGGCTTCTGCGGCCAGTCGATCCGCTGGCCTTCCATCACCGCCTCGATGGCCATCCGCAGGTCCCGCCCGGTCACCGGCTCGTCGGTTCCCGGGCGGCTGTCGTCGAGCTGGCCCCGGTAGGCCAGCTCGAAGTTGGCGTCGAACACGAAGAAGTCCGGCGTGCAGGCGGCCTGGTAGGCCTTGGCGACGGACTGGTCCTCGTCGTAGAGATATGGGAAGTCGAAGCCGAACTCGCGGGCGACCTCGGTCATCTTCTCCGGGGCGTCCTCGGGATGGGTGCTCACGTCGTTGGGATTGATGGCCACGAAGGCCAGGCCCTTGGCGTGGCAGTCGCGGCCCAGGCGGCCGATCTCATCCATGATGTGCTTCACGAAGGGGCAGTGGTTGCAGATAAAGGCCACCACCAGCACCTTGGCCCCGCGGAGGCTCTCGAGGCTGACCTCGGCCCCAGGGGCGGTCGAGCCCGAGTAGTTGGGCAGCGAGAACTCGGGGGCCTTGGAGCCCAGCGGGAGCATGGTGGATTCGACGGGCGGCATGGCGGTCTCCCAAGAGCGGTCGGCGGAGCGGATGGCGGCTGAATCGGACGGGGGCCCGAAGCCTATGGCCGACCCTGCGGGGCTATACTGTCCCTCGGAGCCGCTGCTCGGGCGGCCTCGACGCGGGTAAACCCGAATCCATGGCCCCTCCTGTCGTTGCGGGGGGCTGTTCTGATCGGGAACCAGCGAATTCTCCCGGCCGATTCCACGGCGGATCGGCCCCACAAGCGCCCTGGGCGGGGCAGCCTCGGCTTGCGGTTGGCGCCGCGATCGAGGCCCGAGCGACGCTCCCGCCGGTGCCGCTGCACGAAAGGTATCGCGATGGCTGACACGTCAACGGACAACACCCTCGTCAAGGACCTCATCGAAGCGGGCATCCACTTCGGCCAGCGCTCCAGCGCCTGGAACCCGAAGATGAACCGCTACATCTACGACCGCCGCAACGGCATCCACATCATCGACATCAAGGAGACCGTCAAGGGCCTGCTGCTGGCCAAGCGTTTCCTCTCGAAGGTCGTTTCCGACGGCAAGGACATCTGTTTCGTCGGCACCAAGCGCCAGGCCAAGGACATCCTCGAGGAGCGCGTGAAGGACGTGGGCATGCACTGTGTCACCGAGCGCTGGCTTGGTGGCATGCTGACCAACTTCCGCACCATCCGCACGCGGCTCAAGCGTCTCGAAGAGCTCGAGGCCATCGAGCAGGACGACAACTTCGCCAGCTACTCCAAGAAGATGGAGAGCCAACTCCGCCGAGAGATGACCAAGATCCGCCGCAACCTCGACGGCGTGCGCTCGATGGAAAAGCTGCCCGGCGCGCTGATGATCGTCGACGTGAAGCGTGAGATGACCGCCATCCGCGAGGCCCGCAAGCTCGGCATCCCCACGATCGCGCTGATCGATACCGATGGCGACCCCGACGTGGTCGACATTCCCATTCCCGGCAACGACGACAGCATGCGTTCGATCGACGTCGTGGTGCGCGAGCTGTGCAAGGCGATCGCCGAGGGCAAGCAGGGCCGCAGCCTCAACGAAGCCGCCAGCCAGGGCGGCGAGGGCGGCGATGACGCCCAGCCGCGCCGTCGCAGCCGGCGAGCCCAGTACTCGGCCGACGCGCCGGCACCCGCCGCCGAGGGTGAGGCCGGTGAGGCCGCCACGGCGACCACCGAAGGCTGAGCCTCGCACGAGCATTCGAGAGACAGGACGACACGCCCACCGGTGGTCACACACCGCGGGCCGACCCAGACCCGGAGAAGATCGAGCATGTCACAAGTGGAAGTGAGCGCGAAGGACGTCATGAAGCTGCGTCAGAAGACCGGCCTCTCGATGATGGAGTGCAAGAAGGCCCTGACCGAGGCCGGCGGCGATCAGGACGCCGCCGAGGAACTCCTGCGCAAGAAGCTGAAGGGCAAGATGGAGACGCGCACCGACCGCGCCGCCGGCGAAGGCCGCATCGGCATCGCCATCGAAGGCGACAAGGCCGCCATCGTCGAGCTTCGCGCCGAGACCGACTTCACCGCCAAGAACGACAAGTTCGTGGAGATGACCCAGAACATCGCCACCGCCGTCCGCGATGCCCAGTCGGGCGACGCGCTGCCCGCTTCGGCCCAGTCCACGCTGGACGAGATCCGCATCACCACGGGCGAGAACATCAGCTTCGCCCGCGGCAAGGCGCTCCAGGGCGGCAAGTTCGCCAGCTACGTGCACCACGACGGCAAGACCGGCGTGCTGCTCCAGGCCGAGGGCGACGTCGACGAAAGCGTCCTGAAGGACGTGTGCATGCACATCGTCGCCGCCGTGCCCGTGCCCGAGGGCGTGAACGCCGAGGACATCCCCCAGGAACTGGTCGAGAAGGAGCGCAAGTTCCGACTCGAGCAGGCGATGGAGAGCGGCAAGCCGCAGGAGATTGCCGAAAAGATGGTCGAGGGCGGCATGCGCAAGTTCTACGAGACCATCGCGCTCGTCGAGCAGCCCTTCGTGAAGGACCCCTCCACCAAGATCAAGGACCTGGTGGGCTCCAAGGGCAAACTGGTGCACTTCGAGCGCTGGGTCGTCGGGCAGACGGCCGAGTAGCGTCCCGAGCCCCGACGGCTCCATGTCCCCATCCATCCGAGAGCGATACACCGTGCGGGCCAAGGTCTTCGACCTTGTCCCGCAGTTTTTTGTGTTCGACGAAGATCGGCAGATCGTCGGGTATTGCCGGCAGAAGCTGTTCCGATTCAGAGAAGAACTGGTGCTCTTTACCGATCGCTCGCGCGAGACCGTGCTGCTTCGCATCAAGGCCAGGCAGATCATCGACTTTGGCGCAACCTACGACGTGCTGCTGCCCAGCGGCCAGCCCATCGGTTCGCTGCGGCGCAAGGGGCTCAAGAGCACGTTCGTGCGCGATGAGTACGCCGTGTATGACGAGAGCGGCGCGGAGATCGCCACCCTCCAGGAAGACTCCGTGCTGCGGGCGATGGCGCGCCGTCTTGTCGACAGCGCGGCCGCGTTCATGCCCCAGAAGCTGCACCTGCGCGACACGTCGGGCCGCGAGGTGGCGCGGTTCCGCCAGCACTTCAACCCGCTGGTCTTCAAGATCGGCATCGCCGTTCTTGAGGATGACGATCAACTGGACGACCTGATGCTCATCGCGATCGGTGTGGTGGCCGCTGCGATCGAGGGGCGACAGCGGGACTGAGACGATCGTCGCGAAGACTACTGGGGCGAGGACTGGCGCGAAACCAGGACGGCCAGCAGCGTCAGGTCGGCGGGCGTGACGCCCTCGAGCCGGGATGCCTGCCCGAAGGTCGCCGGCCTGAACCGATGCAGCGCCGTCCGGGCTTCGGTTCGCAGGCTGGCCATGACGCTGTAGTCCACGTGCGAGGGGATGCGTTTGCGCTCCATCGCCTGCTGACGCCGAACCTCGCCCGCCTGGCGCTGGATGTACGGCTCGTAGCGGATCTCGGCCGACACCGTGCGCAAGGCCCGCTGGTCGAACGTTCGCCCGGCCTGGGCCACGATGTCGCGCTCGAACAGGTCGTCGCCATATTGCGGCCGACGCATCGCCTGGGACATCGGTTGCCCGTCGACGCGAGCCACGCTTACCGCGGCACGCAAGGCCTCCAGTTCGATCTGCCGGCTCTCGAAGCGTGCCTTGCGCTCGCGGCCGATCTCGGTCGCGTCGAGCAGGCCGAGCTCGATCGCGCGGGGGGTGAGCCGATCGACGGCGTTGTCGCTGCGTAGCAGGAGGCGGTGCTCGGCCCGGCTGGTGAACATCCGGTAGGGCTCCACCGGCGTGCGCGTCACTAAGTCGTCCATGAGCACGCCGATATACGCCTCGTCTCGACCCAGCACGAAGTCTGGCTCGCGACCCTGCGCGAGCCGTGCGGCGTTGATACCCGCGACCAAGCCCTGCGCGGCCGCTTCTTCGTAGCCGCTGGTGCCGTTGATCTGGCCGGCCAGGAACAGCCCGTCGTAACTCTTCGTGCGGCCGGTGGCCTCGATCTGGTGCGGCCGGACCATGTCGTACTCAACGGCGTATCCCCAGCGGTAAACATGCGCGTCGGCGCAGCCCGGCATGGTGCGCACCACGACCTCCTGAACATCGGCCGGCAGGCTGGTGGCGATGCCGTTGCAATACACCCAGTCGCTCTCGAGGCTCTCGGGCTCAAGGAACACCGTGTGCGAGGTCCGCTCGGCAAACCGGTGCACCTTGTCCTCGATGCTCGGGCAGTAGCGGGGGCCCGGAGCCAGGTCGCCGCGGAACATCGGCGCTCGGTGCAGGTTGGCGCGTACGAACTCGTGGGCCTGAGGACTGGTGCTGGTCTTCTTGCACGGCGTGGGCGTGAGCACGGGAAACCTGGGCGCCGAGATGGGGCCCAAGCTCCAGCCCTGCTCGTCGCTGCCGGTCAACGGCGTGAGCGTGCTGAAGGGCTCGGGCGTCTCGTCGGGCGGCTGGTCCTCGAGCCGATCCCATTCGATGCTCGACTTCTTGAGCCTGGGCGGGGTCCCCGTGCGCAGGCGACCGAGCTCAAAGCCCAGCCGGTGCAACTCGGTCGATATGCCCACCGACGGCCCCTCGCCGTGGCGGCCGCCGCTGGTCTTCTCTTCGCCGGTGTGCATGAGCCCGCGCATGAACGTGCCGGTGGTGAGCACCACCGCGCGACCGCGCAGCTCGGCGGGAAAGTCCGCGTTGTCGCCGGTGCCCGGGCCGAGCCGCACGCCGGTCACGCGTTGGCCCTCCATGGTGAATCGCTCGACCGCCGCCTCATACACGGCGATCTCCGGTCGGGCTTCGATCATCGCGCGGATCGCGCGGGCGTAGGCATGCCGATCGCTCTGCGCGCGCGGGCCGCGAACGGCCGGCCCCCGGCTGCGATTGAGCAGCGCGAAGTTGATGCCCGTGGCGTCGGCGGCCAGGCCCATGAGCCCGCCCATGGCGTCGATCTCGTTGACCATCTGGCCCTTGGCCAGGCCGCCGATGGCCGGGTTGCAGCTCATGACGCCGATGGTGTCGATCCGCAGCGTGACCAGTGCGACCGATCGCTCGCCGCCCAAGAGATTGGCGGCAGCCCACGCGGCTTCAACGCCGGCGTGGCCGCCGCCAATGACGATCACCCCATACTCACGAACTCGAACCTGTGCAGCGTCCATCTACCAAGTTTATCGTCGAGCCGGACTATGCGTTGTCTCGTTCGCGTCGGTTAGATGGTGCTGGTGTCCTGCTCGGCGCAATCGGTCGCTTCGGCGATGCCCGAGGCGATGGCCATCTTGACCAGGCAGGGCAGGGTCTTGGCTCGCATCTTGCTCATGACACGCGAGCGGTGCACCTCGATGGTCTTCTCGCTCAGACCCAGCTTGGCGGCCACCTGCTTGTTGGCGTAGCCAGCGACGACAAGTTCCATGACCTCCCGCTCGCGCGGGGTGAGCTTCTCCAGACGGGCGCTGATGCCCGAGACGCTCTCGGCCTTGCTCCGCCGAGCCTGGTCGACCTCGATGGCCCGCGCGATCTGCTCGAGCAACTCCTGGTCGCGGAAGGGCTTCTCGAGGAAGTCGATCGCGCCACGCTTGAGCGCCTGCACGGCCATCGGCACGTCGCCGTGGCCGCTGATCATGATGATCGGGATCTCCACGCCGCGAGACTTGAGGCTGTCGAGTAACTCCATGCCGCTGGTGCCGGGCATGCGGACGTCGAGCACCAGGCAGCCAGCGGCATCGCCGGAGAACTGCTCCATGAAGGCATCGGCGTTGGCGAAGGTCTCGACGTTGAGGCCCACGGACTCGATGAGCCAACGCAGCGAGTCGCGCATCGATGGATCATCGTCGACCACGAAGACTGTGGCGGCCTTGGTCGCGGGTTGGTCGGTTTGGACTTGGGTCATGGTACGCCTCCTTGGCGATGGCTGAGGTGAGGATTGGGGTCGGCGTCGGGCTGCCGGGAGCGGTCCGAGCCGATGGCCGCCGCTCGAACGAGCGGTGGCAGGCACAACTGGAACTGCGCTCCGCCGCGTTCCACGTTGCGTGCATTCAGGCGGCCTCCGTGGACTTCCGCGATGGTCTTGCTGATCGAAAGGCCCAGCCCCATGCCCTTCGACTTGGTCGAAAAGAAAGGCTCGAACAGCCGACCTTCGGCGCCGTCGGGCAAACCGTGCCCGTTGTCGGTCACCGACATGCAGACCATACCAGATTCTTCCACGAAGGTCTGGATGGAGACCCTGCCGCGGGTCGCTCCGTTGGAAATGACCGAGTCGGCCGCATTCCGCAGGAGATTGAGCGTGATCTGCTGGAGCTGGACGTCGTCAGCTCGAATCTCTGGAAGTTTCGAAGCGAGGCTGACCGAGAGCTGGACTTGCCCGCTCTCGGGGCTGGCCTTGAAGAACTGGATGGCCTTGGCGACGACATCGTTCAGCGACGTTGGCTCGTACTGCACCTTGGCGTGTGATGCGAAGCCCCGCATGCGCTTGATGACGCCCGCGGCAAACTCAGCCAACTCGGCGCAGCCGCGTACGGCCTTGATGAGCTGTTCGTGGCTGATCGTTCCCGCTTCCAGACGGCGCAGGCAGCCGTTCATGTAGTTGGTGATGGCGCCCAGCGGCTGGTTGAGCTCGTGCGCGATGCCGCTGGCAAGCTCGCCCAGCGAGCTCATGCGCCATTGATGGGCCAGTTCGTCGAGCTGCTGGCGGTGCTGCTGCTCCGCTCGCTTCGACTCGGTCAGCGACTCATGCGACACCACGGCGAAGCGTTGGCCCTGCCAGTCGAAGCCCGAGGCCCGAACCTGGAACCATCGCTGCTCATCGGGGCTGTCGCACGGGTACTCCACGTAGGCCGCCGACTCCTGGCCCGAGAGCACCTCGCGAAGCCCGCGGGCGACGTCGTGCGCTTCGTGCGAGGCGGTGCCTTCGGCGGCATCGCAGATGGCCAGGTAGTTCGATCCCACGCCGGCGTCGTCGCTCTGATAGCCGTTCAGTCGCGCAAAGTCGCGCCACGCGCGATTGACCGCGATGATCTGCCCGGTCGCGTCGAGCAACGCCACCTCGGCCGAGAGCGCGTCCAACGCTCGAACGAGCAGAGAAACGGATTCGCCGGAGGCCTCGGCGTCCAGCAGTTCCAGCCCCTCGAACGCTCGCGTGAACCGGCGCTTGAGGATGACCACGCCCGTCCGCTCCCCGTTTCGATTCTCGCCGAAGACCTCGACGCTCAGCTCCCGCGACCCTTCGCAATCGCCCGCGTACGTCTGGGTCTGTTCGATGGCCTGCCAGATGGGCTGTCGGGCGGCGACGGGGATGAGGAAGCCATCGAGCGCCACATCCAGGCCGATCGGAGAGGCGCCCTCGAGTGCGGGCAATTCAAGCTTCGCGGCCGCGTTGGACCACTCCACGACACCGCCCTCATCGATCAGGCGAACGCCCAGCACGGGGTCGCAGTTACCCTCGGCCATGCGTCGAAGGGCCGACCGGCAGTGGTCGTGCTGGGCAGTGTTCACGATGGGCGTTCGTTTGGTCATGCGTCAAGTGGGCGTCTACTGGCCGACGCCCGTTCCAATTCAACGTGCAGACTCGGGCGAGCATCGAGGATTGTCGGGTTGTCCCGGGATATCCCTGATGTCCCTTACGGGATCATGCTACTCGGGGCGTTCGGTCTCTCTTGGGCATTGGGCAGGCCTTGAACCGGTAACGAGGCATTGGCGGGCGCGATATCAAGGGGTTGTGGGTCGGCGGGGGACTGCAACGTCCGAGAACTTCCCGTGCGCCCCGTTTCCTGCCTTTTTCCCTCCCAAATCCGGGGGGAACTGGTACACTGCAACGACGGACGGTATCGAGAGATCCGAGAGAACCAAGAACAGAGGAGAGCCCCCATGCCGATGAACTATCGTCGCGCGGCCATCTTGGCCGCTGCGGCCGGCCTGGTCTTCGCCGGTACGGCGAACGCCCAAGCCGACTGCCCAGTCGATCTCGACGGGGACGGTGAACTGACCGTCTTCGACTTCCTGGAGTTTCAGAACCTCTTCGGGGCGGGCGACCTTCGTGCCGACTTCGACGGGAACGGCGTTCTGAACATCTTCGACTTCCTGGAGTTCCAGAACCAGTTCGTGGCCGGTTGCCCCTCGGGCGACATCATCTCGGCCCAGCTGGCTTCGCGGAGCCTGAACGAGTTCCCCTTCGCCGACTACGTCAAGGCCTTCAACGAGGGCCAGGCGTTCACCGTCGCGATCGATCCCAGCGTGGCGACGCCTCCGGCGGGCCTGGTGGACATCTACATCGTCGAGGACAAGACCGCGGCCGAGTGGGACGCCGATCCGACCCTCGTCGATGCTCGCGGCTTGGCCCAGCCGGGCGCTTTCAGCGGTGGCCCGTCCACCGATGACAACAAGGTCGACATCGGCGGCGTGGCGTTCCTGAACGCCGACGCCGGCGAAAACATCGGCGTGCCCTACGACGTCGTCATCGACGTCAACAACAACGGCGTGCTCGATGGCGGCGACATCATCGACGGCCTCGACGACGCCGGCATGTGGCTCTTCAAGGACCTGACCACGTCGGGCCCGGCCGCCCTGACGCGCGTGGAAACCTACACCGCCAGCTTCCCGGGCATCCCCTCGGGTCGCAACCAGCAGCGCTTGACCTACCCCAGCGATATCGCCAGCCGCACCAACGTGCCGGTGGTCATCATCGCGCACGGCAACGGCCAGGACTACCGCTGGTACGACTACATGCACGATCACTTCGCCAGCCACGGCTGGGTCGTCATGAGCCACCAGAACGACACCGTCCCCGGCATCGAGACGGCCAGCGAGACCATCCTGCGCCACACCGATTACTTCTGGGGCAACCTGGGCACCATCGCCGGCGGCGTTCTCAACGGCCGCTTGGACAAGAGCAACACGAGCTGGATCGGCCACAGCCGCGGCGGCGAGGGCGTCGCCCGCGCCTGGCGCAAGATCGTCGACGGCATCTACAACCCGGTGAACTACGACCTGAGCGACATCAACCTGGTGTCGAGCATCGCGCCCACCGACTTCCTGCTGACCAGCCGGTCGAACCCGGGCCAGTCGAACCACCACCACATCGCCGGTTCGGGCGACGGTGACGTGAACGGCAGCCCCGGTTCGCCCATCACCCAGTACTTCGCGATCTACGAGCGCGCCAACATCGAAGAGGGCGCCGACCAGCGCACCAACACCTACGTGCTGGGCGCCGACCACAACGACTTCAACTGCTGCGGCTTCAACGACTACTCCGGCCCCGCCGCCCTTCAGATCGGCCGCGCCGAGGCCCAGCAGGTCGCCAAGATCGCCTGGCTGGTGCTGATCCAGAACGCCGTGCGTGGCAACGAGGTTGCCATGGAGTTCGTGCAGCGCGAGAAGGAGAGCATGCAGCCCCTGGGCGTTCGCAGCTCGACCAACGTCGTCAACGAGTACAAGGCTCCGTTCGACCTGTCGCAGAAGACCATCATCGATGACTTCCAGACGCAGACCTCGACCGGCATCGCCAGTTCGGGCGCGACGGTGACCTTCAACGTGTCGAACTTCTCCGAGGGCCGCCTGGACGACAACAACACGTCGCTCACCTGGCTGGCCAGCGATCCGTTCAACGGCATGACCCGTGCCAACAACGGCGCGGACCAGCACCGCGGCATCGTGTTCGACTACAACTCCAACACGTTCCTGCAGTACGACCTGCTCGGCCTGCCGGCCTTCAGCGACTGGACCCAGTACCAGACGCTGAGCTTCCGCGCTTGCCAGGGCACGCGTCACCCCGACACGATCGCGATCACCGAGAACCAGACCTTCACGGTGACGATCATCGATGGCTCGGGCAACTCCAGCTCGATCAACATCGGCGCCTACGGCAACGCGGGCCTCAACGAGCCCTTCCCCCGCACGGGGTCGGGCACCGGCACGGGCTGGGGCAACGAGTTCGAGACGTATCGCATCAACGTCCAGGACTTCCTGCGGGACGGCTCGGGTGTCGACCTGAGCGACATCGACCGCATCCGCTTCGAGTTCGGTTCGTCCTTCGGCACCAGCCGTGGCCGCATCGGCTTCGATGACCTGGAGCTGCTCCGCTAACCCCGTACGTCGTGTTGGGATCCTCGCCCTGAAGGGCGGGGACTGAACAGAATCATCCCGAAACTCATTTTCGGAGTTTGAGCATTATGAAGTTTCTGAACACAACCCTCGCGGCGTCCGTGCTGGCAGCAGCCGTGGTCGCCGCTCCGCCGCAACTTCCCGCTACGCCGGCCCCGGTGCAGGACATCGTCTTCGCCCAGCCGTTCACCCTGGATCAGGGTGAGGTGAGCAACTGGCGCACCGAGCGTCCGAACATCACCAGCGGGTACATCATCGTCCTGAAGGTCAACCCCGACCTGGTCTATCCGCGTCAGTCGGCCGAGCCCGTGCTGTACGTGGGCGACACCACGGCCCAGCGCCTCAACGTCGGCTACCGCTCCGGTCACGTCGTGGCCGTCGTGGGCGCCGAGCTGACCGGCGAGCAGGCCATGGACCTGAGCAAGGTCAAGATCTGGTTCGGCACGCCCGAATTGCCCGAGCGCGTCGATGCCAACCGCATCGCGCAGGAGTCGGCCCTGGCCGACGCCGCGGGCATCAAGCCCTTCTCGGCCGACAAGATCGGCGACCTGCTGGCGCAGAACGAGACGCTGAGCGAGCCGAGCATGGCTGGCATCCTCAACGAGGTTGCCTCGCTCATCCGTCGCTTCAGCCCGCAGGAAGAGGAACTGGCCGTCTCCTACGACGCCAGCTCCGGCCAGGTCTCGGGCAACTGAGGCCGCACCGGGAGTCAGCGAGCCTCAGCGCCCGCGTTCTTCCCGGATCGATGACTCTTGCCGTCCCGCGTCTTTCCGGCGCGGGACGGTTTTTTCTTGCGCCGCTTCGGTGACATCGATCGGCCGCGCGGGATGCGCATGGCGGCGGTCTACTGGTCTTCGTCGGAGAACCGCTGCCTGGCGCGCCGCTTCGCTGCCATGAGCCCGCTCTCGCCCTCTGGAGGCGCTGCTGATGGGGACGTTCGATCGCCCTTGGGCTCGGGTGCGGCGGCTGGGGGCGCTGCGTCGGATGCGCTCGCCTGCGACCGAACGCGCTCGGCCCGGGCCCGAAGGATCCGCTGCTGCGCTTCGTAGGCGGATCGCTGGGCTTCTTCGGCCGTGGCGCTGATGTCGACATCCCCGCCGCGTGTACGTTGCACGCGATCGGATGCGCGTGAGCCGCCCGTGGTCCGCAGCGAGCCCACTGAGGCGCCTGCCGCGCGGCCTTGCGCGCCAAGGGCCGCCGTGGCGCGAAGCCACTGGGCTCCGAACGCACGGCTGAGCAGCCGATCCCACGCGACGCGCCTGGTGCCGATATCGATCAGCAGCACGGCGAGCGCCCAGCCCAGGAGCAGGCGCCACAGCGGGCTTCGGGCCTCGCTCGGCGCCAGATCGCCGCGATCAAACAGCCGTGAGGCATCCGCGAAGCCGAGCCGGCGCCCGCCGGTCTCCTGCGCGATCGAGTCGAGCAAAGGCACGTTGGAAGTCAGATTGCGGAACTCTTGCCCGGCCGAAACCGAAGCGCCGGCCAGGATGGGGGGCAGCGTACGACCGTCGAGCTGCGGCCGGACAATAACGACGTACGACCCGCTCTCGGAAGTCTGCGCGACCGCCTCGTACACACCCGGTGCGACCTGCGCGAACCCCGCATCGCTGCTCTGGCCGGTGGGGTCGTACACCGTGGCCTTGGCGACAAGGCCGTCGATCGGGCTGCCCTGGTCATCGACAGCCTCGACTTCCAGTTCCATGCGGCCCGCATCCTGGTTGATCCGAAGGGCAAGACCCGAGTCTTCGGTGCTCCGGCTCATCGCTCGGACAAGCTGGCCCCAGAACTGCTCGTAGCCCGCCCAATCGATCCAAGGCTCGGCCCAGCGCTGCGCGTCGGAGGTGAACGCAGCGACCTGGCCTACGCCGGCGTTCCAGTGCGCGAGCAGCGGCTCGCCCTGTCGCGTTGCCATCGCCAGCGTGATCGTGGGCTCTTGTTTCGCACGGGTCAGGTTCACACCCAGCAGTTGCGGCGGCGCGGGCAGGCCAGCGGTCGCAGGTGAGGGCGCCGGCAGCACCACCGGCGTGATGGAGCCCTCACGCACGAGGGGCGTTCGTGTCACCTGCACCTCGTTGAGGAACACCTGCGGAAGCACGCTGGGGTTGATGACGTTGTAGAACGTGCCGTCCGCCGCTTCGGCCACCTTACGCATCGTTTCCGTGTCGGCACTGTCTCCAACGGCGATGGTGCTGATGGTGATGTCTCGGGCGTGGACCTGCGCGGCCAGGTTTGGAAGAACCTCGGCGTCCTGCGAGAGCCCGTCGGTGAGCACGATGATGTGTCGGCTCTTGGCCTGCACGCTGGAGACCTGTTCGGCGGCCAAACGCAAGGCCGGCCCGACGCGCGTGCCCCCGCCGGAGGGAATCGACCGGATCGTCTGCGCCGTTCGCTGCGGATTGGTGTTCGGCCCGATGGGCACGACCAGGTTGGTCGAACTGTTGAACGAGATCACGCACACCTGGTCGGTGGCATGCAGGTTCAAGACGGCGATCGCCGCGGCCTCGTTGGCGATGATCTGCTGGGAGCGGGCCGAGCCAAGCACGCCGCGGCGCATGCTGCCGGAGTTATCCAGCACAATCGCGATGGCGACCTCGGGCGTCTGCACCAGTTGCGGCAGGTCGAGGTGGACGGGCAGGATGGGCTCGATGGGTGATCCACGCCAGCCGCCAGCGCCGAAGGAACGCTCGCCGCCCACCATGATCAGCCCGCCGCCCAACTCGGTGACGAACGCCGCGAGCGTGGCCTGGGCGTCCTGGGGCACCTCGTCGGCGCCGACGCCAACCAGGATCGCAAGGTCGTACGCCTCGAGGCTCACCAGGTCGATGGGCACGCCCGAGGCCGGTCTCTGCTCGACTGTCAGGTCCATGCCTCGCAGGGTCGAGACGAGCGTCTGTGCGCCCTCGCCCTGGCCGTTGGTGATGACCAGCACCGCGCCATCGCCCGGCGAGATGGTAAAGGCCTGGCCGGTGTTGTTCGCCAGCGTCGTATCGGCCACCTGGCCATCGCGCTCTTCGGGCTCGAACACGGCCTCGAACCGGTGGATCCGACCTTCGGGCAATGGCACCTCGAAGACTTCCACGCTCTGCCCGGCGTCGAGCAGCACGCGGCGTTGCATGCCGATGTCCTGCCCGTTGAGCAGCAGCCGCAAGATGCCCGCCGCCGGCGACGTGGCGCGAAGCCCGACCCGGACCGGCGTGGTGCTCCGTCTCGCGGCTCTCGGCGGGGCGTCGACGAACTCGACAAGCACCTCGCGCTGCACGCGATAGTCGATCGGCACGACATCGACCGGCAGTCCTCCGCGGGCGCCCTCGCCGAGCGCTCTGCTGCGAGCCAGCCGTTGCGCCGTCGCCAGCGCGTCGCCCACGGTCTCATTGCCATCGGAGATCAGCACGATCCGGCCGGCGGCATCGGCCGGAACCATGGCCGCGGCGGCGTTCAGCGCGGCGGCCAAGCCGGAACCATTGCCCGACAACTCGGGCAAGGCGCGATCGGCCACGGGCCCGGCGGTGGGGGAGAAGACGGGAACGGCGCTCTCCGCGAAGGCGATCACGCCCAGCAGGTCGCCGTCCTCACGCGATGCCGCCGCGACCTCGATGAACCCATCCATCGCCACCGCGGGCAATGCATCGAGGCCCTCGGCGGCGGGCCCGAAGCGTTGGACCGAGCCGGACACGTCGGCAACCACGACCACCGCCATCTTGTCGTTCTTCTGGATGGAACTCGCGCCCGCCAGCGCCATGCCCAGCAGGGAGAACAACACAAGTCGTGCAATCGCGGCCGACCCGCGACGCGTGCGTGTCATGGTCCGGAAGGCCGCCAGTGCCAGCACGCCCAGGGGCAGCGCGGCGATCGCAACCATCAGCCACACCGGGTTGTCGAAGCCGACCTCCCTCACGAACCGCCACCGCCGTCGCCCGAGGATCCGCCCGACCGTTCCCGCCCCAGTTGCTCGGCGTACCGCTCGAACACTCGACGGATCAGATCGCTCCGGCGGCGCGGCACGCGCTCGCGTTCGATCGCTTCCTGGGCCCCGCGCACGGCTTGCCGCACATCTTCTCCAACTGATGGCGCGCCCTGGCCCGGTGACTGTCGGCCCTCGCCGAACCATTCGGCGACGGTGCGCATCGCGTCGGTCCCGTCCTCGCCCCGGCCTTGCGGGAGGTCCATCAGTTCACGCTGCCATGGGTTGTCGGTCTGGGAACCGGAACCGTCTCGCTCGGCCCCGCCGAGCCCCGCCGGACCGGAGCCCTCGCCCTCGGGCGCATCGGGCGGCATGCCGGGGCCTCGAGGTCCCTGATCGCGCTGATCGCGCTGATCGCCCTGTTCGCGCAGCCGCTCGAGCAACTCGCGCTGTTCTTGAGGCGACATCTCCTCGAACGCCTCGCGCGCTCGGCGACGCAGATCCTCGGCCTGCTGCTGCTGACGCTGCGCGTTGTTGGGTCGATCGGCCAGCTCGCGTAGCCGTTCGGACAGCCCGCGCTGTTCTCCCGGTTGCTCTCCCGACTGTTCTCCTGATTGCTCGCCGGGCCGTTGCTCGGACTGTTGGCCCTGTTCCTGCCCGGGCTGGCGTTGCCCTTGCTCTTGGGCCTCGGCCCCGCCCTGACGCTCGCCGCCGGGCTGTTGCTCGGCGTCGGGCGATGGCTGCTGGCTTTCCTGTTGCGTGCCTTCCGAGCCAGGCTGCCGCTGTGGGTCTTGTCCGGTTTCGCCCGGCTGGCCCTCCTGCTGTTGGCCTTGGGGCTGTTGCTCGCTCGACTGCTGTTGCTGCTGCTGGCCTTGCTCTCCGGCACCGGGGCGTTCCTGCGTGCGCTGCGGATCGTCCTGTCCCGGTTCGGTTGACCGCTGCTGCGATTCGCGTTGACCGGTTTGCTCGCGCTGCTCGCCCGGCCGTTCAGACTGTTGCTCGCCGCCCTCGGCTTGCTGCTGCTCGGAGATCTCCTGTTGTTGCTGCGACTGCTGGCCCTCGGAGCGCTGGGCCCCCGATTGTTCCTGAGATGGCTCCTCGGGCCCGCGCTCGATCTCGTCCGCGGCCTCGCGCATGGCGTCGCTCAGCTCTCGTTGCCGCTGCTGCGCGTCCTGTCGTGCTCGCTCTTCATCGGGCGGTTCGGGCTTGCGCTCGCCCGCGTCCGGCGGTTCGGTCTGCCCGGGCTCGGGGCGGGGTTGCTCGGGGCTCTGCTCGGCGGGCGTGGCCGGATCGGGCGCGGACGGATCCTGCGGTGAGGTTTCTTCGGGCCGGCCTTCTTGCGGCTCGTTCTGGATGTCTTGGGAACGCTCCTGACCTTCCCCATCATCCCCGGCGGGCGTGGGCGTCTGGGGTTCCTGCTGCTGCGGCGTTGCGGAGGGGTCGGGACTGCCCGGATCCGACGCGAGTCTGTCGGCCAGATCTCGCAGGCGCTGCGCGGCGTCGCGCCGCTCCTCGGGCGTCAGTTCCGGATCCTGCGTCGCTTGCTCGAGCTGCTCGGCGGCCTCGGCGGCCCGCTCAAGATCACCCCGCTCGAGCGCCCGGGCCAGCCGTTCGGCCGCTCCGGCGAGCCCCTCGCGATCGGTGTCCTGCTGCTCGGACTGGCGGTCCAGGCTGGAGAGTGCGTCGCGCAGCGCTTCGTCGGCCAGTTCCTGATCGCGGGCCGATCGCTCGAGCGCTTCGGCGGCCTCGGTCGCCGCTGCGGCAGCCTCGGTGGCCGCCTCTTGGGGATTGCTCTCGCCGGAGGACAGCTCTTCCTCGATATCGCGGAGACGCTCCAACTCGCGTTCCAGCCGCTCGCGATTGCCGGCGTCGTCGGGCGCGATCTCCTGCGTCTGCTGCTCGATGGCCTCGGCGAGGCTGGCGATGTCCTGGCGTGTCCGTTCAATCTCCTCGGGCGTCGCCCGGACGACCCTGCCCTCGGGTTCAAGGGCGCCCGCTCCCCACACGGGAACGAACAACGCAGAGACGACCGCCGCGCCGACCAGTCCGGGCCACGCGATCCACCAGCGGCTGAGCCGAAGCGGCGCCACCTCCTGGGGCTTGACGCGTTCGGCGTCGGCCTCCGCCCGCTGGATGGCCAGCGATGTAAACCCCGGGTCCTCAGCAAGCCGGGCATCAGACAGCAGGAGCGCGCTGGTCAGCGAGTCCTTCGTGCCCAGGTGTTCGTCGGCGGCCGAAGCCGCCGTGGCGGGCAACACCTTCCACAAGACCGCCGACACGATCGAGGCCGCGAACGCCAGGCCCGCGAGCCCCAGGACGGCCCACAGTGCCCAGGACGCGGGACCAAAGCCCCGTGCGGCCAAGACCAGCACAAGTCCGATAGCTCCGGCCATAGCCAGCAGCAGGCCCGCCAGTGACAGCCAACGCGACCACCGCCACCGAGCGATGATGGCGGCAGCGACAGCCTTCGTCCGCGGTGCGAGCACGGTTGCTGGGGCGCGTTGTGGCGGTCCTTGGGCCATTCGGGGTGTTCTCCCACAACGATATACGGCCGCGCCGATGCTCTGGTGCGATCGCTCTCCCGGCCGTGGTGAACCCTATCAGATCCCGTGCTACCCCGGCTCCTTCTGGCCTCGAGACGGTGCACGAAAATTCTCTTGACTGATGACTCAAGTGGCACTCCGGTACACCCGATACAAACCTTGCAGGCGGATCGGCGAGGCCACAATGGCCAACACCGGCCCGCCCGGCGACAAACGAAGGCAGCGGGAGCCGCCGGGCGACCTTGGGCACAACGCCTACGGTGGCCCGTTGCCGCATTGGGACCACGTCTTTTCGTGGCCAAACTCAGCCGGCTGTGGCTTCCGCGGCCGACTCATCGTCGATCGCGAAGGTGATCGACGCCCAGTAGCTCTTCCAGTCCGCATCCTCGCGGTCGTCGGTGCGCATCATGTGCAGCGTGGTCAGCATCCACGTGCCCGACGCATCGAGGCCGATGGTTGCAGTCCCTTCGCGGTCGGTTCGCACGACCTTCGGCATATCGGGATCCTGGGCCGACACCGCGACGAGCCGGGCATCTGCCAGCGGCAGTCCCCCGTAGAGCACGCGAACCTGGATCGATCGGCCGTCCGACTCCGCTTCAACCCCGGCGAGCACGATCTCCAGCGGCAAGCCGACAGCCCGATCCGCAAGAGCCCGCGACGCTGTACCGTCCGATTGATCTCGAACGCCGATGAGGGCCTTGGCGCAACGGACGTAGACCTCGATGCCGTCCTCGCCCGTCTCGCCCAGGGCCTCGCGCTGGCGTGCGACGTGGTCGAGCCGCTGCTCCTCGAGGTAGGCCGCGAATCGTTCGGGCGGTAGTTCGCTGCGGACCTCGCGGCTCTCGTAAACCACGATCGTCGTCCCAGCTTCGGCGTACCGGGCCGCATTCGTCGCTTGGCCATGCCGCCCGAGCACCTCGCGTGTCTCGTTCGGCGAGACCAACTCGAACCGAGCCACGTACGGCTCGTTGCGGTATACGACCTGGCCCTCGAAGCGATGCCCGTTCATGAGATAGAACCGCCCGAGGCCGCCGGACCGCGCCTCGAACGAGTCGGGCCTGATCCAGAACTCGTGGCCGAGCGCCGCTACGGAGGTCGCGACGAGGACGATGCAAGCCGCGATGGTTTGGAGCGTTCGCATACCGATCTCCCTTGAAGTAAAACGCTGTATCGTGGAGTGCTGCACGGCGACTTGCCTGGATTCGGGACGGCTTACTTGAACGCGCCGGCGCGCTCCCAGACGTTCAGGAACTCGAGCACGTCGAAGACCGTGATCTGGCCGTCGCCGTCGATGTCGGCGATCTCGAAGTCCGTGAGCGTCTTGTCCTTGCTGTTGTTGCTGCCCGCATGGGGTGTCGCGGCGTACGGAAACACCCCGTGATAGGCCACGTCGTTCCCGGGCATGTTGTCACCTACGAGAGTGATCTCGGCATAGGCCGGCCCGCTGGCGACCGCGGTCAACGCGATGTCCACGACGTCGTCGCCAAGACGTCGCCCGTTCGGCCAGCCGCTCGACACGCCGTCGGTGTCGGACGTGACATCACCGCCGATGAACCCCAGCCTGCTGAAGCCTGGGTCGTTCTCGAGCCGCACCGGACCGGTCGTCGTCGCGACCCGCAGGACGTCGGGTACGAAGACGGCGACCAGGTCGGCCCGCCCGGTCGTGGCGAAGTCTGTGCCGTAGACGAGGTTGATCAGCGATGCAACCTCAGGGTTCTCGGCGTACGTCGCGAACTGGGCGTCGTCGACCGGATCCGTCGCGTTGAACCGGTCCTTGTCGGCCAGCGCGACGAGCACCTCATTGAACAGGGGGTTGCCCAGGCGATTGACCTGCACCCAAGGCCCGGTCGAGCGCAGGTCATCGCCCGACACCCGTTCGGTCAGTTGTCGCCGGCTGACCGACGCGTAGATGCCCACGCCCATCTGGTCGCCGAAGAACGGGTCGGTGTAGGACATTTGCGGCAGTTCGCTCAGCGGGATCTGCACGGCAAACGTCAGCACATTGAACCCCTTGAAGCCATCGACGCCCTCGCCGTCCTGCCCCAGCCCGTCGCTCAGGTCTCCGTTGCGATCGAGGATCCTCGGGTTCAGCAGGTCAAACACGCCCGGCACGTCCGCGAAGAAGCTGTCGTCGCGCGGGCCGGCAAAGAACACCTCGCCGCCGCTGCCGTCGGTGATCGCTTGACGCGTATACGCGTCGAGTTCATCGAGTGTCTGAGCGCCAGAGACCGCCATCCCGTCGGCGTCGTTGTACAGCGGCGTGACGCGGTTGCCCGCGTTGGGCGGCCCGGTCAGGGCATCGGTGGCAATCGTCACCGCGCCGCCATCGTCGACGCGCTCGACCGTGTAGGTTTGGGTGTAGTTCTGGCGGGCGTCGCCGATCTCGAGAATGGCGCCGGGCTCGGTGCCCAGCCCGTAGCTGAGGATTGTGCCGGGGTTCTTCAACCCGTCGTCGACCGAAGAGAACGCGAAGTCGTAGCGGATCAGCGTCTCGCCCGTCAGAGGATTGGTGACGTGCAGGCTGTACCGAGCGTCGTCGGCGAACCGCTCGTAGTGGGGCCCATCGCCCGGTTCGGAGAACGGCCGGACGTTCGCAATGACGTTCAGCACCTCAACGGCCGGATCGTCGTACTTGGTGCCGATGAACGCGTAGACGTCCGTGAGGTTCGCCTGGGGGTCCTGCTTGATGAGCGGGGCATCGCTGTGGCTCGAGGCCAGCGTCGCGGGCGTCCAGACCCACGCGGCGCCAGCGGCCGCGAGCGTGAGGGCGGCGGTGACTGTGCCCGTGGTGAGCAACGGCGTTTTGTTCGTGATGCGCATGGCAATCTCCTTTGAAGCGTTCTGGGATCGGTGACGAAGCGACTCACGCCCCGTTTCGCGCCCCAGGCGGCCTGCGATGCACAAAAGCAGTGGCCAAGCCCAGAAGACCGTCACGCGACAAAAAAAACCCGCCACGGGGGCGGGTCGAAGTGCAGGGTTTCCGGCGGGCTCTCAGCTGAGGCCGAGGGCCGAGCCGATGGCCGGGGCGAACTTCACGACCACGCCGGCGAACACGACCGCGACCGAGCTGAGCAGCTTGATCAGGATGTTCAGCGAGGGGCCGCTGGTGTCCTTGAACGGGTCACCCACGGTGTCGCCCACGACGGTGGCCTTGTGGTCGTCGCTGCCCTTGCCATAGACGGGATCGTCGCCACGGCCACCCTCGACCATCTCGCGCGCCCGGGCGAGGATGTCGTCGCGGATCTCGGCGGGGATCTTCTCGCGCTGGGTCGAGTCGTCCAGCGCCTGCTGGGCCGAGATGCGGCCATAGCTCTCCAGCAGCTTCTTGGCGTTGTCCCAGGCGCCGCCGGCGTTGGCCATGAACACCGCGACCGCGAAGCCCGTGATCAGGCCGCCGGCCAGCAGGCCCATCACGCCGCTGACGCCCAGGATGAGACCGGTGCCGACCGGCACCAGCACCGCCAGCACGCTGGGCAGCACCATCTCCTTGAGGGCGCCGTTGGTCGCGATCGTCACGCACTTGGCGTAATTCGGGTAGGCGTTCTCGCCCGAGCCCACCTGGTTGGGCCAGCTCTCGGGGTTGGCGATATCGGCCTCGCTCATGCCCTCCTTGCGGAACAGTGCTCGCATCTCGCCGAACTGGCGGCGGCACTCCTGCATCATGACGTTGGCCGCTCGGCCCACCGCGTCCATGGTCAGGGCGCAGAACAGGAAGGTCAGCATCACGCCGATGAAGAGCCCGCCCAGCAGGTTGGGGCTGGTCATGCTGACGTTGTAGAAGGTCAGAATGTCGGTGATGGTGATCTGCCCGGTCGAGACCGCGCGGAGCGTGACCTGGTGGCCATGGTCGCCGTGGTCCAGTTCGCCCACGAGCGTGAGGTTGCGGGCGCTGGATAGCTTGCCCTCCCACATGAGCGTGAACTGCTGCCCGGGCTTGATGAGGCCCAGCGCGCCGCCCGAACCGAAGTGGTCGCGAGCCGCGATCTCCTCGAACTGCGTGGTGTTGAGCAGGATGGCGCCGCCGGTGTAGTCGCCGCCGTCGCGGCCCTCCTCGGGTGCCATGATGCCGAAGCGGCGGTGGCCCTCGTAGATGGCCACGGCGCCCTGCAATGGCGCCGTGCCATCAGAGGTCATGACGATCTTCTGCTCGTTGGCGAACTTGGTCGTCTGCTTGTCCACGTGGTACTGCACGACCTGCACGTAGGCGGCCAGCAGGGCGAGCGCGGTCAGTGCCGCCGAGCCGATAGCAAAGCCCTTGCCCGTCGCGGCCGTCGTGTTACCGATGGAGTCCAGAAGGTCGGTCCGCTCGCGAACCTCCGGGGGCTGGCCCGACATCTCGGCGTTGCCGCCGGCGTTGTCGGCGATGGGGCCGTAGGCATCGGTGGCCAGCGTGATGCCCAGCGTCGCGAGCATGCCCACGGCGGCGATGCCCACGCCGTAGAGGCCCATGAGCAGGTTCTCGTTGCCGCCGGCGACGCCGAAGGCGATCAGGATCGCCACGACCACCGCGAAGATCGAGAGCCAGGTGCTCTTCATGCCCTCGGCGATGCCCGAGATGATGACCGTTGCCGGACCGGTGATGGCCTGCCGCGCGATGCGCTTGGTCGGCGGGTGCTCGTAGCTCGTGCAGTATTCGGTCCACCAGGCGATGACCAGGCCGCTCAGCAGGCCGGCCGAGATCGAAAGGCTGAACTGCCACCACTGCACGCCCAGCAGGCGCCCGGTCTCGGCGTCGCCCAGCAGCAGGAACGGCACACCGAAGGCGGCCACGAGCAGGATCGCCGAGGCCAGCCACACGCCGGTGTGCAGGCTCTTGAGCAGGTCCTTGAAGCCCGCGTCTTCCTTGGTCCGCACGGCGAAGACGCCGATGATCGAGGCGATGATGCCTACGCCGGCCAGCACGATGGGCAGCGTGCCCACCTTCATGGCCAGGTCGAACCCGCCCTCCATGCCGCGGAGCACGGTGACGCTGAAGGCCGCCGACACGCCCAGGGCGATGGCGGCGATGATGCTCGAGTAGTAGCTCTCGTACAGGTCGGCGCCCATGCCGGCCACGTCGCCGACGTTGTCGCCCACGTTGTCGGCGATGGTCGCCGGGTTGCGCGCGTCGTCCTCGGGGATGCCGGCTTCGACCTTGCCGACGAGGTCGGCGCCCACGTCGGCGGCCTTGGTGAAGATGCCGCCGCCCACGCGTGCGAAGAGCGCCTGGAGCGAGGCGCCCATCTTGAAGGAGATGAGCACGGTGACCATCGCGGCCAACAGGCCCTCGCGGTCGCCCTCTTCGCCCAGGCTCAGCACGCCCAGCGAGTCGCCGAAGGAGATGAAGAAGAAGTACCAGAAGCTCAGGTCCAGGATTGCCAGGCCCACGCACGTCAGGCCCATGACCGCGCCGGATCGGAAGGCGATGGTCAGGCCGCCGTTGAGGCTTTCCTTACACGCCGTTGCGGTTCGGCCGCTCGCGTTGGTGGCCATCCGCATGCCGAACCAGCCGCACAGGCCGCTCAGGAAGCCCGCGATGGGGACGCCCACCATGGCCCAGACGGGCTCGAGTTCGGCCCACACCATCAGGCCCAGGACGGCAACCAGCGCGATGAACACCACGCCGACGACCTTGTACTGGCTCTTGAGGTACGCCATGGCTCCGTCGCGGACGGCCTGGGCGATGCGGACGGTCTCGCCCTCGCCCTCGGGGTGGCTCATGACGCTGCCGCGGAGGTAGACCGCGGTCGCCAGGGCCGCCAAACCGGCGATGGGGGCGACGTAGAACGGTGCCGGGATGTCGCCAACGGACCCCAGGGTCAGGGTCAGCGAGGACGTCGTGGATACTGGCATGGGGCAGGGTCCCTTCTGCGAGTTTCTGCAACGGTCGGGTTGTGAGAAGGGCCGATCATAGATCGGGTAACCCGGAATTCCGAACCCCGAACCCAGACAATCTGTCGGAATTCCCTATGGAGAAGAGCCCCTCATGTTGAAGACCGTTATCGGTTTCGCGTTGGCCTTCGCGCTCGGGGCGGCTTGCCGGTGGATCGAGATCCCCGTGCCAGCCCCAAACAGGCTGATCGGCGCCTTGCTGGTGCTGGCCGTCACCCTGGGCTACGTCGCGACCGACGCGTTCCTGGGCCCATCGCCCGCGGAGGCGTCCGAGGCGGGTGGTCCCTCGGCCGAGGCTTCGCCTGAAGACTGACCGAAGGGGGTGGTCAGGCGGCGCCGGCTTCAGATTGAGGCGCCTGAAGGCGGCCCACGATCCGCATGAAGCGTTTGATCTGGGGAGCGGCCTCTTCGAGCGAGCCCGAGGCGTCCAGGGCCTTCATGGCTTCGCCAGCGACATCGCCCAGCGTTGCGAAACCGAAGCCCGACGAGGTGTTCAGCAGCAGCAACAGCGACTTGCGGGCCTCTTGGGCATTGCCCGTAGAGATCGCGCCGCGAAGCGTCTCGCTGTGTCTTTGCGCGTGAACGATGAACGTGCCGATCGCCGAAGCCATGGCGGGCTGATCGGCCAGCGTCGACACCACCGGGCTCGAACCGCCGTTCGACTCCGATTGGGTGAGCATGAGCTCACGGACGGCGGCGATGAGCGATTCTGAATCGATTGGCTTGCTGAGGTGTCGAAGGTGCTCGGCTTCGCGCACGGACCCGTCTGCACGTCGATCGCTCACCAGAATCACGGGCTCACAGAAACCTTCCAGCCGAAGCTTGTCCAGCAGTGCGTCAGCGTCAAACGAAGAGGCTTCGGCGTTGATGATCAGCAGGTCGAAGCTCGTCTCTTGAAGGGCATCCAGAGTAGCGCCAGCGTCCTCGGCGGCGTCCAGTTCAACATCAACCCCTTGGAGTGCCAACTGGACCAGGGCCGCCTCCATCGCGTCGAAGCCCACACTCAGCACACGGCCAGAGACTTCGGCACGGGCGTGCTCGTCTCGGCTGACGCCCAGTTCGCTCCAATGGCTCGATGGCACGAAGCGACGCACATCGATAGGTTCGAGCCACTTCATCCCCAGGCAATGCACGCCGCGGCTCAGGAACCGGCACCATGCTGCACAGGCCCCCAGCATCGCGGGCTTGCCATCCGTGGAGGCCATGTGGATGTAGCACTCGGTCTGGTTGTACACGAACCCCGGATACAGCACGGCGGCGCCGCCGGGGCCGATGTCGAAGAGGATGCTCTGTGAGGCCGAGTTGGTTCCACCGGGATGGATCACGCTCATGTTGACCAACTGGGGCTCGATCTGGAGCCGGACGGCGTGGCGAGCCAACTTGCCCGAGGTCGACTCTGCGTGTTCGCGGGCCATCTGGACGAGTTCACGTTGCACATCGGCGGTCGCGGGGAACGGCGAAGCGTTCTGAGCGGCCGAACGGTGGACTTGGATGCTGCGGTTCTGATTCATGCGGCCGACGGACCTCCAATGAGGTCTTCGATCGGCTAAAAACCGCCACAAGTTCAGGGTTTCGTGATGGATCGGAGGGAAAGCCCGGATCGAAACGGGCGGAGCATCCGTCAAGATCGGTAAGGGCGGGCCCCGGCCGGGAACGAGAGACGTTCGCTCTGGGGATGCGTCGTCGGCGGGACGGCCGACGGAAAAAGTGACCCCACCGGGATTCGAACCCGGGTTTCCAGGATGAGAACCTGGCGTCCTGGACCTGACTAGACGATGGGGCCTTCGGCAGTGAGCCGGTCGCAAGTATTCGTTCCATCCCCGCCCGGGTCAACTCGGACCCGGGGCGGCGACAGCTCCGGCTTCAGGCTGGTCCGAGAACCACGAGCACGGCCATGTTGTACAAGCTGTGGACGCCCACGGCCAGCCCGAAGCCGCGGAGCAGGAAGATCGTGCCCAGGTACATGCCGCCGGCGAAGTACAAGCCCGCGAGCCAGAGGTCCACGCCCGCGGCCGTCCAGACATCGTGGTACAGCGCGAAGGCCAGCGCCTGCAGCGGCAGACCCAGAAAGACGACGGCTTTGACATTGAGCTTGCAGAGATCGACCAGCAGGGCGTGCAGCAGGGCGAAGATGGCCATGCGGAACAGCAATTCTTCGTAGAGGCCCGCCCCAACGGCGATGACCGTCCGCCCCTGCCAACTGACCCCGCTGAGCGATTCGATGGTGGCCGGCACCATGGGCTGAACGGCAGCCGCTTCCACCACCGGCTCCGAAGCGCCCTGGAGCCGGGCCAGGACGCCCGCGAAGAGCAGCAGGGGGATCATCCAGGCCACGGTCTCGGCGGCCATGAGCGCCAACACCCCGGGCCGCAGCGACCAGGGGCGGCGTTCCAACAGGTGCCACAGCACGAGCACGACGACGATGATCGCGGCGGGCAGCGAGTAGCCAACCACTGCTGAGGGAGAGACGCCCAGCGTTTCGAGCATCCGCGCCAGCATGGCCCAGGCACGCACCCCTCCGGTGCCCGCGATCTCCTCGTGGTGCAGCGCGAGGCCGATCTCATAGACGAGGATGACCGGCGCCAGGAAGGCCAGCACGTGCAACGGCGACCGCGAGGCGCTGGCGTATTCGGCAAGGCCCGCCCCTTGGCCATCGGGACTGCTTCGGTCTCGTTGTCGCGCGGTTGTGTCCCGCTCGGCTGAGGGCATCTTCGATGGTAATCCGCTGCGATCCCGAAACCAAAACGGCCCGCCTCGATGGGCGGACCGCGTGTCCTGATCGTGCTTTGGTGGGCGGATCAGTTCCCGGAGGTCGCGCGGGCCTTGAGCTTCGCGTTCAGGCGGCTCTTGCGGCGGGCGGCCTGGTTGGGGTGGATCACGCCCTTGGCGGCGGTGCGGTCGAGCACCTTCTGGACGTTGGCGAAGGCGGCCTTGGCATCATCGATGCTGCCGTGGGCCAGCTTGTCCTGGAAGTCCTTGATGGCATCGCGCATGGCCTTGAGGCGCCAGCGGTTGCGGGCCCTGTGGCGGAGGTTCTGCCGGATGCGCTTGCGAGCCGAGACGGTGTGAGCCATGAGCGAACCATTCCTCCCTTGGAAGCACCTTGGGCGGCCAAAGCGAGGCCGCATACTCCCGGGCTACGGACACCAAACGCACGCGTTGTGGCCGCACCGGTACCCGGATAGGTGCTCGACCGCTAGCGGGGCCTGGGCCTTTCCGGGCAGTGATTATGGCTCGGCAAGGTCACCCGATCAAGCCCGCCGGCCAGGGAAACCTGCCCCAGGGAGGTGATCTGGATTGCCCCGAGTGGCGGGTCCGGGCTATCATCATGGCCACGCTGCGGGCGTAGCTCAACTGGATAGAGCACCTGACTACGGATCAGGAGGTTGAGGGTTCGAATCCTTCCGCCCGTGTTCGACGGCCTGCGACGGCTCCCAAACGGGAGCCGTTTTTTGATTGGCGAGCCGCGGGCGGGCTTTGGGGCCGAACAATCCGCCATGACGACCACCGGTGCTGCCACGGAGACCGCCTTCGACCGCGACAAGCGAGCCCTCCTCGAGGCGCTCGCGGAGGCGTGCGAGAGCGTCCGTTTAGGGGCGATACTGGCCCAGGGTCAGGACCTGGCCGCTCGCTGCGGCTCGGGGGCTTCTGCCGGAGACCTCGACGCCGCGGCCGACGCGATCTCGCGGATGGATCTGGACGACATCGCCGGCCTGATCCGCGTCGGTGCGGCTCGGTTCCACCTGCTGAACAAGGCCGAGCAACTCAACATCGTTCGAGTCAATCGCCGCCGGGAGGTCGCGTCGGTCGATGGGCCGGCCCGGGCTGAGTCGATCGACCAGGCTCTCGAGACGTTGGCCGGCCGCGGGATGGATGCCCGGGGGGTTCGAGCCGTTCTGGACAAGGTCGACATCGGGCCCACGCTGACGGCCCACCCGACCGAGGCCCGTCGCCGGACGGTGCTGGACAAGCAGGCCGACGTGGCGGCGAGCGTGCTGCGGCTCTCGCGAGACGATCTGACACCATGCGAGCGTGAAGAGACGCTCGGCCGATTGCAACGCGTGATCTCGCTGCTGCTCACGACCGACGAGGTGCGGCAGCAGCGGCTGGACGTGCCGGCCGAGGTCCGAAACGGCTTGTACTTCATCCGGACGACGATCTGGAAGGCCGTGCCCAGGCTGGTCCGCGACGTGGCCGCTGCCGCCCGGCGCACCTACGGCCACGAGCAGCAGGAGATCGTCGCCAATGACCTCCCAACCTTGATCCGCTATCGGAGTTGGATCGGCGGCGATCGGGATGGCAATCCCAATGTCACCGCCGATGTGACGGCTCGCACGCTGGGGCTGATGCGCGAGACCGCCCGTGAGCTATGGGATGCCGAGCTGTCTCGGCTGCACGACGCGCTGTCGGTCTCCTCCGAGGCGTTGGGCGCCGACGCGGTGCCGGCGCACGAGCCGGGCGACGACTCGAGCAGGGAGCCGATCCGTGCTCGGATCGAGGCGATGCGATCCGGTCTGCAGTCAAGCGACGACGCATGCTCGCAGTGGCTGCTCGAAGGCCTGCTTGATATCCGCCGGGCACTGCTGGACTCCGGGCTTGCGGGCCTGCGGCGCGTGGCCGAGGAGGGATTGCTTGCCGATGCGATCGCGCGGGCCCGTGCGTTTGGCATGCACCTGGCCACGCTGGATATCCGCCAGCACGCGAGCGTGCACGCCCGGGCCGTTGGCGAGTTGCTCGGCCTGGCCGGCGTCGAGGGTTCGTACGAGGAACTGGAAGAGGAAGGCAAGCTCGCGGTGCTGCGACAGGAGCTTGAGACCAGCCGCCCTTTGGTGCGAGACCATGCCCGCCTGTCTTCGCCGTCGGCCGAGCTCATGGCCACCCTGGCCGTCGTACGAGACGCGGTGGCCCGGGATCCGCACAGCGTGCGCTGCTGGGTGATCTCCATGACGAGCCATCTGAGCGACCTGCTGGCGATGGTGCTGCTCATGCGCGAGGCGGGGGTGGCGATCCAGATCGTTCCGCTCTTTGAGACCGTCGACGACCTGGCCAACGCGCCAGCGCTGATGGACCTGGCGCTGGCCGAGCCGGCGTTCCGATCGCACATCGAGGCCACCAGCGGCGAACGCCCCGAGCAGGAGGTCATGCTGGGGTATAGCGACTCGAACAAAGACGGCGGCTTCATGGCCGCGAACGTGGCGTTGCACGTCGCCCAGCAGCGGATTGCCGAGGTCTTTCAACAGCACAAGGTCGAGTTGCGGTACTTTCACGGCCGCGGCGGCACGATCGGCCGTGGCGGCGGCCGGGCTGGGCGGGCGATCCTCTCGACGCCGCCATCGGCGCGCAGCGGACGGTTGCGCTTTACCGAGCAGGGCGAGATCATCACCTTCCGCTATGCCATGCCCGGGATGGCACGCCGGCACCTCGAGCAGATCGTGCACGCGTCGATCCTGGCTCAGGCGCATCGCCCGGACGAAGGGGACACCGCACCTGCCTTCGAGCTGCTGGGCCGGATCGCGGCGCAATCGCGTGACGCCTATCGCCAGCTGATCGATCATCCAAAGTTCTGGGACTGGTTCGTGCAGGCAACCCCGGTGGAGCACATCGGTGGCCTGCCCATCGCCTCCAGGCCGGTCTCTCGCGCGACGGGGGCGCGGCTTCGATTCGAAAACCTCCGGGCCATTCCATGGGGATTCTCGTGGATCCAGATGCGGGCCATCGTGCCGGGCTGGTACGGCCTGGGGGCCGTGCTCTCGGAGCTGGACGCCGACGAACGCGCGGGCATTGGCCACGCGGTCGAAGCAGGGAGCTTCCTTTCGGCCGTTCTGGAGAACGCCAAGCAAGAGATGGCCCGGGCGCGCCTGGCGGTGTTTCGCCGGTATGCGCTCGCTGCGGAGCACGGCCAAGAGATGCTGGCCCTGGTCGAGTCCGAGTTCGAGCGATGCAAGGCCGCGCTGGCCGAGATCACGGGCAGCACGGACCTGATGCAGCACTCGCCGGTCGTGGGGCAATTGATCGCCGAGCGCAACCCTTGGACCGATGTGCTGAATCTCGCGCAGCTCGAACTGCTACAACGGTACCGCGGGGGCGAGCCATCGCAGCAGGAGCGGATCCGGCCGGTTCTGCACGCGAGCATCAACGCGATCGCGGCTGCGATGCAATCAACGGGATGATCCACTCGGCGTGGGATCGCCGCTCGTCGCAATGTCTTCTGTTGAGATCGCCAGTTGCCTAGGAGCAACGGCCCGAGCGAAGGCCAACTCTTCGGGCGTGGGCAGCCTCTGGGCCACGGTGACGACCGTGCCCGCGAGCACCGAGCCGATCGGCGGTGCGAGCTCGAACGTCACGCGGACGGTGCCCGAAGTCGGCTCGATGCGAGGCTCCACATGCCGAGCCGTGCCCCAGAACACCCGATCCGAAGGGGCGTGAAGATGGAGCGCGTACTCGTCGCCCAGCGTGACCCCGAGGGCGGTGGTGGCCGGCAGGTAGAGATCGACCTTGAGCCGGTCGGCGTTGGCGACCTCCGCGACGGGATCACCGACCTGGACGAGCGCGCCGACCTCGACGGGGATCTTGAGTACGACGCCGTCGAAGGGCGCACGGATGACGTGCCGCTCGAGCTGGGCCCGCGCCTGCTCGGCTCGCAGTTCGGCCGCCCGCTTGGCTTCCGTTGCTTCGCGGAGATCGGCGGCCGCCAGCGAGAGGTCGGTCAGCGCCCTGGTCAGTTCCTCTTCGGACGAGGCGCCGCGATCGAAGGCCGCCTTGGTCTTGCGATGGATGCGGCTGGCCTGCTCGAACAGGAGCTGGGCGCGGGTGATGCGGGCGTTCTGGGCGGCTTCTTGTTCGGCCAGTGCCAGCGACGCCGCGGCGACACGGTCGTCGAGCCGTGCGATCGCCTCGCCCCCTCGGACACGCTGGCCCTCCTCGACGAGGATCTCGAGCACCGGCGCGTCCAACGCCGCGCCGAGGGTGGCCGAATCGACCGGCCTCAGGACACCGGGCAGGGTCTCGGTTCCGGTCTGCACGTCGAGGAGCTTCACGCCGCCGGCGACCGGCGCCTGGGGCGCACGATGGCTCCCCGGAGCGCCCGCCGTCAAGGCGAGGGCGAGCACCGCAACGATGAGCAAAGAGGGCTTGTTCATGGCTTGGGCCTTTCGATACACGGTGCGGCTATCAACGCGAGCTGAAGCCTTGGTTGACCTTGTTCAAGAAGAGCGCGAAACGACGATCGAGCATGGAGGCGGTCGTCATCGGACGGGACGGAAGGCGCGCCAGGACCGTTGCATTGGGCGGCGGAAGATGCGCACCACGGAGTTGTGCGCGGATCTCGATGTACGATTCGGTGGCCTGGCCCGTCGACGGATCCACGGGGATCTTGAGGGTCGACGCCAGTTGCGTTTGGATAGCCTCGAGCGTGCGGCTGCCGGTCGGCCCGACGTGCGTGATGACCGCCGTAAACTCGTGCGTTGGCTGCGATGGGGCGCGCATCGAGATGGTGTCTCCGATGGCAACGCGCAGGCGATCGACCGCCGCCGAGGGGAGCACGAACGCGACCTCGCGATGACCCGAGCCGATCGTGAGCAGGGCATCGCCGGTATTCACTCGCGCGCCGGTGCTGCGGTGGGCAATGCTCAGCAGGTGCGACGGCTCGGAGGCGAAGATCTCCAGCCCGTCGTTCGTGCGCTGCGTCTCTGCGAGCGCGGTTTCGCGTGCCGTTCTCAGGCTCTGCGATGCCGATGCTTCGGCGGGGCCAACGCTGAGCGCCCGGGTTGCCTCCGCGCCGGCGTGGCGATAGTTCGCCTGAGCTTCCAGCACGCTCGACTCGATCTGCTTGCTCTCCAGCCGCAGCAGCAACTGCCCGGCGTCGGCCTGCTCTCCCAGACGGGTGGGTGCCCAGGCGATCGTGCTCGGGGCGGGGGCGTGGATCGTCTCGACGCGCTCGAACGTGCTCACGCCGCGCGCATGCACGGGCCATGGCAAGGGCACGAAGAGGAACGCCAACACGGTTGCGAGGGTCACGCCCGCCGTGACGGCGCCGGCTCGGATCCGCCGCCCGGCGAGTTGTTCCGAATCGAGGATGTACCGAACAAGGCTGAGAGCGGCCTTGCCGAGCGGTAGCAGGATCACGAACGAGGCGAGCGCGATGCCGATCCCGCCGAATTTGAGCACCAGGATCGTCGCGATCGTGGTCATGATGACCACGCGGTAGCCCAGTTGTGCGAGTCCGAATCCGACAAGGCCGGGGTGCGGTGTGCTCCGGCCATCGGCCGCCAACTCTCGAACTCCAAAGAACAGCCGCTTGCACGTCGTCGCTACGGCCGCTTCGCATCGGCTGCGGAGGTTGGGAATCCCCAGCAGGTCCGCGACGATGTAGTACGCGTCGTACCGCAGCAGCGGGTTCATGTTGAAGAGCACGGTTGTAACGGTGGCCAAGAGCAGCGTCTGGTAGGCGATGGTGTTGAGCGTCGACGGCTCGGTCATCGCCCACGTGAAGAGCGCAAGGGCCCCAACGATCGATTCGAAGTACATGCCAGCCAGGCTCACGGCCACGCGCTGCCGGACCTTGGGGAAGGACCAGGAGTCGGTCGCGTCGACGTAGGCCAGCGGTGTCAGCAGCACCAGGAACACGCCCATCTCGGGCACGTGGCCACCAAAGGCCTTGCACGCGTACGCGTGGCCGAACTCGTGGACGACCTTCAGGCCAATCAGGACGGCCCAGAGCGTGAGCAGGTTGCTCCCGCTGAACATGGTCAGCACGGGCGAGGTCAGCTCGTCCCATCGCGCGATAGCCAGCACGAGCGAGACCAGCACGAGCGCGATCCACGCGTAGAACGCTGCCGGGGTGAAGAGCCAGCGTACCAGCGATACGGTGCGCGTCAGCAGGCTGTCAGGGTTGCACAGCGGGATCCGCAGGAAGAACACCCCAAGCAGCCGGGACATCCGTTCGGCTCGCTGGCGCCGCTCGTGCCGCGTGTAGAGCACGGCGCCATCGCTCAGTGGCAGCGAGAGCAGGTTGCGCTGGTGCAGGTCCACGATGAAGCCGTAGAAGGCCTCCTCGTCCTCGCGCTCGAGCTGGCCCTGTTCGACGAGCGACTGGAACGTGTCGCCCAGCGTCACGGCCTGGTCGAGCGCTGAGAGGATTCGAAAGTCCTGTGGGTCAAGCCGGTGGGTCTTGAACGTGACCGAGTCTCGCAGCACGTACGAGGGGCCCGATCGGAAGACATGGCGTGAAACGCTGAGATCGCGCCGCGGGGATACCACGACGTCTCGCAACTGTTCGCTCAGACTGGGTGTGGCTTGCGGGAGCGTCATTCACTCGATCCAGAAGTTCAGATACGCCGCGTCGATCAGGCGTCGGGTTGCGAGCCACCAGTTGGGTTTTCTGCCGGCGTCGATCATGGCCACGCCCTCCATGCCCGGTCGAAGCCAGGGCTGATCCTCGGGCAGCGGCCCATAGCCGACGAATACCGGCTTGCCCTGCCGCGCGGTCGCCGCGGGGGCGATGTGCTGGAGTGTGAGCAGGCCCGCCTGTTCCGGGCGGGCGTTGCTCGCGAAGCGAACCGTGGCGCCCGCGTGCAGGTCCGTCACGCGGCGCTCGGGCACCTCGAGTTCGACGGACATGGACGCCTCGTCGGCGATGCTCAGGAGCGGATGGCCGACCGGCACCAGGCGTCCGGCAAGGCTGGGCAGGTCCGGGCCGATCACGATGCCATCGATGGGCGCCACCAGGCTGGCCATCTGGATCTGGTGCTCGACGTGGCTCAGGGACGCCGCGTGCAGGTCGCGGCGGGCCCGCGCCGAGGCGGCCGCCGCGGGATCGCCGGCCGCGATCGCTTGCTTCAGCTCGAGTTCGGCGCGACGGAGCTCGCTTCGCAGGTCATCGCGTCGAACGCGGATCACGCTGGTGTCCATCGTGGCCAGGACCTGGCCCTGGGTCACGCGCTCGCCCGAGCGCACGAGCACATCGGAGACAATGGCATCAAGCGGGGACGCCACGACCACCTCGCGTTCGGCGATGATGGTGGCGGGCGTCGTGACCCGGTACATGGTGGGCTTGAACACGAACCACAGCGTGGCGATGATGGCCAGAGCGATGGCGATCTTCTTAGACTTGGACTCCGGGCGCATGACCCAGGACCAGGCGCGTTTGGCGTCACGCCGCGCATGCTCGGGCAGCGGCATCGTGCAGCGTTGCACGATGGGCAGCGCCGCGGCGATCGGCGTGAGCAGCTTCTGGAGGGACTGGACCTCTTCGGGATCGAACGGGTCGGCCTCGCCCCTGGTCAGCGAGAGCACGCCAACCGGGCGATCGTCCACCATCAGGGGCACGCTCAGCACGCAGCCACCACCGAGCGAAGCACGCCACCGTTGATGCAGCAGGCCGCCCGTAGCCGACGTGCTCTCGGTCCACCGGTCGTGTTCCTGCTCGACGATGGGATGGCCGGCGTCCAGGCATTCGCCCATGGCCTGCTCCATCTGGTGCACGCCCGGGCTCCGCGCGTTGACATGGTCGAGGCCCGAGATGCACAGGATCCGAGGCTTCTCGCGCGACGTGATCGACAAGGCCGCGTGCTCGCACGCGAAGCGCTGCTTGGCCGTGTTGGTGATCGCGTAGGCGAACTCCGTCATCGTGCGGTACGAGCCCGCGCGAGCCAGGACCCTCGACAGGTCGTCGGCAGAGACGGTGGGCGAGGAGGCTGGCTTCGGGCGCAGCACCGGGGCCGCGACGATCAGGGCGGCGCGGAGCTGGATCTGGAGCGAGGCGACGTTCTCCCGGCCCGGCCAACGGCACAGGATGGACACGCCGCCGAACGGCTCGCCGTCGTCCATGTCGAGCGGTGCGGCCAGCAGCACGAAGCCCGCCTCTTCGGGCGAGGGGCCGAACACCCGGCCGATGGAGTGGCCCCGCGTTCGCGCATCCAGAGCCGCCGATCGCAACGCACCGTGCCAGAGATCGATGCCGTCAGGTCCGCCCTGGCTGGTCTCCTGGACTTCTTCTCGCGCGATCGTCGCGGACACCGAGGCCGCGATGGCCCCGAAGCCAGAGCACAGCACGCCCAGCATCGCGCGGGCTCGGTCGATCGGGGACGCGTGCACGCGCGCGAGATCCCGGATGGCCGCGACGACCTCGGCCTGCGGCTTGCGCTGCGGGTCGGCCCATGACTCGGTGCCAGGGAGATCGGGTTGTGCTGTGGAGGTTGGGGTCATGCGGGCTCGGTCCACCGGTCGTTGCTTCGCACATCGATCAAGACAAGAGATCCTGTTCCGAGTGGCTCGAAGCCGACGGCAGCGTCACCGGTTCGAGGAAGCGCATGCCCGCCTCGTACGCGTCGGTGCGCACCTGTCGCCCACGCAGGCACACGGCGTACACGGGCGGGATGTCGATCTCCGAGCGATTGAAGCTGAGCAGATAGACGTCGCCGATGCCCAGCGGCCTGGGCAGCAGCAACTGGGCGCCGCCCGCGGAGATATCCCCGGTGATGCCCTGCAAGGGCGAACCGGTCCGTTCGCTCAGCGATCCCCGCTCCACCTGCACCGAGGCTTGGACGACCTGCCGCGTCGACTGCCGCATGCTCCGGGCGGCGTCGGAGGTGTTGGCCGCCAACTCGGCGATCAGCTCGTCGTTGTCTGGGGTGTGTTGTGCGTGAGGTCCGATCATGGCATCACTCCGGCGGCAGCATGGCAAGGGTCAGTCCTGGCGATCACGGTCCTGCTTGTTGGGTCCGATGGAACGGACCATGGCCCAAAGCAGGCCAAGGACCGAGTTCTGGGTCGTTTCGGCGTTTCCGGATGAGGTGGCCTTCAACGCCGCCCCATCTTCGGACGCGTCGACAGGCGCGGGGGCTGCATCGACGGGGGCCTGCTGGCGTCCCGAAGCGTCCTGCTCTTCGACCAACTCGTACAGCACCGCTCCGGGTTCGGAGATCGACTCCAGGTCGCTCTGCTCGGGCTGCGCCGGCATGAACGTTTCGAGGAGGTTGCTGGGGGCGGAGAAGTCTGCCGACATGCCCTCAAGGACGATGGCGTCGACCTGCTCGCGCATCGCTTCGAGCTGGTCGGTGAGCTCCTCGGACCACTCGAAGTCGCGCGTCAGCGTATCGGGTGTCGCGATGGGCGGCGCCGCGGGCGCCGGAGGCGGCACGTCCGTGTCCTCGGGCGCGGGCTCGGCGTCGACTTCGCCCAGATCGATCGGGACGATCGTCACGGTGATCGTGCTCGAAACCTGTGTCGCGTCGCCTGATGCTTCGGTAGCCGTCGCGACGACGCCCAGTTGGAACGAGTCGGTGTCCTCGGACAGCGCAAGCGTCAGGCCTTCAAGGTCCTGCGGAGCGAGCCGCCAGACGCCGTTGCCAAGGTCCTCGCCCGCGCTCAGCGTTGCCCCGCCCGGGACCCCGTTGATGGTGATGGCAAGCGTTTCGGAGCCGTCCGTATCCGACAGTCCGGCCGCGATGCTCAGCGGGATCGCGCCGTCCGGCCTGCCCATCGCATCGGCAACCGTGAGCTCCGGTGCGTCGGCCACGCCCTCGAGCCGCACCGACAGCGTCTGCGTCACCGTGGACGTGTCGCCATCGCTCTCGTGGGTCGTCACGCTGATAGAGAGCTCCAAGCCCTCGCTCGAGTTGGCTGGTGGCGTGATGGTCAGGCCGTGGAGCTGGTCCGGGGCGAGCGTCCACACCCCCTGGGCATCGACGCTGCCCGCGCTGAGTGTCGCACCCTCGGGAACGCCCGCGATCTGGACGCTCAGCATCTCCGAGCCGTCTCGATCGGCCAGGGTCGCTCGGATGTCCAGGGGGATTGGGCTGTCTTCCAACCCTTGCGCGTTGGCGGTCTCGAGCACGGCGGCGTCGGCCGAGCCTTCGAGCACGATGTGCAGTTTCTCGGCCGTTGCCGAGGAATCGCCGCCCTCGTCGGTCGAGATCGCCCGGATATCCAGCTCGATGGCGCCCGAAGCGTTCGCCGGCGGCAAGAACTCCAGGCCTCGCAGGTCCGCTGGAGCGAGGGACCAGACACCGCCGCCCTCGTCCGAACCGGCGCTCAGCGACGCGCCCTCTGGCACGCCGGAGATCACCACGCGCAGCGATTCAGATCCGTCGGTATCCAGCAGCCGGGCGGAGATATCCAGCGGCACGGGCCGGTCTTCCCTGCCATGCGCATCCGCAACGTCCAACTGCGGCGCGTCGGCAACCGCCGCCACCGAGACTTGCAGCACGCCGGTTGAGTGCACAGCCGAACCCTCGGCTTCGGTGCTCGTCGCCGTGATCGAGAGTTCGAAGTCGCCAGAAAAGTCTGCCGGCGGGACGAGCCGCAGACCGTCCAACTCCGCCGGGGCAAGGGTCCAGGTGCCGCCGCCTTGGTCGACGCCGGCACTCAGCGAAGCGCCCTCTGGCACGCCCTCGATGGTGATGGTGAGATCTTCGGACCCGTCGAGGTCGGTCAATGCTGCATCGATGTCCAGCGCGATCGTGGTGTCTTCGGCACCGCTTGCGTCGGCGACATCCAGCACGACCTCATCGGCGACCGCGTGGATGGTGACATCGATCGTGTCGGAGACCGAACGCGTCTGCCCCTCGGCCTCTGTGGTGGTAGCGGTGACGGTGAGTGTGAAGTCGTCGGCCGAGTCGGCGGAGGGCGTGATGGCCAGGCCATCGAGATCCGCCGGGGCAAGGGTCCAGGTGCCGCCGCCTTGGTCGACGCCGGCACTCAGCGAAGCGCCCTCTGGTACGCCCTCGATGGTGATCGTGAGGTCCTCGGACCCGTCGAGGTCGGTCAACGCCGCGGCGATATCCAGCGCGATCGCGGTGTCTTCTGCACCGCTGGCGTCGGCGACATCCAGCGTGACCTCATCGGCCACGGCGTGGACTGTGACATCAATGGTGTCCGAGATCGAACGCGTCTGCCCCTCGGCCTCTGTGGTGGTAGCGGTGACGGTGAGTGTGAAGTCGTCGGCCGCATTCTCTGCGGGCGTGATGGTCAGGCCGTCGAGCTGCTCGGGCGTGAGGGTCCACGTGCCATCGCCCTGATCGATACCGGCACTCAGCGACGCGCCCTCTGGTACGCCCTCGATGGTGATTGTGAGGTCCTCGGACCCGTCCAGGTCGGTCAACGCCGCGGCGATATCCAGCGCGATCGTGGTGTCTTCACTACCGCTGGCGTCCTGCACATCCAGCGAGGCCACATCGGCCACCGCGGCTACGCTGATCTCGAACTCACCCATCGAATCCGACCATGCCTGGCCGTCATAGGCACTGAATCGCAGCGAAGTCTGGCCCGACCAGTGCTCGTCCGGGGTGAACTCGAGGCGCCCCTGCGCGACCACATCGGCGTCCACGACCTGTCCCGCTTCGATTGCCACACCATCGACCGTCAAGGCGCCATGCTCGGGCATCTGATCGATCCGGAACTGCTCGACCGCGTCGCCCTGGTCGACCTCGATGGCCGAGAGCTGGATCGACGCCGTCTGGTCTTCGGCGAGCGCAACCGATCCCGCCTGCGTGATCGGCGCATCGTTCACGGCGGTGACGTGGATCGTCAGCGTCTGCGCGGTCGTGGCCGTATGCCCCGATCCCGATTCCTGCACCGTTGCTCGGACGGTGATATCGAAGTCCTGGTCGTAGTTTGGCGTTGGGCGGATCGTCAGATTGTCCAGATCCCACCCCGTCAGGTCCACGGGTGAGCCAAGGCTCATGCTCGAGCGCACGCCATCGGTGAACGTCGTGCCCACCGGCGCCCCCGAGACAGACACCGCGTGCAGTTGCTCCGAGCCATCGGTGTCCGCAAGCGTCACCGAGATGTCCAGCGGGGCCGTCCCGTCCTCGCTCATGGACACATCGCTCGTGCCCACGATCGGCGCATCGGCAACCCCTTGCACCGACAGGGTGAACGTTCCAGGCTGGGTCGACCAGACCTGCCCGTCCGAGGCGCTGAACTCGAACGCGACCGAGCCGTCCACGTCGGCGGCGGGCGTGAAGGTCAGGCCGCCGGTGAGCACGTCGTGCGCGCTGATCTCCTGACCGGCGGACACCGCAACGCCGTGGAGTTCCAGGGTTCCCGACGCGGGGAGCGTCTCGATCCGGTAGGTCTGGATCGCATCGCCATTGTCGACCTCGAGCGCGTTGAGGTTCACGACAGCGGTCGTGTCCTCGTCGACAAGCATGGTGCTGTCCTGCGGCCGTGGCGGGTCGTTGACGGCATCGATGTGGACGGCCAGCGTGCCCGCGCCGGTGGTCTGATGGCCGGATTCGGCATCGACCGACGTCGCGGAGAACGTCAGCACGAAGTCCTGGTCGTGATCCGGGCCGGGGATCATGCTCAGCGAGGACAGGTCCAGCGATGAAAGATCCGCGCTGCCTCCCCAGGCGGTGACGGTGTTCACGCCATCGGTGAAGATGCTGCCGGTCGGCGCGCCGGAAACCGACACGCCACCGATGCTCTCCGATCCATCCGTATCCGTGAGCTGAATGTCGACCGAGAGCGCTATGGGAGAGTCTTCGACCCCCGAAGCCGGTGATGTCGACACGGTGGGGGCGTCGGCTTGGCCGACGACCGTGATGAACTGTGTCGCCGGCGCGTCGGACCACGCGTCACCGTCCGAGACACTGAACTGCAACTGCGTCGTGCCGCTCCAGTCGGCCTGGGGCTCGAACGTCAATGCGTTGCTCTCGATGTCGGCGATGCTGATGGTGTCGCCGGCGCTCACGGCGACGCCGTGCAGCTTGAGCACGCCGTGGTCGGGCAGGGCATCGATGCGAACGCTCTCGACGGCATCGCCCAGATCCGGATCGATGCCCGACAACGAGATGGGCGCCTCGGTGTCTTCGAGCAGCACGCTCGTGGCATTGGTCGCCACCGGCGCGTCATTGACCCCCTGCACCGTCACGGTGACGGTATCGATGCTGGTATGCGTGCCATCCGTCGTCGTGACCTGGAACGACAGTTCGGTGTCGGCCAACACGTTGGGCGCTTGGAACGTCGGCGTGAGCGAGTGGGGGTCATCCAGCGCAACCTCCGGCCCGCCGGTCTGCACCCACGTGTGCGTGAGATCCTGGCCCTCCGGGTCGCTGGCTGAGGCGGTCAGCGTGACCTCGGCGTTGTCGGCGACGGCAAAGTCGGGGCCGGTCGAGACCGTCGGCGCGTCGTTGTCGGCGTTCACCAGGATCATGACGCGATCGGTCGCGGTCGACTCACCGTCGCTGGCCTGTACCTCGAAGGTCAGATAGGTGTTGGTGACATCCTCGGGCGCCACGAACGACGGGGTGGCCGTCGTGTCTCCGCTCAGCGTGACCGGCGGCCCACCGACCTGCGTCCACGTGTAGGAAAGCTCGGCGCTGTCCGAGTCCGACCCGAGCGCCCCAAGCACGACCGTGTCGCCTTCTTCGACCGACTGGAACGGCCCGGCGTCCACGGTCGGAGGGTCGTTGGACGCCTCGACGTGGATGGTCACGCTGTCCGTGGCCGACAGCGCACCGTCGGAGACCGTCAGCTCGAATTGGATCGTGGCGTCCTCGGCCAGGGGCGGTACGTCGAAGCTGGGCGAGGCTGCGGATGGATCCGACAGCGTGACCGTGGGCCCGGCTGTCTGGACCCAGGTGTACGTGAGCTCGTCCTGATTCGGATCCGAGGCGACCGGATGCAGCGTCACGGTGTCACCCTCGACCACGTGCTGGGTGTTGCCCGCGAAGACCTCCGGTCCCTCGTTGCCGGGCGTCGCCGCGAAAGTCACCTGTTCGGTGGTGATGTTGGTGCCGTCGGAGACCTGCAGCTCGAACGTGACGTCGGCGGGCGCCTTCAGATCGCTCGTCGAGAAACGCAAGTCCGGGCGATCGGCCTCGAACATCGCTACCGTGGGGCCATCGGTCTGGATCCATCGATACGACAGATTCTGGCCTTCCGGATCGCTCGCCGTCGAGCCAATGTTGTACACGCCGGCCAGGACCTCCGTGGGCTCCTCATCGATGTCGACCGCCGGCCCGTCGTTGTCGGCCTGCACGCGGACGGCGACCTCGACGGTGCGAGAGCCGGTCTCGTCTTCGACGGTCACCTCGAAGAGATAGATCTCGTTGGTGACATGCTCGGGCACGGTGAAACTCGGCGATGCCACGTCGGCGGCGTCAAGCTCGATCGTCTGCGATCCCGCGATCTGCCGCCAGGAGTAGGAGACGTCGCCTGTCGAGTTGGCCACGTTGACGTTCAGAGAGACGGTGTCTGTCTCAGCCGCATCGAAGATCGGGGGCGCCTCCACGAGCAAGGGGGCGCTCCCGCCGCTGGGCGTGCCGGGTGTCCCTTCACCACCCGAGCCGCCGTCGCCGCTGCCGCCCGACTCGCCCGTCTCCGCCGGTTCGATCGTGATTGTGACGGTGTCGAAAGTGGTGGTCTCGCCATCGGTGACCGCGACCTGGAAGGTCAGGGTCGTCGCCTCGTCGACGGCCGGAGCCCGGAAGGTTGCCTCAGCGCCGCCCGGACCGGTGATCGGCGCCGAGGGGCCATCAATCTGCGACCACGCGTACACAATCGCCCGGCCCTCCGGGTCGCTCGCTGCTGCCGAGAGCTGGCCGCTCTGGCCGGCGACAATCGTCGCCGGCCCACTCGCCTCCACGTCCGGGGCGTCGTTCGAGGCATTGACCAGCACGTCGACCACGTCCACCGAGGTGGAGTTGCCGTCGCTGACCGAGACCTCGAACGTCAGGTACGTATTGCTGACCGCCTCGGGCGTGGTGAACGTGGGCGACGTCGTGTTCTCGCCCGAGAGCGCCACCGCCGGCCCGCCGGTCTGCCGCCAGGAGTAGGTCAGGCCGGCGCCCTCGGGGTCGCTGGCCTCGGCGTGCAACTGAACCACCTCGTGCTCACCGGCGACCATGTTCGGCGCCGAGGTGATCCGTGGCCGATCATCGTCCGCCTCGACGGTCACCGTCACCGAGTCGGTCGACTGGCTCTGTCCGTCGCTGACGATCACCTGGAACGTGTAGTCTGTATTGGTCACGCCCTCGGGTGCGGTAAAGGTGGGCGTCGGCCCATCGGCATCGACCAGCGCGACCGGTGGCCCGCCGGTCTGCACCCACTGGTACGTCAGGCTCTGGCCCTCGGGGTCCGTCGCCGTGGCTTGGAGCTGCACGGCGCTGCCTTCCTCCACCGCAAAGTCCGGACCGGCCTCCACCAGCGCGGCGTCGTCACCCGCGGCCACGTGCACCGTGACGGTCGAGGTCACGGTGTGCTCGCCATCCGAAGCCGACACCTCGAAAGTCAAGGTTGCATCCTCGGCCAGGTTCGGAGCGTTGAACGTGGGCGAGTCGGTATCGGCGCCTTCGAGTTGGACGGTCGGTCCTCCGACCTGCGTCCAATGCTGCACGACGGTCCTGCCCTCGGGATCGATGGCCGAAACCGTGAGCTGCACGACCTCCCCTTCGGACACGTATCGATCGGGGCCCGTGTCGAGAACCACGGGGTCGTTGTCGGCGGCGATGCCAACCGTCACCGTCTGGGTGCCCGTTGACTGGCCGTCCGAGACCTCCACCTGGAAACGCACCACGGCGTCGGCGGAGAGTTCGGGCGCCTCAAAGCTCGGGTTGCTCGAGCCAGCGCCATCCAGCGAGACGGAGGGCCCGCCCGTCTGGGTCCACGAGAGCGAGAGCGCGTCGGTCGACCCCGAAAGGCCGATCGCGCTGATCTGCACCGTTGAAGACTCTTGCGCGACGATCGGATCAACGTGGACCGTCGGACCGCCATCGAGGCCATCGACGGCCAGATGGTCGATGTTCTCGAACTGGATCTCGAAGCTCTGGCCACCACCGAGTTCGACCGAGACCGTCCCAGCGCCCGCATCGATGTCGAGCTGAGCGATGTCGTACGCCGTCAGGTCGATGACGTTGTAGCCATCGCCACCATCAATCGTGTACACGTGCCCGGCGATAGCCTCGGAGAACGAGAACACGTCGTCGTGCGCGCTGCCGATGACGTGCTCGACCGAAGCCGCGCTCGCATCGAAATGCACACCGTTCGCGGAGCCGGAGAAGTCGGCCGTGTCCGTACCCTCGCCGCCGTGCAACGTGTCGGCGTCATCGGCGACGAGCAGATCGTCGCCCGCGCCACCGTCCAGCGTATCGGCGCCCTCGCCACCCACGAGCGTGTCATCGCCCTCGCCGCCAATGAGCGTGTCGCTGCCTCCTGCGCCGTGGAGCGTGTCGTCGCCCGCGCCGCCCTCGAGCACGTCGCCGTCGCTGCTGCCTGTGAGCGAGTCCCCCGCATCGCTGCCAACGACGCGTTCGATGCCCGAGATGGTGTCGCTGCCCATTCCCGTCGCGGTCTGGTTGCCCAGGTTCACCTGGACCGGACCCGTCGCGGCCGAGTAGTCGAGCGTGTCGAATCCCGCGCCGCCCTCGATCGTGTCGTTGCCCGCGCCGGCGATGATCGTGTCGTTGCCCGAGCCGCCGTCGATAATGTCGTTGCCCGAGCCCCCCTCGATCGTGTCGTGGCCCGAGCCGCCCGTCAGCGTGTCGTTGCCCTGACCGCCCCCGAGCAAGTCGTTGCCCGATCCGCCGTCGATCGTGTCATTGCCCGCGCCACCCAGCAGCGTGTCGTCGCCGCTTCGGCCATCGATGGTGTCTGCGCCGGCGCCGCCCTCGATCACGTTGGCCTGGTTATCGCCGTCCAGCGTGTCGCCATGGGCCGAGCCCACGATGTTCTCGACGCCGATGACCTCATCTTGCCCTTCGCCCGAGGCCTCCTGGGTCTGCAGGTTCACGCTCACCGGCCCGGACGCACCCGAGTAGTCCACGGTGTCCACGCCCTCGCCGCCGACGATCAGGTCGTCGCCCTGGCCGCCCGAGAGCGTGTCGTCGCCCGCGCCGCCGGCGACAACGTCATCGCCCGCGCCGCCCGAGATCAGGTCGTCACCCTCGCCACCGTCCAGGAAGTCATCCCCGCCACCACCAAACAGGATGTCGTCGCCGCCACGGCCCTCGGCGATGTTCGCCAGTTCGTCGCCTGTGAAGGCATCGGCGCCCTCGGTGGGCCCTGCGATGGCTTCACCCGAGTCGGCATCGACCCAGGTGCCCGAGAGAAGGATGCGGTCTTCGAGGGACTCTGGGCGCAGGCCGGCCTTCTTGCGAGCAATGTCGCCGTTCTGGGTCCCATCGGTGCTGGTCTTACTCTTCTTGGGCTTTGGCATGGCTCCCCTCAGATCGAGAGGAATCGGCACAAACCGGCCCCGCCTTTGGCCGATCATCCGCCTGCCTTGCCAGAAAGTCTGGGTAAAAGGTCCCATACCCCTCCCAGCGCCCTCTGGACCCGGGGGTTGATTATTGATCGGATTCTGTTTGCAAACGAGATGCCGGGACCGCCCCAGGCGAAAGTCTGCGTACGCTCAGGCCGTCACGCGTACTGATTCCTATAATCTCACGCCTGCCAACCGCGAGGGCCGATGGATCGCCCCATGCGGAGCAACCGTCGCAACGGCACCGCGACGGCCGGCCAGGAGGGCGACGCCGCGGTGCGGTACCTAGACCGTCTGACCAGTTTGTTTAGTGTCGATATGGGCATCGACCTTGGCACGTGCAACACCCTCGTTGCCGTCCGCGGGCAGGGCATCGTCCTCAACGAGCCCAGCGTGGTCGCCGTGCGCAAGGGCACCAACGAGGTCCTCAAGAACGGCCAAGCCGTCGGCTGGATGGCGAAGGAGATGCTGGGCAAGACGCCCGGCTCGATCTCGGCGGTCCGGCCTTTGAAAGACGGGGTGATCAGCGATTTTCAGATCACCGAGGCCATGCTCAGCTACTTCATCAACAAGGTGAACAAGCTCACCCGAAACTGGGGCTTTATCGGCCCTCGGGTGGTCATCAGCGTGCCCAGCGGCATCACGGCCGTCGAGAAGCGAGCCGTCTTCGACAGCGCCGAGCACGCCGGCGCTCGCCGCACCTACCTGCTCGAAGAGCCGGTCGCCGCCGCAATCGGCGCGGGCCTGCCCGTCGCCGAGCCCACCGCCTCCATGATCGTCGACATCGGCGGCGGCACCACCGAGGTAGCCGTCATGTCCCTGGCCGACATCGCCGTGTGCGAGTCGGTCCGTGTCGCCGGCGACGACATGGACGAGGCGATCATGAACCACATGCGCCGCACCTACAACCTGATGATCGGCGAACAGACCGCCGAACGCATCAAGATCGAGCTCGGCTCGGCCGCCCAGGTTTCCGACGAGACCACCATCGAGGTCCGCGGCCGCGACATGATCAGCGGCCTGCCACGCAAGGCCACGATCACCAGCGAAGAGATCCGCGAGGCCCTCAGCGAGCCCATCAGCCAGATCATCGAGACCGTCACACGCACGCTCGAGAAGGTCGAGCCCGAACTGGCCGCCGACCTGGTCGAGAACGGCATCATGCTCGCCGGCGGCGGGGCCCTGCTCCGAGGCCTGCCCGACGTGCTCCGCAAGGCCACCGGCCTGGAATGCAAGCTCGCCGACGATCCGCTCACCTGCGTCGCCCGCGGGACGGCGATCTACCTCGAGCACATCGAGGAGTGGAAGGCCACCCTCGAGAACGACATCGACGTCTAGCCGGCCGCGCCGGCGGTCGCTTCCCTTCCTCCTGGGGCGCCATGGCTGGACCACTCTCCAAAAGACCGAGCGCCAAGACGCTGCTGCGGGTCACCCTCGTGCTGCTGTTCGTGCTGGCCATCGTGCCCATGCGTTACACCCGATGGACGACCGGCTTTGCCGACGTCGCCGTCACCATCTCCGCGCCGGTCAGCAACGCCGTGCGCTGGGTGGCCGATCCGCTCACCAGGCCCTTCCGACGTGGCGCCGACCCCGCCCTGGCCGAGCAGTACCGCCAGGAACTCGAGGTCGCCCGGCAACGCTCGCTCGACCTGGAGCTCAAGGTGCGCGAGCTCGAACGGCTGGTCTTCGAGTTGCAACAAGGCGCCGAGCTGACGCCCGAACTGGGCGTGCGCCAGATCGCCGCCCCGGTCATCGGTCGCTTCAGCGAGGCCTCGAGCAACGCCCTCCAGGTCCGAGCGGGCACCTCGCGGGGCGTCGTCGCCAACTCGGTGGCCGTCGTCCAGGGCCTGCAACTGCTGGGCCGAGTCGAGCGCGCCACGAGCGCCTGGTGCAGCGTCCGGCCCATCACCGATCGGGCCGCCGGCGGCATCCAGGCCGTGATTATGACAGGCGAAACGCTCGACAGCGGCATCCGCTGCCGGCTCGAGCCCATCGGCGGTGGTCGGCTCCAAGGCCCCGCAACATGGGTCTTCGAGCCCTCGCGGCAAGCGCCGGTGCAGATCGTGGCGGGCATGACCGTTCGCCTCCAGGACGACACCTGGCCCAGGAGTGCACAGATGCTCATCGTCGGGCGGGTCGTTGAAGTCTCGCCGGCCGAAGACGAACCCACGCGCACCATCGTCACGGTGGAGCCATCCGTGCCGCTCCAGCGCGTCAGCGAGGTGGTCCTCCGCGTCCCGATCGATCCGCTGGACGCCCGGGATGGCGACGATTCCAAGAGCGCGGCGCAGCCGAGCGAAGGCGGCACACCATGAACTGGCCGGTCTTTGCCATCATCGCCTACATCATGCTCGGGCTCGAGCGCGGCCTGCGAGACGCGCTGGCCATCGGGCCGGTGCAGCCCAGCTTCCTGCTGGCGGTGGGGGCCTTCATCGCGCTCAGTGCGCCGCCCATCCACGCGGTCTGGGCATGCCTCGTGCTCGGCCTGGCGCTCGATCTCACCGGCGGATGGCCGATGCAAGGCATTCCCGCCCAGCCGCTCATTGGCCCATATGCCCTTGGTGGCGTGCTCATGGCCCAGGTCATCCTCACGCTGCGCGGCAAGCTCGTGCGCCACCACCTGGCCACGCTCGCCGTCCTCACGCTGCTGGGCGTGCTCGCCGCCCAGGCCCTCGTCGTGTTGCTGCTGTCCGTGCAGAAGCTGGCCGGCGCCCCGCTGGCCTTCGAGCCGGGCCGCGAGTTGCTGATCCGGCTGGGCGCATCGGGCTACACCGCCCTGCTCAGCGTGCCGATAGGCTTTCTGCTGATCGCCGCGTCGCCGCTGCTGGGCTTTACGGGCCACGGCCCGCGTCCCTGGCAGCGTCGCGCCTGAGACCCGCATGGGAGCCGTGCCATGAAGCTCTTCCTGTTCGATGACGGTCAAGGCGAACTCGCCCCGATATCCGACCTGCGGCCGGCCTTCGACATCCGCGTCGGCGCCTGGACGGCACTGGAACGCTGGGCCAGCCGCGGCCTTCCAGCCGCTGGGCTGCTCGTGCCCCAAACGCTTGCCGCCCTGACGGCCCAAACGCATCCGAAACCGCCGGTGAACGCCGCAACGCCCGAGGGCGCGACGCTCGTCAACGGCCGCTGGCCCCTTGCGATCCAGGCCCTCGACGCCATCAGCAAGCTCCAGCCCGGCCAGGCGCTGACCCAGGGCGACACGCTGCTGGCAGCGCGCGTCGGCAAAGCCAACGCCTCGCCGCTCGATCGCAGCTCGTACGAGTGCACGGAGCACGAGGCCCAACTCCTGGATCGCTGCTGGCACGTGCGAACCCTTCGCGACGCGTGCCTGGCCGATGATCTGGAGCACATGGCCCCGGCCAAGGGCGTCGTGGTCCGTGAGGGCGCCAAGGTCGCCGAGAGCGCGATCCTCGACGCGAGCAACGGCGCCATCGTCATCGACGAGGGCGCCCGGGTCGGCCATCACGCGGTCATCTTTGGGCCCGCGTACGTCGGCCCGGGCTCGACGGTCATCGAGCACGCCGTCATCCGCCCGCACACCGCCATCGGCCCGGTGTGCAAGGTCGGCGGGGAGATCACCGGCACCACCTTCCAGGGCTACGCAAACAAGGCCCACGAGGGCTTCCTGGGCGACAGCTACATCGGCATGTGGGTGAACCTCGGCGCAGGCACGACCAACAGCAACCTGCTGAACACCTACGGCCAGGTCGTCGTCGATCGGCAGCGCACCGGCGAGACCTTCCTGGGCTGCATCCTGGGCGACCACGTTCGCACCGCCATCTGCACGCGCATCATGACCGGCGCTGTCGTGGGCACGGGCACCATGTGGGCCGCGAGCAATCCCATCGCCGGCCGTGTCGGCGCGTTGCAGTGGGCGACCGATAGCGGCCAGAAGGCCTACCGGCTGGAGAAGTTCCTTGAGGTGGCCCAGTCGGCCATGGCGCGCCGAGATCGGACGCTCTCGCAAGGCGAGATCGAACGCTTCGAACAACTCGCCGAGCCACGCGAAGGCGGCTAATTCTCCAGGCTCGAGAGCACGCGACCACGCAGCGCCCGAAGCGACCGCTTGCGAGTGGGATCGCTCTCGGCCTCGATCGCCTTGTCCAGCGGAGCCAGCAGCGACCGATGCGCCTCGCCCTGGGAAAGAACGTGGTTGACGGCGATGCTCAGCCCGTCCACGCGTTCAAACTCCTTGTCGCACAACTCGAGCAACGGCTCCACGTGCTGCAAGTGCCCGCCACGGATCGACGCGTACAGCGCCTCGCCCGCGGAACTTGCCTGGAACCGTTCCATGCTGGTCAGCATCTGCTCGCGCTGCCGCTCGTCCATGTCACCGACCATCCCGCCGGCTGCCGGGGCGAACGCGAGGCTCTGACGCATCTCGGCGACCGGATCCCACCCGATCAGCGTCAGGTCCTCGTACCGCTCATTTCGCATCAAGACGTTTTCGATCACGAAGTCCATCCTGCGTAGCGTCGCCGGCCCGTTGTCGCGGTCCTTCACACGATCAATCCACGCCAGCACCGCGGCATCGTCCTGGATCACATCGTTCAATGCAACCCAGTCCCGGAGGTTATCCCACGTCCGGCCACGCTCGGTCCGCAGCGCCTTACCGAGCTCGTCACGCTTGCCAGTGAACCGCTCCCTGGCTTCCACGCTCTGCGCGGCCAAGCCCTGCATGTCGCCGACCATGAAAGACAGGCGGACTCCATACATAGACGGTTGATGGTCGAGCATGTTGTCCCACAGCCAGACAAACTCGTCCGTGGCTTCCTGGAAGCGACCGCTCAACGACAACTCCCGTGCCAGGCTGAGCCGGGCCTGGATGTCTACCCGTCCATCTTCACCGGCCCGATCGCCAGCCGCCTCGCGCACGCGATCCAGCGAGGTCTTGCCGGCCTTGACGTCGTTCATCCACGCCAGCAAGCCGTCGGCATCTCGATAGCCCACGATCCGATCGAACTCCTCGCCGTTCCGGAAGGCGATCATCGTCGGCATCGCCTGCACGCGCAGCTCGCGTGCGAGCTCGGGCTGCTCATCGACGTCGAACTGGGTGGCCAGCCCATGCTCGTTGATCCACGCCACGACCGAGTCGTCGACCCACGTCGTGGCGTCCATCCGCTTGCAAGGACCACACCACACCGCCGTCGCCTTGACCACCAGGATGCGGTCGTTGCTCGACGTGCGTTCGATGGCTTCCTTCACCCCAAGGTCCTGGAAGATCGCCGGCTGTGCGAGCGTGCTCGAAGCCCCCAGCAGCAAGGCCAGGAGCGCCAGCGTTGCGACCACTTGAGTCCTGATCGACGTCATCGTTGTGCCTCCCACTCGATGGCTTGTGTTCGAGTGTACCGATTCCCGGTCCGTCGGGTTCACCCGACCGGCGTCTGATACTGGGCACGGTGATCAGCAATCTCCCTAGCGACTCGCGCAGCCCGACCGGGGGACAACCCACCCCCCGCCTAACCTCTCTCTATGCACCTACGCCACAGCGACCACGACCACGGACCCAAGGAGGTCCCCGTCAAGTTCATCCTCGAGGATCCTGAGAGCCTGACCGGCACCGATCGTGCCGAGTGGGAAGTACTGGCCGCCAAGGGCGAGCACCTGCTCGAGGTCGCCGTCGAGAACGGGATCAACATCGAGCACGCCTGCGGCGGCGTGTGCGCTTGCTCCACCTGCCACGTCTACGTGGAGCAGGGCATGGGCGATGTGGCCGAGGCCACCGAGGCCGAAGAAGACCGCGTCGAGGAAGCCCCGGGCCTCCAGATGAACAGCCGGCTGAGCTGCCAATGCGAGGTCGAGGGCGACGGCCCAATCGTGGTCCGCGTGCCCGCGTGGAATCGGAACGCCGTCAAGGAAGTCCCGCACTAAGCGGTCCCCGGCACCGAATCCGAACTGTCTAATTTGTTGAGGTAAAGGGCTTTACGCGGTCGCACCGATGACCGACTCGCCCGCCTGATCCGCAAAGCGAGCCAGGTCGAAGTCCTTCACCGTGATGCCGCCGGCGTCGTGGGTCGACAGGGTCAAGGTGACCTTCGAGTAGCGGATCAGGATGTCCGGGTGGTGCTGCACGCGCTCGGCCTCGTCGGCCACATCATTTACGAACCGCATCGAGGCCTTGAAGTCGGCGAACTCGAACGTCCGCTGGATTTCTCCGCCCACCTCGGTCCATTCGGGGTGGTGCGTCAGGCGATCCTTCACCTCGGCTTCGGAGAGCTTTTCCATGGGGCGACACTCCATCGCTTGGGGCCGGGGCGTGCCAACGATCCTTCCGAGGGCCGCCCCTTCGAGCCGGAACGGTAGCGCCTCCGCCGGGCCGATCCGTGCGACCACCCCGGATACTTGACAGAATCTGAACACAAGGCCGCCCCATGCCCCCACAAAGCCCAGGACACGCGATGGAGACGACGCGGCTGGCCCCATCGCCCACGGGCGCCCTGCACTTGGGCAACGCCCGGACGTTCCTCATCAACTGGGTGCTCGCCCGCCGCTCGGGGTGGCGCATTCTGCTGCGCATCGAGGATCTGGACGGCCCACGCGTCAAGCCCGAGGCCATCGACCAGACCATCCGCACGCTGGCCTGGCTCGGGCTCGACTGGGACGGCCAGCCCCGCATCCAGAGCCAGGACTTCGAGCCCCACGCCCAAGCCGTGGCCGAGCTCGCTCTTGCCGGGTTGGCCTACCCGTGCGAGCTGACGCGGTCGCAGATCGCCGAGGCGGCTTCGGCGCCCCATGGTCCTTCGGCGCCTGCCGAGGTCACCAGGCCTAGCCCGCTCAAGCCCTCGGCCTTCGATCGGCGCGATACCAACTGGCGCTTCGCCAGCCCGCCGGGCATCGTCTGTTTCGAGGACGGAGTCGCCGGCGTTGTCACGAGCGAGCCGGCCCGCGAAGCGGGCGACTTCGTCATCTGGACCAAACGGGGCACGCCGGCATACCAGCTCGCGGTCGTCGTCGACGATGCGGCCCAGGGCGTGACGCAGGTCGTCCGAGGCGACGACCTGCTCGAATCCACGGGCCAGCAGATCCTCATCTGCCGAGCCTTGGGCCTGCTGCCAATACCCGCGTACACGCACCTGCCCTTGGTTCTCGGGCCCGATGGTCGCCGACTGGCCAAGCGCCACGGCGACACCCGCCTGACCGTCTATCAGCAGGGGGGTGTGGCCGTCGAGCGGGTCATCGGCCTGCTGGCTTCCTGGTCGATGCCCGATCAGCCTCGCCAAGCCATGGATCTGGCCGAGTTCGCCGAGCGATTCGAGCTCGATACCATGCCCCGCGGCCCGGCCCGCTTCACCCCGGAGGACGACGCATGGCTACTCGGACGTTGCTGACCTGCTGCCTTCTGGCCCTTGGGCTGATCTTGACCGCGTGCGTGCCCAATGAGGCGGTATCCAACGATGTCGAGACGGTCCGCATCAACGGCCAGACCTTCTTCCTGGAGATCGCCGCCGACAACGCCACGCGTGTCCAGGGCCTCGGCGGGCGCGAGCTGATCGAAGAGGACGGCGGCATGATCTTCGTCTTCCCACGGCCACGCGTCCTGGGCTTTGTGATGCGAGACTGCCTGGTGCCCATCGATATCGCCTTCCTCGACCAGTTCGGGACGGTCGTCGCCACCCATGAGATGCCCATCGAGCCGCGAGAGCCCGGCGAGAGCGACCAGGCTTACGAGGCCCGCCTGACGACCTACTCCAGCCGAGCGGCGGCCCAGTTCGCCATCGAGCTACGGGCCGGCAAGCTCCGAGAACTCGGCCTGGAGCGCGGCGATAAGGTCGATCTGGACCTTGCACGCCTGCAGAGCATCGCCCGCTGAGCCGATAGCCCAAGAGGGCGTCGGCGTATGTGCCAAGGTCGCTCGGAGGGCATCGCGTGGCCGCACCCGCAATACTGCTGGCGAGTTCTGAGGAAGGCAAGCCAGGCCTCCAGGCGTTGTGGCAGAGCCTGCGCGACGCGTGGGACGGCCCTTCGCCCGAGGCCCAGCACGTCGATGTCTCCGACCTGGCCGATGTGCTGATCGCCCAGAGCGAAGGGCAGGAGTCGCCGAGGGTCGGCGGCGTGGTGGTCTTGCTGGATGAGGGCACGCCCAAGTCGACGATCATCGCACTGGCCCACCTCTTGCACGATGCTTTGGCGTTCGGCTTCGTCCTGATGCCCAACATGCCCGACGAGATTCGCGACCAGGTCAGCAGTGGGGGCCTGCTCGCGGCGCCTGCCGACCACCCTCCGCTCGCGCTGGCAACGGCCCTTCGGGCGCTGATCGGTCGGCAAGAGTCGGTGGCCGTGCTGCAACGCGAGCTGCGCATCCTCAGCAGCTTCCAGGGTGGCGTTCGACAGGAGATGGACCGCATGCACGAGGAACTCAACCTCGCCGCGGTCATACAGCAGGAACTCCTGCCCGCCGAGCTGCCCAAGGCCGAGGGCTTCGAGTTTGGCGTGATGTTCCGGCCGGCCAGCTACGTGAGCGGCGACATCTACGACGTTGCGATGATCGACGAGCATCGGCTCTGGTTCTTCGTCGCCGATGCCGTCGGTCACGGCGTGCCCGCGGCCCTGCTGACCATGGTCATCTCGCGCAGCCTGCGCACCGGAGCCGACGCACGCACGCCCGCCGAAGCCATGACGGCCCTCAACGCCGACCTGGTCCGCACCCAGCGCGGCCGATCGCGCTTCGCAACGGCCATCTGCGGCGTGCTCGACACGCGAACGCGTGAGGTCACGCTGTGCACCGCCGGGCATCCCCCGGCGCTGATCTTCGGCGGGAGCGACCCGCGCTCCATCGAGTCGGGCGGTGCGCTGCTGGGTGTCTTCGAGGGAGAGCCCTACGAGCAGGCGACCTTCACACTGGCCGAGGGCGAGACGCTGTTGATCTATAGCGACGGCTTCGAGACCGCGTTTCCCGATCCCGAAGCAACCAGCGAGGGGTCCAAGGGCAAGCTCGATACCCAGGCCTACCTCGAAGAGTTCGCCAAACTCCCGTGGATCGACGGCGACGCGAACACCACAGCGCAACTGGCGATGCAGAAGCTGGCCGAACGCGTCGACTGCCAGGCGGGCTCACTCCACCAGCAGGACGACCTGACCGCGCTGGCCATCACGGCGGCCCCCAAGGCGCGAACGCGCCGACACGCGGCCTGATCTCGGACCGCAACGCTGCTAGCCCTCGAAACTCCCGGAAAACCGATCCATCACGGTCGGCCACGCCCTGGAGAAGTAGTCGTACACACCGTCCCACTGTTCGCCTTCGCCGAAGCCAACATGGTTCAGGCGCACGCGCGTGCCCTCGGCGACGTCTTCAAACAGAATCACGACGCGGCTGCGCTTCTGCCGAACCTCCGGGAAGTGCGGCGGCGCGTTCCACTCGAAGCTGAGCATCCGCTCGGGCAGATAGCTCAGGATGCGGCAATCCTCTGAGCCGCGCTCGCCCTTGGGCGCTTCCATATTGAAATAAATCTCGTACGGTGCGCCGATGCCGAGTTCCACGCTGTTGTGCCGCGTCAGGAACCGGCCAACGCCTTCGCCGGTGGTCCACAACGCCCAGCAATCGCTCCGCGATGCCGGGACTATGCGCTCTATGACGATCTCTCGATCCGTCGGAGCGGGCTCGTGCCGAGCGCCGTCGATCAACCGTCCGAGCGGCCCGTTCTCACGCAAAGCCAAGGCCCCCCAAGAGCCGCCCGCCGGGCCCGTGGCCAGCACGGCCAGCCCGACGGCGACGCCGGCAACACCCGCGATCCCTCGCGTCCACATGCCCATCACGAGACCTCCTTGCACCGGGCTTGCACCGGGCCTCGGCCGGGCAGGGCCGTCAGGCGTTCGACCCACAGAGAGGCGCGGATGTGGCCGCCCCGTCCTTGGGACCCTTGGCGAATCCTGCTGGGAAGCGCAGCCGAAGACAACCAACCCACGCCCCAATGGTCTTGGGGTTCGTGGGTCGCAGGTTTCACCGGTGGCCAAGCAGCGGGCAACACGGCTTGTCGAGCTCGGCCCGAAGTACAGCGCCCCAAAGCCCCGAGATTCGTGGGCGCTTCGAGCGATCGCTGTGGGTGGTCGACCGATGGCCCGTCGAGGGCGACCGACTCAGAACAAGGGCGGCATGCCGAACACGCGCCGCGCCGCGCTCATCTGCCCGGCGTGGAAGGCCTCGTGCCCGGCCAGCGAGCCCATGAGCATCGCGCGGTCGGCGGCCAGTTGGGCCAACCCGCCGGTCAGCGGCTCGGCCAGTTCGCTCTCGTTCATCCCGCCGAACCAGGCCACCAGCGCGGCCCGCGCCCGGGCCAGGGCGTCGAGCAGCTCCTCGCGAGACGGATGCCCCTCGGCCCCGGGCTTGCACGTGCTGCCGCCCTTGAACATCTCGTGCCACTCGGTCGGCAAGACCGCGTCGCCCCCGGCCAGCGCGTTACGCACCAGGTCGTCGGTCACGGCGATGTGGCCCAGGTTCCAGGCCGCGTGGTTGCCGTGCTCGGCGGGCAACTCGTAGAACCGCTCGTCGGGCGTGGCCTTGGCCATCTCCAGCAGCAGCCCGCGGGCCCACTCGAGGTTGCGAAGGCCCTCGCGGACCTGGACGGGCGAGGGGTGGGCGGTGGTCTCTTGCATGGGAAGGGCTCCGGGTGCTCGGATCGGCGTCTGGTTGGGGTTCTGGTCGGACCGGGAGCAGCATAGCCCGCCCGGCCGTCGATCAGGCAAACCCCATAACGCCAAATTCATTCGCCGCCGCCCGCCCGCGTTACGCCGGGCCCCGCCGGCAATACACTCCCTATAGCCATGGGCATCGGCACCGTCCTACTCGAACGCGGCGTCATCAGCCAGGAGCAGCTCGAAGACGCCATCGCGCAGCAGCGCGAGACCGGCGAGCGGCTCGACCGGGTGCTGGTGCGCATGGGCGTGGTCTCGCAAGACCAGGTCCTCCAGACCATCGGCGACCAGTTCCACCTGGACGTCGTCGACCTGGACGCCATCGTGGTCGAGGCCAAGGTGCTCTCGACGCTGCCGGCCAGCCTTGTCCATAAACAACGCTGCGTGCCCATCTCCAGCGAGAACGGCACGCTGACCATCGCCACCAGCGACCCCTTCGAGCTCAGCGTGCTCGACGAGCTGCGCCTGCTCACCGGCAAGAGCATCGAGCTGGTGCTGGCCGACGAGGAGGGCCTGCAGCGCTTCATCCGCGCCAACTACGGCGTGGGCTCGGACACCCTCGATGCGCTCTCGGCCGAGGCCGGCGTGGAAGTGAAGGGCCGTCCTGGAAGTGGGGGGGGCGACGACGACGAGATCGAGCAAGCGCAAGAGGCCAGCGTCATCAAGCTGGTCAACGACATCCTGCTCGAGGCCGTGCGCGAGCGCGCCACCGACGTGCACATCGAGCCTTACGAGCACCGCCTGATCGTGCGCTACCGCATCGACGGCGTGCTCCAGCGCGCCAACGTGCCCGAGACCATCAACCGCTTCTCGGCGGCCATCATCAGCCGCCTGAAGATCATGGCGAACATGAACATCGCCGAGAAGCGCAAGCCCCAGGACGGCCGCATCACCCTCAAGCAGCGCCTGCCCGATGGCGAGGGCCGCATGACGCTCCAGGAGTTCGACCTGCGCGTGAGCGTCATCCCCATGCTCTTCGGCGAGGGCGTGGTGCTGCGCATCCTAAACAAGTCCGCCGTGCTCATGGAGCTCAGCGACCTGGGCATGCCCCAGTGGATCGAGCAGGGCTGGAACGAGCTCATCGAGCGGCCCTACGGCATCCTGCTGGTCACCGGCCCGACTGGTAGCGGTAAGTCCACCACGCTCTACGCCTCGCTCAACCGCATCGTCAGCGAAGAGATCAAGGCCATCACCGTCGAGGATCCCGTCGAGTACCACGTGGGCGGGGTCAACCAGATCCAGGTCAACGCGCACGTGGGCCTGACCTTCGCCGCCGGCCTGCGCAGCATCCTGCGCCACGACCCCGACGTCGTGATGATCGGCGAGATCCGCGACAAGGAAACCGCCGAGACGGCGATCCAGGCGTCGCTCACCGGTCACTTAGTCTTCAGCACGCTGCACACCAACGACGCCCCGGGCGCGATGACGCGCCTGCTGGACATGGGCGTGGAGCCCTTCCTGGTGTCCAGCAGTGTCGAAGGCGTGCTGGCCCAGCGCCTGGTGCGCCGCGTGTGCCCGCACTGCGCCCAGCCCTACACGCCCGAGGCGACCGACGTGCCGCCGGGTCTTGACCTTGCCGCCGGCGAGCAGCTCACGCGCGGCGCAGGCTGCAGGGAGTGCCGCCAGAGCGGGTATCGCGGCCGCATCGGCATCTACGAGCTGATGCGTTCGAGCGACCGCCTGCGCGACGACATCATGCACGGCCGCAGCGCGGGCGACATCGCCAGGCACGCCCTCGAAGACGGCGTGCTGGCCCGCATGGTCCAGGACGGCTTCGCCAAGGCCAAGGCCGGCAAGACCACCATCGCCGAGGTGATGCGCGTCTTGACGGTGTAAGTTCCGCGGCGCGGGTTCAGCGCGATCCGAAACGAGGCCCCGGCGCAAGCCTGGGCTCTCCTCTCTTGAACGCGAAGGCCGCGAAGGGCTCGCAGGGAACAGGCCCGCTACCAGTCCAGCCCGCGCTTCTCCAACGCCTCCCGCGCGTGCTCGCTGCCCCGGCGGGCCGCCTTGCGATACCACGCCATCGCCTCCGCCTCATCGCGCTCCACGCCGTGGCCTTCCAGGTACCGCCAGGCCATGTTGGTGATCGCCAGCATGAAGCCGGTTTCCGCCGCCATGCGGTCCCACTGGGCGGCCTCCTCTGCGGTCATGTCCTCGAACTGGCCGTTGTGCTGGCCCATCGCCAGCGTGTGCCCGGCCCAGCCGCTGCCCGCCTTGGCGGCCCGCTCGAGCCACGCCCGCCCCGCGGCCGGGTCCTTCTCAACGCCCAACCCACCGCGGTACAGCCCCGACAGGTGGTACATCGCGTCCGCGTCGCCGGCCTCCGCCCCCTCGAGGTACACCGCCGCGGCCCGCTCGTACCAATGGCGGGCCAGGTCCCGGTCTTCTTCGACGACTTCGCCGCGCAAGTACATCGCGCCCAGGCGCTCCATCGACTGGCCATCGCCCGCCTCGGCCCCGCGTCGCCACCAGCGCAACGCATGCTCCCGATCGCGCGGCACGCCCGACGAGTACGCGTAGCGCTTGCCCACCTCGCCCATCGCCCGCGCCTCGCCGTCCAGGGCCCTTCGGTAATAGCCCACAATCGCCGCGCGCTCGCGGGCCGCCGTGCGGATGTCGCCCGGGCTCACGTGTTCGAGCGCACCCATCACCACGCGCAGGGCCCGCCCGCTCTCGGCCACGTCGTGCGTGCGGCACACCATCGCCGCCGCCAGCGCGACCAATTGCGTGTCGCCGGCCATGTTGGCCAGCTCGCCAGCGGCCAGCCACAGCTCGGGGCTCTCGGGCAGCGACAGGTCGCCCAGCAGCGGCCGCAGCCCTTCGAGCGTCGCCCACGCGGCGAGCGCTTCTTCCTGCCTGTGCAACTCGGCCACCTGGCGGGCAGCCGTCAGGTGCGGCTCCAGATCGGCCAGGGCCGCCTCGATCCGCGCCGCGCCGGCGTTGTCCGCGTCGCCCGCGTCTTCCGTGTCATCGGCTTCGTTGGCGTCGTTCGCTTCGTTGGCGCCCGGCTCGTCCGCATCCGCCCGCGCCCCAAAGGCCGCTTCGACCTCCCCATCGAGCCCCATCGCCCCGCCGTACCGCGCGCGATACACGCTCAGGGCGTGCTCGACGTTGGCTTCGACGCTGGCGGTCACGTCGCCCGCCACGTCGCCCGCCGCATCCTCCTGCGCTCCATGCGCCACCACACAGGCCGTACCGACCAAGACCACCGCCGCCACCACGCTCGCCCCTGCTCGCATCGCCGCCTCCCTCGTGCTTCGACAGTCTAGAAGTCGCTCTGGCGACGGGATTCGCCCCTCTTTCCGAGCCGGTCGCGTGAGCGGCCGGACCTCTTGCTCTTGAACGCGAAGACCGCGAAGGAAGACCGGTAATCGGGATTCGGCAATTGGCAATCGTCGGAGGAAAATGGTCTGTGAGTCTTCCCGATTGCCGATTGCCGAATCCCGTCCCCTCCGCCCCGATTGCCGGATGCCGAATCCCGAATCCCGTCCCCTAAACATCCCCCGAATCGATCCGAACAGAAAACAACCCCGAAGGCTTCGGGTACGGTTTTTCCTCGCTCGGAAACGATTTTCCACCAGTGGGGAGCCTCTCCCCACTGGTCCGGAGCCATTTTCCACTGGTCCGGAGAGGCTCCCCACTAGTCCGGAGCCGCTCCCCACTAGTCCGGAGCCGCTCCCCACTGGTCCGGAGCGACTTTCCACTGGTCCGGAGCCTCGTTCCACTGGTCCAGAGCGGCTATCGACCCGTCCGGAGGGCCTCCCGGCAGGGCCGCGGCGGCGTTCCTGAAGGGGCTTCGGGGTGTGCGGGGTGGGGTTGGGGGTCCGAGAATGGGGGCTCGGTGGGGTAGGACACGCCTGGACCGATTCTCCGTACCGTGCTGTTTGAGGGTGGTCGGACGCGGTTGTTGAGCACGCGAAGGGGAAGCGGCCACTGGCGTCTGGCTTCACCGAGCGAGCGAAACATGCAGCGACCCCGCGCCCGATGCTCGATCGTGCGCGGGGTCGGTCGACGGGTTGGGTTCGCAGCTGCGGGACTTGGCCGAGCTACATGCCCAGCATGCCCGAGCCCTTGTCACCGCCATCGTCGGCCGGCAGCGTCGCCGGATCGATTGCGGCCAGCCCCTCGAAGGTCGCCCGGCGGGCGTCGGCCTCGTTCCAGAAGGCGGCCAGCTTGGGGTCGCCCGGCTGGCGGAGCTTCTCGTAGGTGCGCCGGGCGTAGGCGGTGTTCATCCAGGCGATGTCCGGCTGGGCGTAGCGGGGCAGCTCGACGCCGCGCTCGGCCAATCGCTCGAGCCCGTGGTCATGGTGCATGTCATGGTGGGAAAGGTCACCCCAGACGACCTGGGCCCGGAACGGCGCGTGCACCAGCAGCAGGCGGCGCCACCAGGTGGCCCACGCCAGCAGCTTGCGCACGCCGCGCATGTTCTCGGCCGGCGGGGCGTCGAGCGCGAAGCGTCCGGCGCTGACCTCGGCGAACGCCGGCGGCTGGCCCGTCTGCGCATCGGGCTGCTCGACCTTCAGCCAGCGGTGCTCCGTGACGTACTGACGCAGCGCGTTGCGTTGGAACAGCACCGTGAGCGGCAGCGCCCAGGCCAACGCGAACACCAGCAGCAGCCCGTTGGCCGCCAGGAGTGCCAACACCGCGGCCCACGCCGCCACGACCACAACGCGCCGCCAGATCGGCCCGGTCGTGAGTTGTGCGAGCAGACGCTTGGCCAGGAAGACGCCGTGGAACCACGGCGAGCGGACCAGCTTGCGGTAGCGCCACTCCAGCGCTTCGGGCGACTGGCCGGGCTCGAAGCCCAGGTAGCGCAGGAATCGCACGTCGGGGTCACGCACCGTGGCGAAGGTGTCCTCGTCGTGGTGCTCGAGGTGGTCGTCGCGGTAGCCCTCGAAGTTCTGCACGAAGAGCAGGGCGCTCTGGGCCGTGCCGGCCGCCCACCACAAGGCGCGCGCGGTCGCGTCGCCCGCCTTGTTGGCCACGTCCCAGCCGTGCACGGCGTCGTGCATCAGCGTGATCTGCACGGCCCGGCCGCCCGCGGCGGTGGCCATCATGGACACGACCAGCCCGAGCAATGCCGCGGGCAGCAGCCACACCGGCATCGTCGGCATGGCCAGCAGCAGGCCCGCCGACGCGGCCGCCCCGCCCAGCAGCCAGGCCAGCGCGGCGGTGTAGAAGCTCCACCGCCGCCAGATGAACCACGGCTCGGCGTCGCTGGGCGCGATGCTGCTCACGAAGGTCACGAAGCGGTCGAGCAGGCGGCCGGGCACGCCCAGGCGACGCAAGCGGGCCGAGACCTGATCGCGGATGTCCGGCTCGAGATCCTCGCCGTGCCAGTCGCCGGCGCGGTCCTCGAACTGGTGCGGGGCCTTGCCGCCGGAGGCCTCGTTGCCGGCCTGGGGGTCGGGACCGTCGGCGGAGTCCGGTCCGCCCGCGCCGCTGTCCGCGCCGTGATTCGGGCCGCGGTCCGGGCCATCGCCGGGCTCCTGCGGTCGCTCGTCGTCGCGCTGGGTCTGGACGCGGGTTGCGTTGAGCGGCGGGGCGTACACGTGCAGCGTCACCAGCGGCCCACGATCCAGGTTCGCGATGCGGTGGGTGTCGGCCCCCGCCATGGCCAGCACGTCACCCTCCACGTGCCGCTTGAAGCCGATGGGCTTGGGCGGGCCACCAGCCGCGTCCACCGGCTCGAAGCGCATCTCGCTGGCGATGCCCTTGAGGACCTTGACCGCGCAGGTGCTGCCCGTGTGGTTGTGCACGGCACTGGCCTGACCGCGCAGCCAGCCCAGCACCAGCACCTCGACCTGCTCCGAGGCGTACACCGTGCTGCGGGCATAGCCGGCGGTGTCGAATTCGATGAAGTCCGCCACGTCGGCCAGGGTGACGCCGGTGCGCCCCATGAGAGCCCGGAGGACCGCCGGCGTGGCCGACGCGCCCAGGCCCTCGGCCTGCTCGACGAGGTACTGGAGCTGCGTGCTCTTCCAATCGGTTGCTTTCTGCGTGCGTGCCATGTGTGGCCGCTCCTGCCCCGGACTCGCCCGGGTTGGCGGCCGGGCCGTGTGCCCGACACACCGCTTGCAGGTCTCCGGGCAGATTCCGTGGAGGCGGGCCGATGCCGGGCAAAATCACGGCAAAAAGGCCGTCGAGCGGCGTGCACGATGCAGGATGGTCGCTGGATTGCCGGCTTTGAGGGCCGGCGAGGGGTCCGCAATGGCAACCAAACCGCCTGGATCACCAGAACGGCCCCAACGCGTGGGGGGAGTTGCAATGGAAAGGAACCTTGGCCCGCTCGGGCCCTCCGGCTCAGCCGCCGCCGGCGCGGTTCAGGTTGTTCATGTGCCCGCAGTAGATATGGTCGACCTTCTCGATGAGCGGTCGGCCGAGCCAGGCCTCGCTGTCCTTGTGCGGGCCGGCCATGGCCTGCTGGATGGCCAGGTGCAGCGTGGTCACGGCGGTGGCCGGGTCCCGCAGCTCATCGCGCAGGCGGAGCTCGCCGAGAGACGGGTTCTCCGGCGAGCGGAAGAACGGCCGCAGCGTGCCGGCGACGGTCATGTCGATGAGCTTGCGGGCCTTGTCCGAGTGCAGCAGGGCGTGGTGGCAGGCCGCCGGGTCTTCGCACACGCCCATGACCATGAGCTCGTGCTTCCACGCGACGCGGCTGTTGGGGTTGGGCGCCATCGGCAGGGCCGGCTCGGGCACGCCGGCGGTCAGGCGGCGGGGGTCGCGGTCCCAGTAGTCGTGCTCGTGCGATTCGACCCAGCGGATGGCCTCGCGGGCGTCCTTGAACGGGCGGGATGTGATATCGGGGCGCTGGTCCGGGCCCTTCTTGGAGCCGGGCTTGAAGCGCGTCGTGCCCCGCATGGCGGCGGGGCCCTTCTCGGCATCGGCCGCCATGCCGTGCACCCAGCCGCCCGCGTAGGGGTGGCCGGCCAGCACCAGCCACGCGGGGTGGGGCAGGTCGCCGTCGGCGGCCTTGAACTCCAGCCGCCACCAGCGGTGTGGGTGCGGCGAGCCGCCCAGGTCTTCGCCCCGCGTGAGCCGCTCGTTGATGTGTGTCCAGCCGTGGTAGCCGGCCCGCTCGCCCTCGTAGGCCCAGCCGCCGTCGGCCGGCGAGGGCGCCACCTGCATGAACTCGGCGGGCGTCCGCATGGGGACCGCGCCGAACCGGCCGGGCGGCGTGTCGATCAGCGATGGTTCGACAAACAGCGACTGCGTTGCGAGCGTGCCCATGGGTCAGCCCTCTTCCTTGGGTTCGGTGTTGACCTTGTCTCGGAAGTCCTGGGGGATCTCGGGCAGGCCCGCGGCGGTCCACTTGGCTTCGAGCTGCTGGGCAACGGGCGGCTCGGCGTCGCGAACGACACGAACGAACTGGGCGACCGCGGTGACGGCGCTGTGCGCGTCGTTGTGCTTGAGCAGGCCGAGCGTCGCGTCAATAGCCCACTGGCCCGCGAGCGCGTGGTCACCGCGACGTTTGGCCACCAAGCCGAGGTGGTGGTAGGTGCTGGCCGCGCCGTGCTCGTCCCCATGCTTGAGGAAAAGCTCCAGGCTCTTTGTGTACCATCCCTCGGCCTCGTCGCAGCGGCGGCGTCCCTGGGCCACCATGCCGAGGTGGTGGTAGGTGCTGGCCGCGCCGTGCTCGTTGCCGTGCTTGAGCTCGATCTCCAGGCTCTTCTTGTACCATCCCTCGGCCTCGTCGTAGCGGCGGCGTTCCTGGGCCACGCGGCCCAGCTGGTGGTAGGTGATGGCCGCGCCGTGCTCGTCGTTGAGCCTGAGCTTGATGTCCAGGCTCTTGGTGTACCATTGTTCGGCCTCGTCGTAGCGTCGGCGTTCCTGGGCCAGGAGGCCGAGTTGCTGGTAGGTGGCGGCGGCGTGGCTATCAATGCCGTGCTTGAGCGAGAGCTCCAGGCTCTTCTTGTACCAGACCTCGGCCGCGTCGTATCGTCGGCGTTCCAACGAGATGTTTCCCAGCGTGTGGTAGTTTCCGATGGTCCGCTCCTCCCGGCCGAGCCGCTCGTTCCGCTTGGCCTGCCGCAGCGTCCACTGTTCGGCCTCCTCGAAGCGGAAGCGCTTCCGCGCGGCGTTGGCGAAGCCCTGCTCGAAGGCCTCGGCCATGTGCTCGTCGCCAAGGCGCTCGGCCTCGGCGAGCGCGGCGTGGAAGTTCGCGTCGTGCAGGCGCCAGACGACGGCGTGGCCGGGCTTGTCGGAGTGGGTGAACTGGTCGCACAGCACCGCGAATGCTTGCACGAACGCCCGGCCCCACGCGTCGCGCTCGGCCGCATCGGCCGAGCCGAGCACGGCCGTGCGCAGGTGGCGCAGCAGGGCCGGGTGGGGCTCGTACAGGCCGCCGCCGAAGGGGCTCTCGTGCCGGCGGTGCACCAACCCGAGGCCGGCCAGACGGCCGAGCAGGTCGGCCACGCGATCCTGTGTCCAGACCGACTCGTCGCGGGCGATGCCGATCACCCGCAGCACCGCCTCGTCGATCCACTCCTCGTGCAGCGCCAGGGGGATCAGCAGCGGGCGAAGCTCGTCGGGCACGGCGTCGATGCCCAGGTCCAGCGTCGCCGCCAGCCGCAGGGCGATGTCCTGGGGCAGGCCGCCCTGGGCGTCCTTGCCGGCCTCGTCCCGAGATTTGGCCGAGAGCTGTTCAAGGTGTGCCTCGAGCCCTTCCAGCACGGTGGCGGGCGAGTGGTCGGCGAGCATTGGGAGCACCACCCGCATCATGAGCGGGTGGCCGCCCACGGCGTCGAGCAGGTCGGCCAGTGGCTTGTCCTTCGGGTCGGCCGGCTGCCCCAGGTCGCTCAGGATGGCTCGGCACAGGGCCCACCGCTCCTCGCCCACGAGCCCGCCAAGTGGCGACTGGAGGCGGTAGCAGACTTCGGGGGCCAGCCAGTCCTCGCGGGCCCGACTGGTGATGAGCACCTTGCTTCCAGGGGCGAAGCGCTGGCCGCCCTCGTCCTTCAGCGGCTGGGCCCGCAGCGCCGCCAGCAGGCCCAGCAGCACCTGCTGGTCGGCCTTGGGCATGCCGTCGCTGCGACCGTCGACGCCGCGAACAGTCTCGAAGTTGTCCCACACGATCAGCCGCGGCCGCTCGTGCAGGGCCTGGGCGATCAGCATGATCTTCGCGTCGTGCTCACTGGCCCCGGGGTGCTGGGCCCTGCGCTTCTGGAAGAAGGCCGAACTGCCCGGGACGAACTGCGAGCCATACAGCCGCTCGCCGATGGTGTGCAGCACGCTCTCGGCCGTCTGCGGGCCCTCGAAGCTGATCCAGATCGGCTCCTGGCCCTCGGTGAGGTTGCCGGTCTTGTTCAGCCAGTCGATGAAGCCGCGGGCCAGGGTCGTCTTGCCCACGCCGGCGAGGCCCCACACGAGGATGCCCGCCGGCGCGCGACGCATCGCGCGGGAGAGTTCCAGCAGCGGCCCGTCTCGGCCGACGAGCCCGTATGGATTCGATTGGTCCAGGATGTCCTGCGGCAGTTCGATCCCCGCCTTGGAGGGCATCTCGGCATGGCGATCGAACCGCAGGGCCCCCTCGGCCTGGCGATAGATGACCGGGACCATCCAGTCCTTCAGTTCGAGCGCATCGTTGCGGATGGCCCCGACGCGTACGGCGTTGTCGTGCATGGCTCGCCGGCCTAGCCGAACCGCCTCGGCGGCGTCGCCCGTGCGGAACAGCCCGCCGTAGAAGGCTGGCAGGAAACGCTCGCCCCCAGTCACCCAGAGCGAGTACGACATGGCGACGACGGCGCGCGTGCCGGCCTGGATGAGCGCCCCCGCGACCGACGCGTACGCGTCGCGGGCTTGCTCGTCGATGGTCGCCGACTGGCAGGCGTTGAGCACAACCACAGGCACGCGGTGCTCGCGGATGAGGTCGGCGAACCGCTCGGACGGCACCGGATCGGCGGCGCCGTCTTCGGTCTCGAGGATGAGCCGGCCTTGGGCCTGGAACCGCTGTCGCCGAAGGGCGGGGTCGTCGGGCGGGCCGGCGGGGCCCTGCCCGGCCGCCACGCCGTAGCCGCCGTGGCCGTCGAAATGCACGATGTGGTAGTGCCCGGGATTGCCGGCCAGATGCTCGCGCAGCCCGGCCATCGTCGGCCGATCGAGGATGGTCACACGGGCGCGGATGTCCTTGTCGCCGTGCACGGTGTCGACCAGCGGTCGTGAGATGGTGCGGTAGCCCACGTCCGCCTCGTACGGCCGGGCGGTGATGAGCAGCACGTTGATGCAGCCGTGGGCCGCCAGGTGGGGGTCGAGGTCCTGGGGCGTGTCCTGGCGGTTCAGTGCGCGGACGACGCGAAACAGCAGGCCCAGCCGTCCGTTGCGTTGCTGGTCATGCAGTGCCTCCCAGGGCCACGAGGCGATCGTTGGGTCGTCGGTCGAGATCGTGATAACAAGCGGGTCGTCATCGGTGGCCTGCCGCACGGCATCGCGGTAGAAGTCCCGGCCCTGCTCACCAGCGAACAGCGCCTGAAAGGCCTGTACCGCCCAGGCGTCGAATCGCTCGATCAACTCGCATGCTTGCTGGCGGTAGATATCGAAGGGGTGTGCGAGATAGTCCTCGAGGTACCACCGCAGGTCGCGGCTGGCCTGGGCCTGGCCCGGCGCGGCGAGCACGTCGGGCACGGGAGAAGGCACGGCGATAGGCTGGCTCCGCTGGAACTGGCCCGCCGACACTCGCTGAACCTCGAACTTCGCTCCGGTTGCTGCGTCCGGATCTTGCCCTGGTACGTGTGCGATCATCAAGTGCGGCATCGTGTCCCCCTCCAGATCGATACGCCAACAACTCGAAGCGATGGCCTATACGGGCTCTCACCGAATCTGTTCGTCCCCCGTAAAGGTGAATTTAGGTTAGGCGGGATAAATGCAGTGGGACTCCGACCCGCTGAGACTGGCCGAGCGACAGCTGTGAATCGGCCCTCACGTCACACCAGCCCGCATCGACCACATATCCGGACCCGGAATCCAAGTTCATCCCAGAAAATCATGGCCAGCGGATAAAGCCGACCTATTGGACCGACGATGAACCCTTCAACTCCGGCGGGGATCGCTCGACGCATCGGGCGGGCCGGCGGGGCAGGAACTGGTTTCGACCAGAGGGGGCGGGCCCGATCGGCCGCGCCTCCAAGCGAAAGGGCATCATCATGGCACGACTGCCGGACACCGATCAGGGCCTCATCAACTGGAGCAGCCAACGCCTGGCCATCTGGTCGGGCCAGGGCGTCGCGCCGACCATCGGCGCCACCCCAGAGCAAATCGCGGCGGCGCAGATCAAGCTGGACGAGGCCCAGGCCGCGCTGACCGCTGCCGAGGCCATCCGCACCGAATCGGTCAACAAGACGGCTATCAAGGACGCCAAGCTGTCGAGCCTGCGCAAGGTCGTCGGCGGCCTGGTCATCCAGATCGAGGGCTTCGCCAAGGCCACCGAGGACGAGACGGTCTACACCAAGGCCAGCATCCCCAAGCCCAAGGACCCCACCCCCCGCACCGAGGCGCCGGTACCCACCATGCTCGCGCTGCGCAGCACCACCAACGGCAAGCTCGTGCTCACCTTCGAGGCCAACAAGGGCCAGGGCTCGGTCTTCGTCATCCAGCGCCGCTACGAGACCGTCGACGGCACGGTCACCAGCTTCCAGTACCAGGACACCACCGCCGAGAAGAGCTGGACCGACAACAGCGTGCCCGGCGGGCTCAAGTGGGTGGGATACCAGGTGGCCACGCGGCTAACCAACAACGTCTTGAGCGACTGGAGCGACGAGAAGCAGTTCAACTTCGGCACCATCGGCAACCAGAACCCCGCCCAGAGCGCCAAGGCGAGCGACGGCGAGCCCGATGCCGGCCCCAAGGGCGGCGAGTCGATCACCATCGAGGACGCCCAGAAGCTCAAGGACGCCCAGACCGCCAAGGGCAAGCCCAAGGCCGGCTGAGCCGAACGGCAACCACCGATCGTGCGATCGCGTCGCGGCGGATGGGCATGGGACCGTCCGCCGCGTTCCTGTTTCTATTCGATCTTCACGCGGTACCGCACGACGTCGCCCGAGTCATCGACCTCGATCGCCAGCGTCCGCCCGCCCAGCGCGTAAGCCAGCGTCTCGGGCAGGGCCAGCTCCGCCCGCGTGCCCTCGGCCGTGAAGCCGCTGCCGCGCAGCGTGGCCATCGCCGCGTCGACGAGCGCCTGGGTGCTCACGCCCTGGCGGATGGGGATGGTCGCCTCGATGCGCAGGCCGTCCCGCTCGCCCTCGCGCTCGACGCGCTGGACCGACCACGTGAGCCCGACGTCGGCCGCCTGGATCATCCCGCGCAGGCGGTTGCCGTGCTCGCCCATCCACGCCTGGAACCGCTGGCCGAAGGCTGCGCGAGCCTCGGCCTCGAGCGCCACGGCGTACACGCGCAGCCCCGCGTCGAACACGTTGGGCAATCGCAGCCCGACGCCGGCGCCCGCCTGCGGGTCCGGCCCGAGCTTGACCGTGACGCGGTCCGCCGGCTCGGCCCGGCTCGAGTACGCCAGCCGCACGGCGCCCCGTGCTGGCACGTGCACGTGGATCTTGCGCGCGTTTGCTAAACCCGTGACGGCGACCACGCGGCGGGCCGGGCCGTCCTCGAGCGATTCGGGCCACGCGCGGCGGAGGTTCTCCAGGTCGAGCATGAGCTCGACGCCGCCATCGACCGCTTCGCGATGGGTGGCAAAGGCGTCTTCGAGCCCAGCCAGCGCGGCGGCCACGCCGGCGGGATCGGGCGCGACCCGCTGACCGTGGTAGAGCGCGTAGGCCACGCCGTCGCCGTTCCACCATTGGAGCCCTGCCTCACCGTCGCCTTCGAGCTCGAGCGCACCGGGCGTGGCAACGGCGATGATGGGCTCGCCGCCCTCGAGGCTCAGCAGCGCCACGCGCGAGCCGGGTGCGGCGGCCGCTTCGAGCAGGATGCGCGTCAGCGCGGCGACGCTGTCGCCGTCATCGAAGCTCTGAAAGGCCGAGAGCTGGCTCAGAGCGTTTGCCAGGCGCTGGGGCTGGACGTCCGCATCGGCCTCGCCGTGGACCACGACGCCCGCCAGCGGTGGGGGCGCGGGCAGTGGCGGAGTCACATCCTGCCCGCGGGCCGAGAGGGCGAGGGCCAGGGCCGCCGCGCACGCCAGAGTCATCCATCGCTTCATGCTCTGAGCATAGAACCCGCACGCCGGCATCCGCCGATACACTGGCCGGTGGCGTACCCCCCCACGGAACCAGAGCGCATCCTGATCATCCGGCCAAGCGCCCTGGGGGACGTGTGCCGCAGCGTGCCCGTGCTGGCGGCCATGCGTGCTCGCTGGCCCGATGCGACCATCGACTGGCTGGTGCAGGACGCCTTCGTGGGCGCCATCGCCGCCCACCCGGCCCTGAGCGCGGTCGTGCCCTTCCCCCGCCGAGAGCTGAGCCCCCTGGCCCGGCCCGACAAGCTGCTGGCGGCCTTCCGCTGGGGCCTGGGCCTGCGACGCCGGCGCTACGACCTGGTCATCGACTGCCAGGGCCTGCTGCGCAGCGGCATGATGACCCGGGCCACCGGCGCGCCCATCCGCCTGGGCGCCGCCGACGCCCGCGAGCTGGCCCCCTTGGCCTACACCCGCCGCGTGCCCGCGGGAGCTGACACGCACGCCGTGGATCGCATGATGGCCCTGGCCCAAGCGGCGGTGAACACGTTTGGCGCGGCCGAGCCCATCGCCGCGCCAGACATGCGGCTGTACACCACGCCCGAGGCGCGGGCCCAGGCCGAGCGTTCGCTGGCCGCCGCCGAGGGCGCACCTGTGGTGGTCCTCGCCCCCACCAGCCGCTGGCCGGCCAAGCAGTGGCCCGATGACCGCTTCGCCGCCCTGGCCAGAGCCCTTCTCGAAGAAACCCAAGCGGCGATCGCGATCGTCGGCGGGCCGGGCGAGGAGCGCCAGTGCGAGCAGACGCGGGCGCTCGCCTCCAGCAACCCGCGCGTGATCGACCTCGTCGGCCGCACGGGCATCGCCGAGCTCATGGCCATCGTCCAGCGGTCGGCCCTGGTCGTCGCCAACGACTCGGCCGTGCTGCACATGGCCGTGGGCTTCGATCGCCCGCTGGTCGCCCTCTTTGGCCCGACGCTGACGCACCTGGTCGGCCCGTACCAGCGCGACGCCGACGTGCTCCAGCACGAGCGGCCCAACCACCCCAGCGCGCACAAGAACGCCGCCAACGCGAGCATGATGCGCGCGATCGCGGCGGACGAGGCGATTCAGGCGGCGCTGGCCCGGCTCGGCCAGCCCGGGCTCAGCCGTTCTTCTGCGCGAACTCGCGCATGAACTGGGCCAGGGCCTGGCAGCCCGAGGCCGGGAAGGCGTTGTAGATGCTCGCGCGGATGCCGCCCACCGAGCGGTGGCCCTTGAGCCCGTTGAAGCCCTGGGCCTGGGCTTCCTTCAGGAAGGCCTTGTTCAGGTCGTCGCTGGGGCAGTTGAAGGTGATGTTCATCATCGACCGGCTGCCCTCCTTGGCGTGGGGTTTGTAAAAGCCCGCGTCCAGCGCGTCGTAGATGAGCTGGGCCTTGGCCGCGTTGCGCTCGGCCATGCCGGTGAGCCCGCCGTTCTCCAGGATCCACTCGAACACCACGCCCATGACGTACACGCCGAAGACCGGCGGCGTGTTGTACCGGCTGTCGTTCTCGGCGTAGGTCTTGTACAGGCCCATGCTCGGGAGCGTGCGCTCGCTCCGCTCGGCCAGGTCCTTGCGCATGATGACCAGCGTCACGCCGCTGGGGCCCAGGTTCTTCTGCGCGCCCGCGTAGATCAGCCCGTACTTGGTGACATCGATGGGCCGGCTGAAGATATCGCTCGACGCGTCGCACACCAGGAACGCGCCATCCGGGCACGTGGGCTCGCTGCTGAACTCGGTGCCGAAGATCGTGTTGTTGCTGGTAAAGTGCAGATAGGCGGGCGAATCCGAGCACGTCGTCGAAGCGGGGATGTGATCGAAGTTGCTGCCCTCGCTGCTGGCCGCGACGTGCACGCTGCCGTACAGCTTGGCCTCCTTGATGGCCTTCTGCGACCAGGCGCCGGTGTTGATGTAGTCGGCCGTCCCGCCCTCGGGCAGGTAGTTGGCCGGCACCATCGAAAACTGCGACGACGCGCCGCCGGTCAGGTACAGCACGGCGTAGTCGTCGGGGATGCCCGCGAGCTTGCGGCAGGCGGCCTCCGTGCGCTCCCACACGCCGTCGACGACCGGGCCGCGGTGGCTGTGCTCCATGATGCCGATGCCCGTGCCGTCGATCTCCCAGATGTCCTGCTGCACGCGGCGGATCACCGCCTCGGGCAGCACGGCCGGGCCGGCCGAGAAGTTGTAGACGCCGCGCGTGTGCTCCGTGCCACTGAGAGCGCCGTGGGTTGCCGATGCCGTCATCGCGAGAGCCTCCTTCAGGGGCAACGCCCCGAACTGCTGCGGAACCGGTCCCACTCAGGCCGGCTGAAGATCATTCACTACGTTCACGAACCGCCCGGTCTTCTGGTACTCGGCCACGATGCGCACCGTCTCCTCGGCCACCGCCTGCTGGGCCTGGTCCGTCGAGGCCCCGCAGTGGTGCGAGCAAAACACCGATGGGCTGCCGGCCAGCGGCGTCTGGAACGGCTCGTCGGGTGTGCCGGGCTGGTTCTGGTACACATCGGTGCCCGCGCGCAGGCCCTTGGCCTCGATCGCCTCGAGCAGCGCGCTCTCGTCCACCAGCGTGCCCCGCGCCGTATTGATGAAGTATGCGCCGTCCTTCATGGCGCCAAAGAACGCCGCGTCGCACATGCCCTTGGTCTCGGGCGTGGCGGCGACGTGCACGCTCACGACATCGGCCTCGCCCAGCAGCTTCTTCAGGTCGTCCTGCGAGCTGCCGCCGAAACGCACGCCGTAGTCCTGCGCGCTCTGCGGCGTCAGGCTGCGCGACCAGCCGACGACGTCCATGCCGAACGCGTTGGCGCGTGTGGCCACCTCTCGGCCGATGGCGCCCATGCCCACCAGCAGCAGCGTCAGGCCCTTGAGCCCCCGAGCCTTGGCGAACGCCTTCTTGTTCCAGTGGCCCTGGGCCAGCTCGGCCTGCTGCGTCGGCAGCCGGCGGTCGCAGTTGATGATGTGCCCCATGGCCAACTCGGCCACCGCCACGGCGTTCATGCCCGGGCAGTTGCACACCGCCACGCCCTTGCCGCTGGCGGCCGCCGAGTCGATGTTGTCGTGCCCCGCGCCCGCTCGGATGATGCCCTTGAGCGAGCTCTGGCCCTCGATGACGCCGGCGGGCACCTTGGTCGACCGGACGATCAGCACCTCCGGGGTCAGCCGGGCCAAAGCCTCGGGCAGGGTGTCGGGGCCAAGCCCGGGCTCGACGAACACCTCGCACCCCGCGGACTGGAGCTCGGCAACCCCGGAATCCTCGAACTTGTCGGCAATCAGCACTCGCAAGGCATCACTCCTGGAACGGATCGGATTGTCCCCGATGGCTCGTGCAGCGGGTTGCACAACAGTAGCGCGCCGGAAAAAAAAACGACCCGGCAGCAAGGCCGGGTCGCGACTTTCTAGCGGGTTTCTGAGGCGTCCCAGACGACGCCGGTGGGCCGGCTCGAACCGATCAGGGCAACTGACCGGTGTTGATCTCCGAGCCGCCGTAGTCCACGCCCCTCAGGCCACCGCGGGTCCAGCGGTAGTAGCCATCAACAACCTGCGGGGGCTCCGAACGGGCCTGCGGCTCCCAGGCCGAGGTCGGGCCGTACGGGAAACGCATCGTCGCGGTCGAGGTCGGCTGGTTGGGGTTCCAGCCGCGGTTCGAGTCGTCGGTCAGACGCTGGTTGGCCGAGAGGTCGAACATGAGCATCAGGGCCTTGGCATCAGGGAAGGCGTAGTAGAGCTCTTCCTTGCGGTAGCGGTCCACGCTGTCGTGCATGAAGACCTTCGAGGCCGGCGAGTCGACCGCGGTGATCCGCAGGTCACCGAGCTTCACGCCACCGGGCACGCTGTACGAGCGGTGCGTGGCCTGCGAGATACGGTTGCCGACCAGCGAGGCGTCATAGGACGCGGGAACGACCTGGTAGCTCGAGCTGTAGGGCCAACGTGCGTTGGTGGCGCTGGCCGGCTCCTGGAACGGGAACCAGTAATTGTTGTCGAACAGTTCCTCCGGGTCCTCCTGCCACTGGAGCCGGTAGCGATCGGACGGTGAGACCACCATCCGCTCGGGCAGCTTCTGGGCCAGGTAGTCGTTCACCACCAGGTGCGTGTACAGCACGTTGGGGATCCAGTTGGTGGGCTGGTTGAAGTCGGGGCGGTTCGCACGGGTGCGGATGATGTCCGTGGCTTGGGCCGCGGTCGCCGCGAGCGGGTTCGTGCCGCTCAGCGGGCCGTCGGACTGCTGGTTACGGCGGATGTCGTCGGCGTTGTTCCAGGTGAACGCGTAGATGCGATCCTGGTAGTCGGCCGAATACGTGCCCAGGGCGAAGCCGAACTGCTTGAGGTTGCCCAGGTCGATCGCCAGACGGGCCGACTTGCGCGCTTCACCCAGCGCGGGCAGCAGGATGCTAATGAGCAGCGCGATGATCGCGATGACCACCAGCAGCTCGATGAGCGTGAAGGCCCGGGCGCGACGCGCCGCGTCGGCAACCCTGCCCTGACGGAACCGTGTAAGCCTTGTCATGTGCTATTTCCCCGCAGTGTCCTTGGTTGATTTCGTTGACGACGATCCGTAATCCGGACCGAAGGGTTGCATTTCCTTGAGAAATCAACCCGCGAAGCATATTCGGTATTCGGCCCGAGTCCAGATGCATCCCCGGACCTATAAGACAAAACCCGCACGGTTCGTGCGGGTTTTGTGAATGTTTGGCAAAAGACTGGGTCTGAGGCCTAGGGCCCGCCTGGCCCGGTCTCGTCCGGGGTCTCGGGCTAGTACTGGCCGGTGTCGATCTCGGTGCCGCCGAAGTCGACGCCCTTCAGGCCGCCGCGGGTCCAGCGGTAGTGGCCGTCAACCAGCGAGCCGGCGCGGGCCTGGGGCTCCCATTGCGAGCCGCCCACGAACTGGTAGCGCATGGTGCCCGTCGAACTGGGCGGACGGCCGGGGTGCCAGCCGGGGTTCGAGTCGTCGGTGAGCTTGATGCTCGCCGACAGGTCGTACATCAGCAGCGGGACCTTGGCGTCGGTGAACCCGAAGTACAGCTCGGTCTTCGAGTAGCGGTCGACGTTGTCGTGCATGAAGACCTTCGAGGCCGGCGAATCGACCGCGGTGATCCGCAGGTCGCCGATGCGGGCGTTGCCCGGCACGAAGTACGACCGGTGCGTGCCCTGGTAGATGCGCTGGGTGTGGAAGGTGCCGGCGTCATAGGACGCGGGCACGACCTGGTAGCTCGAGCTGTACGGCCAGCGCTTGTTGGTGGCGCTGGCCGGCTCCTGGAACGGGAACCAGTAGTTGTTGTCGAACAGCTCGCGCGGGTCCTCCTGCCACTGGAGTCGGTAGCGGTCCATGGGCGAGACCACCATCCGCTCGGGCAGCTTCTGGGCCAGGTAGTCGTTCACCACCAGGTGCGTGTACAGCACGTTGGGGATCCAGCCGCCCGGCTGGTTGAAGTCCGGACGGTTCGCCCGGTACCGGATGATGTCGGTCGCTTGCGCGGCCGAGGCGGCAATGGGTGTGCCGCCGCTGAGCGTGCCGTCGGACCGCTGGTTGCGGCGGATGTCGTCCTGGTCGTTCCAGGTGAACGCGTAGATGCGGTCCTGGTAATCGGCCGAGTACGTGCCCAGGGCGAAGCCGAACTGCTTCAGGTTGCCCAGGTCGATGGCCAGGCGGGCCGACTTGCGGGCCTCGCCCAAGGCGGGCAGCAGGATGCTGATGAGCAGCGCGATGATCGCGATGACCACCAGCAACTCGATGAGTGTGAAGCCCCGCGAAGGGGCACGCGAACGCAGCACTCGTGACAGACGACTCTTCATGTGTGGCCTCCCCTACAAGGCATTTGGTGTCCGCTGGCCGGGCGCTGTTCTCGGATCCATCAGAGACGCAGGCCGGATCGGCGGGAGCGACCAATCAGATTCCGTGTAGACTACACGAAAGTTGGGGGGTGTTGCAAGCCTTTTTTTGATCCATATACGAGAAAACCCGCACAGTCTGTGCGGGTTTTGCGACATGTGCCAGTGTTTCAGGCAAACTCAGAGCTGGCCGGTATCGATCTCGGTGCCGCCGAAGTCGATGCCCTTCACGCCGCCGCGGGTCCAGCGGATCTTGCCGGGCGTGATGTCCGCGGTGGAGTCGTTGAGGGTGGGGGCCTCCCAAGCGCGGGGCTGGTAGCTGACGCGCGTGGGGTTGGGGCTGGTCGGTTGGTTCGGGATCCAGCCCGGGTTGTAGTCCTGGCTCAGGCGGACGATGCACGAGCCGTCCCAGGCCAGCACGGGCTGGCGGCAGGTGTCGTAGCCGTACCAGATGGGCTGCTTGCCGAAGTGGCGGCCCTCGGCATCGTGCATCTGGGCCTTCTGGGCCGGGTTGTCGACGTCGGTCAGGCGAACGTCACCGAGACGGGTCCCACCGGTGCTCCCATAGGAGAAGTGCGCGCCGCCCTGGCGGACGCGGTTCTGCGGAAGCGGCGAGCGGTCATAGCCCGCGGGCACGAGCTGGTAGCTCGAGCTGAACGGCCAGCGCTTGTTGCGAGCGCTGGCGGTGGGCTGACGCGGGAACCAGTAGTTGTTGTCGAAGAGGTCCTGGGGGTCTTCCTGCCAGTTCAGGCGGTCGCGGTCCGCGGGCGAGACCACCATCTTCTCGGGCAGCTTCTGGGCCAGGTAGTCGTTCACGACCAGGTGGCTGTAATAGACGTAGGGGATCCAACTCGTCACGCGCGGCATATCGGGCCGGGTCGCGCGGCGGCGGAGGATGTCGATCGCCTGGTTAGCGGCGCCCTGCATGGGATCGGCCGCGGTGCGCAGGTCTGTGTACTCCGACTGGGCGCAGTCGTCGCTGTCGTTCCAGGTGAAGCCCCACTGGCGGTCCTGGTAGTCGGCGGCGTAGGTGCCCGTGGCGAAGCCGAACTGCTTGAGGTTGCCCATGCAGATGGCCAGCCGGGCCGACTTGCGGGCCTCGCCCAGGGCGGGCAGCAGGATGCTGATGAGCAGCGCGATGATGGCGATCACCACCAGCAACTCGATGAGCGTGAAGCCGGGGCGTTGACCGTCCCGACGCGGCCAGTTGGTCTTCAACATGTCCGTCCGTCCTTCCTGGTGGCCCACCGATCCATGGGCGTGGCTGTGGGGCCTCTTGCCCCGTTCAAGAACCCCCTACAACCCGGGTATCGGCCGATCGGAGCCGCACCACATTCGGGTTGGTCCTTGACGTCTTGGCAGTGTACCCGATGAATCGGTGGTGCCACAACCCTTTTTTCGGAGTAAGACCATGCTTTTTTCGCGCTTCGGTAGGGGTTTTCTGGTTCTTGGCTGCTTTGGTTGGGTTTTGATCGCAATCGGGTGCGCCGCCAGCGACGCCCAGCGGCCCTCGGGGCCTGCGTCGCGCGGTGACGTCGTGGCCTCGAGGGCGGCGCTCGTCGACGGCCAGTTGGTCACGCGAGACGACCTCTGGCCCCTTCTGGCCGAGCGCGGTGGGGCTGCGGCGCTGGAGGCCGTAGCGCTCGACCGAGCGATCGCCCGCGAGGCGCAGCGGCGCGGGGTTTCGATCACCGATGCGGACATCGCCACCGAGCGCGGCATCGTGGAACGGGCCCTCGAGGGCGTGGGCTTGAGCGACCGCCAGCAGCGCGGACGCGTTGTCGCCGAGGCGCGGGCCCGTCGCGGGTGGGGGCCGGCGTGGTTCGACGCCCTGCTGCGGCGGAATGCCCTGGCTCGCAAGATGGTCTCCGGCGGTCTGGCCGAGCCGACCGAGGCTCGGATCGCCCGGCTGTACAAATCGTTGCACGGGCCGCGGCGCACGGTGCGAGTGCTGGTGATGGCCAGCGAGCGGACGCTCTCGCAGCACCGCGCCGCCATCGCCGCGCAACTGGCGCGATCGGAAGAGGCGGGGCTGGCGCGTTTCATGGCGCTGGCGGTCGAAGAGAGCAGCGATGTTTCCGCGGCTCGCGGAGGCTTGCTCGACCCAGTGACGCGCGTGGATCCCACGTATCCCGACGCGTTCAGGGCGGCGGTCTTCGAGGCCGAGGTGGGCGGGCTGACGCCGGTGGTGGCGCTGGACGAGGGCTTCGCGCTGGCCCTGGTGGTGGCCGAGACGCCCGGCGATGAGGTTTCGCTGGAAGAGGCTCGCCCGGCGCTGCTGTCCCGCCTCAGGCTCGAGAGCGAGCAGGAAGCGATGGCCGAACTGTTCGAGCGGCTGCGTTCGGCCATGCGCATCGAGCCGCTGGATGATGCGCTGGAGTGGAGTTGGTCCTCGCGCGTGCGATGAGGGGATGACGGCTCGTGCTCAGAGATCGTCTTCGGCGGGCTGATCGTCGTCGTCCTCGCCGTCGAGCAACGACTCGTACGCCCGCGCCAGGCCGGCCAGTTGCAGGTCGGGCACGACGTGCTCGACGATGTCGTCTTCGGCAAACAGGGCAAGGGCGTCGCCCCCGGTCGCGATGACGCGGGGATAGGCGCCGTAGGTCAGCGCGAAGCGGTCGACGAGCGTGTGCGTCAGCCCGACGGCGGCCGCCCGCACTCCCAGCGCGATGGCCGGCTCGGTGTCGTCGGCCCAGGGCTGGGACTCGGCCTGCACGAACGCCAGGGCCTGCGTGGTGGTCAACTCGGGCAACGCCGGCGCGGCGCTGTGCAGGCCGGCGAGCATGGGGCCGACGCCCGGGGCGATGGCTCCGCCATGGTGGACGCCCTGGCCGTCGATGAAGTCGATGGTGATGGCCGTGCCCGCGTCGATGACGATGCACGCCTGCTCGGCCATCCTGAAGGCGGCCAGGCAGCACAGCAGGCGATCGATGCCCACGCGAGTGGGGTTCTTGGTGGTGGTTTGCAGGGGCACGGCGAAGTCGATGCCCGCGTACGCCACACGCTCGACGCGGGAGCCCAGTTCGTGGACCGCCGCTCGCGCGGCCGGCTTGTTGACGCTGCCGACGAGCAGAGGCGCACCATGGTGGTCGTCCAGGAAGCCCGACAGCGCGGTGGCGATCGAGGCGGCGTCGGTCGCATCGTGGGCCGCTGCATGGTGTACCGCGCCGTCGAGGTATTGCGCGGTTCGGGCCCTGGTGTTTCCGACCACCAGCAAGGCTGCCGGCGGGGCATGTTCGGCGTGGGTCACGGAAGCAGCCTCCCTCACCGCGCGTTCTTGGGGCGGTGGGGCGAGGCTAGGCGATGGCCGGCGGTCAGCGTTTGGGCTCGTGGCGGGGTCGAGCTCTCACACCGCAGCCTTCTGGCCCTTGGAAGCGCAGCCCTGGCTGGCGGCTCGGGCGATCTCGCGGAGCTCGTGCCACGGGCGCGTGCCGCGCTGGATGCGTTCGGCGTCCTCGGCGGTGATCGAGCCCTCGGCGACGTAGGCGGCCAGTTCCCGGGTCGTCTGTTCCTTCTGCTTGTTCTTCGACATCTCGCTGATGAACAGCATAAAGAAGAACGTGCACAGCACGATCACGCCGCCAACAACGGCGACCAGCGCGAGGAACGTGGGGGCAACGCCTTGGGTGACGGGGTCGGCCATCGTGGTGCTCCGGGTGCAGGGGTAGCTGGCTTCGAGTCGCTGTTTCAGACTACTCGCAGGAGTCCTTGGGCGCGGCCTTCAGGAGCTTCTCGCCCTGCTCGGGTGTCATCGAGCCCTCGGCGATGTAGGCGGCGATCTCCCTGCGGGTCTTCTCTCGGGCCACGCTCTTGATCATGCCGGTCGTGGCGCCGAAGACGATCGCGACGATCGCGATCAGCCCGCAGATGATCCAGAAGAGGTTGCCATCGTCGAACACGAGCTTGAGGGTCTCATCCACGGCCAGACCTCCGTTGCTTTGCGGCCAGGGGCGACAGCAAGGACGCCCTCGCTGTATTGTTGGGCGGCGCGATGGCCGGGTTTCACGTTCGAGCTTGGGATTCAAGGCGAGGCTGGCGATGCAGAGTGTGAGCCGTTTGATTGGATTTGGTTTGGCAATTGTCGCTGTGCTGCTCTCGGTGGGCTGCCAGGGCCGCAAGCTCTCGCCATCGGGACGCTGGCCGACGGTCTTGCTGGTGATGACCAATCACGGCGAGCTCGGCGACACCGGCGAGCCAACCGGGCTGTACCTGAGCGAGGCGGCTCACCCGTGGCACGTCTTCAACGACGCCGGCTGGGCTGTGGTGCTGGCGAGCCCCGAGGGCGGCGCCGCCCCGATCGATCCGCGGAGCCTGGAGAATCTCGACGAAGAGAGCGAGGCGTTCTTACGGCGGCACGCGCGCGACGGGGTCATTCCCAGCACGGCCCGGCTCTCCGCCATGAATGCGCGCAAGTTCGATGCGATCTTCTTCGCGGGCGGGCACGGCACGATGTGGGACTTTCCGCAGAGCGAGGGCGTGAAGTCGGCCGCCCAGGGCGTGTATCGCGCCGGAGGCGTGGTCGCGGCGGTGTGCCACGGGCCCGCCGCGCTCGTGATCCTCGAGCAACGCGACGGATCACCGCTGGTGGCCGGCCGGCGGGTGACCGGATTCACGAACGCGGAAGAAGACGCCGTCGAGCTGACCGAGGCCATGCCCTTCCTGCTCGAGACCAGGCTGCGCGAGCTCGGCGCCGAGTTCGTCGGCGCCGCGAACTTCCAGCAGAACGTGGTCGAGGACGGCCGGCTCGTGACCGGCCAGAACCCCGCATCGGCCCGGGGGACAGCCGAAGCGGTGGTCCGCATTTGGCAAGAGCTCAACCCCGAGCGAGCTGCGGAGCAGTCGGCTCGCGCGAGCACACCAGAACACGAGAGCCCGGAGTGAATCAGAAAGCGGGTGACCGGACTCGAACCGGCGACATTCAGCTTGGGAAGCTGACGTTCTACCACTGAACTACACCCGCGACATGCCGCGTGACCAGTATAGGTTCAGCCGCCGCCGGGCGGAGCGGGCGGCGGCAGGTCGCGCAGGTGGGTGAGCAGGATCCGGCGGATCTCGCGGATGGCCAAGGGGTGGCCGTGGGCGTCGTGGCCGCTCTCGACCACCAGGGACGACCGGGCGCCCTCGATCAGGGCGCTGTCGACGGGGACCACGCCGTCCGAGCCGTCCCCCCGGTCGCCGGCGATCAGGTGGAACGGCACGCCCTCACGCAAGGGCGTCCGCTGGTACGCCAGAAGGTGGGGCGAGTCGGGCCGAAGGTCATCGATGCTCGAAGGAACACCGCGGCCGAGTTGGTACTCCCTGCCCACCGACACCCGCCGCTGCTCCTGACGAAACCAGACATCGACCGAGTCGAACTCGTCGGGCAGGTCAACGAGCCAGTCGCCCAGGCGGCTGATCCAGTTCGTGGCAAACCTCGTGCCCCGATGCGGCGAGGCGATGAACACCACCCGTGCGATGTACGGGTCGGCGTCGTAGAAGAAGACCTCTCGCAGGTGCTCGCGTACGTCCGCGGGCATCTCGACGGTATCGAAGGGCTCGGGGTGCAGCGAATGCCACAGCCGATCGCCGCTGTTCTGGATCTGGGCCTTGGTGAGCAGGCCGCCCATGGAGTGCCCGAGGACGACCATCTGGGCCATCGCGGCGTGCTCGCGCAGCGGGTCGAAGTGCTGGCGAACGTCTCGCAGCGCGCGGCGCAGGTAGGCGGCAGATCGGGCCACCGGCATGCCCGTGGGGTAGTAGAACATCCAGAACTGGTATCGCTCGCGGATGTCCGGGTCGTGGCGCAGCCCGTTGAGAAGATCGCGCCACGTGACCGGGCTGGAACGCAAGCCGTGCACCATGAGCACGGGTATCTTCTGCGGGTCGTAGGGCTCGTGCAGGTAGATGCCCAGTCGGCCGAGGTAGGCCTGCACGTCGGTCAGGCCCTTGCGCCCGCTGGCGACCAGCGAGGTGCGCGAGAACAACTCGGCGATCGGCGCGGTCACGTCCGTGGACAGCCGCAGCGTCGCCTCATGCTGCTCGACGGTCCGCGCATGGTCGGGGTTCCAGATCTCGACGGCCACGCGGTCGTGCCAGTCGAATCGGAGCGTGACCGTCGCGGCCGTCATCAAGCCCTCGGGCGGGACGAACGGCTCGCTGCGCGGCGGGTCGGCCCGATCCTGCTCGCGGATTGCGACCACGGGCGCGCCGTAGGCATCCAGGCGATGGTGGTTTCGCATGCCCTCGATGCGCATGAAGTCCGCGGGCTTGAGATGGTCGAACAGCCCGGGCCCGAACCTTGAGGTCCCCAGTTGCGGGGCGATCGTGACCACGAAACGGCCGCCCGCGCCATCGCAGACCTCGCTCGTGCCATCGCGGAGCCACCGTTGATCGCTGATCGCGATGAATCGTGCGATCGCGCGACGGTACAGCCGGGCGGCGAAGTCGGTGCGCGCGTCGAGCAGGCCGCCGTCGTCGAGGATCGCCCGTTGCAGCTCGAGGTCGGCCTGCATGGCACTGGCCAGAAAGAGCGATGCGTCACCCCGGGCATCCTCCGCCGCGTCCAGGAGGATCTCCGCTGAGGCGAGCCGCCAGGGCGCATCGGGCTCGTCCAGCGCGAGCACACGCAGTCGCTCGGCGGCGGCCAGCGGATCATGCCTGGCGAGATCGTCCAGGTCGAGCTGCGAGAGAGCGTCGCGCGTGGATTCGCTGAGCGTGCTGGTGGTGAGCCGGCTCTGCTGCTGCTCGCGGAGGGTCTGGGCCGGATCGGCCTGGAACACCCGGATCTCTCGCGCGCAGCCGCCGGTTAGCACAAGGCCCAGCGCCGCACAACAGAGCGATCTACGCATCAAAGAGCTGGCCAGCATTGGCGTTGTCCTCACGGCTCGGCGCGGGAACGCCAACGTGCGAAGCGCCGGCTTCGGTCAGCTCGCGTCCTCGCCGGTGCCTGGCGACAAAGCCCAGCTTGAGCAGGAAGGGTTCGACCATGTCTTCGAGCGTGCCCGGGTCCTCGTTCATCGTGGCGGCCAGGGCTTCCAGACCGACGGGGCCGCCCTTGTAGGTCGTGCCGATCGTGCGCAGGTAGGCCCGATCGAGCTCGTCGAGCCCCAGGCTGTCAACGCCCTCGAGCCCGAGGGCGTCATCCACGGCCGCCGAAGTGGCCTCGCCGTCGCCGCGGACCGAGGCGAAGTCGCGCACCCGCCGCAGCAAACGGTTGGCGATGCGGGGCGTGCCGCGGCTGCGGGTGGCGATGGCCTCGACCGCCGGCGCATCGATGTGCAGCGAGAGCAGGCCGGCGCTCCGCGCGACGATTGCAGACAGCTCATCGACCTCGTAGAACCGCAGGTGGTGGATCAGCCCGAACCGGCTGCGCAGCGGCGCGCTCAGCAGCCCGGCGCGTGTCGTCGCGCCGATGAGCGTGAAAGGTTTGCACTTGATCTGCACCGTGCGTGCGTTCAGCCCGGCGTCCAGCGTCACGTCGACACGGAAGTCTTCCATGGCCGGGTATACGAACTCTTCGACGGCGGCCGGCGTGCGGTGGATCTCGTCGATGAACAGCACGTCGCCGGCTTCCAGGCGTGTCAATGCGGCGACCAGGTCGGTGCCGCGCGAGAGCGCCGGCCCGCTGGTGACGTGGACCTTCGTGCCCATCTCCGCCGCGATCACGTGGGCGAGGGTGGTCTTGCCGAGCCCGGGCGGGCCGTGCAGCAGCACGTGGTCGAGGGCCTCGCCGCGGGAGCGCGCGGCTTCGATAGCGATCGCCAGCCGCTCGAGCGTGTCGCGCTGGCCGACGTACTCGCCCAGCCGCTGGGGCCGCAGCGCCCAGCCCGCGTGCTCGTCCTCGGTGTCGGCGACGGTGGGGGAGATCACCCGTTGCAGGGCCATGCGTTCGCTCCTGTCGCCCGGCCGCAGCGGGTTGCGGCTGCGTCGGGCCTTGCCTCAATGCATCATCGGGTGGTCGTGGGCAAGCCCTTTTGTCGCCACAGTTCGAGCAAGTCGCCCTTGGTGCTGGGCGTCCAGCGTGCGCCGTCGCCCCGATCGCTGCCGATGAAGCCACCGGAGCTGTCGTACAGCGAGATCGATCTGGATTGTTCGCCCAGCTCGGTCGTCAGCCGCCACGCGGCGTTCGCTCCGGCCGCGGGCTCGAGCTCGAACTGGCGGTACCGCACGCTCGTGTCGCCGATCGCGTAGGCGTACGCCCCGTAGGTCGCCCTGGCGCCCTGTCCGACCAGCAACTGCGGCAGCAGGTAGAACTCGACCTGCGTGACGTACCCGCGTGGCGGCACCACCGGCTGGAAGGTGTTGGAGGTGGCCCCCCGCCGGGCGATCTTCATCTCCGAGCCGTTGCGGACGCCGAACTCGGTGTTGGTTACCGGGTCCTGGCCCGCCGGCCGGAACGTCGTGCTCGCGGTCCAGGCCTCGTGCTGTCGGTCCAGGGACATGAAGCAGATCACGCGGGTGTCGATCAGGGTGAATCGTCCCGAGGCCCCACGCTCGACCATCCGGCCGTCCATGCGAACGAGGTAGCCCTCGCGGCGATCATCCTCGCTCCAGGACTCTTCGCTGCGCTCGGGGTTGATCTCGCCCTGCTGCCCACGCCACGCCCGGATCCACCGGTAGCCGCGCTCGGTGTCGTCCATGGCCAGGCCCGTGCCGGCCGGCTCGCTGAGGCGATCCCACCGCTCGTTGACCTGTGCCATGGCCCGCTCGTAGTCCGAAGCGGTGAGCGAGGCGATGAGCGCCTCGGTGGTCTCGATGGCTACCGCCCGAGCCGCCGCCACCTCCGTGTTGCCCGAGAACTGGGCGCTGGCCAGCACGGCCAGGTAGGCCAGGCGAGCCTCCCGCTCGTCGGCCGGGTCGCACATCAGGTCGAAGCTGACCATCTGGCCGGCGCCGGCATCCACCAGGGTGTACATCCTCAGACGTTCGCGATCACCCTCGGGAAACTGCACATAGAACCGCGAGGCCGGCCGGCCGGCCACGGTCAGGCCGGTCTCCCGCACCAGGACCTTGGCCCGGCTCTCGAAGGCTGCGTCGCTGGACTGGTCCACCCGGTAGCTCGCGCGGAGGTTGTCCAGGATCCGGTCGGTCAGCTCATCGACGGGCAGTTCGCCCCCAGAAGACACCCGAGCCTGCGTGGCCCGGCGCTGCGGGGCCTGGATGAGCAGGAACCAATGCCCCAGGCTCGGGCTGACTTCCAGCGTGGGCACTTCACCGCGATCCGCCCGGAAGCCAACGGCGTCGCTGGGGATCTGCACCTCCAGGCCCACGGGGTCCAGGGCCAGCGGCTCTTCGGCCATGACGACGCTGGAGGGACCGGTCTGGGCGATTGTGGGCCCGCAAGGCCCAAAAATAGCCGTCAGGAGCACCATTAGGGCGGCGATGCGTGGAGCGTGGATCGCGGATCGAAGCGTCATAACCCCTCCTTGGGTCCTCGCGTTGGCCTGTGGCCGAAGCGTAGGGAGCCCGGCCCGGCTTGCCCGATCTTCATATTCCGTCCCAAGAGCAGTTGACGGCGGTTTCCAGGCATCTATCCTTCTCTCCGCGCCGGTGGCGGGGGCCGAGGCCCCTCTGGTGCGGGTCAGTGCCAGCCGGGGTGACCGGTTGGTTGACGCAGAACCCAGCAGGCAGGAGGTTGGCCGGCTCATGCAAGGCGGTCGCATTCGTATTCGGATGGAAGCGTACGACCACATCGCTCTCGATGCTTCGGCTCGGGAGATCGTGGACCATGCCAAGCGCACCAACGCCCGGGTTGCCGGTCCGGTGCCCCTGCCCACGCGGATCGAGCGGTACACGGTGCTCCGTGGCCCGTTCATCGATAAGAAGAGCCGCGAGCAGTTCGAGATCCGCACGCACAAGCGGATCATCGACATCCACGAGCCCAATGCCAGGACCGTCGAGGCCCTGAACCGGCTGGTGGTGCCCGCGGGCGTGTTCGTGAAGATCAAGGCCTGACCGGAGGCTCCTCCGGCGGGAATTCGCAGATGTGAGCTTCCTCTGGCTCGGGCCTGACCCGAAGACCACGAAGCAGGATGAGGCCAACCATGGCAAGCGGCAACGGCAAACTGGGCTTGATCGGTCGCAAGATCGGCATGACCCGCGTCTACCTGGACAACGGGGTTTCCATCCCGGTCACCGCCATCGAGGTGGAGCCGGCGGTGGTCACCCAGATCCGTACCCCCGAAAAGGACGGCTATTCGGCCGTCCAGATCGGCGCCGTCGATGCCCGCCCGCGTCGCACGACGTTCCAGATCATGGGCCACGACGCCAAGGCCGGCACCGGCCCCAAGGCCGTCCACGTCGAGTATCGCATGGACGAGTCGGCCGCCGCGGAGTACGAGCCCGGCCAGAGCGTTTCGGTGGACTTCTTCTCGGGCTTCAAGTTTGTGGATGTCACCGGCACCAGCAAGGGCAAGGGTTTTGCCGGCACCATGAAGCGGCACAACTTCAAGGGCCTGCGGGCCACGCACGGCGTGGAGCGCAAGCACCGTTCGCCCGGATCGATCGGCGGCCATGCCAACAACGCTGGCATGAGCGGCCGCATCAAGAAGGGCAAGAAAATGAACGGCCAGATGGGCAACGAGCGCGTCACCGTTCGCAACCTGGATATCGTTCGGGTCGAGCCGGATCGCAATCTGCTGCTGGTGAAGGGCGCCGTGCCCGGGGCCAACGGCGGGATCGTGCGGATCCGCCCCTCGATTCGTTTGCGGCCTACGAAGGCCGCCGCTCAGAAGGCCGCCGCCGGCTGACTGAGCGGGGATTGAGATCGTTTTGATGGATTGGCGCCCTCTCGCCGGGCAATACGAGCGGCGATGGGGCGGCCCGAGAGGTCGCAAGAGCGAAACCGCCGGGTAAGGACAAACAGGACTCGGGGCCCTTCACGTCGATGGGTCCCTCGGACAGACGGCCGAGTCTGATCCGAGCCCGCCTCCGCCTGGCAGCGTCGCCGGTGGGGAGAAATCCCAAAAGGGGTGGGCCGGTGCGGCAAGCGATCAGTTCCCCAGCGGAACCTCGCACAGGCGTCAGGAGCGAGCACGATGGATGTGCCGGTCTACAACATGAATGGCGAGTCGGTCGGCTCCATGTCGATCGATGAAGCCACGCTGGGCGGGTCGCTGAACCCCCAGCTCATCAAGCAGGCGTACGTCTGCTACCACGCGAACCAGCGCCAGGGCAGCGCCCGCACCAAGGGTCGCGGCGATGTCAACGGCTCGACGCGCAAGATCTACAAGCAGAAGGGCACCGGCCGTGCACGCCACGGCAACAAGAAGGCCCCGCAGTTCCGCAAGGGTGGCCACGCCCACGAGAAGCGTCGCACCCGCGAGGACTTCCGCCAGACGATGCCCAAGAAGATGCGTCGCAAGGCGAACCTCAATGCCCTGCTGGCCAAGCTCGTGGACAACGAGGTGAAGATCGTCGACAGCATCAGCTTCGACAGCCCCTCGACCAAGGGCATGGCCGGCCTGCTCAAGGCCCTGGGCATCGACCGTCGCGTCCTGGTTGCGCTGCCCGAGGGCGCCACCAACGCCCGCCTGAGCGCCCGCAACATCGACGACATCACCTTGTGCCGCAGCGATCAGCTCACGGCCTGGAACCTGCTCAACAGCCGGTACGTGATCATCGAGAAGGCCGAGCTGGAGGCCTTCCTGGCCGGCCCGCACACGCAGACCGGTAAGGACGCCAAGGTCGAGCCCCGCGGCCGTCAAGCTTCTGCCGAAGGGGAGGCCGCCTGATGCACCCGAGCACCGTGATCAAGAAGCCCATCGTCACCGAGCGCAGCACGGCGACCATGGCCGACGACAACCGCTACACGTTCTTGGTCGATCGTCGTGCGAACAAGACGGACGTCAAGCGTGCGGTCGAGAGCCTGTACGGCGTCAGCGTGCTGGGCGTCACCACGCAGGTCCGCAAGGCCCGCGAACGTCGGATGAAGTACGGCTACGTCCAGGCGGCGCCGAGCAAGAAGGCCATTGTGCGTCTGGCCGAGGGCCAGACGATCGATCTGTTCTGATTCGGGCGAGCACTTTCGGAGATTCGAGGACACACCTATGCCCATCCGCGTCTACAAACCAACCTCGCCCGGTCGGCGCAACGCTTCGGTCAACCTCCATGCCGAGGTCGACAAGAAGCGCCCCGAGAAGAGCCTGCTGGCGCCCATCAAGAAGACGGGCGGCCGCAACCACACGGGCGTGATCACCGTTCGGGGCCGCGGCGGCGGCGCCAAGCGGATGTACCGCAAGGTCGACTTCCGGCGCAACGACCGTGATGGCATTCAGGGTACGGTCGTGGGGATCGAGTACGATCCGAACCGCACGTGCCACATCGCCCTGGTCGAGTACGCCGACGGGGTCAAGCGGTACATCATCGCCCCGCGAAACCTCAAGACCGGCATGAAGGTGCTCAGCTCGCGGGACTCGGCCGTCGAGCCGACGGTGGGCAACTGCATGCCGCTGAAGTTCATCCCCACGGGCCTGGAAGTGCACTGCGTTGAGCTGACCCCGGGCAAGGGCGGCCAGATGTGCCGCTCGGCCGGCTCGTACGCCCGGCTGACCAACCGTGAAGGGAAGTTTGCCACGCTGGTGCTGCCCTCGGGCGAGACGCGTCGCGTGTCGCTGGAGTGCCGCGCGGTGGTGGGCTCGGTGGGCAACACCGATCACCAGAACCGCCGCCTGGGCAAGGCCGGCCTGACGCGCCACCTGGGTCGTCGGCCCATCACTCGTGGTGTGGCCAAGAGCCACCACGCCCACCCGCTGGGTGGTGGTGAAGGCCGCTCGAAGGGCAACCGCACGCCGGTGAGCCCCACGGGCGTGGACGCCAAGGGCGGCGGCACCCGCAACAAGAAGCAGCACAGCACCCAGTTGATCATCCGCCGGCGCAAGAGCAAGCGGTACGGGCAGCTGTCCAAGTGAGTCAGGTATTCGCAGAGGCAATGGTGCGGACGTTGGTTGGAAGCACTGGCAGGAGCGTGAAGCATGGGTCGTAGCCTCAAGAAGGGTCCGTTCGTCGACGAGAAGCTGTACACGAAGGTGATGAAGCAGCAAGAGAGCGGCGAGCGCGAGCCCATCAAGACCTGGGCCCGTCGGTGCACCATCGTGCCCGAGTTCGTGGGCCACACCTTCCAGGTGCACAACGGCCGGGCCTTCCTCGAGGTGTTCGTGACCGAGGACATGGTGGGGCACAAGCTCGGTGAGTTCAGCCTCACCCGCACATTCCGCGGCCACACGAACAAGAAGGAAGGCATCAAGTCGGGCAAGTAGCCCGCCAGGGATGCCAGGGCATCAAGCGATAGAGAACGTCAGGCAAGGGCCTCAATCGGATCGGGCGGCAACGCCAGCGACAAGAAACGGACGACTTCGGAGATCCATCGGTGAGACTGCGTAGCGACCAACTCAAGAAGTTTGCCGACGAGGCCGGCGCCAGCGTTGAGACCCTGGCCGAGGCCGTGCGGCCGCTGGGCTTGCCCGGCGACAAGGCCGACAAGGCCGTCCGCAACTGGCTGGCGGGCCGGCCCAAGCCCTCGTGCAAGGCGGCCCACATCCGTGCCCTGGCTCGCGTGGTGAACGCCGAGCCTCGGGATATCGCCCGGTTCGTCAGCGAGGTGCGGTTCCATCGCGGGAGCACTCAGAAGGCCCGCCTGGTGGCCGACCTGATCCGCGGCAAGAGCGTGGACGAGGCGCTGAACCTGCTGAACTTCAGCCAGAAGCGCGCCTCGGAGAACCTCTACAAGGCGCTCAACGCGGCGATCGCCGACGCCGAGCAGGCCGACGCGGACGTCACCGAGTTGTTCGTGGCCGAGAGCCGCGTCGACGAGGGCCCGCAGATCAAGCGGTTCCGCCCCAAGGACCGCGGCCGGGCCCATCCGATCATCAAGCAGACCAGCCACGTCACCGTTGGCGTGCAGGAGCGAGCGTAATGGGACAAAAGATCCACCCCTTCGGCTTCCGCCTGGGTGTTACCGAGGCCCACCGCAGCCGCTGGTATGCCCCCAAGGCGATCTACGGCGAGCTTCTGGTCGAGGACCAGAGGATCCGCGAGTACCTCGACAAGCGCCTCAACCGCAACCCCGGCCGCCCGCACGCCGCCGTCGCGAGCGTCGACATCGAACGCACGCGTGAGGAGTTGGTCGTGCTCATCCGCACGGCTCGCCCGGGCGTGGTCATCGGCCCCAAGGGCGCCGAGGTCGAGCGGATGACCGAAGAACTCCAGCTCATGACCGGCCGCAAGGTGTCGATCAAGATCCTGGAGATCAAGAACCCCGACCTGAGCGCACAGCTCGTTGCGGCCAACGTCGCCGAACAGCTCAGCCGCCGCAGCAGCTTCCGCCGCGTTGTCAAGATGCGTGCCGAGAGCGTGATGCAGAACGGGGCCAAGGGCGTGAAGATCCAGATCTCCGGGCGCCTGGGCGGGGCCGAGATGAGCCGCCGCCTGGACGTGCGTCTGGGCTCGCTGCCGCTATCGACGCTGCAGGCCAACGTCGACTACGGCTTCGAGGAGGCCCGAACCACGGCCGGCCGCATCGGCGTCAAGGTGTGGATCTACAAGGGCGAGTACGAGGCCCAGGACGAGGAGACGACCTCGAAGGCCGCGGGCGCCCGCGTTCGCAGCCGGGGTCGCAGGTAAGCAAGAGCGTTTTTCGGTGCTCCCGGCAGTCGGGAGGCCGTGAAGAAGGGTTTGAACGATGCCGCCATACAAGATTCCAAAGCGAGTGAAGTTCCGCAAGGAGTTCCGCCGCGTCCGCGATCGCAAGGCGACCAAGGGCAACTACGTGGCGTTTGGTGACTACGGCTTGCAGGCCTTGGAGGGCTGCTGGCTGAAGAGCAACCAGATCGAGGCGGGCCGCATCGCGTCGACCCACTTCCTCAAGCGTCAGGGCAAGCTGTTCATCCGCGTGTTCCCCGACAAGCCGGTGAGCAAGAAGCCCCTCGAGCAGCGCATGGGTAAGGGCAAGGCCGACGTGGACTATTGGGCCGCTCGGGTGCGTCCGGGCACCATGCTTTACGAGCTTGCCGGCGTGCCCGAGGAGATGGCCCGCGAGGCGATGAAGCGCATGGCGATGAAGATGCCCGTGCGTTGCCGTTTCGTCAAGCGTCGGACCACCGTGGGCTGATCGAGTCTGAAGGGATTTTCAACGCCGGCCCACCGGGCGGCGAGTTGGAGAAGGCGTCATGACGGGCGAAGAGGTTCGCAAGCTCGACAATAACGAGATCCAGGCGGAGCTGGTGCGCCTTCGCAAGCGACTGTTCCAGCTTCGCGTGCAGGCCGCGACCGAGAAGGTCGAGGACAACAGCGAGTTTGGCAAGACGCGCAAGGACATCGCCCGCCTGATGACCGAGCGTTCGGCGCGGGCGAAGGCCAAGGCGGGCTGAGCGGACACAGGCACAAGGGCATCGGGCGTCAGGCATCCCCAGCGACCCCAGAAGAGAACGTAAGCGTATGAGCGACAACACCGCCAGCACGACAACCAGCGAGAAGGCCAAGGGCGCCCGCGTGGGCCAGGTGGCCACCGCCGGCCGCGACAAGACCATCAAGGTGGTCGTCAGCTACGTGGCCAAGCACCCCAAGTACGGCAAGTACGTCCGCCGGCGGACCGTGCTGCACGCCCACGACGAGGCCAACCAGGCCAGGGTGGGCGATCGGGTGGAAGTGGTGCCCTGCCGGCCGATGAGCAAGACCAAGTCCTGGAAGCTGTCGCGGATCATGGACCATCGCCAGGCCGACTGAGGCCGCCGCACGAAGAGGTTTCGGCCCGGGGCATCGCCAACGGGCCGCGTAGGGAAGAAGTAGCAAGCCATGCTTCAGCAAGAATCACGATGTGAAGTCGCGGACAACTCGGGGGCCAAGGTGGCCTACGTCATCCGCGTCTACGGGCGGACCAGCGCCAGCGGGAACAACACGCGTCCGGCCGCCGGCGTGGGCGACCGCGTGCTGATCTCGGTGAAGAAGGCGCTGCCCGGGGCGGACATCAAGCCCGGCGACATGTCCAAGGCCGTGGTCGTGCGGACCGCCAGGAACACCCGTCGGGCCGATGGCTCGTACGTGAAGTTCGACAGCAACGCCGTGGTGCTGATCAACCCCGATGGCAACCCCCGCGGCACGCGCATCTTCGGCCCCGTGGCCCGCGAGCTGCGCGAGAAGAACTACATGAAGATCGTTTCGCTTGCTCCGGAGGTGGTGTGATGGCAAGGCATATCCGCAAGGGCGACCAGGTCATCGTCACCTCGGGCGACCACAAGGGTCGTACCGGCGAGGTCATGCGTGTGGACACGGCCAAGGACCGCGTGTACATCAAGGGCCTGAACCTGCGCACCCGCAACGTCAAGCCCACGCGCATCAACCCCGAGGGCGGGCGGGTGACCAAGGAAGCGCCCTTCCACATCTCCAACGTGAGCCCTGTGGTCGACGGCAAGCCCACGCGTGTGCGGTTTATGACCGACAAGGACGGCAACAAGCAGCGCATCGCGGCGCGCACGGGCAAGCCCATCTCGGTGCTGGCCCGCCGCCGCGGCGGTGAGACGGCAACGAAGGACACCCTCTAACCCGTCGGCTGCGAAGCAACGGACCAACAGAGCGGAACGGATCGAGCGAATCGCCTTGTAGTGAAGGACAGAACGATGGCCAAGAACAAGCCCAACCAGGACGACCCCGCCATCCAGGCGGCCGCAGCTCCGCGCGAGGGCAAGCCGCGCCTTCGGGAGCGTTTCGTGAACGAGGCTCGCGCCGAGGTGACCAAGCAGTTCGGCGTGACCAACCCCATGGCCATGCCCGTGCTCGATCGCGTGGTGATCAACGTGAACATGGGCCGGTTCCTCGATGGCCCCAAGATCCCCCCCAACGTTCGCGCAACGGTCATCGACACGCTCACGCAGATCACCGGCCAGAAGCCCGTGGTGGTCAAGGCCAAGAAGAGCGTCTCGAACTTCAAGGTCCGCGAGGGCATGGAAACCGCCGCGATGGTCACCCTGCGTGGCGACCGGATGTGGGACTTCCTCGATCGCTTCATCAACCTCGTGACGCCGCGTATCAAGGACTTCCGCGGCCTCTCGGACACCTCCTTCGACCAGGCGGGCAACTACTCGATCGGCCTGAACGAGCAGGGCGTGTTCCCCGAGATCAACATGGCCAACGTGACCTTCACGCACGGCATGAACATCAACTTCGTCTTCCGCAACAGCGACAAGGCCAAGAGCAAGGCCATGCTCGAGGCCCTGGGCATGCCCTTCCGCAAGCCCACGCCGCCGAAGAAGAAGGCGAGCTGAAGTAGACCAGAGAACCCACCAGGGTGGCCAGCACAGGGCCGCCGGGAGTGAATCAGAAGTATGGCGACCAAGGCACAGATCGCAAAGAGCAACAGGACGCCCAAGTTCTCGACCCGGCAAGTGCGCCGGTGCGAGCTCACCGGGCGGTCTCGCGGGGTGTACCGCAAGTTCCGCATCAGCCGCATCATGCTGCGGAAGCTGGCCCACGAGGGCAAGATCCCGGGCATGCGCAAGGCGAGCTGGTAGGTTCGTCGGAAGGCGGAGGGGTTTGAGGGCACGTGATGCCCGTTTCATCGGCTGACGCGCCGGGCCCCGCCAAGGGCGGGCACCAGCGGGCGGTAAGGCTTTGGCTCTACGGGGCCGGGCAGGAGGTCTTCGGAAACGATGTCGGTCAACGATCCGATCTCGGACATGCTCACGCGGATCCGCAACGGGCTGCGCAATCGCGCTCGCAAGGTGGACTGCCTCAACAGCAAGGTGTGCCGCGGCGTCGCCCAGGTGCTCCAGGATGAGGGCTACATCGAGGGCTTCGAGGTGGTCGAGGACGGCCGCCAGGGCCTCATCCGAGTGTCCTTGCGGTATGGCGCCGCCGGCGAGCCGCTGATCGCGTCGCTGTCGCGCGTCAGCAAGCCCGGCCGCCGCGTGTACAGCGGTGTGGAGGACCTGCCCCGACCGCTGCAGGGCATGGGCATCGCGCTGGTCTCAACCAGCCGCGGGGTGATGAGCGATCGCAAGTGCCGCACCGAGCGTGTGGGCGGCGAGCTTCTGGCGGTGGTGCAGTAAGGCGCGAGCCACAGGCGGCCTCCGATTCAGCGGAGTGCCGAGGAGGTTGATTCGGTATGTCACGCATCGGCAAGAAGCCCATCTCCGTGCCCAAGGGCGTCAAGATCGACGTCTCGGGCCAGACCGTGCGCGTGGAAGGCTCCAAGGGCTCGCTGTCCCATGATGTCCACCCGCTGGTGAGCGTCGCCTGGGACGCCGACGCCCAGACGCTGAGCTTTGCCGTTCCCGAAGGCAAGGAAGGCGACCGGGAGGCCAAGAGCCTCTGGGGCACGTCGCGTTCGATCATCGAGAACAACATCGTGGGTGTCACCCAGGGCTACACCAAGGTCCTGGAAGTGCAGGGCGTGGGCTACACCGCGGCCGTCGAGGGCAACCGCCTGAAGCTCGTCGTGGGCTTTGCCAACCCGATCTTCAAGACCATCCCCCAGGGTGTGGACGTGAAGGTCGAGAAGCAGACGGTGACCGTCACGGGCCACGACAAGCAGGCCGTTGGCCAGTTTGCCGCCGAGGTCCGCGCGGTGCGCAAGCCCGAGCCGTACAATGGCAAGGGCATCAAGTACAGCGACGAAACGATCATCCGCAAGGAAGGCAAGACCGCCGGCGCGTGATGCCGACGCACGCCGCTGGCAGTTCGGCCGCCGCGGGTTGGCCGCAAGGATTACTGGTTCGGGCTCCCGGGTCTGGAACTTTTGAGGTTTTGAGACAATGGACAGGCAGAAAGCCAAGCAAACTCGCCGGACTCGTCGTCGCATCGGCATCCGCAAGCGCGTCGTGGGCACGGGCGAGATCCCTCGCCTGAGCGTGTACCGCTCGCTGCGGCACGTGTACGTCCAAGTCGTCAACGACCTGGACGGCACCACGATCTGCGCCGCGTCGACGATGGACAAGGGCTTCTCGGGCGACACGACCGGGAACGTCGAGGCGGCCAAGGCCGTGGGCAAGCTCGTGGCCGAGCGGGCCAAGGCCAAGGGCATCGAGAAGGTCGTGTTCGATCGTGGCGGCTTCCGCTACCACGGTCGGGTGCAGGCGCTGGCCGACGCGGCCCGCGAGGGCGGATTGAAGTTCTAAACGCATCGGGAATCGGGCCGGGATGGCTCCGGTTCTTCAGGCGACTCTTTGCAGCAAGGGAAACGAGGGCACGAATGCCTGAGATGATCGACGAAGCCGGGCAGATCGAATCGACCACGGTCAACATCTACCGCACCGCGGCGACGGTGAAGGGTGGCCGCCGCTTCAGCTTTGGAGCGCTCGTGGTCGTGGGCGATCGCCAGGGCAAGGTGGGCTTTGGCTACGCCAAGAGCCCCGAGGTGCCCCAGGCCATCGAGAAGGCCCAGCGCAAGGCCCGCCGGAACATGGTGGCGGTCAAGCGCCTGGGCACCACCGTGCCCCACGAGATCGAGAGCAAGTACTCGGCCTCCAAGATCCGCTTGATCCCCGCCACGCCCGGTACGGGCATCGTGGCCGGCGCCACGGTTCGCGCGGTGCTCGAGATGGCCGGCTACAACGACTGCATCACCAAGAGCCTGGGCTCGGGCAACAAGCTCAACGTGGTCAAGGCCACTATCGACGGCCTGGCCAAGATGCGCAGCCTCGAGGAAGTGGCCGAGCGCCGCGGTGTCGAGCTCGACGCCTCGGTCATCGAGCAGCGGATCGAGCGTGCCCGGGCGCTGACCGGCGCCGGCATCGGCGCCTCGGCCGAGGACGCCCAGGCCACGCAGGAAGACGATTCGGATCCCGCCACCAATAATTAATGATCTTCGCGGCCTGCCAGCAGAACGGGCCTTGGGAGTTAGACAGCCATGATGATCCATGAGATCACAGCACAAGCCGGCCGCTACAAGCAGCGCAAGCGCGTGGGTCGGGGTCCGGGCAGCGGTGGCAAGCGTGCCGGTCGAGGCCAGAAGGGCGCCGGCAGCCGTCGGGGCCACTCCGTGCGTCACCAGGACGAGGGCGGGCAGATGCCGCTCTTCCGCACGTGGCCCAAGCTCGGCTTCACGAACGCCAAGTTCAAGACGCTGTTCTGGATCGTCAACATCAAGGACATCGTGGAACACCCCAGCTTCCAGGGCGGCGGCGAGGTCAACCCGCAGTCGCTCATCGATGCCGGCCTGATCCGCGACACCAGCCGTGACGTGAAGGTCCTGGGCAACGTCCCCGAGGGCGGGCTGAAGACCAAGCTGACCGTCAATGTCAGCCGGGTCAGCGGCTCGGCCCGCAAGATCATCGAGGATGCTGGCGGCAGCGTTACCGAGACGGGCACCCGTCGCGATCGGGTTCGCGGCATCGACCGTAACAGCGACGATAAGACGCCTAAGAATCTCACCAAGAAGTTGCGGCGTCCCAATCTGGAGCGTCGCCAGGCGGCCAAGGCGAAGAAGTAGAGCCCCGGGCCGATCCCCTTTCCGGCCGGCCGGGCTGCCCGGTCCCCTGAAAGGACAGGCAACGGCGTGCTGGCGGAGGATCGATGATCCAGGCCCTGTTCAACGTGTTCCGCGTTCCCGAGCTGCGCACCAAGGTGCTCTTCACGCTGGGGATGCTTGCGATCTATCGCATCGGCATGTGGATCCCGCTGCCGGGCATCAATCAAGGCGCGCTGGCCACCTATTTCCAGTTGCAGCAGGACGAGGGCGGCGCCACGGGCCGCCTGATGAACTACGTCTCGGTCTTCTCGGGCGGCAGCATGTCCCAGTCCACCATCTTCGGGCTGGGCATCATGCCGTACATCTCGGCGGCCATCATCTTCCAGTTGCTCGGCGCGGTCGTTCCGGCGATCAAGGCCCTGCGTGAAGAAGGCCCCACCGGCCAGCAGAAGATCCAGGAATGGACCCGCTACGCCACCGTGGGCCTGTGCATCGTGCAGGCCATCGGCTGGCTCTGGTACATCTCCCACCAGACCGCCTCGGGCGGTGAATCGCTGGTCTACGCGCAGTGGCGCGTCAGCCCGCTGTGGTGGGTCATGGGCGTCACCGTGCTCACCGCCGGCACCATGTTCCTGGTCTGGCTGGGCGAGCAGATCGACCGCCACGGCATCGGCAACGGCATGTCCATGATCATCATGGCCGGCATCCTCGCTGGCATGCCCGGCGCCGTCGGCTGGGTGCGACAGAACTTCGACCCCGGCTCGAGCGACGGCCTGAACTGGGTGGGCGTCATCCTGCTCGTGGCCGGCTTCGTCGCCGTCGTCGCGGGCTCGGTGCTGATGACCGTCGCCCAGCGACGCATCCCGATCCAGCAGGCCAAGCACACGCGGGGCCGGCGGACCTACGGCGGGCAGCGCAGCTACCTGCCGCTGCGCGTCAACCACGGCGGTGTGATGCCGATCATCTTCGCCAGTTCGCTCATGATCTTCCCCTCGGTGATCTTCAGCGGCATGGCCGAGGCGACGCAGCAGACCGGCGGCTGGCTGCACGGCGTTTCGACGTGGTTCGGCGACGCCCTGAATTACGGGCAATTCCCCTATGTGCTGCTGCACGTGCTGATGGTGTACTTCTTCAGCTACTTCTGGATCACGATCCAGTTCAACCCTGAAGAGATCAGCAAGCAGATGCGCGACCACGGGTCGTTCATCCCAGGGCTGCGCCCCGGTCCGCGAACGGCCGAGTATCTCGAAGCGGTGATGGAGCGGCTGACGTACGTCGGCGGCGCGTTCCTGGCGGTCATCGCGGTGCTGCCGATGCTGGTCAGCAACGCCATGGGCGTGCCCTTCAACGTCACCCAGTTCCTGGGCGGCACGGGCCTGCTCATCGTCGTCGCGGTGATCCTCGACTTCGTGCAACGCGTCGAGGCCAACCTGCTGATGCGCAACTACGCTGGCTTCCTCGGCGGGCATGATGGCACGGGCAAGGGGCCCAAGCTCCGCGGCCCGCGGTGATCGACGGCCGGCGCACGCTTCGCGGTCCTCAGCTCTATTCCGATTCCGACATCGCCGCGCTCTCGGGCGCGGCTTTGCGTGCGCGGCGCGTGCTCGACGCCCTGCTTGCGATGACCGAAGTCGGGGTCAAGCCACGAGAGATCGAGCGCGAGTGTCGCAGCAGGCTGGCCTCGATCGGTGCCCTGCCCATCCTGGCCGATATCGCCCTCCCTGGGGGCACGCCTTTCGGCGACGCCTGCTCGGTGGGCATCGATGACACCGTGGCCCATGCTCGCCCGGGGCACGACCCGTTTGAGCGAGGCCAACTGGTGACCGTCGACCTGATGCTCGCCCTCGATGGCTGGCACGCCGACGTGGCCGACTCCACGATCGTCGGCGGTGGGGGCCACCCGTTGCTCCACGCCCTGGACGCCGTGTGGGAAGCCGGCCTGGCCGCCATCGGGCCGGGCGTGGGCTGGAACACCGTGGCTGGGGCCATGGGCGCAGCCGCCCAGGCGCATGGGGCCAGGATGGTCCGCGGCCTCGCGGGCCACGGCATCGGCCTGGCGCCCCACGAGCTGCCCGTGCTGCCGCTGGCGCCCGGGCCGGCGGACCCTGATGTGATCCTCCGCCCCGGCATGGTCTTCACGCTCGAGCCGGCCGTCACCAGCGGCTCGGGCGAAACCGTGGATTCGGAGGATGGTTGGGCTATCCTGACGGCGGACGGCGCTCCGGCGGTGGGGCGTGAGGCGGTGATCGCTGTGCTCGAGGATGGTTTTCGCGTGCTGGGCGGGCCCGCGGCTGATGACTCTTGAGGCGCAGCGGGGTACAATCCCTTTCGCATCGGGCTCCGGCCCGTACGGTGTTGATTTCGAGCCCAAACGAGGTGGCCGATGAAGGTGAAAGCAAGCGTCAAGCGGCGGTCGAAGGACTGCCAGATCGTCCGCCGCCGCGGAAAGGTCTACGTCATCAACAAGAAGAACCCCCGCTTCAAGCAGCGCCAGGGCTGATCGACCTCTGAACTGGCCCGGGGCCAGGGAGTACACGCGTGCCGCGTATTGCTGGTATTGACATTCCCGATCGCAAGAAGATCTACTACGCCCTGCAGTACGTGCACGGCATCGGCCCGAAGTACGCGGCCGACATCCTGACCGAGGCGCAGATCGATCCGAACCGCCGGGCCAACGACCTGACCGAGCAGGAGGTCGCCCAGATCGGTTCGATCATCGACAACAGCTACCTGGTCGAGGGCGCCCTGCGTCGCCAGGTCGGCCAGAACATCCAGCGGCTCAAGGACACGCGCGCCTACCGCGGCGAGCGGCACCGCCGTGGCCTGCCCGTGCACGGCCAGCGCACCCGCTGCAACGCCCGCACGCGCAAGGGCAAGAAGAAGACCGTCGCCGGCAAGAAGGGCGTGAAGGGCTGATCGGCTGGTGCCGCAGGCACCGGGCATGAGGCATTAGACAAGACATTCATTCGCGAGCTTCCAGCCCGATGCTGCATCGGGAACCCCAAGTGGAAGCAACTGGAGCGAAGACTCGATGGCGAAGAAGACCAAGAAGGTTCGCAAGAACGTTGTTCGCGGCATCATCCACGTGAAGGCCACCAGCAACAACACCATGATCACCATCACCGACACCAACGGCGAGACCCTCGCCTGGGACTCGGCCGGCACCATCGGCTTCAAGGGTGCCCGCAAGGCCACGCCCTTCGCCGCCACGCGCGCGGGCGAGAGCGTGGGCCACAAGGTCCGCAAGATGGGCATGAGCGAAGCCGAGGTCCGCATCCGCGGCACCGGCGGTGGTCGAGAGGCTGCCGTCAACGGCGTGGTCTCCACGGGCATCCGCGTGACGGCCATCGAGGACCACACGCCCGTGCCCCACAACGGCTGCCGCCCGCGCAAGAAGCGCCGCGTCTAGGCCGTTTTTCGCAGTTTCTGACCGGCCCCGGGCCCACAAGCCCGAGGCCGGCTTATTCGATCAGGCGTCCCACGGACAGCAGGAACGCCCGCCACGAGGCCGGTGGCGGCGGGCGGATCCGAGAGCCGTACAGCAACGCCGGGCCCGTTCAGCCACTCCACCGGCCGTTTCAGAAAGAGGTATGCCCATGCGTGTTCGCTGGCGCGGTCTCGAACTCCCCACCCGCGTGGTGGCCGATCCCAAGTTCAACAACACCACCTTTGGCCGTTTCACGGTCGAGCCCTTCGAGCGCGGCTTCGGCACGACGATCGGCAACAGCCTGCGTCGCATCCTGCTGAGCTCCATCGAGGGCGCCGCCGTCACGGCCGTCAAGATCAAGGGCGCCAGCCACGAGTTTGAGACGCTGCCCGGCGTGCTCGAAGACGTGACCGACATCGTGCTGAACATCAAGAACCTGGTGCTCAGGCTGGAGGGCGACGAGCCCCGCGTCATGCACCTGGCCGCGCAGGGCCCCGGCGAGGTCACCGCCGATCTGATCGAGGCCGACACCAACGTCGAGATCGTCAACAAGGACCTCACGTTGTGCACGCTGACCAGCGAGATCGACTTCGAGATGGAGCTGCACGTGGCCAAGGGCCGCGGCTACGTCCCCGCCAGCGAGCACCTCAGCCGTCGCGACGAGCAGGACATCGGCCTGATCGCCGTCGACTCGATCTTCAGCCCCGTGCACCGCGTGCGGTACCACGTCGAGAACACCCGCGTGGGCCAGCGCACCAACTACGACAAGCTGAGCATGGACATCTGGACCGACGGCACCATCACGCCCGAGATGTCGCTGGTCGAGGCCGGCAAGATCCTCCGCAAGCACCTGAACCCCTTCGTCCAGTACTTCGAGCTGGGCCAGGAGCGCGTCAGCGAGGAGGCCGCCGCGGCCGCCGGCGTCGACGAGGGGCTCATCCGCAAGCTCAACATGCCCATCAGCGAACTGGAGCTCTCCGTCCGGGCCAGCAACTGCCTGGAGAGCGCCCGACTGTTCACCGTGGGCCAGGTCATCATGCAGACCGAGAACGAGCTGCTCAAGCTCCGCTCCTTTGGCCGCACGAGCCTGCGCGAGGTCAAGAAGAAGCTCAACGAGATGGGCCTGGAGCTGGGCATGGACCTGCCCGAGGGCTATCAGCCCGAGGTCGTGCAGCTGTAAGCGTGCTATCATCGAGGCCCGGCCCTGTCGAGACGATCGAGCCGGGCCTGTTCGGTTTATTGAAGGATTCCCGTCATGCGTCACCGCAAAGCAGGCTTCAAGCTCGGCCGCACCCGCACGCACCGCCAGGCGATGCTGCGCAACATGGCCGCCTCGCTCTTCGAGCACGGGCAGATCGTTACCAGCGTGCCCAAGGCCAAGGCCCTCCAGCCCTTCGTCGAAAAAATCGTCACCAAGGCCAAGAAGGGCGACCTCCACAGCCGTCGCCAGGTCATCGCCATGCTCGGTGGAGACCGCAAGGCCTTCGAGTGGCTCTACATGCCCAAGGGCGAGGACATGGCCGGCGAGCGTGAGCGCATCACCGCCCAGCGCGAGCGCACCGAAAAGTTCTTCGACATCCCAAGCTCCGACGAGGTCGAGCGGAACCGCTACGGCGAGCTGCGCAAGGCCCCGAGGCTCGTTCGGCATATCTTCGAGAACGTCGCCCCGCGCTTCCAGGACCGCCAGGGCGGCTACACCCGCATCGTCCGCATCGGCTACCACCGGTTGGGCGACGCCACCGAGATGTGCGTGATCCAGTTCGTCGGCGCCGAAGAGGGCCCGGAGATCGGCGGCAACCCCAGCCGCCGCCGCCGCCAGGCCGACAAGCGTGCGGCGTTCAACGCCAAGCTCCGCAAGGAGCGGGGTGCGGGCGAGAAGAAGGCCGAAGCCGCGACGGCGACCGCCGAGCCGGAGGCATCGGCCGAGGATTCGGGCGAGAAATCCGAGTCGTAGACCGAGACACGAGCTTATCAAGAAACCGCGTGCTGTGCACGCGGTTTTTATTTGGGTACAGACTGTTGACTGATCGTTACCGCTTCCGCCGCTCGAGCTCCGCGTACGCGTTGTGGCTGTGGATGCTCTCGAAGTTTTCGCTGCTGATGTGGTACCACGTCACGCGATCGTCTTCGTTCAGGGCGATGGCCAGGTCGCGGACGATGTCCTCGACGAACTTGGGGTTGTCGTAGGCCTTCTCGGTGACGTACTTCTCGTCGGGCCGCTTGAGCAGGGCGAAGACCTCCAGTGAGCTTGCGCCCTCGCAGATCTCGACGAGGTCCTCGATCCACATCGTGCCATCAAAGCGCACGGTGGCGCTGATCTCGCAGCGCTGGTTGTGCGCGCCGTATTCGGAGATCTCCTTGCTGCACGGGCACAGGCTGGTGGCCGGCGCGGCGACGGTCATCTTGAAGTCGTCCTCGCCGTTGGCGGTGCACGAGAAGGTGACCTTGTAGTCCATCAGGCTCTCGATGCCGGTGACCGGGGCCTTCTTCTTCATGAAGTAGACGAAGCTGGCCTCGATGTGGGCCTCCTTGGCGTTGAGGCGATCGCGGATGGCCCGGGCGATGCCCGGGAAGTCTTCGGGGGTGATCGGCTCGCACGCGTGGCTCTCGAGCACCTCGATGAAGCGGCTCATGTGCGTGCCCTTCTGGGTGTGGGGCAGCGCGACGTACATGCTGACGTTGGCGATCGAGCCCTGCTCGCCGCCCGCGCGGGTGCGCAGGCGGATGGGGTAGACCACCTCGCGCACGCCCACGCGGTCGATGGCGATCTCGCGCGGGTCGGCGCTCGACTGCATGTCGGGCATCGCGGACTGGGCGGGGTCTTGGGTCATTGTCAAGATCAACCTCTTCGGTGTGTTGATTGTTTCGTTGGAGCGTGCCATCGGGTCTCAAGACGACGGCGGTGTTGTGGTTCGGTGTCGTGATTCGGTGTATTGCCCTAGTGCTCGGCCCGCTTGACGATCGAGGCCGCCCACGCCAGGCCGATGGGCGTGCCGAGCAAGGTGCCCGCCGCCCAGTCGAGCGGCATGACGAGCACGAGGCCGGGCAGAGACTGGGCGTATGCGGCGGCCAGGGCCTGGTCCGCTGGCACGCTCACCATCGCGTAGGCCGGGGCGGCGATCGCCAGCAGGGCCGCGGCGGCGATGGCGGCGATGGCCGGGGACTTGACGTCTACGAGTTTGACCAGCATCGCGATGGCGATGGCGGCGACGGCGGCCGCGGCGATGACCTGGCCGCGGAGGTCGGTCAGGGCCAGGGCCCACGCGGCCGCCGCGCCACCGACGACGGCCAAAACGATCCCGCCGGCCGACCGGGGCGTGAGCCGCAGGGCGTGCTCGGTCTCCATGGCCTCGGCGGACTGCGACACGAGGTGCTCGCCGGGGTCTGGGGTGTGGTGCTGGGCCCCGATGGCGATGGCCACGCCGATGCCCAGCAGGCTCGCGCAGACCACCACGCCCTCGAAGACGAGTGCGCCCCACGGGGCGCCGTCGTTGGCGACGATGGTGGAAGTGGCCCCGGCGGACATGCCGGCCATCCAGCACAGCACGATGCCCGAGCAGATCAGCCCGGGCCGCAGCCCGCAGCGCCAGGCGGCCAGGGCGCCCACGCCGGCCGCCAGGGCCGAGCCCACCAGCAGCGAGACGATGCCCAGCACGGGGCTGTTGGATGCGATCGCCGTGCCCGCCGAGCCGTCGGGGGCGTCGGTGAGGCCCATGAGCAGGCCGGCCAGCGGGCCGAGGACGATCAGCGAGACAACATACAGGACCCAGCGGGTCGTGGCGTGGACCATGGACACTCCCATCGAAAGGCCGGGTGCGAAACGGTTTGGACCGCGTGGCCTGTCGAGGCTAGGGAGGATTCTTGCCGCCATCCGGCTTTCTGCGCCCGGGAGCGGCCAAGGATCGTTCGGATCCATGCGCCCCAGGAGGGAAGTCCCGCGATGTCGACGCGTCCGACCGAGATCGACCAGAGCGATCGCCCGGCCCACCCGTGGTCGATCTCCGAGCCCGGCTCATGGGCGGAACTGGCCGAGTCGACCGCGTTCGTGGTGCGTGCCGGCGGGCGGGCGTGCCATCCGCTGAGCCTGGCCATCTGCCTGGGCGCGGCGCTGCTGGCCTCGTGGGCGCTACCGATCCGGCTGGAGGCCCTGCTGCCCTGGCTGGGTGAACAGGGCTGGGGCGCCACGGTGTGGGCCTGGGCCCGGCTGGCGTGGCTGGTGCTGGTCTCGTGCCTCGCGGGCGTCGTGTTGTGCCGGATCGCCGCCGCGCGGGCGAGCCAGGCGGCAATCTGGAACGTGCTGGGGCCGATGCTGGCCAGCGCGGGGCTGTGCGTGAGCACGTTCGTCGCCACGCTGCTGGGCGCCATGCTCGCGTCCTGGATGGTGGCGGCCCTGGGGGGCTGGCTCGACAACGCGTTCGGCGCGACGCTGGCCGGGCTCATCGCGTTTGTTGCGTTCCTGGGCGTTGCTCTGGCAACGGTGCTGCTGCTGCTGGCAATCCCCGCCATCGCCGCGAACGACGCGGATGCTCCCGACGCGATCCAGCGTGCGGCGGCGCACATCATCGCGCGGCCCGGCCTGACCCTGGCGCTGGTGCTGCTGGTCGTCGCGGCGGTCGCGCTCGTCGTCTGGGCTTCGATCTGGGCCTTCAGGCTTGCCTACGCGACGGTCGCCGGCGGGTGGGAGGATCCGCAGGGCCTGGTCTGGCTGCCAAGCACCATCGCCCTGGCCTTGGTCTTGGCCGCGGGTTGGGCGGGGCTCACGCACGCCCTGCTGACGCTCCGCGAGGTCGTCGACCGAGAGGATCGGGCAAGCTGCTGGGACCCGCGGGCCCAGGCCGAAGCCATCCGGGCGGCGGTCGAGGCCAGAGAGCGTCTGGCCCGCGATCTGCGCGGGGAGCCAGCCGAGAGCGGGTCCGAGAGCGCGGCCGAGCGCGGCCCCGCCAGTGCCGCGGCCACCGAGCCGGGCCGGTCTGCCGGAGCCTGAACCCCGCGAACCCATCGGGTCGATACTCCAGCACGGTCGTGCGGCATTGCGTGGCGCACCAGCGGTTTACGCACGCGTGTTGGAGGGCGTCCGTGGAACGGGCGCGTATGCTCTCATGATGGGTTGGCCAAGCCGTGCAATCTCCGCCGGGCAGCGTCGCGGGTGCCGCGTGGGCGGGGGCATCGTGCTGGCCTGGCTTGCGGCCACGGGCGTTGTGCACGCTTCGACGCAGGGCACCGAACCCGATCGGCCGCTGGCGGTCGAAGCCGGGGCCGCCGATCCTTACGACCCCATCGCAGCGCTCGCGGCCGCGGGCGATGAAGCGGCTCGGCGGCAGGTCGCTCGAGACTTCCTTCGCCGAATCAGCGCTGATGCTTCTTTAGCCTTGCCCCGGCCCTGGCTCGAGAGCGGCTCGGTTCTGGCCCTGATGCTCGAGTCCGCCGAGGGTCGCGACGAGGTCGAGTCGCTGGTCTTGGCCGTCCTGCGGGCGCTCCGCCCACCCAATGGCGACGGGCAGCCAACGTGGGACCTGCGCGGCCTGAACGCGGAGTCCAGGGTGCGCATCGTCGAGGTGGTGTCGCGTTCGCACACGCCGGCAGCGGTCGAGGCGTTGGTGGAGTGGATGGACCAGGCCGAACCGAGCGCACGCGGCGTGATCGCGCAGGGTCTGGTCACGATGACCGGCCGAGAGGACCTGGGGCAGTCGGCCTCCAACTGGCGGGCCTGGCTCGGCCGCAACCGCCACCTCACGCCGCTGGCGTGGCGCACGATGTTGGTCGAGGGCCAGCGCCAGCGCGCCGAGCGGCTGGCGCAGCGCGAGCGCGAGCTGGTCGCTCGCCTGACCGACGCGACCCGGCGTCTGTACGCGGCCTCGCCCGCCGAGCAACGGCCCGCGGTGCTCGCCTCGCTGCTGGGCGATGCCGAGCCCGCGCTGCGAACCATGGGCATCGAGTTCGTGCTCCGCGAGCTGGAGCGTGGTGTCACGCCCGACCCACAGGTGGGCGCCGCGGTGGTCTCGCTCTTGGAAGACGTCCGGCCGAGCATCCGCCAGTCGGCCGCCGTGCTGGTGGACCGGATCGTGCCCGACGGCTCCGCGGCGCGGCTGACCGTCGCGCTGCGGCGCGAGACCGAGCCGGAGGTCGCCGCGGTGATGCTGCGGGCCTTCCGGCGGGCGCCCGATGCCTCGGCCATCGACGCCGTGCTGGGCTGGATGGAGTTCGGCCCGCCGACGTCGGCCGATGCGCTGCGCGCCGTGGCCGCCCTGCTGGCCGGCGGGTTTGAGCCCATCGATGCGCAGCGCGGGCGCATCCTCGCCCATCTGGACGCGCTGGACGCCTCGACGATGCCGATCGCGGCCGTGGGCGTGGTGCTGCGCCTGGATGAAGACCGGGGCGCCGCGCGCGTGCGCGCGTGGCTGAAGGCCGAGCGCGTGGACCTGCGTCGCGCGGCGGCCGATGCGCTGGCCGCGCACCCATGGGCCGTCGAGGACCTGCTCGAGGCCGCGCGCACCGATTCGGTTGTGCTTCGGCATGCGGCCGATGCCGTTGCTCGCCATGGGCCAACCGCCGCCGGGCTGGGCCGCATCGCGCAGGCCGAGTTGGCCCAGGTGGGGCCCGACAACCCGGCCGACGCCTTGCCCGAGACGGCGACGCTCGCGTCGTTCACGCCGTGGGCCGAGCGCATCGCCGCGGCCCACGAACTGCGGAGCGAGCCGCTCGCGGTGCGCGCCATCGTGGGCGACGTCGAGCGCGATGCGTTCGATGATGGGCCAGCCGGCGAGCGGCTCTACGCCGCCGCGCGACGGTTGCTGGGCTTGCCCACGCAGCCCGCCCCGGTCGAAGGCAGCGCGGGCGAGTCGGCCATTGCAGACGCCCAGACCCAGACCCAAACCCAGACCCAAGCGCAGCCCGAGCCCCAAGCCGATGATCCGCAAGGGCCCGCGTCGCCCCAGGAGCCCGGCGGCCAGGGGAGCGGCGAGGGCGGCGGCGAGGGCGGCGGCCCGTAACGCCCCGCTCAGCCGCGTGGGCGCAGGCCCTCGAGCGGCTGCACGAAGTGCATGGTGATCAGCACGTACGGCTGGCGTCCGTACCTGTAGATCGTGCCGCTGACCTCGAAGGCGATCGTGTCGCCATAGCGCGAGACCGATCGCTCCATGGCCCGCAGCGCGGCGCTGGGCAGCACCACGACCGGGGCCTCGGTGCCTTCGCTGCCGGGGCCCTCATCGAAGCGCAGGGTCCACAGGCCGCGCTGGCGCTCCAGCCGCGCCCGCCGGCGTAGCAGCCGGTCGCCCTCCTGGAGCACGTCGGTCTCGATGGCGCCCTGGTTGCCCTGGCCGCCCTCGGCCGGGCGGGCGGCGTCGCGGATGTTGGGGGGCGCCATCACCGGCGCCTCGATCGAACGGGCCCGGTCCCGCCCGGCCTCGAGCGCCTCGGCGATGGCCGCCAGCCGGGGATCGATCTCGCTGAGCGGATCGGGCGCGGCGGGCGGTTGGTCACCGGGTTGGTCACCGGGTTGGTTACCGGGTTGGCCATCGGGTTGGCCATCGCCCGGCGCCGCGTCGCCCTCCGCATCGCCGCCCTCGGCTTGCGCCGTGGTCGGGTCGGCGTCGATGATGACCGAGTAGTTCGTGGGCAGCAGGTAGTTCACGCCCGCGTACTCGGTCAGCCGGCCGCTGATGCGCACGGCCGATGCGTTGGCGGCCTCGACCGACTCGACCATCCGCTCGAGCTGGCGGCAGGGCAGCAGCACCATCGCCCTGGGCTGGCCGTCCTCGCCCATGAAGACGAACGCCCACTCGCCGTAGGGCGTCCGCCGGATGAGCCCGGCCCGCTCGGGCAGCACCGAGCCTTCAACCGCCAACACCCCCAACCCGCCGGTGCCCGAGCGCCCGGGCTCGGTAGCCCCCAGCAGCAGCGTGCGGATGGCCTCGGGCAGCTCGGCGGCGGGCTGGGCGTCCTGCTGGTTGGCGGGTTGGGCCGGCTGGGAATCGGGGGCATCGGCCGCATCCTGGGCCAAGCCGGGCGTTCCCAGCAGCGTTGCGCAGATCCAGGCCATTGTGCCGACGAGTGCTCGCATGCCAGAGCCTATCGGCCATCGGGGCCGGGCGTCGCCCAAAGCCCCGGCCAGCGGCGGCGTGCCGTCCATGGCCATTTGGACGGCCCCGTGGCCGCCTCTTGGCCGCGAACGGCCCGATCCTGCATCGTCCCCACCCGGCAACGCCCCGCCGCCACCCGGCAACGGGGCGTTGCCAGCCCGCAGCGCCGCGTTGGCGGGGGGCAAAGCCCCGTCGCCGGGCGTGGGTGGGCTCACGCGGCCCGGCCATGGCGCATCCCCGCCCGCCCGCGCTGCGGCTCAAGCCGCACGGCCGAAGCGTCGATGGGCACCGGTGGGGCGCGGGGTTCGGGCCGCCCACCCATGCGCACGCCCGCGCGCACCCCCACGCATACCAGGAGGCAGGCGATGGCCCGATATCCCAGGACCGATGCGGCGCTGATCAAGTGGGCCCTGGCCCGGGCGGCGCGGTGGCAGGACGCGGTGGGCATCGGCCTGCCCGAGCCGCTCGTGACCGCGTTCGCCCAGAAGGCCCAGGCGGCCAGGCTCGCCCTCGAGCAGCAGCGCGAGGCCAGGCAGCTGGCCCGCAACCGCACCACGCAGAAGCGGGCGGCCTTCAAGGCCATGAAGAAGGATCTCACCGCCGCCATCGCCACCATCGACGCCCACGCCGCGGCCAGCGCCGACCCGGGCGTCTACACCCGCGCGGCCATCGATGCGCCAAAGCGCCCCAAGGCCCGGCCCGCGCCGGCGACGCCCGCCGGCGTGCGGGCCCGCCTGATCGATCGCGGCGCGGTGGAGTTTGCCTTTGAGGCGGCCACCGGCGGGGGCGCGGCCTTCGAGGTGCAGCGCCGCACGGTGGGGCTCGACGGGATCGCCGGCGCGTGGGGCTTCGTGGCCACCGTGGCCGCCAAGCGCTTCGTCGACGCCGATGCGCCCGGGGCCGTGGCCGAGGTCGCCTATCGCTGCCGCGTGATGCTCACCAACGGCAAGCGCAGCGACTGGAGCGAGCCGGCGGCCGTCGAGTTCGGCGCGCGGCAGGGCCGCTCCGCCCCCGCGACCGCGCAGGCCGACGCCCCCGCCCGAGAAGGCGCCGCCTAGCCGCGCGGCGCCTCAGCAGCCCGCGTCGAAGGCGTTCTGGAAGGCCAGGAAGTCGAAGATGGTCAGCGTGCCGTCGCCGTCGAAGTCGGCGATGGGGTCGCCGGCGTCGAAGAGGTTCTGGAACTCGAGGAAGTCAAAGAGCGTGAGCACGCCGTCGCCGTCCAGGTCGGCTTCGCACGCCAGGTCGGTGGGCACGAGCATCACGATGGCGTTGCGCTCGGGGGCGAACTGGAACGCGGTGGTGATCATGCGGCGGTGGTTGTCCAGGAAGCCCTTGCCGACCTGCCAGGGCGTGCCGCCGGCGATGAGCGAGGCCGGGTTGCGGACGATCTGGTCTTCGTCCTTGAAGTAGATGCCCGAGCCCCCGCCGGCCGACCATACCACGTCGCCCTGGTTGTTGATGTCGTAGAAGCCCACAAAGCGGGCGGGCAGTTCGGCGGGGTCGGCCATCGCGAAGCCCGCCGAATCGCTGTGGGTGTAGCACAGGTAGTTCTCGAAGACCGTGCTGGCCAGATCGGCCGCGACCACGGTCTGGCTCGAATCGTTGACGCCGTAGATGAGCGCATCGGTGAAGCCCGTGCCGCCGGTGGGGCCCGGCAGGCCGATGTTGGTGACTTCCAGCGTGTCCAGATCCATGCGCAGTCGGCCACCGACGACGACGTTCGTCTCGCTGAGGTCGGTGGGCGTGGCCTGGAAGCCCAGGTCCTGCAGGTTCACCGGCTCGGCGGTCATCGAGAACAGCGTGGCCGGCCCGCCCTGGAAGCCCTGGGCCCGCGTCCAGCCGACGATGGTGCCATCGTCGTTGATGTCCACGGCGAGGCCGCCCGCGCTGGCCAGCGGGCCGCGGGGGCCCTGCACCGTGTCGGGGGTGTCGAGCACGATGCCCGGCTGATAGCCGCCCGCGCCGTCGGGCAGCCAGATGGCCGGCTCGCCGGCGTCGAAGGGGAAGGTGCCCGTCGTCATCGCGCCCACGACCACGCCCTGGTTGTTGACGCCCGAGGCCAGCCCGGCCTGAAAGCCTGCGGGCAGGGGCAGCAGCACGAGCCCATCGGCCTCGGTGACGACGAAGGGCTGGACGAGGCCGACGACCACCTGCCAGCCCACGCCGTGGCCCGCGTCGCTGGCCCGGGTGAGCGTGGTGGTGCGGTCAAACTCGGTCAGCACGCGCAGCTCCCAGGAGGGGACGTCGGCCATGGCCCCGGCCCCGAGGGTCAGGCCAAGGCCCGCGGCCGCAAGGGCCAGGCAGGTAAGGCGGCGTGTTGCAGGAAGGGTGCGCATGGTCTTTCTCCTCTCAATGCGGAAGCGAAGCGATGCTCAGAACACCGCGATATCCACCAAATCCAGCACCGTGCCGGTGGGCACGCCCAGGGCGGTGTTCTGCAGCGCCCGGCCCAGGGGGTTCCAGTGCTCGAGCATGGCCACGATGGGGCCGGTGCTGGTGATGCTGATGGTGAAGTCCAGCCCCTCGGTGGGGAAGAAGAAGCCCTCATCGAACTCGATCTCGCCGTCGACGTCCTCGACCTGCAGCGACGCCAGGGTCTTGGTCTCGACGATGCGAGTGCCGTCGGAGAAGGTGAAGGTGACGGTGACGTCCACCGCCGTGCTGCCGGGGTTGAACAGCAGCACGTCCTCGGTCTCGATCTCGTCGTCGTCGATGTCCTCGATCAGGCCCTGGTCGAAGAACCACGCGTCGCTGGCCCGCGTCTCGGGCTGGTAGAAGGCGAGCTGGCTGCGACGCTCGCTGATGACGTTGATGGCCACGGGCGCATCGGCCACGTAGGCGAGCGTGACGTCGTCGTCGTCGTCGGTGAAGCCCTCGCCCCGCAGCGAGATGCGCTCCGAGCCGCCCGCCTCGACCATGACGGTGAACGTCGTGGGGCCGACAAGCGGGCCATCGTCGCCCGCGAAGGCGCGGAAGCGGACCTCGACGTCGGTGCTGCCGGGGTTGGCGATGAAGAGGAACGTGTCGTCGCGGTCGTCGTCGTCGGTGTCGAACTCCGCGTCCAGGATCACGCCCGCGCGAGCCGTGGTCTGGGCGGGCAATTCGATGGTGGCGGCCTGGCGCTCGAGCGCATACCGCGTGCCGCCCAGCACGATGGCGCTGTCGCTGGTGACGCGGGCCTGATAGACGCCCTCGGGCAGGTCGGGCAATTGCTGGATGTTCCAGCCGCCGCGGCGCTGGGCCTCGACCTGAGCCGTGTAGCGGTAGGTGTTGCCCGAGTCGTCGCGCAGCTCGAGCTCAACGGTCACGTCGTCGTCGTTGTTGTTGAAGAAGACCACGAACTCGCGTGAGGCGTCGTCGTCGCGCCGCACGCCGGCCAGGATGAAGTCGTCCTCGCCGCGGTCGCTGAAGTACTGGGCCGTCTGGGCCCCGAAGTCGCTGTGGCGCAGCAGAGCCGTGATGTCGTCGGTGCTCGAGCGCAGCACCAGGCTGTAGGGCTCGTCGGCCCGCACCAGGGCGGCGCCATCGCCCCAGACGGCGATGCGGTCGGTGTCGCCCGCCGCCAGTGTGCCCTCGGCGATGCAGACGATCTCGTCGCCCGCGCCGTCACGCTCGTAGTGGGCCCAGAGCTGCCAGTCGGCGCTGCCGCTGTCGTCGGCGTAGGCCAACTCGACGACCTGCACGGCGGTGGGGGCGCTAAAGCCCTCGGGCATGTACAGGGCCTCGGGCAGCAGGGCCGAGCCGCTCAGGAGCTTCCGCGGCTCCAGGGCTTCGAGGCCAAAGTTGGTCTGGATCTGATTGGGGCGACGCTTCATCTGCTGTTCTCCTCGGTTGGGGCAGGACATTCTCTGGTAAGGAGCGTCCGGCGGGGGGTTTGATACAAAGACCGTGCCAATACCGCAATCGCCGGTGCGGCAGCCGCAGGGTGGCGCCCTCGGGTCAGTGGTGGCCCAGGTCGATGGCTTTCGGGCCACCGGTGGCCGTTGGCGGGGGCCACGCAGCGATCGGCCCGGCCATTGCTCGGGCGGGCATCGCGGACAATACTCCCAGCCCATGCCCGCCTTCTGGCGACTCGCCAAGCTCATGCTGGACTTCAAGGGACGCATCGCCCTGGCCCTGCTGTGCGCGGTGCTTTCGGGCGGCAGCCTGGCGATCGGGCTCTTGACCTCTTCCCCCATCGTCGACGGGCTCTTTAAGGAGCAACGCGGCCTCCAGACCATCGCCCTGGAACGCAACGCCATGGCCGCGGCCGAGGGCGGCTGGCAGGTGCCCCAGTGGCTCGTGGAGGCCCTGCCCCAGGAGGCCTGGCCCAGCGTGGTGGCGCTGGTCCTGGCGATCGCGGTGCTGGCCGTGCTGGCGGGCGTGTTCCAGTTCTCGCACGCGTTCCTGTCGTTGACGGTGGTCCACCGCACGGTCATGCGCGTGCGTCGGCAGACCTTCCGCTCGCTGCTGTTCATGCCCCTGCTGGCCGCCCAACGCGGGCCGGGGGATGGCGAGCCCGAGGCGGGCGCCCCAGGCGTCAGCGGCACCGACGCCGTCAGCCGGTTGATCGCCGACGCCGACCAGCTCGCCTATGGCTTCGAGGCGTTGCTGAGCAAGGCCGTCACGCAGGTGACCAAGGGCCTGGGGGCGCTGGTCTTCGCGTTCATCATCGACTGGAAGCTTTCGCTGCTGGCCCTGGTCATCGCGCCGGCGGTGTGGGGGGTGATCCGCTACTTTGGCCGCCGCATCAAGCGGGCTTCCAAGGCCGCCATGACGCACCGGGCCCAGCTGCTTTCCATCGCGACGGAGGCGGCCCAGGCGTTGCGCGTAGTCAAGGCCTACACCGCCGAGCGGCGCGAGGCCCACCGCTTTAGCGTGGCCAACCGCCGGGTGTACCACCAGATGCTCAAGGCCCGCACGGCCCGGGCGCTGTCCAAGCCCTTCGTGGAGGTGCTGACGGTCCTGATCCTGGTCGTGCTGGTGCTGGTGGCCTTCGCGGCGATCACCCGGGGGAGCCTGGAGGTCACCGACTTTGTGAAGGTGCTCGCCGGCCTGGCCTTGGGCGGGGCGGCCCTCAAGCCATTGACGGGCCTGCTCAACGACATGCAGACGTCCGCCGGCGCGGCCGAGCGGCTCGAGGAACTGCTCCACGCCGCCCCCGAGCCCGGGCACGAGGCGGGCCTGGAGCGGCTGCCCCGGCACGCCAGCAGCATCGAGCTGCGGGACGTGGTCGTGCGCTACCCTGGCGCCCGCACGCCGGCGGTCAACGGTGTGTCGCTGACCATCGGGCACGGCGAGCGGGTCGCGATCGTCGGGCCCAACGGCTCGGGCAAGACCACCATCCTCGGCCTGCTCTATCGCCTCTATGACCCCGAGCAAGGCACCGTGCTCATCGACGGCCACGACCTGCGGAAGGTGTCGGTGCGGTCCCTGCGCAAGCAGGTGGGCGTGGTGAGCCAGGAGACGGTGCTCTTTGAGGGCACGGTGCGCGACAACGTGGCGTATGGCAAGCCCACGGCCAGCGACGCCGAGGTGGCCGCCGCCCTCGCTCGGGCCCGGGCCAGCGAGTTCGTCGAGCAACTGCCAGGGGGCATCAAGGCCAGCATCGCCGAGCGCGGCACCTCGCTCTCGGGCGGGCAGCGGCAGCGGCTTGCCATCGCCCGGGCGATCTTGCGGGATCCGGCGATCCTGATCCTGGACGAGGCCACGAGCATGATCGATGCGGGTTCGGAGGCCCGGATTAATGAGGCGATGGACGAGTTCAGCCAGGGGCGGACCACGGTGGTGGTGGCCCACCGGCTGAGCACGGTCCGCCGGGCCGACCGGATCGTGGTGATCGAGGGGGGCCAAGTGGTCGATACTGGCTCGCACGCCGAGCTGATGGGACGTTGCGAGCTGTATCGCGACCTGGCCCGAACGCAACTTCTCGGTGGCGAGGAGGGCGGGGAGGATTCGCCGGACGTGCCGTCGGGTTGACGGCCTACCCCCATGGGGTACCATGTTGGCTCGCCTTTGGGTGAGCAAGCCTCCCGTTACGGGTGGTGAGCCTCCGAGGCGCCGCTGTAGCTCAGTGGTAGAGCGCACCCTTGGTAAGGGTGAGGTCATGAGTTCAAGTCTCATCAGCGGCTTTGGCAGGCCTCGGTTTTGGGCCCGATGTGGCCCCGGGGCATGCCTGTCTGGGTTCGTTTCCGGAGCCTCCGGGGCTGTAAGCCGCGGAGAATCGAGTCTATAATCCCCCTCTCGCTCTGCTGGCTGGGGGCTAGACCCTCGGGAAGTGTGGCCAGGCAGGACGCAGACATCGCCGGTTCCGCGTGGATTCCGGCTGTGATTCAACGGAACCGGCCGGCCAGGCGCCCTTACAGCGGGGCGGCCGGCATCAAGGCAAAGCTGGAGGTAGACGGCGATGGCGAAAGATGTCTTCGAGCGGACCAAGCCCCACGTGAACGTCGGGACGATCGGCCACATCGACCACGGCAAGAGCACCCTGACGGCCGCGATGGCCGCTCGCTCGGCCACGAAGCGTGGCGGCAAGGCCAAGAGCTACGCCGAGATCACCAAGGGCGGCACCGTGCGTGACTCGTCCAAGACGGTGACCATCCACTCGAGCCACGTGGAGTACGAGACCGACAACCGGCACTACGCCCACGTCGACTGCCCGGGCCACGCCGACTACGTGAAGAACATGATCACCGGCGCCGCCCAGATGGACGGCGCCATCCTGGTGGTCTCGGCCGCCGACGGCCCGATGCCCCAGACCCGCGAGCACGTGCTGCTGGCCCGCCAGGTGGGCGTGCCCTACATCGTCGTGGCGCTCAACAAGGTCGACCTGGTGGACGATCCCGAGCTGCTCGAGCTGGTGGAGATGGAAGTCCGCGACCTGCTCAACAAGTACGAGTTCCCCGGCGACGACACGCCCATCGTGCACGTGACCGCCAAGGCCGCCGTGGAGAACCCCGGCGACGACGAGGCCAACAAGGGCGTCGATGAGCTGTTCAACGCTCTGGACACCTACATCCCCGAGCCGCCCCGCGAGGCCGACAAGCCCTTCCTCATGTCCGTGGAAGACGTGTTCAGCATCAAGGGTCGTGGTACCGTGGCCACCGGCCGTATCGACCGCGGCGTGATCAAGGTCGGCGACGCCGCCGAGATCGTCGGCCTGCGTCCCGAGCCGCTGAAGACCACCATCACCGGTGTTGAGATGTTCAACAAGGAGATGACCGAGGGCATGGCCGGCGACAACTGCGGCCTGCTGCTCCGCGGCATCGAGAAGAAGGACGTCCAGCGCGGGCAGGTCATCGTCAAGCCCGGCTCGATCAACACCCACAAGCGCTTCAAGGGCGAGGTCTACGTGCTCTCGAAGGAAGAGGGCGGCCGCCACACCCCGTTCTTCTCGGGCTACAAGCCGCAGTTCTACCTCCGCACCACCGACGTGACCGGCTCGGTCAAGCTGCTGGGCGGGGCCGAGATGTGCATGCCCGGCGATAACGTCGAGATCGAGGTCGACCTCGAGGGCAAGCCCGTGGCCATGGAGGCCGGCCTGCGCTTCGCCGTCCGCGAGGGTGGCCGCACCATCGGCTCGGGCGTCGTGACCGAGATCATCGAGTAAGCACCTTTTGCGAAACGCCCCAGAGGACGTGACCCATGGCTAAGAAGAAGGGCGCTGCCCGCGAATACGTTTGGCTCCAGTGCAGCGAGACCGGCGACCTCAACTACCGCACCTCGGTCAACGTCCGTGGTGGGCTGCCCGAGGGCATGAAGGAGGGCATCAACAAGTACTGCCCCCGCCTTCGCAAGCACACGGTGCACAAGATCAAGCGGAAGTAGCCGGCTCTCCTGAGCGATCCTGATCGCTCAGGCACCGATCGATCGGGCACGGTCGTCCCACCCGGGGCGGCCGTGCTGTCGTTTGATGGTCACTTTGTTGGTGGTGTGTGTGGAGTCAGCCAGAAATTCATCCGAAGAAAGAAGGGTCGGTCTTGAAAGCGGATTCTCGACCTGGTAAACTCGGACCTGTCGCTCCAGGACGGAGCCCAATCGGAGAACGACGATGCACATCTGCTCGACCCACGCTTGCCACGCCTCGCACGCCCACGCCGGCTTCTGCGCCGATTGCATGGCCCTCCACGCCGGTGCGGTCTTGATCTCCGTGCCCACGGTGCTGATCGCGGCTCTGGGTGTTGGCCTGATCGCATACGCTGCGACCAAGCTGCTCAAGGCGGCCCGGACGCCCGCGGTCGCGACGGCCTGATCGCCGATCCCGCAGGTGCTCGCGGGATGACCGTTCCATTCTGGTCACGATCCAGCCAGCCACGGCCCGTTGACGCCGACGCGATTGTCGTCGGCGGGGGCGTGTGCGGGCTTTCTGCTGCGCTGCACCTGAGGCGGCGGGGCCTGCGTGTGGTCGTGTTCGAGCGACACACGCCGGGCGCCGGCGCCAGTTCGCGCAACGCGGGTTTCCTGATGCGGGGCCTGGCCGAGAACTATCGCGTCGCGCGCGACACGCTGGGGGCGGCGCTGGCCAGGGACGTCTGGCATTGGAGCGAGGAGAATCTCCGCGGCTTGCAGGATGAGGGCGTTGCCACGCTGGGCAGCTATCGCCCGATGCCCAGTTGCCTGCTGGCGCTCGAGCAGGACGAGGCCGATGAACTGGTCGAGTCTGCGGGGTTGCTCCAGGCCGACGGGTTCGGCGTATTGCTCACCGAGACCGGTAGCGATAGCGCCTGGCAGAGCAAACTGCCGCTGGTGGGTCTGGTCAATCTCGGCGACGCGACGGTGAACCCGGCGGAACTGGTCGGCTTGCTGGCGTCGAAGCTTGGAAGTGCATCGGAAGGTGATGCGCCGCTCGCCAATGTGGTGCTCGCGGGCGAGGAGGTGCATCGGATCGAGCCGGCGTCGGCATCGGGCGACGGACGATGCGTGGTGGCCAGCGCGCGGTTTGCAGCGCGGGCGCCACACGTGCTGGTGTGCACCAACGCGTACGCGGGCGACCTGCTGCCGGGGCTTGAGCGATTGGTCCGGCCGAACCGCGGGCAGATGCTGGCCTTGCAAGCCGAGGGCGCCACGCTGGACTATGCGTATTACGCGAACCGTGGCCACGAGTACATCCGCCAGACGACCGACGGCACGATCGTCGTCGGCGGCTGCCGGAATCAGTTCGCCGCGGCCGAACGCACCAGCGACAACGGCACCACGGACGAGGTGCAGGGGGCGATCGAGGCCTTCGCGCGGCTGCTGCTGGACCGGCCCATCCGGGTGGTGGCTCGCTGGGCGGGCACGATGGGGTTCTCGCCCGACGGCATGCCGTTGGTTGGGCCGGTGAGCGAGGACGGCTCGGTGTGGTTCTGCGGCGGCTTCACGGGGCATGGGATGTCTCTGGCCTATCGGACGTCCCGGGGGGCCGTTTCGGCGATGCTTGGTGGAATGGGGGCCGACCCGTTGGCCACCTCGTTCGCCCTCGGGCGTGCCAACAGCCATGCTGGGTCGACGCCGCTGCATGGATAGATCGAGCAATCGCGGTCGCAATCGGGCCGGCCTGTGGTATGCTGTGGGCTTGGCGCGTGGAAGTGCGCTGGGGCGAACGCAGAAGGGGGCAGGCCGATGCGGCGATGGATCATGACTCTGGGTGCGATTGTGTGCTGGCCCGCCGCTGCGGTGCTCGCTTGTCCGGCCGATCTCGATGGTGACGGGTCGTTGACGCTGTTCGACTTCCTGCGGTTCCAGAACCTGTTCGACGCGGGAGACCCGCTGGCCGATTTCGACGGCGATGGCGATCTGACGCTGTTCGATTTTCTGGCGTTCCAGAACGCCTTCGATGCGGGCTGCCCGGGCGAGGTGGGGGCGGCCGATCTTGTTGGCCGGGCGCTGGTGGGCTACCCGCATGCGGAGATCGTCGATACGTTCGTGATCGGGCAGACGGCGTCGGTCGTGCTCGACCCGGGCTTGCATCCGGACTTCGTGGGCGTGCCGGTCGACGTGTATGTGGTGCGTGCGCGGAGCGCTGCCGAGTGGGCTGGTGATCCCGTGCTGATCGATGCGCGGGTGACCGGTGCGCAGCGTGTGGTGTTCCCGGGCGGGCCGTTCTCGGCGAACGTGTTCGCGTTGAACGCGTCGGCGTTGCTGGCGCCCGGAGACACCGAAGCTCGGGTGGCGGCCGGCTACGACCTGGTGATCGACGCCGACCTGGACGGCCAGTTGGGCGAGGGCGATCTCATTGATGGCCAGGGCGACGAAACCGGTTTCTGGTACGCCAAGGACCTGACGCGGCTGGGCGCGTACGGCCGCGCTCCATCGGTGGACTACGCGGTGAGTTGGCCCGGGTTGCCGACGTCTCGCAACCGTGAGCTGGTCGTGTATCCTGCCGACCCGACGCTGACGGACATGCCCGTGGTGATCATCGCGCACGGCAACGGGCACGATTACCGGTGGTACGACTTCGTGCAGCAGCACATGGCCAGCCATGGCTACGTCGTGATGAGCCACCAGAACGACACCATCCCGGGCATCGAGGCGGCCAGCGACAGCATGCTGCGCCACGCCGATGCCTTCCTTGGCAACTACGCGACGCTGGTGCCCGAGCTGGCCGGCCGCGTGGATACGTCTCGTGTGATGTGGATCGGCCACAGCCGGGGCGGCGAGGGCGTGGTTCGTGCGACGAGCAAGATCGTCGACGGCATCTACACGCCGCAGAACTATCGCCTGGAAGACTTCAAGGTGACCAGCAGCATCGCGCCCACGGTGTGGCTTGCGACGCTGAGCCAGATCCACGATCAGACCTATCACTTGCTGTTTGGCGCCGCCGATGGCGACGTGTGCGGCTGCCCGCATCGCGACGATCGCCAGAGCTTCCAGCTCTATGAACGGGGCACGGGCCCGAAGCAGGTGACGTACGTGCATGGCGCGGACCACAACGACTTCAATTGCTGCGGGTTCGACGACTTCTCGGGACCCGCGGGCACGGCCATCGGTCGCGCCGAGGCCCAGCGCATCGCCAACGCGACGTGGCTGGCGCTGGCCGAGCGATACCTGAAGGGCAACCTGTGGGCCGAAGAGTTCGTCTGGCGCCACCAGAACGCGTTGCAATCGCCCTCGATCTCGCAGGGGGCCACCATCGTCCGCGAGCACAATCCCGGGCCGGATCTTGGAATGGTGATCGACGACTACCAAGGCGAGCCCTCGACGACGGTGGCCAGCAGCGGAGCTCAAGTCCGCTGGGACGTGCAGGACCTGACCGAGGGCCGGCTGGAGGACAACAACAGCAGCTTCGATGCGCTGGCCGGCGATCCGATGAACGGCATGACGCGGGCCAGCGCCGCTTCGAGCGACGACACGGCGGGCGTGGTGTTCCAGTGGGACGGCGACGACCGGTTTTATGAGTTCGGCCTGACCCAAACGCAGCGGGATCTGACGCGTTTTGGCTCGCTGAGCGTTCGGATCGCCCAGTCGACGAGGCACCCGCTGACCGATGCGAGCCGCACTCCGCTGGTGTTCTCCGTGGAGTTGATCGACGGATCGGGGCGCGCCAGCGCGGTTTCGACCCAGCCCTATGAGGCGGTGGTGAGGGACCCGTACCAGCGTCGTGGCTACGGCACCGGGCCGGGCTGGCAGAACGAGTTTGAGACGGTTCGCCTGCGATTGGTCGACTTCGTTCGCGACGGGCGCGGGCTGGACCTGGGCGACGTGCGGACGGTCCGGCTGCGCTTCGGCCCCGGCTTCGGCTCGCCCGAGGGTCGGATCGGCCTGGATGATGTTCGTCTGCTGCCCTAGGAGCCATCAGACGAACCCCGCGTGGGGTCGCGGCGTAGGCTTGACGCCATGCCCCCGGCCCTTCGCATCGAGGATTTGAGCTTTCGCTACGACCGCGGCGCGGCCGATGCCCAGCCGGTGGTGCGCATCGATCGCTTCGAGCTGGGCGAGGGGGAGTTCGCGTTGTTGCGCGGCCACTCGGGCAGCGGCAAGACGACGCTGCTGAGCCTGGTTGCGGGCCTGCTCGAGCCCACGCTGGGGACCGTTGAGATCTCGGGCCAGCGTGTGCACGCGCTGCGAGGGGCGGCGCGGGATCGCTTCCGTGGCGAGCATCTGGGATTGGTGTTCCAGACCTTCAACCTGCTGCACGGCTTCACGGCCCTGGAGAACGTGCTGGCGGGCATGATGTTCTCTCGGATCCCTCGCGTGGAGCACCGGCCGCGCGCCCTCGCGCTGCTCAAGCGGCTGGGGATCGACCGGATCGATGCGCGACCCGAGCAGTTGAGCGTGGGCCAGCAGCAGCGCGTGGCTGTGGCCCGTGCGGTGGCGGCCCGACCGGCGCTCGTGTTGGCCGACGAGCCGACGGCGAGCCTGGACCCCCTGAACGCCGACGGCGCCCTGGAGCTGATCAAGGAAGCGTGCCGGGAGGCGGATGCTGCATTGCTCTGTGTCAGCCACGATCCGACGGCGTCGTCGCACTTCGATCGCGTCGAGGATCTGGCTTCACTGGCTGGGGGTGCTGGCGTGGGGGCCTCGTAGCATGGCGCTTGGGGGCTCACGCGTTGTGCTTGGCTCGCTGTTGTCGCGCCGCTTCCAGACGGCGACGACCACGCTGACCGTCGCGATCGCGGTGGGCCTGTTGTTGACGATCCTGAGCATGCGGGACGCGACCAAGCAGACGCTCGAGCGCGGCTCGGGGAACATGCACCTGGTGGTGTCGGCCGAGCCTTCGGCGCTGGTGAGCGTGCTCAACTCGGTGTTCCATGCGGGAGCACCGAGCCGGGCGATGACGTGGCTCTCGGTGCAGCAATTGCAGCGGGACCCGCGGGTTGCGTATGCGCTGCCCATCCAGCAGGGCGATTCGTTTGAGGACTTCCCCGTGACGGCCGTGCAGCCGGAGCTCTTCGAGCGGTTCAGCCCCGACGCCAGCTATGACCCCGAGGACGAGTCGAGCCGAGGGAAGCGATGGGGCGTTTCGGTCGGACGATTGATCGAGGGGCGGTTCGAGGTCGTTCTGGGGGCGCAGGTGGCTCGCGAGAGCGGGCTGCGGGTGGGGGACACCATCCTGCTCACGTGCGGCCTGGGCGGTGGCGGATTTGTGCACGAGGGCTTTGGGTACGAGGTGGTGGGAGTGCTCGAGCTCAGCGGCACGCCCCACGATCGCGTGATCTTCGCCGATCTGGCTTCGGGCTGGATCATCCACGCCCAGGACAAGCGCGACCGCGAGGCCGGGGGCGAGGCGGCGACCGTGACCGAGGACGACCTGACGGCGGCGGATCGGCTGGTGACGGGGGTGTACCTGCGCGGGGTCGTTCGCGAGGGCAAGCGGGCCAGCTCGGCGATCGCGGAACTGGCCAGCGAGCTGCGGCGCAATCCGACGCTGACGGTGGCTTCGCCCTCGGCGGAGATCGACACGCTGTTTCGGATCGTCAACCGCGTGGATCGCCTGCTGATCGCCATGGCGTTCGTCGTGCTGGTGTCCGGGGCCGTCTCGATCATGCTGGCGTTGTACTCGGCCGGGCAGATGCGGCGGCGTGAGATCGCGACGTTCCGCGTGCTGGGGGCCAGCCGTGGGCGGATCGTGTGCTGGGTGCTGGCCGAGGCGGTGATCCTGGGGGCGGCCGGCGCTGTGGTGGGTGGCTTGGTGAGCGTCATCGGAGGCTGGCTGGTCGCCTGGGGGCTGCGAACGCAGCTCGGGCTGGTGGTCGAGCCCTCGGTTTCCCTCGCGGCATTCGGGATGGTTGGGATTGCCGCCGTAGTGCTGGCGGCCTTGGCGGGCATCGCGCCGTCGGTGCTGGCGTATCGGACCCCCGTCGCGGAACATCTGCGGCCCCTGGGATAGTGTTCTGTCTATGAATACGGACCCGAACCGGCAGGGCGTGCCCCCGATGATCATGCTCGGTGGCGTCTTGGTGCTCATCGTGATGTCGATCCTGGGCGTGGCCTGGCTCGAGGCGAGCGCTGTTTCCGAGCCAGGCGCGGTCGTCCGCACGTCGGACTCCAGGGTGGGAGCGTCCAGCACCGGCGCGTTCGCCGAGGACTCTGGCAGTGTCCGCACCCAATTGGCCCAGAGCGCCGAGCACCAGAACCTGGGCTTGCAGGCGATGGCCCCTTTGTACTCGCCCGCCGTGGCGCAGGTGCGGCTGTTTGCGGACCAGGCCGCCGAGCCGATGGCGGAGGTGGCTGGGTTCTTCGTTGGCCCGGGTCGCCTGGCCGTGCCGCTGTCGTCGGTGCGTGGAGCGGTTCGCGGTGAGGTGCTGCTGGATGTCGGCCAGAGCTTCGAGGTGCAGCGCATCGTCGCCGAAGCGCCCGAGGTCGACCTTGCGCTGATTAGCATCGAGCTGCCCAGCGAGCTTTTGCGCGGCTTGCAGGTCGCGTTTCTTGAGCCGCTGCCCGGCGAGCAATTGCTGATGATCGGCGCGGCCCGTGCTCCCGGCGAGGAGGACTCGCGGCATCCGACAGCGACCGCCGAGGTGCAGCGTGTGCGCGTGGGCGAGGATGCGGTGAGCATCTTGCTCGAGGGTGCGTTGCCCGAGTGGTCGGTGGGTTCGCCGCTGCTGAACGACACCGGGAAGCTCTCGGGATTCGTTGCCCGGGATGCGGAAGGACGGCCCAACGTGTATGGCGCCGAGCGGTTGCTGCGGCTGGATCCGTTGCCGGGGCTGTCGCTGTCGGAGTGGACGGGTGGGAAGTCTGTAGAGTCGACCCGTCCGCCGCCCGAGACCGAGGACCTGTGGGCCGAGATCCGCGCGTTGCCACGCCCCGATGGATTTGGCCCGGCGCCCGAAGAGTTTGCGGGCTTTGACGTGCGCCCCGCGAAGATCGAGCGCGTTGAAGAGGGGCTGCGCATCGACGAGCGGTTCACCGTCACCGGCTCGGGCACGGAGGGGGACCCATACATCCTGCCCTGGTCGATGATGATGTCGGCCAGCGAGACGTTTAATCCTTCGCGCGGCAAGCTGGTCTTGCCCGAGCGTGTGACGATGTTCAATGGCAGTTGGGTGCGCTTTGAGGGGAACTTCGCGATTCCCTTCGCCGAGCGCTTCGTGCGGGAACTGTTGCTGATGCAGCATCCTTGGGACGGCTGCTGCCTCGGCGTGCCGCCTACCCCCTACGATGCTGTTGAGGTGGCTCTCGCCTCCCCGATCGAGAGCCGTCCGCAGTTTGGCTTGGTCACCGGGAGGCTGAAGGTTGATCCCTTCGTCAGGGGTCAATGGCTCTACGGCATGTACCTCATGGAAGGCGCCAGACTGGCACGCGGTTCGGGAGCTTCGGAGGACAACTGATGCGATCGACCACGGCCGCCGTTCTGGCGGCTTTCGGATTTCTGGCGGCGTTTCCCTTGGCCGTCCTGGCCCAGGGTCCACCGGCGTCTGTGCGTGTTGACGAGGCGCGCAGCGAGCCCCTGGAAACGTGGCGCGAGTCGACCGGCCAGATCCGAGCTGCGCGACGCAGCGTGCTCGCGGCCGAGGAAGAAGGGCTCGTTGCCGAGGTGCTCGTGCGTGAGGGCGAGCGTGTGGAGGCCGGGCAGGTCGTTGCCAGGCTGGACGATGTGCGGGCCGCTTTGGAACTCCGGCGTGCGCAGGCCGTGCTGGCCGCGTCCAAGGCGGTGGTGAGCGAGCGCGAGGCGCTGCTGGAGAACGCCCAGCGTGACCTTGAGCGTGTGCAGGAGACCTTTGACCGAGGCGGCGGCAACGAGCGGGAGATCGACACCGCGCGGACCGGAGTGAGTGCCGCTCGTGCCCGGCTTGAAGCCGCGAAGGCCGATGTGGTGCTCAATGAGGTGCTGGTTGATCTTGCTCAGACCCGTGTCGAGGACATGACGATCCGAGCGCCGTTCTCCGGGAGGATCGTTCGGCGCATCGCCGAGGCCGGCCAATGGGTGGGTCTGGGCGACAGTCTTGCGGAGGTCGTGTCGCTCGACACGGTCGAAGCCTGGGTGGACGTGCCCGAGCGACTGATCGATCGGCTCGCGCGTGAGGACGGACGGGTGCGGGTGCGCGTGCCGGCGACCGGGCTGGAGATCGAGGCCGACTCGTACACGATCGTGCCCGATGCCGACCCGCGGAGCCGGCTTTTTCCTGTCAGGATCGTGCTCAGCAACGACGAGGAGCGGTTCCGCCCGGGCATGAGCGTGCAGGGCCTGACGCCGACGGGCGTGACCGAGCCGACGCTGACGGTGCACAAGGACGCGATGCTGCGCGATGACGCCGGCGAGTTCGTGTACTTCGCCGCGCCCGGGCCCGAGGGCGGGTTCCAGGCGATCCCCGCCCGCGTGACCCGCCTGTTCGCGGCTGGCGATCGCGTGGCGATCCGCGCCGGGGCGCTGCCGCCGGGCGCGATGGTGGTGGTCGAGGGCAACGAGCGGATGTTCCCGACGCAGCCGTTGAACATCCTGAACATGCCGGCCGATGGCGGCGTGGCGCCGGCCGGCGCGCCCGGCCAGGGGAGTTGACGCTTGGACCTTGTTCGACTTGCGATCCAGCGACCGGTTGGGGTCGTTGTCGCCGTAGTTCTACTGGTGATGTTCGGGCTGATCGGCGTGCGTTCGATCCCGATCCAGCTCACGCCCACGGTCGATCGCCCGTTCGTGACGGTGACGACGGTGTGGCCCGGGCGCAGCCCGCAGGAGGTGGTCGACGAGATCACCAAGGAGCAGGAAGAGCAGCTCAAGAACGTCTCGAACCTCAAGTCGATGCGTTCGGTGAGCAGCGAGGGCAACGCGACCGTCACGCTCGAGTTCTTCATCGGCACGGACATCAGCCGGGCATTGCAGGAGGTGTCCGACGCGTTGCGGCAGGTGCCGGACTACCCCGAGGAGGTCGATGAGCCGATCATCGCCGACACGAGCGGCGGCCCGGAGAACGCGATCGCGTGGATCATCCTGGACATCGACCCCGAGCACCTGGACAAGTTCGCCGACTTTGATATCACGACGCTGTTCGACCGGGTCGACCGGGAGATCAGGCCCTTCATCGAGCGTGTGGGCGGCGTTGCGGAGGTCAATGTCTACGGTGGCCGCGAGCGCGAGGCCCGCGTGCTGCTGGACCCCTTCGAGATGGCCCAGCGTGGGCTGAACCACGTCGATGTGTTCAATGCGCTGCGCGGTGAGAACCGAAATGTCTCGGCGGGGACGATCGCCGACGGCAAGCGGGACTACCGCGTGCGCGTGATCGGCCAATTCAGCAGCCCGGACCAGGTGCTGGACACGATCGTCGCGTACCGCGATGGCAAGCCGGTGTACCTGCGGGACATCGGTGCGGTCGAGCTGAGCTACGAGAAGCCGCGCGGCTTCGTGCGCAGCCTCGGCCAGCCGTGCCTGGCGATCAATGCCCTGCGCCAGACCGACGCGAACGTGGTCGAGGTCATGGAAGGCGTGCGGGGCCAGCTCGATCAGATCCGGGCGGACGTCCTGCCGAACCTGCATCCCGAAGTCGGCCCATACCTGCGACTGCGGCAGGTCTACGACGAGACGATCTACATCAGTTCGGCGATCGATCTCGTACTCGAGAACCTGTGGATCGGCGGGATTCTGGCGGGCATCGTGCTGCTCGTGTTCCTGCGGTCGGTGCCTGCGACGCTCGTCATCGCGCTGGCGATCCCGATCTCGGTGATCGGCACGTTCCTGGTGCTTCTGGGCCTTGGAAGGACCCTCAACGTGATCTCGCTGGCGGGCCTGGCGTTCGCCGTGGGCATGGTGGTCGACAACGCCATCGTGGTGCTGGAGAACATCGATCGGCATCGGCAGATGGGCGAGCCACCGGCGAAGGCCGCCTACGACGGCGCACGCGAGGTGTGGGGGGCGGTGCTGGCCTCGACGCTGACCACGGTCGTCGTGTTCGTGCCGATCCTGACGATCCAGGAAGAGGCCGGGCAACTCTTCAGGGACATCTCGCTGGCGATCGTGGGGGCCGTGCTCTTGTCGCTGCTGGTTTCGCTGACGGTGATCCCTTCGGCCAGCGCGAGCTGGTTGGGCGCACCGAGCGAGGGACGTGGCAGGCTGGGCCGGTTCGTTCGCAGCGTGGGCGGCCTTGCGACGCTGGGGGCGCTGCTGTCGGCGTGGTTTGGGCGGGGCATCCGGTGGTTGATGGGCTCGTGGCGCGGGTTCACGCTGCGACCGGCGGCGGTCATCGCGCTGACGGTGATCAGCCTGGGGCTATCGTCGGTGCTGGCGCCGCCGCTGGACTATCTGCCGGCGGGCAATCGCAACCTGGTGTTCGGCGGGCTCTTGTTGCCGCCTGGGCTGAGCGTCGAGGCTCGCACGCAGTTGGCCGAGCGGATGGAGTCGCAGGTTGGCCCGTATACGCTCGAGTGGATGGGCAGGGAGGGCAGCGCCGACAAGCTCGAGCCCATTTCGCGTGGCACGACGGTCGATCCGGAGACCGGTGAGCCTGTCGAGATCCCGCCGTTCGAGCCGGTGGCGGTGGAAAACTTCTTCATCGGCGCCTTTGGCACGCAGATGTTCGCGGGCGCGACGAGCGCCGACGAGCAGGTGGTCATCCCGGTAGGCCAGTTGCTTACCAACACGTTCAACCAGCTCAACAGCGATATCTTTGGTGGGGCGAGCCAGGCTTCGCTCTTTGGCCGCGGGCTGGGCGGTGGGGGCACGATCGACATCGAGATCAGCGGCCCGAACCTCGATCGCGTGAAGGAGGCGGCGCGGCAGGCCTTCTTCCAGGCCGCTGGCATGTACGGATTCGGCCGCGTGCAGCCGAGCCCGGCCAACTTCCTGCTCGAACAGCCGGAGGTGCGCGCCGAGATCAACAGCGTGGGCCGGGACTTGGGGCTTACCACCGAGGGCATCGGTCTGGCGGTGCGGGGGCTGTTCGACGGCGTGTTCGTGGGCGATTACCAACTCGATGGCGAGCAGGTCGATCTGGTGATGCTGCCGTTTGGTGGCCGACTTGACTATCTGGAGCGCATGCTGAGCATCCCGATCGCCACGCCGGCCGGTCCGGTGGTGCCCATCGACAGCATCGTGGACATCAAGCGTGGGCTGGCGCCCCAGGAGATCAGCCGGGTCGAAGAATTGCCCAGCGTGACGGTGACGGTGCGACCGCCCGAGGGCGAGCCGGTGGGCGAGGTCATGGCCACGCTGCGGACGCAGGTGATCGAACCGTTGCGCGCGAGCGGCCAACTCGACTCGACGATGCGGATCCGCCTCGAAGGCACGGCGGCGCAGCTCGATGAGGTACAGACGGCGATGTTCGGCGTGGGCGGCGAGGGCGCATCGCAGCCGCCGGCCGGCCCCGGTTCGACGCTGCTCTGGATCGTGGGCGCGGGCGTGCAGGCGATCGGTCTGGCGCTGGCCATCGTGACGTGCGTGGTTGCGTGGCGGCGCCGGCAGGCGTGGATGCTCTACGGTGCGGCGGGCCTCTTGCTGGCCGGCGGCATCTTCCTGCTGCTGTTTGGCGGCCTGGCGACAAGCCCGGAACTGCTGACCGCCAGGTTCGTGTGGGCGCTGGCGGTGGTGTACCTGCTGATGTGCGCCCTGTTCGAGAGCTTTCTGTATCCGCTGGTGATCATGTTCACCGTGCCGCTGGCGATCATTGGTGGCTTCGCGGGGCTGTCCATCGTGCACGAGGTGACGATGGCCGACCCGACCATTGCGCCGCAGAACCTGGACGTGCTGACGATCCTGGGGTTCGTGATCCTCATCGGCATCGTGGTGAACAACTCGATCCTCATCGTGCACCAGAGCCTGAATTTCATGAAGCGCAACCCGTTGACCGACGATGCCGCGGGGCTGCACGAGGCCCACCAGGCGATCGCCGATGCCACGGTCACGCGCGTGCGGCCGATCTTCATGGGCACGCTGACGAGCGTCGGCGGCATGTTGCCGCTGGTGCTTTTCCCCGGGGCCGGGTCGGAGATGTATCGCGGGCTGGGGTCGGTCGTCGTTGGCGGGTTGCTGGTTTCGACGGTGTTCACGCTGCTGCTGACACCGCTCTTGTTCAGCATGGTGCTGGACATGCAGGTCGCCGCGCGCAGGTCGCTGCGCCGGATCGGGGCCGGCCGTGACGCGTCGACGAAAACGCCAGCCGCAGCGGCACAACCCGCGACGACGTAGTTGCGCCGTAGGATCAGCGCCCGGGCGTTGAAGCCCAGCGCAGCTTGTGGATGAGCGTCTGCCAGTAGCTGCGTTCGGGGTTGACAACCAGCCGCAGCTTGTTGCCGGCCACCGTGATACGAACGATGTCGCCCTTGTGCAGGCCGATGCTCTGCTGGCCGTCGATGACGGCGGCCGTCCCCGATGTCGCGCCGTCGCAGGCCGGTTCGTTGACGCGCAAGGCGTGGATGTCGACGGCGCTGGTCGCGGGCACCACGATGGGGCGGAAGCTCAGCGAGTGGGCCGCGATGGGCGTGACGACCATCGCGGGCAGCGTGGGTTCGAGGATCGGCCCACCGGCGGCGGCGTTGTAGGCGGTGCTGCCCGTGGGGGTGGCGACGATGAGGCCATCGCCCGCGACGCGCGGGGCGTCGTTGGCCGGGGCGTGGTCGATGCTCAGGCCGAGCTCGATCATCCGGAACGGGGCGCCGTTGCAGACCGCTACATCGTTGATGGCGGTGTGCCTGGCGATTTCCTGGCCGTTTCGGACGACGCGGACATCCAGCGCGGCGACCTCGCGGATCGTGGCGTTGCCCGAGAGGATCTCGGCCGCGTGCCTCTCGAAGGCGTCGGTGCTGAACTCGGCCAGGAAGCCCAGCTTGCCGAAGTTGATGCCCAGCACGGCCACGCCCGCGTGCAGGGCGTGCTTGGCCAGGCCGAGGATCGTGCCGTCGCCGCCGAGCACGATGGCCAGGTCCGGCCGGTCTTCGATGGCCTTGCCGTCCTCGGTAACCTCGTGCTCGCCAACAAGCGTGGCGTGGGTGTCGATCAGGCGTCGGATGCTCGCGGCCGCTCGCACGGCCTCGTCCTTTCGCCCATTGACGAAGAGCGCGACCCGGACCGGCTTGGTGCGGCTTGTCTTCGCGTCGGGCTGGGAGACCGGGTCGGCTGGCATCGACGATGATACGTCCGTTCCACGCGCCCTGCCTTCGGCCATATCATGGGGCCATGCACCGGGATGGCGCCGACAGGTTTGATATGCAGCCAGCGGACTTTATATGCGACTTCACGGGCCGCTCGTGGGATGGGTCCTTCCCCATGGTCGAAGGCCACCAGGGCAGCCTAATCTGCGGCGATGCGTTGCGCATCGCGTATGCGGAGGTCGTGCTGGCGGGCCAGGACTCCAAACCGAAGGACGCCAAGTGCGTCATGTGCCTGGAAGTCCGCGATGATCCGGGCTGGCAGAGCCCCGTGCCCGTCGGGCCGCACGAAGGGGGCGCGGTGATCTGCCGGCGATGCATCCGGCAGAGCTCGACGCGGCTGGAGAAGGATCCGGATTGGGGCTGGAGCAAGCCCAAGGCGACCGGCGACGAGTCCTAGTGGGCGGATGCCTCCGTCGGTGGCGCCGCTACGTCTCTTCACGCTCACGCGCACGCAGGATGGCGGCCCAGAAGACCGGGTTTGCGAGCAACAGCCCGAAGGCCAGGATACCCACGGCTAGACCGAGCCATCGGTTGACGAACACCGCCACAAGGACCGCCGAGAACAGGGCAAGGACGGCGAAGCCCACGATGGTGCGCGCTACGGCCCTTGAGCCGACCTTCGGGTCGCCCGGGATGCCTTCGGGCGAGCGTTCGGCGATGTCGCGCGCATGCGGGTCGGCAACGGGTGGCTGCTGGGCAGGCGGATCCTGATTGGGATCGATTGGCGTGCGGCCTTTTTGGTCACTCGTTTCGGCGGTCATGCAGGGTCCTCCCGTCTTGGTCGCGATTGATACTCACTCGCCCCAGGCCTTGGCGGCTCGAGGTTGTGTCTAGCTGACCTGCGGCTGGTGCTTGGTCACGATCAGCCAGATCGCGTGCACCTGGCCGGGCACCCAGAAGAAGATGGTGAGCAGGATGTTGAGCCAGAAATGCAGCCCGATGCCGACTTGCAGGAACGCCGCAACGGGCGGCAGGAAGATGGCCAGGACGATCTTGAGGATGGTGGTCATGGGTTCCTTTCGCGGAAGATGCCTTGGCCGATCAGGATGCGGCGGGCGCTGCGTCGATCGCCCGTCCCAGCGAGTCGTCGCCGAGGAAGTGGTCCAGGTGGTGCGCGCGATCCTCGACCTTCAGCAGGATGCCCTTGAGCAGCGTCTCGGTGCCGAAGTCGCCTTGGTCGGTGCAGACCCGGATGGTTGCTCGTAACCGCTCTGCGATGGCGCCCTCGGCGGTGCGATCACGATCGAGCATGTCACGAATACGGAAGATGCCCTCGGGCTCGTGCTCGATGTAGGACTTCTTGGCCTGCTCGCTGGGCGCGCTGGTCGGCACGCCACCGATGGCCGTGATGCGTTCGGCGATGGCGTCGAGCTGCTTGTGCACCTCGGTGTAGTTCTCTTCGAGGAAGAGGTGGATGTCGCGGAACTGGGGGCCTTCGACCAACCAGTGGTGCTTCTGGTACTGATGGAACAGCACAAAGAAGGCTGCCAGATGCTCATCGAGCTGTGGGATGATCTTCTTGGCTGCCTCCTTGGGCAGGTTGATGGGGTTCTGCTCGATCTCGTCGGCGCTGCGCCATGGGCTGGTGGTCATGGGAGGTTCTCCTTCGTTGATGTGGCTGGGCTTGGTGTTGGCGACGTAGCACTGTGTCGCGTGGGTTCGTGCGTTCCGGTGCGTTCTCAGCGCGCGGTAGTCAATGACCGCGCGGAAACGCTTTCGCAGTGCGACGAGCACTACGAGAAGATGGTGCGGATGCGTGGCAGGCTTATCTCGCGGCCAAACCGTCGACAAGAATAATGTGGCCATAATCCAGCGCCGTGCTGGCCGCGCTCACGCGGCCCTTGAGCGTTCTGGATCGCTTGTGGGATACAGGGATCACCATATAGGGACGATACGGACGATCGAGGGTCAGTCAAGGGCTTGGAACAAGATGCGTGGTATTGACCAGAAACTTCCAGGGATACCCGTGTTTGCACGTGGCGCACCGTGTGCGTGGCCGATGCGCAGCATTACCACCCGAGCACCCATCCGAAGATGAGCGGCGCGACGATGGTGGCGTCGCTCTCGATCATGAACTTCGGGTCGCCCGCGCCCAGCTTGCCCCAGGTGATCTTCTCGTTGGGCACCGCGCCGCTGTAGCCGCCGTAGCTCGTCGTTGCGTCGGAGATCTGGCAGAAGTAGCTCCAGCGCGGCACACGCTTGTCGGCGTCGGCATCGTCGCGATACACGTCGTGGTTGATCGTTGGCACGACGCAGATGGGAAAATCGCCCGCGATGCCGCCGCCGATCTGGAAGAAGCCCGGCCCCTTGCCCTTGCCCTGGGTGATGTGCAGGTACCACTCGAGCAGCGACGCCATGTAGCTGGTGCCGCCCAGGGCGCAGTCGAGCGTGTAGCCCTGCTTGCGCGCGTTGGCGACGAACATGTTGCCCAGCGTGCTGTCTTCCCAACCCGGCACAAACAGCGGCAGGTCCTTCTCGGCGGCGGCCAGCAGCCAGCTGTCCTTGGGGTCGATCTGGTAGTCGTTCTTGAGGTCGCCGCTGAGCAGCAGGTCGTAGAGGTAGCGGTGGGGCAGGTGGCGATCGTCCGCATCGCTGGCGGCCTTCCAGCGCTTGATGAGGTGGGCCTCGATGGTCTGCATCGCGGCCTCTTCGGGGATGCAGGTGTCGGTGACGCGCGGGAAGCCGCCCTCGTCGAGCGCGACCTCGTCGGCCTCGGACAGCGCCCGCCAGTTGTCGATGCGCCGGTAGTGGTCGTGGGCGACCAGGTTGAAGACGTCCTCTTCCAGGTTCGCGCCCGTGCAACTAATGGCGTGGACCTTGCCCTGGCGGATCATCTCGGCCAGCGAGCGGCCGAGTTGGGCCGTGCTCATCGCGCCGGCGAGGGTCATGAACATGGGCGTGCCGCGGGCGAGGGCCTGTTCGTAGGCCCGGGCGGCCTCGACGACGACGCCGGCGTTGAAGTGCAGGTAGTGGCGTTCCATGAACGCGCGGATCGGTGCGGTGGGCTGGCTCATGGTCGTGGTGTCCCCAGGCATGCGGTCGGCGGCGGGTTTGGAAAACGTTTGGAATCTGGCGGCGGCAAAAAAACCTTGCCGGAAGCAGTGTAACGCTGTCGGTTTCCTGTGGCGTAATCCTGTCGACGCCGCGAGGCGGGCCCGCGGGGAGGTGGGCTCGTACTCGCGGCGTTTTTCACAAGGCCTTTTTCACAAGGCCATAGAACCGCGCCGTCCCCGGGGTGTGTACGCCGGAGCCCGGTCGCGAAAAGGGGTGCTCGCAGATGCAGAACGGGATGCCGAAGAAGACCAACGTGTTGCTGGCCGGTTCGATCCTCGCGGTCCTTGCCGGGCCGGTCTTGGCCGCGAGCGCCGACCGTGGGCTCGAGGACGTCGTGCCGTTCACCGGCCGGGTCGAGCAGGCCGACGTCATGGGCGGTTTCCGCAGCGACGTGGTGCTGCTGCGGCTGGCGGCGGGGGCGGCGATCGATGGGGCGGCATGGTCCGACCTGCCGGGCGTCGCGGCGCTCGAGCCGGCCTTCGGCTTCTTGCCGGCCAACGAGGCACTGGCCGAAGCGCACGGCCTGACCAGGCTGTTCGAGGCCACGCTCATGCCCGGCGTCGACGCGCGGGTGGCGATCACCCAGCTCTCGGGCCTGGATGTCGTGGAGCGGGCCGATCTGGTGGGTATCGCCGGCGTGCTGACCACGACGCCCAACGACCCCGATTTCGGCCTGCAGTACGGCCTGTTGAACACCGGCCAGGTCATCAACGGCACGGCGGGCGTGGCGGGCGCCGACATCCGCGCCACCGAGGCGTGGGACCTGACCACCGGCGACCCCGACGTGGTGATCGCCATCGTCGACACGGGCGTGAGCCAGAGCCACCCCGACCTGCAGACCAACGTGCTGCCGGGCTTTAGCGCCTTGGGCGGCAGTTGGGACGACGACTTCCTGATCAGCCACGGCACGCACTGCGCCGGCATCGCCGGCGGCGACACGAACAACGGCCGCGGCATCGCCGGCCTGGGGTGGGACTGCTCGATCCTGCCCGTCAAGGTGCTGGGCTTCCTGGGCAGTGGCACCGAGCCGGACGTCGCCGCGGGCATCGTGTGGGCGGCCGACAACGGCGCCGACGTCATCAGCCTGAGCCTGGGGGCGCCATCCTTCGGCCCGGTGCTCGAGGACGCGGTGAACTATGCCGCCGCGCTGGACGTGGTGATCGTGGCGGCGACGGGCAACACGGCGGGCGCGGCCGTGTTCGCGCCGGCGCGCTTCGACAACACCATCGCCGTGGGCGCGACCGACAACCGCGACAACATCGCCAGCTTCACGACCACCGGCCCGGAGATGACCGTCACCGCGCCGGGCGTGGACGTGTGGAGCACGTGGGACACGCTCGCGCTGTTCGGGCCCACCGACGGCTACACCTTCCAGAGCGGCACGTCGATGGCCACGCCGCACGTCGCCGGGCTGGCTGGCCTGATCCTGAGCGCCAACCCGAGCCTGTCGCGCACCGAGGTCCAGAGCATCCTGGAGACCACCAGCGTCGACCTGGGCGCGCCGGGCTTCGATCCCGTGTTCGGCCACGGCCGCATCGACGCCTTCGAGGCCGTCAGCGCCGCCCTGGCCGGCTCGTGCGCGGCGGACTTCGACGGCGATGGCAGCCTCACGCTGTTCGACTTCCTGGCGTTCCAGAGCGCCTTCGGTGCGGGCGATGCCCGTGCGGACTTCGACGGCGACGGCAGCCTCACGTTGTTCGACTTCCTGGCGTTCCAGAGCGCCTTCGACGCGGGGTGCTAGGCGTTTCGCCTTCGTCGGGCTGAGCCCTCCTTCGACGAGGCAGGAGAGGACTCAGTAGTGTGATCGGCTGAAGGGTTGGGAGGCGCGAAAGCGACGGAGGCTCGAAGGGGAGCGGCAATCGGCGCCCGGCAATCGCCGGAGTGAACGCCGGGCTCCCGCCTCTTCCCGCTTGCCGGCTGCCGAGTCCCGATTGCCGTCCCCCGAACATCCTCCAATCGAACCCCGGCGGGAACCGTTTCCAGAGCCTCGGGAAGCCTTTCCGGTCAAGGCCGGAGAGACTCTGGTCAAGATCGGAAGGGCTCCGGGCCGGGTCGCGCTGTGGTTGCTGGCCCGGTTCGTGGGGGTGGTGGGTCTGGGCTGGCGGCGGCGGTCTTATGAGTTGGTGGGGGCGCGAGAGACGGCACATCTGGTGGGGCCGGTGTCATGGGTGGGTTGGCCGGGTCGCCTCCTGGCGCTCGTCGTCGTAGGAGGCTCGGTACGGCGCGGGGCCGGTGCTGAGTTCCGGCTGGTATTCGTTGATTCCCTTCGGGACGCGGTAGATGTCGTGGTTCTGCCCCCAGCGCGGTCCCTGCCAATCCGGCCAGCGCAGCGATAGCACACGATCTGTTCGAACGCTTCATCAAGTCCTCCAATGCTTAGAGCATCTCCGCCACGTGGGTGCATCCGCTGGTAGAGTGTAACGGATTGGGGGGCGGGGCTGTCAAGGGTATTTGTGCAGTCTGGCGAAAAAAATGCAGACTTGGATGCGCTCGCTGAAACCAACAGCGTGCGGCGCCGCTATACGATTGCATGAACATCGCTACGCACGCCGTCTGGCTTGCTCTGATCGTCTCGTCATTGGCGTTTGCCCAGAACGAGTGCCCGTCTCAGCGGGTCGCATCGCCTACGGAAATCAGCACGCCGGACTTTGGGGCAGAGGTCGCGACAAACGGGGTGCAGTGGTTCGTCAGCAGCACCGACGCGAACACGCTGTGCCCGGGGCCGGTCGTGTCGTGCAGCACCGGAGCGGTCTTTGTCTACGACAACGTCGCAGGTCAGTTGGAACTCGTTCAAACGATCGTGCCGCCCGATGCTGAG
>JAVJRZ010000018.1:0-53653 GCA_040219675.1 Phycisphaerales bacterium | reverse complement strand
TTGCACAGCTTCAATGCGGTCCGCCTGGCCCCACGGACAACAGTGATGAGAGTCCGTCGACCACCGTTGCCGCGACCACGGCCCCCTCGGCGCCCCACGTCCGAGAGCTCGCGGCCGCCCAAGCCCACCCGATCACGAGCCGATCACCCGCCGATCAACCCCCGCTACGAACAAAGCCGAGACTTTTTTTCTGGTCCATGTTCGAGTTAGCACCCTTGGCGCTCGCGCCAGGAGGGGCAAGGTCCGGATCCACGGGCGCGGATTGCCAGAACTCGCGCGAGTATTGGCAATCCGCGCGCGAGGGCTGGCGGTTCTCGCGCGAGTCTTGACGGCCCTCGCGCGAGCCTTGCCAGCATGCGCGCGAGTTCTCCCGGCCATCGCGCGAGTGCTGGCGATCCGCGCGAAGGGGGAGCCAGCCCCCGCGCGAGACCCGGCGATCCGCGCGCGAGCCTTGCTGGCCCCCGCGCGAGCCCCGGCGGTCCGGCGGGCGGCAATCGGGGTTCGGCATCCGGCAATCAGCAGGAGAGGCTCGAGAAGCGTGCATCGCGGCGTCCGGCGATTGCCGATCGCCGGATCCCGAGTGCCCACTCGAAGCGGTCGGGCTGCGCACGCAACCGGCTTTGAAAGCAAGGAAAGCCCGGGCTCGCGCCCGGGCCTCGCTGGGATCGGGTGTTGGGCCGGCCCTACCCGAAGCGGCCGGTCACGTACTCCTCGGTCTCGGTGAGCAAGGGCCGGCGGAAGATCCCGCTCGTGGGGCCGTACTCGACCAAGCGGCCCAGGTACATGAACGCGGTGTAGTCGCTCACGCGCATGGCCTGCTGCATGTTGTGGGTCACGATGAGCACCGTGTAGCGCTCGGCGATCTGCTGGATCAGCTCCTCGATGCGCAGGGTCGCGATGGGGTCCAGGGCCGAGCAGGGCTCATCGAGCAGCAGGACCTCGGGATCGGCGACGACGGCCCGGGCGATGCACAACCGCTGCTGCTGGCCGCCCGAGAGCCCCAGGGCGCTCTGCTTGAGGCGGTCCTTGGCCTCTTCCCAGATCGCGGCGGATCGCAGGGCGCGCTCGCAGGCCTCGTCCAGCACGCTCTTGCGATTCTCCCCGTCGATCCGCAGCGGGTAGACCACGTTCTCGTAGATGGACATCGGGAATGGGTTGGGCTTCTGGAAGACCATGCCCAGGCGCTTGCGCAGCGAGATGACGTCCACGTGCGGGGCGTAGATGGGCGAGCCGTTGAGGGACATGTCGCCATCGACGCGGACGCCGGCGATCAGGTCGTTCATGCGGTTGATGGACCGCAGCAGGGTGCTCTTGCCGCAACCCGAGGGGCCGATCAGCGCGGTGACCTTGCCGCTGGGGATGGACATGGAGATATCAAAGAGCGCCCGGGCCGAGCCGTAGTGGAGATTGAACTTCTCGATCTCGATCACGCCTTCCATGCCCTCCATCTCGGGGTGGAGGGCAGGATCGACCGACTCGCCGCGCCGGATCGCCTCGATCACGCTGTAGGCGGCCTCCGGATCGGGGCGCGCCGAGCCGTCGCGCATCGATGGCTTGCCCGGGCGTGGCGCCGGGGAGGTCGGCTTGGGGTCGTCGGCCGGGTTCGAGGTCATGGGCGCGTTAGCGTAGGGCATGGTTTACACCGAAGATCCACTCAGTTTGGCCCGAAGCCGGGCCCGGATAATGATGGCAACGAGGTTCAGGCTCACGACGATGACCAGCAGCAGCAGCGTGGTGGTCCAGACCAGCGGCCGGGCCGCCTGCGAGTCGGGGCTCTGGAACCCCAGGTCGTAGATATGGAAACCCAGGTGCATGAAGCTGCGGTCCAGGTGCAGGAACGGTGCGTGGGTGCTGATGGGCAGGTCTTCGTTCAGCTTCACCGCCCCCACGAGCATGAGCGGCGCCACCTCGCCCGCCCCACGGGCCATGGCCAGGATGGCCCCGGTCAGGATGCCCGGCATCGCCCCGGGCAGCACGATCCGGCGCATGGTCTGCCACTTGCTCGCCCCGCAGCCGTAGCTGCCCTCGCGCATGGAGTTGGGCACCGCGGCGATGGCTTCTTCGGTCGAGACGATCACCACCGGCAGCGTCAGCAACGCCAGCGTCAGCGCCGCCCACAGCATGCCACGGGCGCCGAATGTCGGTGAGCCGTCCGCCGCGCGGGCCTCGAAGAAGCCCGTGAAGTAGGGCGTGCGCACCACGAGCACCACGGCCGCGACGAACACCGAGAGCCACAGCGCGCGTGCGACCCACTTGAGCACGATGTTCAGCCTGGACGCCTCGCGCCCGGGGATGGGCTTGGACCAGACGCCCGCCGCGTACCCGCCGATGAGCGCCAGCATCGTGAAGCCCAGCAGGGCCCACCAGCCCGGTGCCGGCAGCCGCGTGGAGGGATCGCTCCCCACGTCCACGTACTGGCCCACGGTGTAGCAGAAGAAGCCCAGGCCGAACACCCCGTACACGATGCTCGGCACGCCCGCCAGGTTGTTCACCGCGATGCGGATCGTGCTGGTGACAACGCCCTGCGGGGCATACTCGCGAAGGTACAGCGCCGCGATCACGCCAAGCGGCGTCACCGTGATGGTCAGCAGCAGCGTCAGCATGACCGTGCCCACGATCACGGGGAACACGCCGCCCTCGGTGTTCGCCTCGCGCGGCGGATGCGCCAGGAACTCCCACCACCGAGAGAGGAAGGTGGCGATCTTGTCGCCCAGCCCCATGTCGTTCGTGTCCACGATGCGGACGATCTGGGAGAGCCGCAGGGGGTTATCCGGCTCGATCTGCCTCGCGGGGGCGAAGCGTCCGGAGTTGGGATCCACGACCTCGACACGGTACCGATCGTCGAACGCTTCGAGTCGCGCGACCTCTTCGAGCACCGCGTCGTAGTCTTCCTGGAGATCGGCCTCGCGCTGGACCGCGCGCTCGCGGATCTCGGCGAGCCGCTCCTCTGTCATCACGCGGTCGCGCCACGGGGCATGCAGGTACGCCGCCAGCAGCAGCGCGATCGCCGCGAGAACCGAGGCCGTACGCAGCACGCGGACGGGCTTGCTCGCCCCGCCCAGGCGGGGGTTGCCGTGCTCGTCGCGGCCGTGATGCCCCAGCCACCACGAGAAGCCAAACAGCCCCGCAGCGCCGGCCAACACGAGCGCAAAAACCGGCACGCCGAAGGACCCGCCGGGCCGCTGCTCGCGCTGGGTATCCAACTCCGCCGCACGCACACGCAGGCGCAGGGCCTCGATCTTGCGATTGATCCCGCCCAGCTCGTTCTTCTTGAGGCTCTCGATCTGGCGATACCGAGCGCGGGCCTCATCGTGGTTCTCCTGCATGAAGGCGATGACGGCCTCGGGGCCCTGGGCGACCACCTGCGGCTGGCCCTGCTCGTCGTACACCAACGCCTTCTCGGGCATGCCCAGCCAGACGCTCCAGGCTTCCCGCTCGAGCATCACCGCGTGCTGGGGCCGTTCGGTGCTGGCGATGTCCGCCTCGTCGACCCAGCGGAAGGGTGCGTTGCCGATGTCGCGGTTGCCCGTCCGGTACATGATCTGGGGCGGGTCGTCCTCGGTCTTCGTGGGCACGCCCAGGAACACCGTGCCGTCGTTGAGCGTCACGCGCTCGATCGGGCGCGGCCAGAAGGTCGTCAACCCCTGGGTGATGATCATGCTCACCAGGCCCAGGATCATCACCAGGCACACGACCAGCGCACCGCCGGTCAGCCAGATCATCGGCTCGCCCAGAGCGCTGGGCGGCGTCGAACGGCGACCCGTGGGCTTGTTCGTGGGCACCATGCCACCACCGGGAATCGGCTTGGCCGGGACCGGCGCCATGTCGTCTCTGTCGCTCATAGTCCGGCCGTCCTCGATCGAACGATCTGCCGCACGATCTCGGCGGCGGTATTCACGACGAAGGTCATCAGGAAGAGCACCAGCCCGCACAGGAACAGCACCCGGTAGTGCGTGCTGCCCTTGGGCGCCTCGGGCAGCTCGACGGCGATATTCGCCGACAGCGTGCGGAAGCCGCCGAAGATGTTCCAGCTCATCTCCGGGGTGTTACCCGTGGCCATGAGCACGATCATGGTCTCGCCGGCGGCGCGACCAAACCCGATCATGCACGCCGAGAAGATGCCCGACCCCGCCACCGGAATGACGATGCGCATCGTCGTCTGCCAGGGCGTGGCGCCAGCGCCGAGCGAGGCCGAACGCAGCGAGTCGGGCACGGCCTGCAGCGAATCGTCCGAGATCGTGTAGATGATCGGGATCACCGCGAAGCCCATGATCATCGCGACCACCAGCGTATTGCGCGGCGAGAACTCACCAAAGATCGAGTTGCGGGGGTCGTATCCGAGAGCTTGCAGCACCTGGGCCAGCACGATCGAGAGCACCAGCGTGAGGCCCAGCATCACGAAGAACCGCCCGAGCATCACGCCCGCGATGAACAAGTCGCTGCGGCCGGCCACCGCGCGATCCAGGCGTCGGCTGACGAACATGCTCTGCAACACCGCCAGCACGATCGCCACGGGGCCAACAAGCACGACGAACCAGCCCGGCCACGCGGCCCCATACTCCGAAGCCAGCCATCGCCGGATGTCCACCGGCACGCCCAGCTCGACGCCCTCGGGCGGGGCGAACAACATGCGCTCGAAGGGCGGGCCCAGGGCGCTGGCGATCATCACGCCAAGCCCGGTGACCATGACCAGCGCGGACATGTGCTGCCAGGCCTTCAGACGCTTGCGGAGGTGCGAGGGCACCATCTGCCACAGGTGGGCGACCAGCAGGATCGTGAACGGCACGGTGGCCAGGCCCACCAGCACGCTGGGCAGCACGTCACGCACGTACGGCGCGACCACGATCGCCGCGACGAAGCCAAGCACTACCGAGGGCAGCGAGGCCATCATCTCCACGCCCGGCTTCACGAAGCGCCGGACGCCGGGGTTGAGGAACTCGCTGGTGTAGATCGCCGCCAGCACGCCGGCGGGAACCGCGAACAGCATCGCGAAGATCGTCGCCTTGAGCGAGCCGAAGATCAGCGGCATCACGCTCAGCTTCACCTCGGCCGCGTCGTCGCCCGAAGACGACTGGTACACATACGAGGGTTCGAGCTGGTTCTCGTAGTGCACCTTGCCGAAGAGCGCCTTGAACGAGAATTCGGGATATCCGGGATCCAGCGCCCGGACCACGGCCCGGCCGGAAGACCCGAGGACGAAGATGCCATCGTTCTTGGGAGCCAGCCTTGCGTAGATCGCGTCGTCCAGATCGGTCTGGAAGTCCGCCACGATCTTCTCGCTGGTCACGTGGCGCACGCGGACCTGCCCACCCTCGCCCAGGATGACGATCGAGCGGTCGCGCATGCTCGGAGCAATGTCCACGATCGGCGACTCGGCGCCGGAGAACTCGTGGGCCAGCACCAATCGCGGCTCTGAGCCACCCTCGGTCGTGGCGTCGATGCCCACGTGCCAGGTATAGACCGTGCCCTGGCTATCGCCAACGAGCAGGCTGTTGCCGCCCAGCAGCATGTTCGCCGCCGTCACGGTCGCGCCGTCACCGATCGCTCGAAGCGTCTCGGCCTTGGCGAAACCATCGCCGGCGCGTTCGTACCGATGCAGGGTGCCGTCTTCGGCCAGAGCAAACACGCTATCGCTGTCGGAGCTAACGAAGAACCACCGCTCCAGCGAATCCGGATCTGTCACAAACTCGGTCGAGCTCAGCCGCGTCCGCGGCGGACCGCCCCCCAGCGGCCGGATCGTGCGCACGGTGTTGACCAGCACGGTCCCGTCCTCGCGGACGGCCAGCAGCACTGTGCGGCCCGTGGGGTCGATGCGATAATCCAGGCGGACCACGGCGCCCTGGCCCGAAGCGAGCTCGACCGGGTCGCCCAGCTCGATGCTGACTTCCGATCGACGCGCCCGAGTGGGCGTGACCATCTCGTACAACGCGCCATCGGCCGCCCAGGTCGTCTGATCCGGGCTGGGCGGCTGCGTCTCAAGGATGGTCTCGTCGAAGCCGACCGATCCCAGACGCACGCTGCCGTCGGCGTAGCCCGCGGCCACCAGTTGTCCGTTGCGAGCGACGGACAGCGATGTCGGGCGTTGGTCTTCGGACAGCAATCGTGGATCGGCGAGCGCTTCGCCCGAGGCGATCTTGAACGGCTGGATCGATCCGTCGGGCGAGACGAATGCAACGCCCTGCGCGTAGGGATCGATGACGGGAATGCCCGCACGCATGGGCGTGTCGGAGTTCAGCCGATCGCCGACCTCGCCCCTGGAGAACAGCGGGACGACCACGTACGCCAGGTACACGCAGATGCCCAGCACCGCGATCAGCACGAGCGCGCCGCCGGTCTGGATCACGTACGTCGAGAGCTGATCCATCAGGATCACCCGACGCCGGACCGGGCGATTGCCCCCCTGGCGACCGACACCTTCACCTTGGACGCCTTGTACGCGATCTTGGTCGGCCATCATCTACCTGGGAAGGAGCGTCGTGCCTGGGTCGACGCTCGACATGGAGCTCGAAAACGCCGCACAAGCCCGTTGGGGCCCGAGGGCGCGAAGTGTACCGCAAAAAGCCGCGGGGATCAGAAGCGGGGCTTCATCCCACAGGCCTTCAGGTCGTCGCGAGCGACGTTCGCCGAGACGGGGAAGTAGCCGTCCTTGAGCACGACCTCCTGGCCCTGCTGACTGAAGATCAGCTTGGCGAACTCCGCACGCAGCGGGTCAAGACCCTGGATGGGGTCGGCGTTCACGTACAGGTACAGGAAGCGGGCCAGCGGGTAGTCACCCGAGTTGGCGTACTCGGCCTCGGGGCCGAAGGCGCGGCCGCCGTCGAGCGAGACGCGGAGCATCTTGGTGTCGGCCGTGGCGTAGCCCACGCCCGAGTAGCCCATGCCGAAGCGGTCGGTGCCCACGCCCTGGACCACGGCCGACGAGCCGGGCTGCTCCTTGACGGTGGGCTTGAAGTCGTTGCCCTGGAGCGCGACGGTCTTGAAGTAGCCGTAGGTGCCCGAGGCCGAGTTACGGCCGTAGAGGCTCACGGGGCGGTTCGCCCACGCGGCGTCGCGAACGCCCAGGTCGCCCCAGGTCATGTTGTCGCCGGCCACCGAGAACACGTCGGTGAGCTGCTGGATCGAGATCTCCTCGATGGGGTTGTCCTTGTGGACGAACACCGCCAGCGCGTCGATCGCGGTGCGGAGCGCGGTGGGCTTGTAGCCGAAGCGCTTCTCGAAGGCGTCGATCTCCGAGGCCTTCATCGCGCGGCTCATCGGGCCGAACTGGGCCTGGCCCTCGATCAGCGCGGGCGGGGCGGTCGACGAGCCCTTGCCCTCAACCTCGATCTGGACGGCCGGGTAGAACGCCTTGAATTCCTCGCCCCAGAGGGTCATGAGGTTGTTCATGGTGTCCGAGCCAATGCTCTTGATGTTGCCCGAAACGCCGCTCACGGGGCGATAGCTGGGCAGCTTGCTGTCGATCTCAGGGCTACCCGCCATCAGCACCGAGGCGCCAGCCACGGCAGCGGTCACACCCACCATCAGTTTACGGAACGTTGTCGCCATTACGGGAATCTCCTTAAGCGCTCAGCCGGTCGAGGCCGAATGAATCTCCTGAGCAATGGAAGACCACCGCCCAATTTGGGGCGTTCACCGTGCCGAAAGATGGCGTTAAGATTGCGCTAAGCGCCGAGTCCGCTCAGAACCCGAATCGAATTCAGAACACCGGCCCGAGCCGGACCTGGGTCGACCCGAAGGCCCGCTCGTCGGGGGCGGCCTGGGGCGTGAACTCGAAGTCCATCCGGGCGGCGGTCCGCTCTCGAACGTCCTCGTAGCCGCGGGCCGCGAAGTTGATGCGCAGCCCATAGCCCGAGCCGAAGAACCCGGTGGACTCGGACTGCGTCATCGTCAACGGGTCGAATTCGCCCTCGCAGAGCAGCTCGGACCCGGGGCCGAAGACCTTGAAGGACAGCGTTCCGGCGCGGTGGAAAGGCTGGTCGGCCGCATCGCCCCCGCGGTCGTTGTTAAACAGGTAGACCTCGACGAGCACGCCATCGATGAAGCTGTCCATGTCGAAGTCGGTCTCGCCGCGCTTCACCACGAGCACCCGCCGGGGCATGACGCTCGAATCGGGCGGGGCGAACTGCTTCACGCCGCCCCGCGAGCCCACGCACCCCGTGAGGGGGGCGAGCGGGGCGATCGCGAGCAAGGCCATCCCCGTCGCAGCAACAACACACGGCCAGGCACGCTTCACGATGGGTCTTCCTTGGGCTCCGAAGAGGTCGGCATCGGGTAGGGGCCAACGAACGGCCCCATCAGCCCCTCTTCGATCATGATCTCTTCGGGGAAGTATCGCGGGTCGAACTGCTCGGTCGAGAGCCCCGTGACGTCCGACCGCTCGATCATCTTGCTGGCGGCCCCGGTGTGCCTGAACATCTCGCTGCCGGTCACACGGCGGGCCTCGGCCACGCCGCCACGGCCGCCGGGGATGATCCGTGGCGTCAGCACCACGAGCAGCTCGGTGCGCCGATTGGTCTTCTCCCGCGTGCGGAAGAGCCAGCCGACGCCGGGCAGGTCGCCGAACAGCGGCACACTGGTGTTGCGGTTGTCGTTGAAGGCCTGGATCAGGCCGCCGATGACCACCGTCTCGCCGTTGCGGACGGTCACCGTCGTCTGCACCTCGCGCTTGTTGATGACCGGGGCGGCAAAATCTTCGCTGATCTGCGTCTGCTGGCTGGAGAGCGACGAGATCTCTGGGGCGATCTCGAGTCGAACGAAGCCGTCGGAACTAATCGATGGACGGACGGTCATCGAGATGCCCACGTCGCGACGGATAACGTTGGCCTGCGTCCGCCCGCTCTCGAACGTATCAACGCTCTCGATGATGGCGATGTCGTCACCCACCAGGATGTCGCCCGACTCGTTGTTGTTGATCTGGATGACCGGTCGGCTGAGCACCTCGAGCCGACCCTGGCCCTCGAGGGCTCGCACGGCGAGGCCGAAGTCGGCCGACGTGAGCGAAAGGTTCGGCAGGCCGACCGCGGTCGCCACGCCCGTCCCGGCCGCCTGCATGCCGAACTCGTACATGTCTCCGCCGAACTCGAACAGGTCAAAGTCCAGGCCCCAGCTCGCGTTCTCATCCAGCGTCACCTCGGCGATGAGCGCCTGCACCAGCACCTGCGGCGGGGCGGCGTCGAGCTCGGCCACGATGTCGTTGACCGTGCCGATGTATCGCGGCGAAGCCGACACGATCACCTTGTTGCTCGTCGGATCGCCCACGACGATCACCTCGCGGTCGAGCACGCGGCTGAGCGACTCGCCGCTCTCGCCGCTGATGAGCTGCCGAAGCCGATCGGCCTGCGTCTGGAAGTACCCCTGCAGGACGGTCTGGACTTCGGACGCCTGGGCGTTCTGGAGCGAGTAGACCACCTCCTCACGCTCGGTCGCCTGGATGGAATCAAGCCGGTTGATCACGTCGCTGACCAGGTCGACGTACTCCTTGGTCGCCGAGATGATGAGCGTGTTCGTTCGATAGTCAATGGTGATGGCCAGACGCTCGCGCTCGGTCGAGACGGGCGTTAGCTGCGGCTCGAAGGGTTGGTCGGGGTTCTCGTTCAGCCTGCGCGACGGCACGAGGATGAACTGGTCGCCCTGGCGTTGGAGGCTGAAGAGCTCCTGGAGTACGACGGCCATCTGCTCGGCGTCGGCGTTCTCGAGCTGGAAGTACTTGAGGATGCGATCGTCCACATCGCTGCGATCCAGCTCATCGATGAAGCTGAGGATCAGTTCCATCACCTCGGGCGGGCTGATGATCGTGACGGCGTTGGTCCGCTCGTCGGCCTCGATGGCGATCTGGCTCCGCACGGCGTCGTCGATCGCCGCCCGGGTGATCGCCATCTCTTGCTCGCCTTCCATCTCGTCGCGGATCTTCCGGCGGAACTCGATGATCGACGCCGATTCGCCGCCCGACCCACCAACGCTCTGGCCCGAGAGCAAACGCTCGAGCAACTGGACCACCTCGCGCGCATCGGCGCTTTCGAGCTCGATGCGCTGGAGCAACTGCTCGCGCACGACCTCGGCGATGTCCAGCTTCGTGACCAGCTCGCGCACGCGCTCGATGTCGTTGGCCGTTCCGCTGACCACGATCGAGTTCGTGCGATCCTCCGCGACCACGCTCACGGCGTTGTCGCCGCGCTTCTCGTTCTCGGGTTCGACGTACAGTGTCTCGATCGATTCAACGATCCGCGACGCCGTCGCACGCTGGAGGCCGATGAGCGCGATCTCCGCCGCCTCGGACAGACGCTGCTCTTCCTTGGACAGGCTCTCGACGAGCCCGCGCACGACCTCCAGGTTCTCCTCGCTGCACACGACCAGCAACTGGTTGGTCGCCCGGCTGGGCTCGATGGAAAAGACGTCCATCGGTGACTCGGCCTCGCCGTTGCGTGTGCTCGCCTCGATCCGGTCGCGCATGAGCCGCTCGATGCGCGGGGCAAGCTGCTCGGCGTCGGCGCCTCGCACGTCGATCGTGTGCAGCCCCACCGTCACCCGGCCCTCGTCGCGATCCAGACGTTCGATGAGATCATCGAGGACCGTGAAGCTGCGGGCACTCGTGGAGATCACCAAGCTGTTCGTGCGCGTATCCGCACGCACGATGACCGTGTCCTCTTCACGATCGACACCCGCGTCGCGGCGATCCTCGAAGATCTCTTCGACGAGGTCGGCCACGCGATCGGCCGACGCGCGCTCGAGCCCGTAGAAGCGGACCTGGTTGCTCGCCGCGGCGGCTTCGACATCGAGCATCTTGACCAGTTCCTGCACGATGCGCAGGTTGGCCGGGCTGGCGACGACGATCAGGTTGTTGCTGCTGGGCTCGGGCAGGATGGTCAGCCCGCTGAGCGCTCCGAACAGGTCGCTGTCCAGCCGGGCGCCCGGATCCATCGGGTCCTTGCCCATCTGCACGAGCCGCAGGCGGCCCACCTGCTCACGCAAGCCGGCGGCCTGGGGCGCGTCGGCGACGCCATCGATCAGGGTGCTGCGCAAGACGTCGGCGATGTCGGCGGCGTCGGCGTGCTCGAGCGCGATGATCGTCGGCTCGATCCACCCCACCGCTTCCTCGTTGTCCAGGTCGGCCAGCAGCACCTCGACGAAGGCCACGGCGTCCTCACGGCCAACCACGATCAGCGAGTTCGTCCGCGCATCCACCTCGATGGCGACCTCGCCCGCCAGCGCCTGGCCGGTCGCGGTGGTGGGCTGGCCCTGACGATTCGTGCCCGGAACACGGCGGATGTCCTCGCCGCGGCGGAACAGCCCGTCGATGATGTCGCGAATGCGCGTCGCGTCGGCGTTGCCCAGCGGGAAGATCCGAGCGACGACCGCCTCGCCCATCGGCAGGGTGTCCAGCGAAGCCACCAGGTGCTCGACCGCCTTCACGTTCTCGGCCGTCGAGGCGATCAGCAGCGCGTTGGAGCCCGAGTCCACGGCGATCTGCACCGGCACCGTCAGGTCGAACCGCGGCCCGTTCTCACCGGTGCCCATCTGGCGGCGGCGGACCTGCTCGGCCAGCGCCTGCGCGGTGGCCGACTGGCCCTGATCGGCCCTCGAAGAGAGCATCTCCCGAACCACGCGGGCGACCTGATCGGCGCTGGCGATCTCCAGGCGAACGATCGATACGGCCTGCACGTCCGCGATCTCGCCCTGGTCGATCGCCTTGATCAACTGCTCGGCGCGGTCCGCGTCGGCCGACCCGGCGACGATCGCCACGGCGTCACGCGTGCGCAGTTCCACGATCGAGATCGGCTCGCCCACAACGCCCGGGCGGTCGGCCGGCGTCGGGCGCGTCAGCCCGAGTTGGTTGATGAGCTGCACCATCTGCCCGGGCGTGTGGCGCTCAAGGGTCACGATCCGGATCGACTGGCCAAGGCCCATCGGCCCGGCCGGATCGAGCCCGGCGCCGGGTTCGGCTTCGCCGCCCAGTTCGCCCTGGAGCGTCTGGACGACCTCGCGCATCTCCTCGAACAGGCGCTCGCTCGAGGCGATCACCAGCGCGTTGCTGTCGCGATCGATCTCGATGCCCAGCCCCTCGCCCAACTGGTTGGCCCGCACCTGGAACGCCCGCTGAAGCGTGTCTCGCATACGAGCGGCGGGGATGCCCTCGACCATGAGCGTCCGCACGCGCACGTCGGCGGCGGCACCCTCGGTCTGGAGCGTCTGCACGAGCGCCCGGACCTGCGTGAAGTCCGACTCCGAGCCGCGGAACACGATCATGTTGCTCGCGTCATCGCCGAACACCACGGGCGTACGCGGCCCGCGACGGCCGAGCGGATCGATGAAGATCCGCTGGACAGCCTGCGCGATGCGCGAGGCCCGACCGGTCTCCAGCGCAATCACCCGAGCCTCGGGCAACTGGCCCGCGCCCTCGCCGTCGAGCGCCTTGGCGATGGTCTCGATGCGGCCCAGGTCCTGGATGTTCGCGAACACGATGAGCGAGTTGGTCTCGACCTCGGCCGACACCACGGGCGTCTCGCCCGGATCGATCAGCACCGTGGGCAGGTCGAGGGATACGTCCCGCCGATCGTTCTGCTGCTGGCCCTGCCGGCGGGCACGCTCGCGCTGGATCTGCTGCTCGAGCGGGGCCCGGAAGCCTTCATTGAGTGCGTCGGCCACGTTCCGCGCATCGGCGTTGCTCAGCGGGATGACGCGGAGCTCTCGGCCCGTCGAGTACGCCTCGGTATCGAACTGGTCGAGCAGGCTGCGGATGCCCTCCCACTGTTCCTCGCCCGCCGCGATGATCAGCGTATTGGTCACCGAATCGCTCAGGATGCTCACGTCGCGCGCCGCCTGGCTCTTGGCCTCGATGGCGCGAGGGCCATAGAAGAGGTTCAAGGCGTCGGCGACCAGCTTGGCCTCGGCAAAGCGCAGCTTCACGAACTGGGTCGTCCGCTCGCCGCCGGTCTCGATGTCAAGCTCATCGATGATCTGCACGAGCTGCCGCATCTCGTCGGGCTTGGCCGTCAGCAGCACGACGTTGTCGCGATCGCTGTACTCGATGCCCGGGGCCGGGTCGCCAGGCTCGCGACGCTGCGCGCGAACCGTCTCGCGGAGCGCGAGCCACACGTCCACCGCCTTGGCGTGGTCGAGCTGGATCCGGCGGAACTCGGTCTCGGGCGGGGCGCTGGCTACATCGAACTGCGCGATCTGCTCGCGAACCCAGGCCACGGCCTCCTCGTTGCCGCCAGAGATGATCACCGTGTTCGTGCGCTCGACGGCGGTCAGTTCCACGTTCATGCCGTCGGGCAACGCGCGGGTCAGGTCGTTGGCCACCTGCGTCGCGCGGGCCTCGCTGAGCTGCACGCTCACGAACGGCAGGTCGGCGTCGGTATCAATCTTCTCGAGCAGGGCGCGGATCAGCGGGAATTGCTCGTCCTGGGCCGACACGATGATGGTGTTGCGGCTGGGCTGGGGCGTCACGCGGATGGCCGACTGACGCCCGTCGCTGGGGATCATCGTGCGAATCGCCTCGCCAGCTTCGCGCGGGTCCATCGAGCGCAGGGCGAACACCTCGATGCTCCGGCCCTCGGGCAGGTCGGGCTGATCGATCTGCCCCACCATGTCCTGGAGCAGGTCCATGTCCTTCTCACCCGCCGAGACGATGAGTACGTTGCCATCGGTCGAGCCGATGATCGTCACGTCGCTTTGACGCCCTTGGGCGCGGGCCTGCTGGGCGAAGAACTGCTGCAAGGTCCGCTGCACCCGATCGGCATTGGCGTGGCGCAGGCCGATGACCTCGATCGGCCGATCCTCGATGCCCGGCGTCTGCGCGAGCGTTTGGGCGAACTCCACGGCCTGGTCGACCTTGGACTTCTCGCCCACCATGATGAGCAGGCCGCGCGTGCGATCGACCGACACGCTCACCGACTGCTGTCCGACGCTGATCCACCATCGCCCGCGGTTGTCTTCCTGGAACGCCTGGCGGATGATCTGCGCGATCGCGTCCGGATCGCCCTCGCGGATCGGCACGGTGCGGACGATCTTGCGCGTCACATCGCTGCTTTCGGCGTCCAGGTCGCCGATGAGGCTCAGCACCAGGTCCATCGTGTCACCCTGGCCGACGACGATGATGCTGTTGCTCGACTCGTGCACCGTGGTGTAGAGCTTGTCCTCGGGGGGGGCGTCCTGACCACGATTCCAACCGCCCCACACACGCTCGTCGTAGAGCTGCACCGACAAGTCGCTGATCGCCTCGTTGAGGTCCTCGGCCGTGCCGTTCTCGATGCGAACGATCTCGACGCGTAAGTCACGCGCGGCCGCGGGCATGTCCAGCGCTTGCGCCAGGTCCTGCACCTGGGCAAAGTCCTCGTCCGAGGCGGCAACGATCAGCGTCCCGCTCCGCCGCTCGCCGACGACGCTCACCCGCGTCTGCCCGCGGCGACCGCGACCGGCCGACTGCGCACGGTCCCGCAAGAAGCTCTGGATGGCCGAGGCCACCGTCGGCGCATCGGCCGTTTCCAGCTTGATGGTCCGGATCGGCGCTCCCTCGACGCTCGCGCTGTCGAGCTCCTCGGCCAGCGAACGAACCTCGGCGAGCAACTCGGGCTCGGCGCGAACGACCAGCATGCCCGCCTCATCGTCGGCCGAGACGCTCAGCTTGCCCTGCCGGCCGGGATCCCGCCCGATGAGCACCTGGTTGATCACCTGCGCCACCGTGCGCGGCAACGCGTTCTGCAAGGGCAGGATCGCAAGCTCGAGACCATCGTCACGCGACGGTGCGTCGGCATCGACCAGCAGACGCTCGATCTCGGCGTGCTGTTCGCTGGAGGCTGTCACCAGCAGCGCGTTGGTCCGCCCGTCGGCCACGAAGCTGGCATCGGGCAGGCTCTGGCCGCCCGGGCCGCGTCGCTGGGCCCGAAACAGGTTCGTGAACGCCTGGGACAACTGCTGGGCCTCGGCGTTCTCGAGCGTGTACCGACGGATCGACAGCCGATCAGCCAACGGGCTCTGGTCGATGAGGCTCACGAACGAATCGATGAGCGGAAGCACATCGCTCGGCGCCGTGACGACCAGCCGCGTGCCGCTGGGGTCCGCGAGCACGCGCACGCTGTCGGGGTCGATCGAGGCTTGGACGCGCTGGCCGTCGGGGCCCAGCAGCGTCAGCTCGCTCGCACGCGCCGGCTGGGCTTGCCAGCGGAACCTGCGGGCCTGCCGCCCGGTCGGCTGGGCGCTGACCAGGTCGTTGATCGAGTCCGCCGCCTCGTCGGCGTCGATGTTCACCAGCGGATACACCTTCAGCGCCAGCGAATCGGTCGCTTCGAGCCGGGACACCGCCGCGATGAGCTCGCCGAGCACCTCGAAGTCGGTGTCGTTGGCCCACACCACGAGCGACGAGCCTATCGGATCGGGCACGACGTCAGGGCGCCCGGTAAAACCCGAGGGGTTCTCCGTGCTCGCGCGGCCCACGCGCTGCACCGTCTGGCGCACGATCTGGGCGATCGCGTTCGCGTCGGCGCTGCTGGGCAGCCGAACCACGCGCGTACGCGTCGCCTCGCGCGGCATCTGCTGCTCGATCTGCTGCGCGAGCTCGGCCAGCCGATCGGTCACCCGCGGCGCACCGACGACCACCAGCGTGTTGGTGCTCGGATCGACCGCGATGGTCACCGTGGGCGCCTGCTCTGCAGCTTCGTCGGCTTCATCCGCGTCCGCGACGGGAGCCTCAACCGGAGCCTCGCCCTCCTGCACGCCGGCGAGCACGGCCGACATCACGGCCTCGCCAACCGGGTCGCGACGCTGGGGCAGCGCGCTGCCCGGGCCGATCGGCTCGGCCTCCTTCATCAGCTCGTCCACGCCGATCACCTGGACCTTCACGCCCTCCTGCTGCTCGAGCAATTGACGCAGCGTCTGCGCCACGATCGCCGCGTCGGCGCGCGAGCGGTCGATGGGCACGAGGCGCATCTGCCGGCTACCGGCAAGGGTCGCCGAGTCGATCTGCTTGGCCAGGCTCTCGATCTCGGCCATCTGTGCCGCGGTGCCGCGAACGATCAGCGTATTGCTGCCGGCGTCGACGCGGATGGTCGGGGGCTCCACACCGCCCTCGGAGGACGTCAGCACGTCTACAAGCGTTTGCGACACCTGCGCCGCATCGGCGTTGCGCAGCGGGATCAACCGCACGAGCCGGTCGCCGAAGCCCGCATCGCCCTCGGGCGTGTCGAGTTCGCCGGCCACCTGCTGGGCCAGTTCGAGCAACGGCCGCGGCGCCGCTACGACCACGGTGTTGCTCTCGGGCTCGGGGATTACGCGGATCGCCGGCCTCACGGCCTGGTCCGGATTGCGAGCGGCAAAGTCGCCGATGGCCCACCAAGGCAGCAGATCGACCACCGACTCCTGCTGCAACACCGCCTCGAGGATCGGCGCCAGCGTCTCGGCCCGCGTGTGCTTCAGCCGAAGCGTCAGCACGCCCACGGCCTCGGGCTCGACCTGCACATCCATCTCGTTGATCAGCCCGACGGCCTCTTCGATCTGCGACTCGGCCGCCGCGATCACGATGCTGTTGCTCCGCGTCTCGGCGCGCACCGTGGGCTCGGGCTGTCCGGGCCTTCGGCCGGCCCGCAGGGCGTCCTGCACGGCCGTGGCCACCGAGTTTGCATCGCCACGCGTCAGGCGAACAAGCCGAACGCCCACGTCGCCCTGGCCCTCGGGCGCCGAATCCATCGCCTCGATCAGCTTGCTGGCCATGGGCATCATCGCGCTGGGCACGCTCAGCACCAACCGGTTGCTCGCCTGATCGGCGCGAACCGTCGGACGCGGCACGGCCAGCCCGGCACGCTCGGCGCGCACCAGTTCCTGCGGCCAGCGGGCACGATCGCTCAGCAACGGCTCGATCGTCTGGGCCACGTTGGCGGCGATCGCGTTGCGCAGCGAGACCACCGTCACGTCGGCCATCGGCGCCATGGGCGTCTGATCATCGAACCGCTGGAGCAGTTCCACCGCTCGCACGGCCGCCTGCTCGCTCCCAACCACGATCACCGTGCCGGTGTTGGGCTCGGCGGAGATCTCCAAGCCCTGGCGGCCCTCCTCGATCGTCTGGCTCGCAATGCGAGAGACCGTCTGGGCCAGCGCGCCGGCCTCGGCGCGGGCGGGCGAATAGGTCAGTAGCGTGCGACCGGCATCGGTCGCGGGCCGATCGAGCCGGTCGATCAGCTCGCGTGCCAACTGCACCATCTCGGCTGGGCCGGACACCAGCAGCGTGTTCGTGCCCGCGTCGGCCTCGACGCGCACGGGGGTCACCTGGGCGGCCGTCGGATCGCGCCGGAGGATCTCCCGCAAGATGAACATGTTGCTCTCGCGCTGCTGGGCGAGCAGTCGCTCGATCACCGGGCCGATGCGGTCCGCGTCGGCGTGCTGCAACTCGAACGTTTCGACACCCACCGCGTCGGGGTCGAACGGCCGAGAATCGAGATCGTCAACCAACCCGCCGACAACCTCCAGGTCGCCCTGGGCCCCGGTCAGGATGAGCGCGTTGGCGCCACCCACGGCGCTCACGCGCACGCTGCCGCCGCTGGGCAGCACCAAGCCGCCGATCGCACGCTCGAGCTGCGGGGCGATCTGGTCGGCCCGGCCATAACTCAGCGGCACCACGCGCACGACCGGCGCGCTCGCGCCCACCTCGTCGGTGTCCAGGGCCTCCACAAGGCTCTCGGCCAGCTCGTGCGCCACGGGCGGCGCGGAGATAATCAGCGTGTTCGTCACAGGCTCGGCGCTCACAGTCAGCAGCGACGCGACATCGGCAACGCCCAGCCCGCCCTCCACCTGCTGCTGCTCGCGCAGCCGGGTGGTCAACAGGTCTCGCAGCAGCGGCTCGAGCCGATCGGCCCGCGCGTGCCGCAGCTTATACAGCTTCACCGTCGATTCGGCCCGCGCCGGGGCGCCGTCCAGATCGGCAAGCAACGACTCGACCTGCGCAAACGCGTCGGCCGGGCCGCTCACGATGAGCGTCCGGGTCGCCGGCTCGATCGACACGGTCAACGGCGTCCGCGGGCTGCCGCCCAGCGCTCCGGAGCCGGCCAGCTCGCGGATGGCCGACGCCACGGCCTGCGGCTCGGCCCGCGTCGGGCGATACGTCCGCACGGTGACGTCGCCGGCCAGCTCCGAGCGATCCAGCGAGTTGACGATCTGCTCGAAACCGGCCAGACGCCGCGACGGAGCATCGACGATCAGCGCGTTGGTCGCACGGTTGGCACGAACCACAACCTCCTTGGGCTGCTGCAAGTCGGGCCGCGGACGGCCGCGCGAGTCCCGCGGCATCGGTGGCTCGGGATACATCTCGTCGATCGTGCGCGCAAGCTCGTCCGCCCGCGCGTGCTGGAGCGGGAAGATTCGGATTTCGCGGTCCTCGTCGTCGATCGTCCTCGCATCGTTGAGCTGCGAAACAACCGACTCGATCTCCGGGATGACATCGGGATGGGCCGAGACCAGCAGCGTGTTCGTCGCCGCATCGGCGCGGATATCCACCGGCATGCGCGCCCGCTCCTCGGGCGTCCGGCGCTGGTAGCTCTCCTGGAGCATCTGCGCGATGTTGTTCGCCTCGGTCGTGCGCAGCCGCAGGATGCGCAGGGGCTGGCGACCGGCGGACTGCTGCCGATCAAGATCGCTCACCAACTGCTCGATGATGCCAAACTGCGACGGCACCGCCGCCGCCAGGATCGTGTTCGTGCTCTCGATCGCCTCAAACACCGGCTCGGGACCGCCCTGCTGGCGCAGCGACGAACTCGACGACACGAGGTCTCGCAGGAACTCGATCACGTCCGTGGCACGGGCCTGCTGGAGCTGGATCAGCCGCGCCTCGCGCGGCGGACCGGCCTGGTCCTGGAGCAGGTCGATCACGCCAAGGAACCGCTGCATCGCCTCCGCGTCGGCCACGATCTCCAACGCGTTGGTGGCCTCGTTGATCGACAGCTCGACCTCGCCCGCCCCCGGCACGCCGGCGACCTGCGCCTGATAGATGGACAGCGCCCGCGCACCGACCTCCGACGCGTCGGCATTGGCGATCGGCACGATCGCCGTCTCACGCTCCACCGGCACCGCCGACAGGTCCTCGAGCATCGCCTCGACGCGCTGGAACGTCACGGTGTCGCCCGCCACGATCAGCGTGCTGCTGCGGGGCTCGGCCTCGATCGTCACGCGCACGCTCTGCCGCCCCGGCTGCGCGGGCGCGCTCAAGTTCCCCTGGCGGTTCATGCCTTCGAGCACGCGCTTGATGGTCTCCACGTCCGCATCCACAACGCGATACGTGCGCAGCTCGGCGCTCGGGGGCACCTCGACCTGGTCGAGCTGCTCGGCCAGTTGCCGCAAAGACTCGTGCATCTCCACCGGCGCATCGATAATCAGCGAGTTGCTCGACTCGTCGGCCGAAACCACCACCTGCCGAGGCTGCTGGAGCCAGGGCATCGGCTGGCCACGCCGATCCCTCGGGATGGGCGGCTCGGGATACAGCCGGTTCATCGCGTCGGCAACGTTCGTCGCCTTGGCCACACTCAGGCGGAAGAGCAGCGGCGCGCGATCGGGCTCCTGCGTGCTCTCTTCGTTGATCTCATCCACGAACGACTTGATATCCGCAAGCAGGTCCTCGTGGGCCGACACGATCAGCGTGTTGGTCGCCTCGTCGGCCCGCACGTCCACCGGCCGCGCCACACGATCGGCCTGCGGGCGCTGGCGATACTGATCGGTCAGCATCCGCGCGATGTTCCCCGCGTTGGCCGTGCGCAGTTGCAGCAGCTTCAGCGGCGGCAGCTCCGTGGGCTCGACCGTGTCCAGACGCCGGACGAGCTCCGCGACCATCTGGTGCTGTGCGGGCTCGGCCTTGATGACCAGCGTGTTCGTCCGCTCGAGCACCGAGATCTCCGGCGCAGGGGCCTCTCGCGCCGGGTCCACCGGCTCGCGCTCGGCGATCAACTGCTCGAGCACGGGCATCACCTGGCTCGCGCTGGCAAACTCCAGATCGAGCATGCGCGTCGTCCGCGCGGGTGGCACGAGCTGCTGCACCTGCCCGAGCACCTGCTGGAAGAGCGCCACCGCGCCCGACGAACCACGGGCCACGATCGCCCCGGCCGCGGCATCGGGCGTCAGGTCCAGGTCCGAAAGCGTCGGGTCGTCGCGCCGGGCGGCGGCGGCCTCGTACACCGGCCGCACGCGATCGAGCAGCTCGGTGGGCGTGGTGTTGCGCACCGGGATGGTCACGAACCGCGCGTCGCCTGAGGGCTTGTCGAGCTGGCCGATGATCGCCTCGATCACCGAGAACTGCCCCTCGCCCGCCCGCACGATCAATTGGCTCAGCTCGTCGACGGGCTCGAACAGCGGCGCTTCGTAGGCCGAGCCATCGGTCGGGCGCAGCATCGCCTCGGCGATGCGCGCCAACCGCTGGGCCACCTGGCTGGGGCGGGCCGACTCGAGCGTAAACGTGCGCGATTCCTGGTCAACCGTGACACCGGCCTCGCTCTGCCGCATGAACTCCACAAAGCGGTTGAGCCCATCGCGCTGGCCGACCACCGTGACCAAGCGGCGCGTCTCGTCGACATCGATGCGCAGCGGCTCACGCTCGTTGAGCCCGCTCAGCTCGTAGAGCTCCAGGGCACGATCGACCACCGCCTGGGGCTCGCCGCGCGAGACCGTCAGCGTGCGCACGTCGCGCGTGAACGTCTGCTGGCTGTCGAACGCCCGGGCCAGCTCCTCGAACGCCTCGACGTCCCGCGCCGGGCCGGCGACCATCATCGCCCGACCATCGCCGATGGAAGCGAATCGCAGCACCTGCTGCTGGCGCGGCGAGAGCAGCCTCCCGACTGTGCGCTCGACCGAGGCTGCGTCGACCCGCTCGAGCTCGATCACGATCGTCCGCTGGCCGCCGGCACCCTCGTCGTTCAGCCCGGGGTCGAGCTCGCCCAGCAGCGCCTCGGCCTGGAGCACCAGGGACGTGCTGCCCACCACCGTGATCTTGCCCTGCGCCGGCATCGGGATCACGGTCGGCTTGCGCTCACGCGGCACGCTGGAGAACAGCCGGTCAAGCTGACGCGCCGCATCGTCGGCCGTCACCGCCTCGAGCGTGAAGCTCGCCATCCGCTGGCTCCCTCCCATGCCGTCGGCCTGGTCGAGCATCTCGATGATCTCGGCGGCCTGCTCCAACCGGCGCGTTGGCCCGATCGCGATGATCGAATTGGCCATCTCGTTGGGCTGGAATCGCACCGGCGGCTTCTCGACGTCGTCGATGATGTCGATGCGGTTGCCTTGCTTCTCGATCTTCTTCTCATACTCGGGCACGAGCGTCCGCAGCGTGGGGATCACGTCACCGACTCGAGCATTGCGCAGCTCATACACGCGATAGTCCGAATCGCTCGGCGGCTGACTGTCCACCAGGCGCAGCACCTCGCGGATGCGACGGATCTGCTCGCCCGTCTCGGTCACGATCAGCAGGTTCTGCGAGGGCACCGGCACCAGCGAGCCATAGGCCGCGACCATGCCCTTGATCTGCTCGGCCACCTGCGCCGCATCGATGTTCGTCAGCGGGATCGCCAGCGTCACGATGGCGCCGTCACGAACCTCGCTGGGCAGGTCGCCCTGGAAGATCGCGCCGGGCTGGCGCGCCGCGTCCTGGATCGTCCGCAGGTACAGGTACTCGCCCTCGGGCGTCAAGCGCACGCTGTGCGGCAGCAGGAAGCGGTTCACGATATCCAGCGCGGTGTCGAAGTCGTACGACTGGCCGCTCACAAACGTCATGCCCTGCTGCGGCACGGCGGCCTGGTAGATGATCGGCACCTGCGCCTCGCGCGAGAAGAAGCCCAGCACCTCCGAGTACGGCGCGTTCTCGAAGCTGAAGCGGATCGGCGAGCGAGAAGCCTGCTCGCTCGCTTCGGCGCCCGTGGCCGAAGCGCCACGTGGCGCTTCGGCCAGCGCCGAACCGGCGGCCGACTCTTGCGCCGCCTGCACGCTGACGGCCATGCCGCACGATACCGCCAGCGCCGCCGCCAGCCGACCCTTGGATGCCGCACCGTTGCGCGCCGCTGTACCCATTCGATTCGCTCCCTTGCCTGAAACGGACGGCCGGTCCGGAGTCTGCCCTCGGTCTTCGAGCGCCTGTAGCGTGTTTGCGGTCATGGCCGTCCCCTTTGCCGAGCGTCAACGAGGGACTCCCCGTTGCGCACTTGGTATCTCTGTTCACCCACCTCGAAGGTGGCCGCCTGGCCGCCCACCGCGGCCAGCCGAACACCCCCCACTTCCTGCCCGAGCCGGAGCGTCATGCGACGCCCATCGCGGTGCACGACGATCGCGTACTGCCCACTCTGGCCCTCGATCACGCCCACGAGCGTCCAACCCTCACCCGCCGGGGGCGGTGGTGGAGGCGGGGACACCGGCGGGGGTGGGGGCGGCGGCGGGGCCGCGGCGACCACGGGCTGCGGCTCGGGCTCGGTCGCAAACGGGTCCAGCCCCGCCAACGCAAGCACCCGCGCCCGAACGCCCTCTTCCAGGCCCGTCACCGGCACCTCGCCCGCGATCGCGCCCTGGTCGGCCACCAGCAGCACGCTCAGCGACATCGACAACGAGAACACGGCCGGCTGGCCTTCCTCGACACGCTCGGGCTTGATGGTCCACGACTCCACACCCAGCGTCCAAGGCTGAGACTCGGCCAGGGCCACCGCGCGCAGCACGCCCTCGAGCGACCCGCGACCCTCGATCACCAGCCGCGCCTCGCTCGCGTCCACTCGATCACGCAGCGTCCGCTGGAAGCGCCGATCACGCAGCCCGCGAACCGTCGCGGCAGGATTGCCCAGGGCCCGCGGGGGCAGCGAGTTCACCTCCACCCCGCGCAGCCCGGCGCTGGCGGCCAGCGCGGCGCCCGCCGTGCGAAGTCGGTGCTCGAGCGACTCACGATCTCCGCCCACGGCCGAAGTGACGATCTCCTCGAGCCCGCGCCGGATGGTGCGCTCCTCGAGCAGCGCGGTCTCGTAGGCCGTCTTGTTCTGCCGCAGCGTGTCGATGGCGTCCTTCAGTTCGCTGGCCTTGGCGGCATACAACCGCTGGTACCCAAGGTACCCAAGCACAGCAACGCCCAGGACACCCCCGGCGATGGCAGCAAGTCGGACCGCCGGGCTCATGGCTGGTCCTCCTGGGCCTCAGGCTCGGATTCAGGCTCGGTCTCAGGCTCGGTTTCGGGCTCTGGCTCTGGCACGCTGCGCGACGTCGTCTCGATATCCAGCTTGAAGCTCAGGCCCGCGTCGGGCCCCTGCGTCTGCACGACGTACAACGGGTCGTTCACCAGCCGGCCGCGCACCATGCCGGCGAGCTCGCGATAGTCCCCAACGCCCTGGATGTTGAGCGCGCCGCGCACCGCGGGCCGGTACTCGCCCTCGTGGATGCCGAACTGGCCACGGCCCTGCGGGTTGCCGAACCACACGCCGCCCCGCGATACGCCGCTCAACTGCTGGAGGCGAACGCCCTCCACCGTCGTGTGCCCCAGCACACGCTCCAGGTGATCGGTCCACGCCGGCCGGCTCGAACGCAGGGCCTGCAAGTGCTCCATCCGCGTCTGGTCGAGCAGCAACTGCGTGTACTGCCCGCCCAGGTTCCCGACCTGCGTTTCCAGGCGGCTGCGCTCGGCTTCCAGATCGCCCAGGCGAATGAAACCAAACGCGCCAAGCCCCCCGACGACCGCGATCCCCGCCATCACGCCCAGCAGCGCCCGCTCGCGAGACTTTGAACGCGTCGCCACGGCACGCTTGGGGCTCAGCAGGTCGATGCGGTCGCACGAGGGCGCCACCGCGCCGGCGAGCGCCAGCCAGCGCGCAGGCTCGGGGGCGCTCTCATCCAGCACCGCGATCGACGACGCATCGATCGCATCCGCCTCGACCTCGATCGCCTCCGACACGGCCCGCGCGATCGCCTGGCACAGCCCGTCGCCGCCGATCACCACCGCGCCCTGGACAGGCAGCGATTGCGGCGAGGCCCGGTAGCCCATCCACGTCCGCTTCACCTCCACGGCGATGCGACGCACGAACCCCTCCTGCTCGCCCGAAGGCCAGGTGGCGTCGATGCCCCGGCTCGTGACCACCCCGCCCGGTTCGACCACGACGACCTCGACCGAAGACGCCCCGGGCGAGACCACGATCCGAGCGTGCCCCTCGTTGGCAGCACCCGCCGCACAGGCCGAGCACTGCGCCCGCAGCACCACGCCGGCCAGCTTCAGCTTGGCCGCCGAGAGCATCGACCGCATCCACGCCAGCCGCTCGCCGGGCACCGACGCACCCAGCATGTCCAGCTTGGATCCATCCTCGCCCAGCACGGCGTAGTCCGTCGCCGCGTCATCGCCCTGCATCGGCATCGCGCGGCTCATCTGGAGCCGCACCATCGCCGGCAGTTGGTTCTCCGCCGGCGGCTTGGGCAGGCTCAACCGCTTGAGCAGCACATCACCCCGGCCGGCCACCCACACGACCCGCTTCTCGCCGAGCCCCGCCTGCCGCACCTGCTCGCCCATCCACTGGCCCACGGCCTGGGCGTCGTCGGCCGAAACCCCGTCGGGCAGCTTGGCGCACAGGCCCGGGCCCAGCCTGGGCCGACCCTTCTCGGCGCTCACGACCACGGCCGTCAGCCAGCCCGCGTGCCACTCGATCGCCAGGCGCGTGCCGCTCATGGCCGACCTCCCGCCTCGGGGTCGGGCTCGCTGGCCAGGCCCATGGCGCCCTCGTCGCCCGAGGCCAGCCGCATCGCGCGGGCCACCGTGGCCAGTTCGCCCGCGATCGTCACCTCGCCCAGCGGCACCACGACCGGCCCGCTGCCCGAGAAGTCCACAAGCAGGTCCATCGCTACCCGGTCGCCCAGCCGATCGTCCTCGGCCGCGGCCATCCCCGCACGGATCCGCTGCACGTCCTCGAGCGAGTCGACCCCCACCGAACGCTCGCGCGCCGCCGCGGCCATGCCGGCCTCCCCGCGCAGCACCCACCGCACGCTCCGGGTCGTGACGCGATCCACCGCCAGCAGCATGCTCTCCTCATCGACAAGCCCCTGCTCCAGCGGCCACAGGACGCTCGCAAGATCTTCCGCCGAAAGGGATTGCCGGGCATCCACCAGCCGCTGGGCCACGCCGTCGGCGTCGAAGCCCGGCAGCGTCGCCAGCACCTCGACCGGCGCCCGATTGATATCCACGCGGCCACGCGCGGGCTCTGCACCAAAGCACACGCCGTCGAAGATCTGCCCGCTCGTGGCCAGTTGCTGGTCCACCGATCGCAGCGCCCGGCCAACATCCGCCCGCGATGCCACGCCGCCCGAGCGCTCCAGCAGGCGCGCCAGCGCCCCGCCGCCCTCCTGCTGCCCAATCAACTCCACCGCACGGCCGATCGTCGCCTCATCGGGCGAGCCCGAGACGTCCACGCGCTCCAGCCCGCCCTCGATCGAGCCCACCCCCACCGTGAACGCCGGGTCGGCCGAACCCACCGTCAGCAGGCTGGCCAGCGGCGGCAACTCGGAGATCAGCAACCCATCCTCGTCGTACTCGCCAAACAGCATCTCGGCCGTCACGCCCTCGACCTCCAGCAGCGCGCCGATCGAAGGCACCGGAAGCTCGGCCGCGATGGCGGCCGCCAGCGACTCGTCCACGCCGGGGAGCCGCGCCAGCATCGCCGCGTCGGCCGTGTTGACGTCCAGCAACGCATCCAGCGACACCGGACGCTCGGTCATCGCGGCGTCCAGCCGGAAGACGCCCCGCCGACCGCCCTGCACGAAGACCTCGAAGGGAACCTCCAGATCGAAGTCCGCCCCACCGAGCACGGCCTCGCGCTGGGCGAGCGCCTCCTGCTCGAGGATCAGCACCGCCGACCGCATCGTCAGCCGAGACTGCACGAGCCCGGACGCCTGCGACGCCCCCTCGCTGGCCGACCGCGCCGCCAGCAACGCCACCGCGCCCGCGAGCGCGCCGATCGCGATGACCACCAGCACGACGACCACCGCCACGCCGCGCCGAGACTGGGCACGCCTCATGGCCCACCCCCCAGCGCATCACTGGGCCCACCACTGGGCCCACCACTCGAAGCGGCACTCGAAGCGCCCAAAGCCCCGATCGGGTCGGCCACGACGAACACCACGTCCGCCGGTCGTGCGGGCAGGTCCTCGTCCTCCAGCGGCAGGGTCATCGCATCGTCCAGCGTGGCCATCTCGCCCAACGCCTCGTCGGCGGCCGGCTCGTCCCGCGCGGGCGGCGCATTGCCGACCGCCCCCAGCCACAGGCTCACCCGCACGGGCGCGCGGGCGCCCGAGGCCAGCGCCAGGTCCTCGAAGCGGTCCATCAGCACCGCCTCGATCTCCGGCACGACCAGCTCCAGCGCCCCGCCACGCTCGTTCGTCTCGCGCCAGACCAGTTGCCGTTCGTCCGCGGAAAACTCCAGCCGCCCCGTGCACGCCTCGGGCCCCGCGGGCACGCCCGAACCACCAAGCTCGGGCCACACCGCGCGACCGCGGATCTCCAGCCAGTGGTCGCCTAAGGACGCCGGCCGCCGGGCGGTCGAGCCCAGCCGCTCGACCCGCTCGACCACGCGGGCCAGCGTCGCGCCGCGCTCGCCCTCGCGTATGAGCCGATCCCGGCGAGACCCAAGCCCGAAGCCAAAGGCCAAGAGCGCCGACACCAGCAGCGCCAGGATGGCGATGCTCACCATCACTTCCAGGATCGTGAAGCCGCCCGCACCGCGCGACCGGGTCATGGCCCACCCCCCGTGACGCCGCCCGCGGGCACCAACTGCCGCAGCGTCGCCCGCACGGGCTGGCCGTCGGCCTCGGCCCCCGCCGGCACGCGCCGCACGCGCACCGTCGCCAGCGAGAGCTCGGGCCACGAGCTGGGCTCCAGGTCGACCTCGCACACCCACTGGGCGCCCGGCTCCATGCTGGTCGACCCCGCCGCCGGCGTCGCCCACGCGCTGGCCGGCCCGCTGAGCTCACGATCGCCCATGGCCCCGCTCTCGAGCAACGCCAGCGCCGTGCGGGCCACGCCATACGCCCCCACGCGGTGCTCGGCGTCGATCACGCGCCGGGCGCCCGAGTCGAGCTGCGCCAGCACGGCCAGCCCGCCCACGACGAACAGCGCCAGCGCGACCACCAGATCGAGCAGCACCACGCCCGGTCGGCACGCGCGACGTCCGTGTCGCTGGGTTGGCTTGCGGCTCCGCCGCTGGCGCATTGGCATCGTCCTGGTCGTCTCCCTATCGAGGCTGGGGGGGCTGGGGGGTGGCTTCGGTGGGCTCGTCCGACGATCGGCCCGAGCCGCCATCGCGATCCGACGCGTCGCCCGAACGCGAACCAGAGCCGCTCGCCGGGCCGTCAAATGGCGAGGGCTCGAACTCGAGCGCCTCAAACTCCAACGCTTCGAAGCCCAGTGGCTCGAACTCGATCGTGTCAAAACCCGGCGGGTCGAAGGGCGATGCATCGGCGCCCGCGGCGCTGTCGGGCGAAACGCCATCCATCTGCGATCCGTCCATCCCAGCCCGATCCATCCCGGCCGCGTCCATCGCCGGCGGCTGGGCCGTGGCGCGATCGCCCGCGGCGCGATCCGCCCGGGCATCGCCCATGGGTTCCTCGCCCCGCTCCATCTGCTGGAACTCCAGCGACACCGCGCCCGTCAGCGCCGCCACGCGCAACCGCACCACGCGCCCATCGGGCAAAACGACGCCCGCCGCGTCGCCCTGGAGGGCCGAGCCATCGCTGAGGAACCACGCCAGCACCACGGGCTCAACCGGTGGCTCCGAGCCCCCGCCGCCGCCCGCCGGCGCGCCGGGCGCCTGCGCCGCCAGGGCGTCCTCGACCAGCGAGCCGCCACCGGGCGGGGCGTTCTCGGCCAGTGCGTCGTCCAGGGCCTCGGGCCGGCCGGTCCACAATCGCGTGCCCTCGGGCAGGTCGCGGGCCTCGCCCACCTGCGGCCAGGTCGCCACGTCGTTTGGGTCGGCCGCCAGGTCCGCCGCCGACTCGCGCTGCGGGTCGGGCTCGCGCACCACCACCAGACGCAGCGGGCCGTCGTCCTCGGCGGGGCTCAGCAGCAGGCCCACGGGCGTGCCCAGCTCGCGGGCCTCGCCGCGGGCCAGGGCGGGGGCGAGCCGCAGCAGCCGCTCGGCGGTCTGGGCCCGGGCCCCGGTGGTGTTGGTGAAGGCCACGGGCAGGGACAGCGCGGCGACGAGCACCAGCAGCCCCAGGGCCACCAGCACCTCCACCAGCGTGAAGCCCCGCCCGCCGCGCATCGATCCATGCCCTCCGTGAGTATCTGGGCCTCGAACAACCGGCCCCTGCGTTCCGGCCGTCGACTCTGGCCACCATCGGCCCGCGGCCGGGCGCTCCGCGCCCCGGCTGGTGGCTGGCCAGCCGGCCGGCCGCTCAGCCCGCCGGCGGCGGCGGGGTCATCCCACCCCCGCCATCCATCATCCCGTCCTCGTCCTCGGACCAGGCGTAGATGTCGTCCTCGGTCTCCGGCTCGCCGTCGGGGCCGTTGCTCGAGAGGTCGTAATAGCCCTCACGACGCAGGCCCTCGGGGTTGTACTCCCAGGGGTTGCCCCAGGGGTCGTTGGCCATGTTGTCGTCGATGGTCGCCGACCACTGGTCCTCGATCTCCGGGTCGACCGTCGAGCTGCTCCAGAGCACCGCCAGCCCCTCGTCCTCGGTGGGGTAGCGGCCGTAGCGGCGGTTGAAGTCCAGCAAGCCGGCCTTGAGCGTCTCGATGTCGATCTGGGCCTTGTTGACCGTGGCCTCGTCGCGGCGGCTGAGCAGGGCGAAGCCCACCAGGCCGCTGATCATCACGATGATGGCCAGCACGATCATGATCTCGATCAGCGAGAAGGCCTTGCGCCGCAGCGTGTTGCGCCCGCGGGCCGACCGCCGCATCCGTGTGTATGCCAAGTACTGCGTGGGGGTCTGCATCGTTCCGTCACCCTCTTCGGCCCGCCCCGGGGGCGGCCCATCCGTGCCATGTTGATCGTGAATCTGATTGCCAATCCGACTGCGCGTGCCCGGGCCGAGCGGCCCTGCGGCTAGTTTATGCTAGCTTAGGGCCGACCGTTACCGCCGCCCGAACCGGCAGGCCCCGCTGCGGGACAGCCCTGATCGCACCCACGACCGCCCCCACGACCGCCCCACGACCGGGCCCCGCAGCCCATACGACAGCCCGAGCAACTGGCCGACCGCGCTGACCTAACTGACATTACTCAGCTCCAGCATCGGCAGGATCAGCCCCACCGCCACAAACGCCACCGCCACCGCCAGCAGCAGCAGCATCACCGGGCCCACCAGCGCCACGGCCGTGGTCAGCAGCCGGCCCACGCGGCCCTCGATCGTCTCGGAGATGGTCTCCAGCACGTCGGCCAGGTTGTTGGCGCTCTCGCCCACGGCGATCATCTCGATCACGTCCTCGTCGAACAGCCCGCTCTCGCCCAGCGGGCCCGCCAGCGGCTGGCCGGCCTGCACCGCCTCGCCCGCGTCGGCGACGGCTTCCTTCAAGAGCACGTTCCCCGCCGCGTCCTCAGCGATGCGCATCGCCGCCAGCACCGGCACGCCGTTGGCCAGCATCGTCCCGAAGGTCCGACAGAACCGCGCCACCGCGATGTTGCGCACCAAGGGCCCCAGCACCGGGGCCCGCGTCCGCGCCACCACCAGCGCCCGGCCCACGTCCTCGCGCTTGCTCAGCCGCCAGAGCACAACCGCCAGCGCCGCCAGCACCAGGGCCGTCAGGGGCCCCTTGCTGGTCACCGCCGCGCTGATGGCGAACAAGACCACCGTGATCGGCGGCATCGGATCCACCTGCTCGAGCACGTCGCCGAACATCGGCAGGAACACCCCGAAGATCAGCCCCAGCACGCTGAGCCCCACGAACACCAGGACCGCCGGGTAGGCCAGGGCCCCCAGCAGCTTGCCGCGCAGCTCGGCCTGGGCCTTGACCATCGTCGCCAGCCGCACCAGCACCGGCTCCAGGCTGCCGCCCCGCTCCCCGGCCCGCACCATGGCGATGTGCGTCTGGGGGAACACGCCCTCCTGGGCCGCCATGGCGTCGGCCAGTTCCTCGCCGCGGCTCACCGCCTCGGCCAGTTGCCGGAAGATCTCCGCCCGCCTGGGCTTGCTCTTGCCGCGCGAGAGCAAGGTAATCGCCCGCATCAGCGGCACGCCCGCCCGCAAGAGGTCGGCCACCTGCTGGTAGGCGGTGGCCAATTGCCTGGGCCCCAGGCCCTTGCGCTTGAAGCTCGCCCGGGCCTTCTCGGCCTGGACTTCGATAGGGACGAGCGAACGCTCGGCCAGCTCGCCCAATATCGCCGCCTCGCTGGCGCCGGCGAGCTTGCCCATGACGGTGTGCCCGTTGGCGTCCACGGCCTGGTAGCGGAAGGTGGGCATGGGGCAGGATACGCGGGGAAGATTCGGAGGGGATAACCGCAGAGGCACTGAGGCACAGAGAAGAGCGCAATTGGGGTGGACAGAAGAAGAGGAAGACGAAGACCGGTGCGGGGACGGGCGTGGATCGGGTGCCACGGCTTGTCCGCCTTCGGCAAGCCGTGCTCCGCCGGGCAGCGGGCATCGGGCATCGGGCATCGGGCCCACGCCAAGCCCGGCCATCCCGCCGCCGCCACCACCCCCGATGGGGCCGGCGTGACCGCCCATCGGGCCAGCGCGAGCGCCCATCGGCCGGGCGCGAGCGCCCATCAGCCGGGCGCGAGCGCACACCATGGCGTGATGTGCGCTCGCGCCGCCCCGATGAGGCCTCAAGGCGCCCCGCAGGTCGCACATCGCGGGCCGATGGTCGCATTCTCGGACGTTGGCAGCGCGCACCGACCCCCGAAGCGCGCTCGTCGGGCCCCGATCGGGGGGCGCCAGCTCAAGTGGGCCGGTGATCGCGCCGATGCCAGGGGGCACGGGCGCACCACCCGACCGCGACCCGGCACGGAGACCAACGACCATGGCCAGGCCACCGACCATCCCGCTGCCCTACCGCAAGGCCATCGCCTGGTGCCAGTCGCGGGCGCCCAAGTGGCTGGCCAACCGGGCCATCCTCAAGCTCACCGAGCAAGAGGCCCAGGAGATGCAGGCCCTGACCGACGCGGCCGCCCAGTCGGCCATCGAGCTCCAGCGGGCCCGCGAACGCTACCGCGCGGCGGTGGCCGACTGCCGCGTGAAGACCAACGCCATGCGCGAGCGCGCGGGCGGGCTGATCTCGCGCATCCGGGCGGTGGCGCGCACGAGCGGCACGCCCCGGGCCATCTACATCGCCGGCGGCCTGGCGGCCCCGGACAAGCGCAGCCCGCTGCCCGCGCCCGGCACGCCAACGAGCTTCCGCGTGGCGCTCGAGGCCCCCACCGGCACGCTGCGTGTGCGCTTCGAGTGCAAGCACCCGCGCGGCGTGCGCGGGGTGACCTATCGCGTCGATCGCGCGGTCTACGACGGCGGGGCGCAGCGCGATTTTGCGCCCCTGACCATCGCCAAGGAGCGCGCCTTCACCGACAGCAGCGTGCCCCCCGGCGCGGTCGTGGTCATCTACCGCGTCACCGCGCAGACGAGCACCAAGGACGGCCCGGTGGCCATCCACATGGTGCGCCTGGCGGGCGAGGACGTGGTGGTGGCCAGCCCATTGCCGGCCCACCGATCGCCGCCCGCCCGCGCGGCGTGAGGGCAAGGGGGCGGCTGGGCGATTGCCAACCTCCGAGTGCCGATCGCCGGCTGCCGATTGCCGTCTTCCTACAGCGCCGCGTCGATGGCCGCCTTGACCTCGTCGGCCGTCGGGCTGGTGCGCGGGTCGAAGCGGGCGACGACCGTGCCGTCCTTGGCCACCAGGTACTTGGTGAAGTTCCAGCTCGGCTGCCCGCCCTGCTCGCTGAGCGTGGCGAACAGCGGGTGGGCGGCGTCGCCGGTCACCTCGACCTTGGCGGCCACGGGGTAGGTTGCGCCCATGTCTTCGCAGAAGGCCGCGGCGTCGGCGCTGGCCAGGGGCTCCTGGTTGAAGCTGGCGCTGGGGAAGGCCAGCACCGTGAAGGGCCGGCCGGCGTAGGCCTGTTGCAGGCTCTGGAGGTCGGCGACCTGGGGCGTCAGGCCGCACCGGCTGGCGACGTTGACCACCAGCACGACCCGGCCCTGGTAGTCGTCCATGCTGGCGGGCGTGCCGTCGGCCATCTGGAAGCTCGCGCCGCGGACGTTGGGGGTGCTGGGGGTGCTGGGGGTGCTGGCGTCGGACTGGGTCATGGCGCTCTCCTGCTGGCTCTCGCTCGAACCGGTCGCGCTGGATCCGGTCGCGCTCGATCCGGTCGCGCTCGATCCATCGGCCTCGCCGTTGCCCGAGCAGGCGGAAAGGGCCAGCAGCGCGATCGAACCGGCGGCCAGGGTGATGATGGTCTTGGTGCTGCTTTTGGTCATGGTCATGGGGGAACCTCCATCTGCAAGGGTGCGACGAACCGGATGGGCCGGGGCATGGTACTACCCTGACCGGAACGCATGGCCCACACCGCCACCAGAACCATCGAACTCACCCGCACCACGCGCTTCTGCGTGAACGATCCCTCGTTTGGGGATGTCGCCAGCCAGATCGCCAGCGACCCCAACGGCTTTGCCGCCAAGCCCGCCATGCGCGGGCTGGGGCGGTATTACAGCGTCGACGTCACCGCCCGCGGCGAGCCCGATGCGACCACCGGCTACCTCATCGACATCAAGGGCATCGACCGGGCCGTGCGCTCCAGCGTCATCCCGATGATCGCCAAGGCCTGCCACGAGGACCCCACGCGCGAGCCGGCGACGCTGCTGCCCGGATTGGTCGAGGCGCTGCGCGCCGCCCTGCCCGTCGACCTCGCGAGCCTGCGCTGGAACCTGACCCCCGTCACGAGCATCACCATGACGACCGACACACAAGCATCTCCGACCGTCATCCTGCGCACGCGTGTGGACTTCGCCGCCGCCCACCGCCTGCACGTGGACAGCCTCAGCGACGAGGAGAACCGCCGCCTCTTTGGCAAGTGCAACAACCCCAGCGGCCACGGCCACAACTACCAGGTCGAGCCGGCGGTCGAAGCGCCCATTCCCGAGAGCGGCGCGATGCCCTTCACGATGCACGACCTCGAACGCCTGACCGACGAGGCCATCGTGCAGGCCTTCGACCACACGAACCTGAACACCGACCCGCCCGACTTCAGCAAGGCGGGCGTGAACCCCAGCGTCGAGCACATCGCCCGCGTGTGCTATGGGCGCCTGAGCCGGGCCATCGACGCCACCGGCTCGGGGGCCAGGCTGGCGCACATCACCGTGTGGGAGACCGACCGCACGCGCTGCACGTACCCGGCTTCATAAGGGCTCGACCGACTGGGCCGCTCAGCCGGCCTCGGCCTCCGAGTGCGTGTTCGTCGGCCTGGGCCCTCGCGCCCGCAGCACCCACGCGCACGCCTGCTCGGCGGTGGGCGAACCGGGCCGCTGGGGCGCCCCCTGGGCGAAGGCCTCGCCAGTGACCGCGCCCGCCGAGCCGCCCACCTCGCTCGGGCCGCCGTTGTGCTGGGGCGTTGGTGGCGCCGTGCCCGGCTGCCGCATGATCTTGCGTCGCCAGGCCGAGGGGCTCTCGCCCAGCACGGCGCCGAAGGTCTGCGTGAAGTGGCTGTGGCTGGAAAAGCCCGTCGCCAGCGCGACGTCGGTCAGCGGCATGCCCGTGGCGATGAAGTCCAGCGCGGCGGCGATGCGCAGGGCGGTCAGGTACTTGTGCACGGTCTGCCCGGTCCAGTGGCGGAAGGTGCGGGCCAGGTGGAAGGGCGAGACCTCCAGCTCGTCGGAGAGCCCGTCGAGGGTCAGCCGCTGATCGAAGCGCCGCGCGAGCACGGCCTTGGCGTTCTCGGCCAGCTCGCGATGGGCCCGGCGCGTGGGCTCGGTGGCCGCCGCCGAGCGCCGCTGCCGCGCCGTGACGCCCGGGGCCAGCGCCCTGCGGAAGACGTCGAACACCGCCTCGCTCATGGCCACCGGGTCGCCATCGCCCTCGGCCAGGTGCACGCTCAGGCGGCGCTGGTCGCGGTAGAGCTCGGGCGTGCAGGGCGTGTGGGTGAAGGGCGCCAGCGTCTGGGGGTCATCCGCGGGCAGGCCCAGGCTGCGCGCGATCTCCAGGGCCAGCTCGGGCCGCAGGCCGTACCACTCCGAGCGCTCGCCGCGCTCGGTGAGCGCCCGGCGCGTGTAGGCCCGCCTTGGGTTGTACACGATGGTGGTGTTGGCATCGGCGACCACCGGCTCGGCGCCTTCCTGCGTGATCACGACCGGGTCGCGGTGGAACACGACGGTGGGCCACAGCACCGGGCCGGTGTCGTCAAAGCCCGGCCAGTCGACCGGCAGGCGGAACCGGCCGTGCAGCCAGTCGCGATCGGCCACGACCAGCTCGTTGGGGCAGCGCCCGGGCGTGCCGCGCAGCCGCCGCAACCGCGTTGCTTCGCTCTCTCTCATCGGCATGCACAGAGTCCTCGGGTGGGCCCGCCCGTCCGGGTTGAGGCCATCGCGAGCATGTTTCTGACACGCGGGTGCCGCCGGCCGCACGTCGTCTTGCGCCAGAGCGATCGCGCTCGCCGCCGGCGATTCCAACATCTGGTCGGCAATGTGAGCAACCGGGTGCCCGGGGCGTCGCCTGCTAGCGGCCCATGAGGTTGTTCGGTCTGGCCCGGGGAAAGTTGCACCCGCGGCGCTCGGTTTCATGCAAGATTGCGCAGGGCGGCCTTCGCTTGAGCGACAAGCAAAAACCCGGTAGCGCGAGACGGGCGCTCCCCCGCACCATTGAACCCCGACGCCGACAAGCGGCAAGGTCCGCGAACGTGCGCTCGCCTCAGCGCGACGCGACCATCGCCTGCCCCTCGGCGGCGGCGCGCCGGGCCGCGGCCTCGTACTCCTGGAGCGGGCGGACCGACCAATCCCCGGCCCGCAGGGCGGCGATGGCGTCGACGGCGGCCCGCGCGGCGGTGGCGGTGGTGATCATGGGGATCGACAGCCGCACCGCCGTCGAGCGGATGAGCCCCTCGTCGGTGGCGCTGCCGCTGGCGGTGGGCGTGTTGATGACCAGGTGGATGTCGCCGCTGGTCATCATGTCCACGACGTTGGGCCGCGCGCCGGTGGCGATCTTCTGCACGAGGTTGGTGCGCACGCTGTACTTGGACAGGAACTCGGCGGTGCCGCCGGTGCTGTAGATCACAAAGCCCATCGCCGCCAGCCCGCGCACGACCGGAAGGATGCCCGGCTTGTCGGCATCGCGCACCGATACGAACACCGCGCCGGCCGTCGGCAGCGCGTTGCCCGAGGCCATGGCCGCCTTGGCCAGCGCCAGCGGCGGCGAGGCGTCCATGCCCATCACCTCGCCGGTGCTGCGCATCTCCGGGCCCAGCACGAAGTCCACGCGTGGGAACTTCTGGTGGGGGAACACGGGTGCCTTGACCGCGAACGCGCCCGTGTGCAGCACCTCGCGCACGCCCAGGTCGTCCAGCGAAGCGCCCATCATGACCCGTGCGGCCAGGTTGGGCCAGGACACGTGTGTCGCCTTGCTGACGTAGGGCGCCGTCCGGCTGGCGCGCGGGTTGACCTCCAGCACGTACACCACGCCGTCCTTGATGGCGAGCTGGACGTTCATGAGGCCCCGGACACGCAGCGCCCGGGCCAGCCGCATCGCCGCATCGCGCACCGCTTCGATCGTTCGCGGCGAGAGCTCGTTGGGCGGCAGGAAGCACGTGCTGTCGCCGCTGTGCACGCCCGCGTGCTCGATGTGCTCCATGATGCCACACACCACGGCCCGGCCTTCATCCGAGTCGCCCGAGGGATCGAAGTCGGCGATGACGTCCACGTCGACCTCGGTGGCGCCGTCGAGGAACTTATCGATGAGGATCGGCGCGTCGTCCAGCCCGCCGTCCAGGCCCGCGCTGCGCACCGCGCTGTCGACGAAACGCCGCAGGGCCGTGGCGTTCTGACAGATCTCCATGCCGCGGCCGCCGAGCACATAGCTGGGTCGGACCAGCACCGGATAGCCAATCTTGGCGGCGATGGTCTCGGCCTCCTGGCGCGAGCGTGCGATGCCGCTGGCCGGCCGGGAGAGTTCCAGCTTCTCGAGCAACCGATCGAAGTGGTCGCGATCCTCGGCCAGGTCGATCGAGTCCATGCTGGTGCCGATGATGGGCGTGCCGGCGGTCACCAGGCCATGGGCCAGGTTCAGCGGCGTCTGCCCGCCGAACTGCACGATGGTGCCCAGCAGCTTACCACCAGCCTGACCCCTCCCGCCGAGGGCCTCGGTCACGTTCAGCACGTCCTCGAGCGTGAGCGGCTCGAAGAAGAGCAGGTCGCTGGTGTCGTAGTCGGTGCTGACCGTCTCGGGGTTCGAGTTGATCATCACGCTCTCGAAACCGAGGTCTCGGGCCGCGAACGCCGCGTGGCAGCAGCAATAGTCGAACTCGATGCCCTGGCCGATGCGGTTGGGTCCGCCGCCGAGGATGACCACCTTGGGCGTCTCGGTGACGCGGACCTCGCTGTCGTGGACGGCCCGGAACTGGCCATCGGCGTCCATCACCAGCACCGGTTCTTCATAGGTCGAGTAGTAATAGGGCGTGGCCGCCTCGAACTCGGCGGCGCAGGTATCCACGAGCTTGAACACCGGCTCGATGCCCAGGCCCAGGCGGTGCTCGCGCACGCTCAGGATCGTCTCGCTGCGGATGGCGTCGAGGTAGACGTTGGCAAGCTGCGCATCGCTGTACCCGAGCTGCTTCGCCCGGCGGAGCACCGGCTCGGGCACGTCTTCCAGCCGCTCATAGGTCAGCAGCACGTCCTCGAAGCGCACGAGCTCGGCGATCTGGCCCAGGAAGAACGGATCGATCTTCGTGTGCTCGTGGATCCGCTCGATCGACCAGCCCATCTTCATCGCGTACCGCACGTAGTACAGCCGGCCCTGGCTGGGCACGGCAAGCTTGCGGGTGAGCTTGGTGTCGTCGATCGGCCACTCGATGGGCTGCCCGTCGGCGGTGCGCAGGCCCGTGGCGCTGATCTCGTGGCTGGGGTCGCCCGGGTTGGCAAAGTCCAGGACCAACTGCTCGCGTTCGATCGCCCGCGTCGCGGTGAGCCACTTGTCGTTGCGGTCGAGCCCGAGCCCGAACCGCTTGACCTCCATCGAGCGGATGGCCTTCTGGAGGCTTTCCTTGAACGTCCGCCCGATGGCCATGGCCTCGCCCACGCTCTTCATCTGCGTGGTCAGGGTCTCGTCGGCCTCGGGGAACTTCTCGAAGGTCCACCGCGGCATCTTGGTGACGACGTAGTCGATGCTGGGCTCGAAGCAGGCGCTGGTGGTCGCGGTGATGTCGTTGCGCAGCTCGTCGAGCGTGTAGCCCAATGCCAGCCGCGCCGCGATCTTGGCGATCGGAAAGCCGGTCGCCTTGCTGGCCAGCGCGCTGGATCGCGACACGCGCGGGTTCATCTCAACGACAACAAACTCGAACGGTTCGCTGCCGTCGGCCGTCGGCGCGGGGCTCGGGTTCACCGCGAACTGGACGTTGCTGCCGCCGGTCTCGACCCCCACCGCCCGCACGACCGCGAAGGCCGCGTCGCGGAGCACCTGGTACTCCTTGTCGGTGAGCGTGAGGATCGGAGCGACGGTGATCGAGTCGCCCGTGTGCACGCCCATGGCGTCGATGTTCTCGATGCCACAGACGATAACACAGTTGTCCTTGCGGTCTCGAACGACCTCGAGCTCGAACTCCTTCCAGCCCAGCAGGCTCTTGTCGATCTGCACCTGGCCGATCATGCTGGCGGCAAGGCCGCGCGCCACCTGCTGGCGGAACTCCTCGGTGTTGTACGCCACGCCACCGCCCCAGCCGCCCAGCGTAAAGGCAGGCCGCACGATCGAGGGCAGGCCGAGCTCTTGGAGGGCCTCCATCGCCTCTTCCAGGCTGGTCACGGTGCGTGAGGGCGCCAGCGGCAGGCCCTGGCTCTCGCACACCTCGCGGAAGGCCTCGCGGTCTTCGGCCCGGTGGATGACCTGGCGATCGGCCCCGATCATCTCGATGCCGAACTCGTCCAGCGTGCCGTTGTCGAACAGGGCGCAGGCACAGTTGAGCGCGGTCTGGCCCCCCAGCGTGGGCAGGATGGCGTCGATGCCCTGCCCGCCTGCGTCGCGGTCGAACTCCTTCTGGATGATCTTGCGGACGCTCTCGGGGGTGATGGGCTCGATGTAGGTGCGATCGGAGAAGCTCGGATCGGTCATGATCGTCGCGGGGTTGGAGTTCACCAGCACGACCCGGCAGCCCTCGGCTCGCAGGGCCTTGCACGCCTGCGCCCCGGAGTAATCGAACTCGCACCCCTGCCCGATGACGATGGGCCCGGAGCCCAGCACGAGGATGGTGCGAATGTCTTCTCGTTTTGGCATCCCGAGGCCATCTCCTGCGGTGATCTGGACCGAACCGCGTGCGATCGTTCGAGCATCGCGCGCATCCCGAGCCCCGGGGAGCATGGTATGGCCGCAGAGACTGCGCGTCGCCCCAGTTTGCGACGCACTTCACGCGAAGGCTCAACCCAGCCGCGGCTCTGGCCGATAAGCCCAAAGCATCGGTCCATCCCGACCCAGCACCAATCCACAGACCAGGAGCGTTGCCATGCGTCGACCCATCCACCTGATCCTGCTGGCCGCGGCCGGCGCCGCCATGCCCGTAACCCAAGCGCTGGGCGACGACCTGTTCCGGGTCGCGGTCAATCCCACCGACCCCATGGTCCAGCCGCTGATCGTCGGGGGCTCGTCCGTGCCCGACCTGGTCGAGGACCTGCTGGACACCCAGGGCGATTTTTCGAGGTTCGACGGCGTGGACTTCGGGGCCTCGCTGCGGTACGCCGGCGTCGACGACGCCATCCGGTTCACGCTCTCGGGCGATGGCAACACCGCCACGCTCCAGTTCCTGGGCCGAGAGGGCGACCCGCTGGTGTTCACCTCCGATGCATCGGGCGACGTTGAGGACCAGATCGTGGACTTCCTCGAGAAGGACGGCGCCGACACCGTCGCCGACTTCCTGCGCGAGATCAACCAACGCTCGCTGGTGGCCGTGACCGACGGCAACCCGCAGGCCACCACGGCCCAGATGGCCGCGTACAAGTACAACCGCTTCGGCAAGCACCAGGACCTCACCCGCCTGGAACGCCGGATCATGAGCGGCGACGTCGTGCAGCCCAGCCCGGGGGCCTTCCGCGTCCGCGGGTTTGGCCAGGAGCAAGGCCGGCAGGACGACCAGATGCAGGCCGTCGGCGACGCCACGGGCTTCAATCAGGAGTCGGCGGCCGGCCAGGATGGGCAACTCGATACCCGGATGGAGGGCGAGGGCGCCCCGGTGGGCGCCGCGAGCGTGCAGTTCTTCGACCCCGGGTCGGACCGTGGTCTTCGCGTGCGCTTCGATGCCCAGGCCGGCATCGCCGACGCCGACGGGCTGGAGAGCACGTTCGTCAACCTCTCGGGCAGCTTCGAGTACCGGCTCAACCGCTTCGTGGGCGTGGCCGCCTCGTTCCCGATCTCGTACTACGACGTCGAGGGCGCCGACGTCTTCACGTTCGGCGCACACCTGGACGTGCCCATCCGCCTCGTCCAGCAGGACGACGGCAAGGGCTTCACGTTCCAGATCGCCCCGGGCGCGCTCATCGCCGGCTCGGGCAGCTACGAGATGGTCTCCGGCGGGCTCTTCTGGGGCGTGGGCGGCACGGCCCTGGCCAGCTACGAGATCCAGGACTGGCTCTTCAGCGGAGCCGTGAGCTACACCCACTTCGATTCCATCTCGCTCGAACTCGACGAGTTCGAGTTCGACCCGGCCCTCACGCAGGATTACGTCCGCGTGGGCGGCAAGGCTACCTATTTCGTGGGCGATAACGCTTACCTCTTCGGCGGCGCGAGCTACTCGGACTTCCTCGACGATGCCGCGGTGGACAACTACTGGAGCCCCACCGCGGGCGTGGGCATCCGAACCGGCGGGGGCTTCAACTTCCGCCTGGCCTACGAGGGCGATTTCGGCGACGACTACGAGGCGCACAAGATCCAACTGGGCGTACAACTGCCCTTCTGACTCAGAGCAACGCAACACGACGAGGCCCGGGCGCACACCAGGGCTTCCTCTTGCGCCAAACGAAAAACGCTGACCGGGCGTTACCACCCGATCAGCGATCGTTTCAAAGTCTAACCCGAGTCGAGCGTTACTGCGCGTTCTCGGTGCTCTCGCCCATCACGAAGTCCTTGACCTCGACCTGGGGCATCACGCCCATGGCGTCGCCATCTTCGAGCATCGGGTCGCCGCCCGCGGCGTCGAGCCCGTCGGCGGCCATCGGCGCCAGGGCCACCAGCGGCTTGACGCGGATGTCCTGGTAATCTCGGAAGCCCGTGCCCGCGGGGATGAGGTGCCCCAGCAGCACGTTCTCCTTGAGGCCGATGAGGTGGTCCGAAGCGCCCTTGAGCGCCGCCTCGGTGAGCACCTTGGTGGTCTCCTGGAACGAGGCGCCCGACAGGAAGCTCTCGCTCTGGAGGCTGGCCTTGGTGATGCCCAGCAGCAGCGTGCGGCCGACGGCGGCCTTGGGCTTCTTGGCCTTGCAGGGCTCCTTGCCCTCGGCCTCGGCCCGCGCGTTGGCCTCGCGGATCTCGTCGCGGGTGTAGAGCTGGCCAACCCGCAGGTCGGTGTCGCCCGCCTCCACCACGCGGCCCATGTTCATGATCTCGCGGTTCTTCTGCGAGAACACGTAGCGATCGACGACCTCCTGGGGCAGCAGATCGGTATCGCCGGGCTGCTGCACCTGCACCTTGCGCATCATCTGGCTGAGGATCAGCTCGATGTGCTTGTCGTTGATCTTCACACCCTGGGCCCGGTAGACGTTCTGCACCTCTTCGAGCATGTAGAGCCACACGGCCTCTTCGCCCTTGATCCGCAGGATGTCCTTCGGATCCAGCGGGCCCTCGGTGAGCTGGTCGCCGGCCGTCACGAAGTCGCCCGTGTGCACACGCAACTGCTTGTCGCGCGGCACGTGGTGGTCCTTCTCGATGCCCGAGTCGCTCACCACGCGGATCGTGATCTTGCCCTTGCGCTTGTCGCTGTAGATCTCGATGTTGCCCGAGATCTCGGCCATCACGGCCGGATCCTTGGGCTTGCGGGCCTCGAAGATCTCCGTCACGCGGGGCAGGCCACCGACGATGTCCTGGCTGCGCTCGGCCTGACGCGGCTGACGCGCGATCATCTGGCCGGCCTGAATCGCCTGGCCGTCCTGCACCTCGATGCGTGCCTTGGCGGGCAGGTAGTGGAAGTCGAGGATCTGGCCGCTCTCGTCCACCACGTTGATCTGCGGCGAACGCGAGCCCTTGTGCTCGATGACAACAAAGGCCTTCTTGCCCTGACCGGCGTCGTCCTCGCGCACGGTCTGGCCGACCTCGATGTCCACGAACTGGATCAGGCCGCCCTTCTCGGCGAGGATCGGCGTGCGGTGGGGGTCCCACTTGACGAGCTGGGCGCCCTTCTTGACGGTCTCGCCGGGCTTGACGTAGATGAGCGCACCATAGGGCATCTTGCTCTTGTCGAGCTCGCGGCCCTTGTCGTCGAGGATGGCGACCTCGCCGTTGCGCTTCAGGGAGATGAGGACCTCGTTGCCGTCCTCGTCCTCGCCTGCCACCTCGGCGCAGTCGCGGAGTTCCACGGTGCCGGCCATGGCTGCGCGATACTCGCTCTCGGCGACGTCACGCGTACCGATGCCGCCGGTGTGGAACGTCCGCATGGTGAGCTGGGTGCCCGGCTCGCCGATCGACTGGGCGGCGATGATGCCCACCGCCATGCCCTCCTCGACGATCTTGCCGGTGGACATGTCCATGCCGTAGTCGAGCACCGAGCAACCGGTGCGGCTCTCGCTGGTGAGCGGGCTGCGGACGAAGACCTCGCCGATGCCCAGCTCGTCGATGCGGGCCGCGGCCTCCTCGGAGATCATCTCGTTGGCGCCCACGATCGACTCATCGGTCACCGGATCGACGATCGAGTGCAGGCTCACGCGGCCGAAGACCTGCTCGCTGAGCGGCACGTCGACCTGCTCGCCCTTGTACACGGCCCGCTTGGGGATGCCGCGGCGGCTTCCGCAATCGGTCTCGCCGATGATGACCGACTGGGCGACGTCGCACAGCTTGCGCGTGAGGTAGCCCGAGTCGGCCGTCTTGAGGGCCGTATCGGCCAGACCCTTGCGGGCGCCGTGCGTCGAGGAGAAGTACTCCAGCACGCTCAGGCCCTCGCGGAAGTTCGCGCGGATGGGCGTCTCGATGATCTCGCCGCTGGGCTTGGCCATCAGGCCTCGCATGCCGGCGAGCTGCATCATCTGGCTCACGTTGCCGCGTGCGCCCGAGTCGCTCATGAGGTACACGGGGTTGAGGTACGGCTCGGCGCTCGTGTCGTCGATGGGCGCCTCCTGACCATCGGGCAGGCGGCGATCGTTCTTGAGCGTCTCGATGAGGCTCTTGGTCACCTTCTCGCGGCAGCCGGCCCAGATGTCCAGCAACTGGTTGTACCGCTCGCGCTCGGTGATGATGCCTCGGTCGTAGTTGCGCTCGACGCGATCGACCTTCTTCTGCGCCTCGGCCAGCAGTTCCTGCTTGTCGGCGGGCACGCGCATGTCGGTCACGCCGAAGCTCAGGCCGGCCACGGTGGAGTGCTTGAAGCCGATCTGCTTCAGGCGATCGAGCAGGTCGATGGTCGCGGGCTTGCCGGCCACGCCGAACACGTCATCGATGACGCGAGCGCAGCCCTTCTTGCCCAGCGAGCAGTTGTAGAACGCCATGCCCGGCTCGAGGATCTCGCTGAACAGGCAGCGGCCCGCGGTCGTCAGCACGCGCCGGCTCTCGGGCAGCGGCTCGACCGGGCCGCCCTGGCTGTTGACGACCTCGTTGAACAGCTCCAGCCGCACCATGATGCGGTCGTGCAGCTTCACCTTGCCCTGCTCGTAGGCCAGGATCGCTTCGGAGCGGTCCTTGAACGTGGGCAGTTGGTTGGCCGGCACGCCCTTGTCGGGCGCCATCAGCGTGAGGTGGTACACGCCCAGCACGATGTCCTGGCTGGGCGAGATGATCGGCTGGCCGTTGGCCGGGCTGAAGACGTTGTGCGTCGACAGCATCAGCACGTGGGCCTCGGCCTGGGCCTCGACGCTCAGCGGCAGGTGGACGGCCATCTGGTCGCCGTCGAAGTCGGCGTTGAAGCCGGTACACACCAGCGGGTGCACCTTGATGGCGTTGCCCTCCACCAGCACGGGCTCGAAGGCCTGGATGCCCATTCGGTGCAAGGTTGGGGCGCGGTTGAGCAGCACGGGGTGCTGGTCGATGACCTCTTCGAGGATGTCCCACACCTCGGGGTCCCGACGCTCGAGCATGCGCTTGGCGCTCTTGATGGTGTCGGCCAGCCCGTGCTCACGCAGCTTGCGGATGATGAACGGCTGGTAGAGCTCCAGCGCGATCTTCTTGGGCAGGCCGCACTGCCAGAGCTTCAGCTCCGGGCCCACGACGATCACCGAGCGGGCCGAGTAGTCGACACGCTTGCCCAGCAGGTTCTCGCGGAAGCGGCCCTGCTTGCCCTTGATCATGTCGGTCAAGGACTTGAGCGTGCGGTTGCTCGAACCGACAACCGGGCGGCGGCAGCGGGCGTTGTCGAACAGGTTGTCGACGGCCTGCTGGAGCATCCGCTTCTCGTTGCGGATGATGACCTCCGGGGCGTTGAGGTCCATCAGCTTCTTGAGCCGGTTGTTGCGGTTGATGATGCGGCGGTAGAGATCGTTCAGGTCGCTGGTGGCGAAGTTACCGCTCTCCAGCAGCACCAGCGGGCGCAGATCCGGCGGGATCACGGGGATCACGTCCATCACCAGCCACGAGGGATCGTTCTCGCTCTTGCGGATGTTCTCGACCAGCTTGAGCCGCTTGGCGAGGTCCTTGATCTTCTGCTTGCTGCGGGTTTCCTTCAGCTCTTGGCGAAGCTGGGCGGCCAGCGCATCCAGGTCCAGGCGGTCGATCAGCTCGCGGATGGCCTCGGCGCCCATCATCGCCCGGAAGGCGTTGCCGAAGGCGAGCTGGGCCGCGCGGAACTTGTCCTCGGTGATGATCGTCTGGCCTTCGATCTTCGTGCCGTCGTCGAGCTGCAGCCCCGGCTCGGCCTCGATGATCACGTAATCTTGGTAGTAGATCACCCGCTCGAGCTCGGTGGTCTTGAGCCCCAGCAGCGTGCCCAGGCGGCTGGGCATGCTCTTGAAGAACCAGATGTGCACGATCGGGCTGGCCAGGTTGATGTGGCCCATGCGCTTGCGACGCACGCGGCTGTGGGTCACCTTCACGCCGCAGCGGTCGCAGATGATGCCCTTGTACTTCACGCCGCGATACTTGCCGCAGGCGCACTCGTAGTCTCGCTCGGGCCCGAAGATGCGCTCGCAGAACAGCCCGTCCTTCTCGGGGCGGTACGTGCGGTAGTTGATCGTCTCGGGCTTCTTCACCTCGCCGTAGGACCACGCCCGGATGTCGTTGGGCGAGGCCAGCGTCACCTTGACGGCGGAGAAGTCATTGATGCGGTCGTACACGGTTTCGGCCATGTGTGCCTCCGGTGGTTACCGGTGAAAGTCGAATCGGTTCGGGACGCAGCAGGGGAGGGTGTGGCGGGCGTGCTGTGCTACAACAGGCTGCCCAACTCCTGCTGACGCTTCTCCAGTGTGATGTTCATGCCAAGGCCCTTGAGCTCGTTGCAGAGCACGTCGAAGGCGATCGGCATGCCGGCCTCGAGCTTGTGGGTGCCCTTGACCATGCTCTCGTAGATCTTGGTGCGGCCTTCCACGTCGTCGCTCTTGACGGTCAGCAGCTCCTGCAGGATGTAGCTGGCGCCGTACGCCTCGAGGGCCCAGACCTCCATCTCGCCGAAGCGCTGGCCACCCGTGCGGCTCTTGCCGCCAAGGGGCTGCTGCGTGATGAGCGAGTAGGGCCCGGTCGCACGAGCATGGATCTTGTCGTCCACCAGGTGGTGGAGCTTGAGCATGTACATGAAGCCCACCGACGTGCGCTGCTGGAAGGCCTCGCCGGTCCGGCCGTCGTAGAGCTGGATCTTGCCGCCACGAGGCATGTTGGCCAGCAGTTCGCGATGGTGCGGGTGCTGGCCGGTCTTCTCGACCTCGGCGTTGCGTTCCTTGACGTAGGTATTGGCCTCTTCGATGGCCGCGTGGATCTCGTCCTCGGTGGCGCCATCGAACACCGGCGTGACGGCCTGGAAGCCCAGGACCTGCGCCGCCCAGCCCAGGTGCAGCTCGAGGATCTGCCCGACGTTCATGCGGCTGGGCACGCCCAGCGGGTTGAGCATGATGTCCACCGGCGTGCCGTCTTCCATGAACGGCATCTCTTCCACGGGCACCAGGCGGGCGATGACGCCCTTGTTGCCGTGGCGGCCGGCCATCTTGTCGCCCACGCTCAGCGGGCGCTTGGAGGCGATGTAGACCTTGACCATCTCGAGAACGCCCGCGGGCAGCTCGTCGCCGCGCTTCATGTGCGCCACGCGACGCTGCTTTTCCTTCTCGATGGCCTCGATGCGCGGCCAGTACTGCTTGTAGCTGATCTCGGCGTCTTCGCGGGCTTCCTTGCTGCCCTTCACCCAGCCCAGCTCGAAGGTCTTGATCTGCTCGATCACGACCTCGGGGATGTCGCTGGCGGCGACCTTCTGGCGGGTGTTGGGGTCCACCAGGTCGCTGCCCGTCGCGTCGTTGATCGCCGCGACCATCTCGCGGAAGATCTCGATGGCCTTGTTGTCCTGCTCGGCCTCGTACTCGGCGATCTGCTGCTTGAGCTGGCGCTTCTGCTCCTCGTTCATGTGCAGGCGCCGGCTGAACTTCTTCGCGCCGATGACGATGCCATCGATGCCGCTGGGCACCTCGAGCGAGTCGTTCTTCACGTCCTCGCCCGCGCGGCCGAAGATGGCGTGCAGCAGCTTCTCTTCGGGCGTCAGCTCGGTCTTGCTCTTGGGGCTGACCTTGCCCACCAGGATGTCGCCCGGGCCCACGCGGGCGCCCACGCGGATCACGCCGTCGTCGTCGAGGTTGCGCAGGGCCTTCTCGCTGACGTTGGGGATGTCGCGGGTGAACTCCTCGCGGCCCAGCTTGGTGTCGCGGATCTCCACGTCGAAGCTGTCGATGTGGATCGACGTGAACACGTCGTCCTTGACGATCCGTTCGCTGATGACGATGGCGTCCTCGAAGTTGTACCCGTCGAATGTGTTGAACGCGACCAGCACGTTCTTGCCGATCGCCAGCTCGCCTTCCTTGATCGAGGGGCCGTCGGCGATCACCTGACCGGCCTCGACCACGTCGCCGGGGCGGACCACCGGCTTCTGGTTCAGGCACGTCCGCTCGTTCATGCCGCGGAACTTGCGCAGCACGTACTCGTCGCTGTTATCGATGATGATCCGCTCGGCATCGACGAACGTGACCACGCCGCCGACCTTGGCCTTGATGACCATGCCCGAGTTGAAGCCGACGGACTTCTCCATGCCCGTGGCCACGCAGGGCGGATCCACCTTGATCAGCGGGACGGCCTGACGCTGCATGTTCGAGCCCATGAGGGCACGGTTGGCGTCGTCGTGCTCGAGGAAGGGGATCAGCGCCGCCGAGATGCCCACGACCTGCTTGGGCGAGATGTCGACGTACGACACGCTGTCGGCGGGCACCTCGGCCAGCTCGCCCGAAACACGGGCCAGCACCATGCCGCTGCGGAAGTTGCCGTCGGCGTCCAGGGCGTCGGCCGGCGCGAGCACGCCGCGCATCTCCTCGTCGGCGCGCAGGTGCACGACGTCCTTGGTCACCTTCCCGCCCTTCACGGCGCGGTAGGGGGTCCGCAGGAAGCCGTAGTCGTCGATCGACGAATAGATCGACATGCGCGCGATCAGGCCGATGTTGGTGCCCTCGGGCGTCTCGATCGGGCAGATGCGGCCGTAGTGGCTGATGTGCACGTCGCGCACCTCGAAGCCAGCGCGCTTGCGGTTCAGGCCGCCCGGGCCCAGGGCGCTCAAGCATCGCTCGTGCACCAGCGTGCTCAGCGGGTTGGTCTGGTCGACCACCTGGCTCAGCTCACTGCGGCCGAAGAAGAAATCGATCGCGCTGCTGATGCTCTTGGAGTTCACCAGGTCGGCGATCTTGGCCAGCTCGTCGGGGTCCTTGACGCTCATGCGCTCCTGGACCGTCCGCTTGAGCTTCAGGAAGCCCTTGCGCACCTCGTCGACGGCCAGCTCGTCCATCGTGCGCAGGCGGCGGTTGCCCAGGTGGTCGATGTCGTCCTCATTGGCCACGGGCTGGCCGGTCTCGGGGTCGAGCCGGTTGCTGCGCAGGTCCAGCAGGTACTGGATGATGCGAAGCAGGTCCTGGGCGCGGATGAAGTTGCTGTCGACCGAGTCCTCGAAGCCAAACTTGCGGTTGATGCGGAAGCGACCCACGCGGCCGATGCGGTAGCGGCTGTCATCGAAGAACTTCTCGATGAAGAGCTGCTTGGCCTTCTCAACCTGGGGCGGGTTGCCCGGGCGCAGCTTGGTGTACAGCTTGAGCATCGCCTGCTCGTGCGGGTCCTCAACGCTGAACTCCTCGGCGAAGCGGCGCAGGTTCTCGGCGGCCACCGTGTTGAGGATCAGGGCATCGCTGGGGTTCTGGATCACCCGGGCCGTCTTCAGGCTCGAAGCCTGGATCTTCTCGAGGTTCTCGGCGCCGATCTGGAAGCCCGTGTCCACCAGGATCTCGCCGCTCTCGGTATCGACGATCGGGGCGGCGGCCCAGTCCTCCTCGTGGAGCTGGTTGACCTTGACCTCGTTGATCTCGTAGAACAGGCTCAGCAACGCCTCGGTCGCCGCGACCGTGGTGTCCAGGCAGCGCAGGAACGTCGTCGCCGCCATCTTGGGCGACTGATCGATCCGCATCTCGAGCTGGTCCTTCTTGTTGACCGAGACCTCGATCCACGAGCCACGCTCGGGCACGATGCGGGCGCTGTGCAGCGGCCGATCGGTCTCTTCCTCGGTCTTGGAGAAGTCCACGCCCGGCGAGCGGTGGAGCTGGCTGACGATCACACGCTCGGCGCCGTTCACGATGAACTCGCCGCCGCCGATCATGATCGGGAATTCACCGAGGTAGATGTCCTCCTCGGGCATGTCCGGCCGGCCCTCGCGCTCGAGACGAACGCGAATCTTGAACGGCAAGCCGAAGGTCAGCCGAAGTTCCTTGCACTCGTCGATCGTGTACCGCGGCTCGTCGAGCTCGTACTGGCTGTACTGCAGCCGCATGGTCCCGTCGTAGCTCTCGATCGGGAAGATCTCCCGAAGGAGTGACTCCAGGCCGATCTCCGGATCGCGCTCGTCCGGCTGCTTGTCCAATTGGAGAAACCGCTCGTAGGCAAGCCTCTGAACCACTGTCAGATCGCTCACCGGGAGGGTGTCACCGCGCTTGGCATAACTGCGCACGCTCATCGCCGCCATCGATCACCTCGCGATGGGAAGCGGGCCCGAGTCCACAGCCTTTGGCCTGCGGAGGGCCCTTCTGGTCTACATCGTGCTGTTCGGATTGCCGCCAGCCCCGTCCTGTTTCATGACGTAACTTTTAGGATAGCCCCACAAAATAGCCTTGACAAGCCGCGACCGATCCGCTAGGGCGAAGAACTTTTGCCCTATCAAAACCCTATCCATCGTCTCAGCCGGCTCGGGCCCTTCTCTGGACAGAGACAACAAGGCCGCGCGCCAGTGCGGCGCGCGGCCTTGGGTATCTCTACGCATCGATGCCCGGCCTCACGATCGCGAAGCCGAGCACCGGGGGATCAGGCCACCTCGACCTCGGCGCCGGCTTCCTTGAGCTTCTCGGCCAGCGCGTCGGCCTCGTCCTTGCCGATGCCTTCCTTCACCTTGGCCGGCAGGTTGTCGACCATGTCCTTGGCCTCCTTCAGGCCCAGGCCGGTGGCCTCGCGGACGACCTTGATGACCTGGATCTTCTTGCCGCCGTCGCCCTTGATCACCACGTCGAACTCGGTCTTCTCCTCGACCGCCGCGGCGCCGCCACCCTCGGCCGGGCCGGCCATCATGACCGCGCCACCGGCGGCGGGCTCGATGCCGTAGGTGTCCTTCAGGTAGTCGGCCAGGTCGACCGCCTCCTTCAGGCTCAGGCCGACGATCTCGTCGCCCATCTTGGTGATCTTCGCGTCAAACGTCTTGATCGCACCTTCGTCGCTCATGGTCGGTCTTCTTTCCGAGTCTTGGCCGAGTGCGTTGCGCCTCCGAGTGGGCCCGAACCGTTCGGTGCTTTAACCCCGGCTCGCGATAGGCGGGCCATGCTGGGGCCAGTCGGTGGTCGCCGCAATCGGCGGCTTCAAGCAAAGCGACCCGCTCGCGTTTCCACGGGCGGGTCGGCAAAATCTCAGGCGGTCTTGGCGATGGTCTCGCCGGCTTCCAGCTTCTCCTCGATGGTCTTGAGGATGCCGGCGATGTTGCTCGCCGGGCTCTTGACCGCGCCCACCAGCTTGCCACCGGGGGAGAGGATGACGGTGACCACCTTGGCGATGGCCTCGTCTCGCGTGGGGAACTTGCTCAGGCGCTTGACGCCGTCTTCGCCCTCGAACAGCTCGCCATCGAGCACCGCGCCGCGGAGCTCCATGTCGGGCATGTCCTTGGCGATGTCGACGATCTTGCGGGCGACCTCGACCACGGTCTCGGCGCCGTACACCAGGGCGTTGGGCCCGGCGAGCAGCTCGCCCAGACGCTCCAGGCCGGTGCCCTCGAACGCCTTGCGGGCCACGTTGTTGCGCAGCACGGTGACCGAGATCTCGCTCTTGGCCAGGTCCTTGCGCAGGGTGTTGGTCGCGTTGGCGTCCACGCCACGGATGTTCACCAGCAGCGCGTCGGTGTTCTCGCCGAGCTTGGCCAGGTAGTCGGCCATCATCATTTCTTTGACGGGCTTGGACATGACTGTTTCCTTTCCGCTGCCTTACGAGGCGGCGACGGCGGCCTCGTGGAACACGCGGACGCCGGGCGTCATCGTGCCGCTGATGGTGATCTTCTTGATGTACTCGCCCTTGACCGCGCTGGGGCGGATCTTCTCGATGGCCTGCACGAAGAACTCGTAGTTCTCCTTCAGGTCGGCCTCGGGGAAGCTCATCTTGCCGATGACCCCGTGGATGTTCCCGCCCGAATCGGCCCGGTACTCCAGCTTGCCCGCCGCGTACTCCTTGACGGCCGTGGGCACGTCGGTGGTTACGGTGCCCGCCTTGGGGCTGGGCATCAGGCCCTTGGGGCCCAGCACACGACCCAGCTTGCTGATGACGCGCATCATGTCCGGGCTGGCCACCGCGACGTCGAAGTCGAAGAAGCCCTTCTCGATCTCGGCGACCAGTTCCTCGCCGCCGGCCTTGATGGCGCCGGCGTCCAAGCAGGCCTGGACCTTGTCCTCGGTGCAGAAGGCCACGACGCGCTTGGTCTGGCCGATGCCCTTGGGCAGCGCCACCGAGCCACGCAGCGCCTGGTCGGCCTGCTTGGTGTCGATGTTCAGGTGCATGCACACCTCGACCGTCTGGTCGAAGCGCGGGCCCTTGAACTTCTTGACCGCGGCGATCGCCTGATCAACGGGCAGGACTTCGGTCTTGGCCATGTCGGCGTTGGCCTTCGTTCGCTTGCTCATGCGTCCCATTTCAGCCCTCCACCGTCACGCCCATGGATCGGGCCGTTCCCGCGATGATGTCCGCCGCCGCCTCGATGTCCACCGCGTTCAGGTCGGCCATCTTTTCCTCGGCGATCTTGCGGCACTGGTCACGCGTGATCTTCGCGATGGGGGTCTGCGGCGTGCCGGCGCCCTTGCTGATGCCGGCGGCCTCCTTGATCAGCACCGAAGCGGGCGAGCTCTTGATCTCGAACTCGAACGAGCGGTCCGTGTACGAGGTCACCACGCAGCCCACGACCTTGCCGTTCAGGCTGGCCGTGGCGGCGTTGAATTGCTGGATGAACTGGCCCGGGTTGACACCCTTGGCGCCCAGCACCGGACCAAGGGGCGGCGCGGGCGTGGCCTGGCCACCGGGGGCCATGATCTTAAAGACGTGGGCAACTTCTTTTTTGGCCATGCTTCTCCACCTCCCACCGGCCTCGGATCGCGGCTCCGACCCCCCGTGGAGGGCGGAGCGTACCCGAATGCGTGGGCCGGCCAAGATCGGCGTCCACGCGACGCGGTGGTGCGTACGGCGTTGTGTTGTTCGCCCGGGGCCACCTGCCCAGGGACGCGCCCGCTAAGCGGGGCCTGGATAATAGACCAATGCGCCGCCGCCAAGCAAGCCCCCGCCAAGACCAAGGGCACGAAAAAGAACCTGACAAAAAACATACAAAGGCCACGCCCGGAGATTCCCCGTCTATCGTCCTCGCTCGGCTCCGTGGAGGGAGCCTAACCCCGGGGCCGGTGCGCAGCCCCACCGACATCGAGACGGAGCCACCATGCTGGGACGAGTCTTCAAGGCCTACGACATCCGCGGCACCTACCCCGACCTGCTGACCGATCGCATGGCCTGGCAGGTGGGCGTGGGCACGGGCCGGTTCATGCTCGAGATCGCCGCCGCGGCGGGCGAGACCACGCCCATGATGCGGACCGTCGTCGTCGGGCGCGACATGCGCGAGAGCGGGCCCACGCTGACCGACCAGCTCATCGACGGCCTGACCCGCGCGGGCGTCAGCGTCATCGACCTGGGGCTGGTCGACACGCCCATGATCTACTTCGCCATCAACCACCTGGGCTGCGCGGGCGGGGTCATGGTCACCGCAAGCCACAACCCGCCCAACTGGAACGGCTTCAAGATCGCCGGCCCCAAGGCCCGCCCCATCGGCGAGGCCAGCGGGCTGGCCGACATCCGCAAGCACGCCGCCATGGCCGACCCGCGCACGATCGAGGACCCCACCGGCCGCGTCGAAGAGCGCGACCTGTGGGCGCCCTACGCCAAGCACGTGCGCCACTTCCTGCGCGCGGGCGGCCCGGCCCTGCCGATCTCCAAGGGAGGCCGCAAGATCAAGGCCGTCGTCGACGCCTCCAACGCCATGGCCGGCACGATGATCCCCAAGGTCTTCGGCGACACGGGCGAGGCCGTAGACGCCTACCTGCCCGGGCTCGAGCTGGTGTGCATCAACATGGACAACGCCAGCGGCGAGTTCGCCCACCCGCCCAACCCGCTCGTGAAGAGCAACATGCGCATGACCCAGGAGGCCGTCGTCGAGCACAAGGCCGATGTCGGTTTCTGCTTCGATGGCGACGCCGACCGCTGCATGGTCGTCGACGACGAGGGCCAGATCGTCGGCTGCGACCACCTGACCGCCCTGCTGGCCGCCGACGCGCTCGAGCGCGAGCCGGGCTCGGCCATCGTCTTCGACCTGCGCTCGAGCAAGGCCGTGCCCGAGGACGTGGTCGCCCACGGCGGCACGCCCGTGCGCGGCCGCGTGGGCCACGTGTTCATGAAGGCGGCCATGGCCGAGCACGGCGCTGCTTTCGGTGGCGAGCTGAGCGGGCACTTCTACTTCAAGGACAACTACAACGCCGACTCGGGCGCCATCGCGATGTCGACCGTGCTGGGCCTTCTGGGCCGCAACAAGAAGAGCCTCAGCCAGCTCGTCAAGCCCATCGCGCGCTACGTCCAGAGCGGCGAGATGAACTTCACCAACGAAGAGCCCGAGGCGGTCATCGCCAAGCTCGAAGAAGAGCTCGCCGGCGACGACGCGCTGGTGGACAACCTGGATGGCATCACCATCGATTGCTTCGACAGCGAGGGCTGGTGGATCAACGTGCGGATGAGCAACACCGAGCCGCTCTTGCGCCTCAACGCCGAGGCCCGCGACCGCCAGACGCTCAACCGGCTGGTGGACCGCGTGGGCCCGATGCTGGGCAAGCGCGTCGAGCATTGAAGGAGTCGCTGCCTCCGGCAGCGAGGGAGCCTCGTAAGAACGAGGCCGGTCCCGATCGAGCCAACCAGCGGTTTGGGGCACCATTTCCGGCAGCGAAGGAGCCCCGTCGGAGCGAGGCCCGGGCGCGAGCCCGGGCTTTCCTTGCTTTCCGAGCCGGTTGCGTTCGCAGCCGGACCGCTTCGAGTCGGCACTCGGGATCCGGCGATCGGCAATCGCCGGACGCCGCGATGCACGCTTCTCGAGCCTCTCCTGCCGATTGCCGGATGCCGGATCCCGATTGCCGACCCCCGGACCGCCGGGGCTCGCGCGAGGGCCAGCAAGGCTCGCGCGCGGATCGCCGGGTCTCGCGCGGGGGCTGGCTCCCCCTTCGCGCGGATCGCCAGCACTCGCGCGATGGCCGGGAGAACTCGCGCGCATGCTGGCAAGGCTCGCGCGAGGGCCGGCGGAACTCGCGCGAGAACCGCCAGCCCTCGCGCGCGGATTGGCAATACTCGCGCGAGTCCTGGCAATCCGCGCCCGTGGATCCGGACCTTGCCCCTCCTGGCGCGAGCGCCAAGGGTGCTAACTCGAACATGGACCAGAAAAAAGTCTCGGCTTTGTTCGGAGCGGGGGTTGGTTGGTGGTTGATTGGCTCGTGATCGGGTGGGCTTGGGCGGCCGCGAGCTCTCGGACGTGGGGCGCCGAGGGGGCCGTGGTCGCGGCAACGGTGGTCGACGGACTCTCATCACTGTTGTCCGTGGGGCCAGGCGGACCGCATTGAAGCTGTGCAA
>JAVJRZ010000017.1:0-75795 GCA_040219675.1 Phycisphaerales bacterium | reverse complement strand
ATCGGCCAGAGGCTGCCGTTGGCGTCGATCTCACCGACGAACTCGTCGATGTAGCCGGGGGTGTAGACGTACTCGCGCTCGGTCCACAGCGTGTGCGTGGCGGCTTGTTGCTGGAAGCCGTTGGCCCCGCCGCCGTTGTTGCTGATGATCGGGTCGCGCCAGCGCTCGGCGATGCGTCGGTCGCCGTCGTAGAGGTAGGTCTCGGTGCGCCACTCGTCACAATCAAGCAGTGAGAGAGCTACCACTAACAGGTAAAAGCAGAAAAGTGCCTTCAGGATGAATAGCCCCAATCTACCATCCAGGCCGACGCTTTGGTTGCACCATGTCTTCCAGCCGAGGCCTGATAGCACTGGTGTTGTCTGGCGTGTGCCAGTTCGGGGCGACTGAACTGAACTCTTTCATGCCGATTGGAGTGATACGAACTGATTTGCAGACAATCTTGATCATGATTAAAAGTGCTGACGGATCATCGCTGGGGCTGCCTAGCTGTATATAGATTAAATCATCTTGTTGTTTTACCTCAGAGTATCTAAAGCCACATACATGCACAGGGTCTTCGACAAAAGGAATGCCGGTCACACAAAAAGACCGTGGTGCTGTGAAGTGTATAAGATACTTGTTATACCCAGTCCCTTCATCGTACACATGGTCGGCTGAAACGAGCATGCAGATACTTTCTTTAATATTCCCGATATCAATATCAAGAACAAATGCGTCGGCGAAGATGTCATTGAACAGGTAAAGGTCACGTGAGTCCATAGAGTAGTCCCATCTGAGTGTCTAGCGGGCACGGATGTGGGCCGCTGGGGTATCGCTGTCGACAGGTCGCCCACGCCAGTCATAGCGTTTCTCTTGGTAATCCTCTATGTGCCAATGGTTCCTCTTTCGAAACTCGCGAGTGCCATCTGGCCCGGTATAAGCGCCTGCTCCAGAATCGCGGTCGTAGTGTACCTTGGCCCCAGTCCTTGGATGCTCGAATGTCACTCCGTTCTTGCGAGGTGAAGGAACCATGGCGAAACCGTTTCTCTTCAACTGCTTCGCACCTGTCGACAGGCTCTCCATTCGGAGATTGACTCCGGTAAGGCCAAGGGCATCCAGGTTCCCAGCACCCCGGCGATGCCCCGAGCCTGGAATGCGTGATGGCTTTCCTCGTCCCGCGAACGCGTCTAGCGGATTAAACCCGATATCCGTACCCGGTATGCCGAGGTAGTACGAATCGTACACCCCTTGCATCATCGCAAAGGCCATCCAGTCGTTGTTGCCCCGAGTGTGCAGATCGTCGGGAAGACTCCAATCCATCGCCCAGTCAAGATCCCACTCAAGGTTGGCCGCATACTCGTTGACCAAGCCTTCAAGCGCCCCCGTAATGAAATCACTCGGACCCGGCATAAAGAACGCCACGGCACCGATGAACAGCCCGCTGGGATCCCTCAGCTGCGTCGGGTTGGCGACGGCGTAGGCGTAGATGTTCTGGCCGTCGCCGAAGAGGGCGGCGGGGTCTGGGGGCGAGACGCCGTCGTGCAGGGCGGAGCCGTACATGTCCAGCATGCTCGAGGCGCCCTGGCCGGTCGCGTTGGGATCGCGCTGGGCGAAGCGGCCGAGCTCGGGGAGCAGCGTGCGGTTGCGGTTGTGCCAGATGTTGTGCGAGCCGGTGTCGAGGGGGTCGAGCGTGGTCGGCGCGTTCAGGCGGTCGGCGAAGAGGCCCTGGTGCCCGATGCGCGACTTGGGTGGGGTGACGCCGGTGGGGATCTCGCTGGAGATCACACGGCCGTAGGGGCTGAGGATGCGCTGACGAACGATGGCTCCAGCGCCGTCGAGCATCGCGATGGCGTTCTGGTTGGCGTCCTGGAGGATTGGCCAGAGGTCGCCGTTCGCGTCGATCTCGCCGACGAACTCGTCGATGTAGCCGGGCGTGTGGACGTACTCGCGCTCGGTCCACAGCGTGTGCGTGGCGGCCTGCTGCTGGAAGCCGTTGGCCCCGCCGCCGTTGTTGCTGATGATCGGGTCACGCCACCGCTCGGCGATGCGGCGGTCGCCGTCGTACAGGTAGGTCTCGGTCCGCCACTCGTCGGTCGTGCCGGGGTAGGGGGCCTGTCGGCCGACGAGCCGGCCCAGCCCGTCGTAGGCGTACACCGCGACCACGTCGGCGAACGCGGGGCCGGAGCCATCCTTCTTGCCGTTCGCGTCGAACGTATAGCCGCCGGCGGGCGCCTCGACGATCTGGATCAGGCGGTGCCAGGCGTCGTAGCGGTACCAGTACGTGCCGTCGTAGACGAGGTTGCCGGCTCGGTCGTAGACCATCGGCGTGGGCGTCGTGCCATCGATCGTCACCGAGTCGATAGCGTTGGCGTCCCCGATCGCGTGCGTGACGTCGCGGGCGCCGACGCCGGTGATGGCGAGTCCGGGATCGGTGCCGTCGCCGGTCCAGTTGCTGAGCTCGTCGAGGGTCCACGCGTGTCCGATGGTGGGGGACAAGATGGCCGGTACGCCCGCCGATGAACTGAGCTGGCCCAGATCGGCATGCTCGAGCCTGCGCAATGCGTCGAAGCCGAACGCCCAGCTGTTGGTGTTGAGCTCGGGCGTGGAGGTGGACAGGTCGACGCGCGAAACATCCGAGCCGATGCGCTGGCCGGCGGCGTCCAGCGTGTGCTGGGCCCGATACAGCGTGCCGGGTGTCGGCGAGCCGTCCCGCCAGTGCGTGTCGATCAGCCGGCCGAAGCGATCGAACTGGGTATAGCCGGTGAGTGGCGTCTCGGCGTTGGTGTAGCCCTCGGTGGCGAGGACGTTGCCCGAGGCATCGTGCGTCGACCGCCGGACCTGCATGCCCGAGCCGGTGTGCGCGAACCGGGCGAGTGGCACAGCCGGCTCAAACGTGCCGTTTGCGATCTCGGTGATGCGTGACAGGATGTCATCGGCATCGCCCGGTTGGCCGTAGCCGAAGCCGAGCGTGAGCGGATCGGGCAGTGAACCATCGTCCCAGCGCACCGGATAGGTCATGCTCGCCAGGCGGGAGTATCCCGTGTCATGGGCATCCGCCCCAGCGTGACCGACGCTCCACACGTACTCGGTGAACGGTGAAGTGAGGGGGTCGACCTCGTCGCCACGCTGCTGGAACGCCATGACCAAACGCTGGTTCTTGTCGTACTCGAAGGTGTTCTGGGAGACCTCGAACTCGACGTCCGCGTCATCGACGCTGTACGCCGTGGCCGAGAGCATGAGCCCCGTGGCGTCGTCGTAGGTGTAGTGGACGCGTGTGATTCGATCGGCGGGCACCACATCGCCGCCATCGAACGGATCGCTTTGAGAATCGCCGTAGCTTGCGATCATGTGCTCAAGGCGCCCGGCGTAGTCGTAGAGGTAGTAGAGCGTGATGCCGCGGGCATCGGTTCGCGTGGCGAGCGAGCCATCGGCATAGTACTGGTACGCGTAGCTGGGCCCAGCGGGAGCTTCGTCGCCCGGCATCCGGATCGCCGAGATCCACTGGTTGTTCTTGCTGATGACTGCGACCGAAGGCGTGAGCACGGTGCCGGTCGGCCGCACGATGTCGGCGCCGTACTCGATGTGGGTCACCTGGTGCCCGTCTGCCGACGTGAACACGGGCTCGCCGACGGGGTCGGTCGCCGCGGGATGGGGAGCCAGGATCGTACCGGTGGCCACGAGCCGCCCGGCGTCGTACTCGTGCACGGTCGCTCGCAAGGGGGCGGTCATCGCCCCGCCGAAGGCTGGAAGCGTGATGCCCTCCTGCACGAGCACCGCGTTGCCCCAGCCATCGTGCAGAGACCGAGTGATGGTCATGTCGGGGTGGAGCACGTACTCCTGGTTTCCTGCCTCGTCGTAGCCGTACGCGGTGAGCAGTGCATGCTCGTAGCCGACCATGTCGCCTTGGACGAATGTGTCACCATTGAACACGATGGGTGGCGTTTGGCCGCGGCTGCCCCACCGAGACGTCCGGGTGATCGGGGTGGCATAGGCATCTGCTACGGCTGGGGTGGCCGGCCCGGTTCCCAGTTGGGCCGTGCAGACCAGCCGCCCATCGACGTACCACGAATGCGTCTGCGTAACGACGGCGTTCGACTCTGTGAGCACGCTGCCGGCTGCACCATCGATGCGGTCATAGGTCGTCGAGATCATGACCTGGTCGGCGATGTGCGCTGGATCGGCGCCGTGATCAACGCGTTCGAACGTGCTCACCACTCGATGCATCTCGAGGCCGCCGGCATACGTCGAACGTGCGACCTCGCGCCCATGGGCGTCGTACCACGTGCGGGTCACGCCGCCCGAAGGGGCGCTGGACCAGACGGGGCGTCCGTCGTGATCGAAGTAGGAGCGGCTTGCCGTGTAGAGCGGCGCTGACGGCGTCGATGCTTCGAGGTCGTATTCGAGGTGTTCCGAGGTATTGCCGCGATCGTCGTACCTGATCTCTGAGAGCGATACAAGCTCCATGGGCGTCAGGAGTTGGTCGATGCCCGGGAGATCGGGAATCGAGGCGCCGCTTGGCTCAAAGGCCCCGGGCACGAACAGGTCGAGCATCTTCGTCGGTTCGGTCTCGCCAGCAACGAGGCACCCGTCGAACGTTGCGATGAACCGCGGGCGTCCCATCGCATCCATGTAGGTCACATCCAACTGGGTCGCTTGCCTGGCGGCCCCGCCGGCGTCGAACTGGACCCGGAGCGTCTCGCGCATGCGCCAGTCGTACCCGATCGCTTCGAGCTCACCAAAGGGCTCTAGCGCCAAGGGATCCGGGTTGTACCGTTCTTCCGCTGGTGGATGGTCGCGAAATGTGTGCGTGTGCGTCAGCAGCATCGCATCGCGGATACCGCTACCGTAAGCCTGGACGCTGACCAGGGCCATGTCGTCCAGGCCGGGCGGCGTGCCGGGTGGGGCGCCGAACTGCGCCCCCCAGTCGCTGGTGCCGCGGTACGAGCGGATCTCGCGACCGAGTTGGTCGTGAACCATCCTGGTGATCGTGCCGTCGGCCTCGCGTTGGCGGTGGACCGTGCCGAACATGTTGAGTGATCGTTCGGCAGAGTAATCCTCGCCCGAAGCGGTCATATCGACGGTCGTGACCTGCCCCGCGCTGTCGTATGAGGGCGTGAGCGAAGACTCGGCCACCAGCGTATCGACTGTCGCGATCGAGATAGTCGTTCCGGGCTGCGAGCCCTCGGGGAGCACGAGCTGCTCTTCGATGAGCACACGGCCATCGTCGCTGACCGTTCGAGACACCTTCGTGAGTCGGCCGTCGAACTCGGTGCTCGTTGGCGAACCCACCAGAGGCCCCTCGAACACGAGGGTCTCGTCTTCGCCCGTAAGAAGCCGCCGGTGATGGATGTGCTTCTGCGAACCATCTGGGTAGCGCACCCTCTTGAGCCCGCGTGCGCCGTATCGAGAGTGCGTCTCCCTCGACGCCGCGGCGATCGGTGTTACGCCATCCGGGCCGATCGGCCGCTGGACTTGCCAGAGGGAGCCGCCCGTCGGACAAGTGCCGCTTACCGAGGTAAGCAAGACGTTGGTGTACTGCGTGCCGGGCTCGGCATCCTGCACCTGGATGACAGGTCGGCCCTTCCGGTCGTAGAGGACCCAGTCGACGTAGAAGACCGAATCCCCGATGACGCTGGTCGATAGGTCGTCCAGGCCGCGTCCCTTGATGAACACGCGGCCGACATCATCGTACTGCTCGAACTCCACGGCGTGGAGCTTCGGGCCGCCGGGTTCGAGCTGTGCCGCCGAGCGATAGCTGGCTCGCCAGTCCTCCTTCTTGGTCAGGCCCGAAGCGCCTCCAACGAACGACACATCATGGAAGATGGCGTTCCTGAGGTCTTCGTAGGCTCCCGGCGAGAGGCCCGCGGGCGGCTTGGTCGGCGAAGGGAACACGGGAGTCACGACCGAGGCGTCCTCGAAGGTCACTTCGGCGAGGATGATCTCGGGACGCTCCGAGTCGCGGTAGAACTCCTGCAGCCATTGGACCTCGCCCGGATCACTCGACTGTTCGGCATTGTCGCCCCATCGGACGCCGATCCGCCGGGGCTCCATGGTGGTGGTTAATGGTGAGTCGGATTCGGCGGCCAGGCCATAGTCGTAGTCGAAGACGGTCACGAGCCCCTGCGTCTCGGGGATCGTCGGATCCTCGTTCTGCTCGCCAAGGAGTTCGGCCGCCGACCAACCGTAGCTCTTGATCATCGTCACACGGCCGAGGTCGTCGTATCGATAGACCATGCGGTGGCCGCTGCCGCCTTCGAGCGAGATGCCGTCCGGCTTGATGGTGTACAGTCGCTCCCACACCTTGTAGCCCATCGCGTTGAGGGCAACGATGCGTCTGGATGTCGGCTTGAACTGCATCTGCGGCTGGGCGCTCGGGTCTGGATACAGCGACGGGATTGCCTCGAAGCCCGACACCGCGTCGTTCGGGAGCAGGGCCGCGGACTGATTCGGAAACTCGTCGATCACCGCGTACCACAGCGGCCGATTGAGCCCGCCGTCGAAGGCCACCATCCCGTCCTCGTCCCAGTTCTGCGATGGATCTTGCGTCATCCGGTGCGGGAAGTGGAAGAGCGACCTGTGGGGCGAGAAGTCCGACCCTTCGAAGTCGGACTCGCTGCCGCCAGAGCCGCTGTTCATCAAGGCAACACGGAAAGGCCAGGCATGCCCCGAACTCGCCTTTGGCCGGTGGCCCTCCAGCACGGTGCCGCGGCCGGGCTTGGCGTGCACGAACCTGAAAATCTTGTGCGTTGGCTGGTCGAAGGCGGATCGCCCATTCGAGACCATCGGCACGTCGCCGAGCACGAGGATCAGGTCGTCCTGGGCGTCGGACACGCCGATCTGCTGGACCATCTCTTGGAAGTAGGTCTGCTCCAGGCCGGTTTGCAGCGAATCGTCTGCCGCGAACACACGCCCGAAGTTGCGACCGCTCAATGGAGCCGCCGGCCTGCGAATCCCCGAAACGAGAAACAGCGAGGATTCCGGAGCCGCTCCCGGCACGCCCAGGGCCTGTCTCGGATCCTCGTCGTCGTCGCCCGGCCAGTATGCGAAGTACTTCGTGGCGATCTCGCGGATTGTCGGCTCGCCATCAGCGTCGATCGAAGGGCCGCTCGGGAGCGCGCGGTCGAAGTCCTCGACGAGCAGCAACAACGCTACTTCCTTGGGAGTGTGCCACGGCCATTCTGGATCGTCGACCTCCGCAAGACGATCGGCGATCGCTGCAATGGTCCGAGGTTCATAGATCGCCGACATCGAACCGGTATCGCCCTTGGGCGTGCTGGTGATGCTGCCCGTTTCCGTTCGAGTCCTGTAGATGTAGCGATAGACGTTGAACGAGGAGTGGATCGGGTCGTCCGCGACGGCGTCCTGGTCGACTCGCGTGCGTGATTCGGCAAGGAGCAGGCGCGGAGACACAATGGTGTCCAGTTGCTGCTCATCAGCGGTGAGCGTTGGCGTGAACGAGGCGGGGAACACGTGGTCGTTGTAGCGAAACAGGTCCGAACCGTCGGAGTACAGGTACTGGACCTCGTGCAGCCAATCGTCTTCCGTTCCGACGGCGTGCCACCCTGGATGCCGGGCGTCCCACGCCATCCCTAGGCGGCCCAGCAGCGCGTCGAGCAACGCGTCAGGGTCGTAGGCCTGGTGCCCCCACGTGAACTGGTCTTGGGTCCAGTCGCTCTCGCCGTACGGCAGGGCGGGATCTGAATCGTCGGCGGGCAAGTAGCTCCAGAAGTCCGTATGGCCCCCTAAGAAGCGCCGGAAGTCGACCGTTAGACACTCCGAGCCGGTGCGTTCGCCGTCGTACACGCGGACCGTCTTAATGGCGGTCTGTGCGTTGTAGGGGTACATCCGTGTTCGATCCGACACGGGATGGGACCAGACATCGGCGCCCAGGAACGTGCGATGCGAGTACACGATCGTCCATTCGGGCGTCGCCGAGTCCGCGGGAAACAGGAAGGTGCGATCAAGTTGGCCCTTGCGATGGCAACTCTGGCAGGCGGCCTGGCGGTCGGTGAGTCCCCATCCCGGGACGGCTTGTTGGTCCGCTCGCCCGACGACCGGCCACGCGCCGGGCTCGGAGCCCGAGGCCTGCGGGTCTCTCGGGGGATCGCCGGCTGCGGGTGGCCCGTGCGCGACCTGGGCCAGGTTGCAGTCATATTGGTGGAAGCCGCAGAACTGGTTGACGATCTTGTTGCCGTACCGATCTTCGATCTGGACGCACAGGCCGAGGTACGGCACGCCCAGTTCCTGCTCGTTCGCCCAGTCGAGAACTCCAGCATCGGAAGCGGGATCATGGGACGACACCGTGGCCAGACCCAACGGGTCGGTCCATCGTCGCACGTCTTCATAGATCGGCTTGAAGGTGTACTTGACCGCGCCGTTGTGCAGCCAGACGTGGAACGTGTGCGGGAACACACTCCAGCCGCCAACGCCGTTGTTGAGCGTCGCTGACCAAGTGCCACCGACCGGCTCGATCGTGGCTCCGAAGCGCGCGGGGGCCTCGTACCGGGGTCCCAGGCCACCTTCGGGCTTGAGGAAGTCGAACGGGATCGCGTGGTGCGCATCGGGAATGAAGTAGCACCGCCGCGGATACCGCAGCTTCTGGGACCCCGAGGTTTCCTGGATCCGAGCCCCGCCCATGCCCGGGAAGCCCGCATCGATCAGGAGGATCGGGTTGTGCGAGAGCATCCACCCAACGCCGTGCCAATCCCAAAGCCGGCCGAGCGGGAACTCTTGCCAGACCGGATGGAGAGCTTGCCCATACTCGTAGTAGTCCCCGCGATTGAGGCTGGCACTATCGGAGTAAGTCCGGTGGTATCGGAAGGTGGCGCCACCGAAGGGCAGCTCAAAGTCCGTCGCCGAGAGGAGCGCGACACCCGTCACGAGGTCCACCGAGCCTCCTGCGAGTTCGCGCGAGGCGATCGGCAGCATGGGCTGGTGGCCGCCATCTCTGCCGGCTGGGATCAGAGGTGTAGAACTGGTCGCGACGCTTGAACTCAGCGGGGGCAGGGTCGCCGGTTCGACTCCAAAGAGCGGGTCCAGGTTCGGACGAGCACCCGCCCAGCCGGGATCCAACGGCAAGAGGAGGGATACGGGCGGGTGCCAGCCGTGCACACAAGCGGACGCATGCTCGAGGCTGGGAAAGAAGTCCAAGCCGGTCCATTCGAACCGGGCGAGCCAATGTTGGTCCTGTGTGGGTGGATCGAGGGTGTCGGTGACCCAGAGCCCCGGCAGATACCGATTCACGTCGTGATCTGGCGTCACGGGTGGGTAGGCAAGCACAGGCCACTGGTCGAACGGCGGTTGGTCGATGTGGTGCGCGGGCCTGGGTTCATTGGGCAGGACGCTCTCTTCGCCCACCTGGCCGAACGCCGATGCGGCGATCACCAGAGCCGCAGTTGTTGCGGATGCCAGGGTCTGGGTGCACGAGGTGGTCTTCATCGGCCGACTCCTGAAAGAGATCAAGCACGCACCGACTGTGATTGGATGGAAACGTGAAAGGACTCGTGATGTGCTGATCGCACGCCAGGCTCTGCCGTGCTCATGAAGAGGCGCACTCGCGAGCCCCGTGCCTTGCTGCCATCGATGTTCTGGCGTTGCATCATGGCGTACCTGCCAGCCGCAGTTGCAGTTGCGCCCAGCGCCGCCACGACTCATCCTCGCCCTCGAGGCTGAGCGTGTCCAACCGCGCGAGCGTCTGGTCATTGATCCGCCCTGCACGCACCTCCAGCCTGGTCAGCGCCTGGACCGTCGGCCGATGCCCCGGATGGACTTCGAGAGCCCGGCGGTACTGGGCCAGAGCCTCATCGACGCGGCCGGCCCCTTCGAGGGTGAGTGCCAGGTTCATCCGCGGGTCGGGGTGGCCGGGCAAGAGCCGGCGGGCCCACTCGAACTCGTTGGCCGCCTCGTACAACTGGCCGCGTTCGAGCAGGAGCACGCCTAGGTTATTGTGCGAGGGGCCGTGGTACAGGTCGGCTGCCAGCGCATCACGCAGCAAGGCCTCGGCGCGCTGCGGTTCCGTGTCCATCAACTCGACCGCTTCGGCGGCAAGCTTCTGGGCTCGGTCGGTGTCGCGGCGAATAGGCGGCTGAGTCACGTAGGGGCTCGGCGAACTCGAGCGGCAGCCGAGAGGGGCCGCAGCCACAAAGACCATCAGAATCAGCAAAGTTCGTCTCATGGCCGCGAGACCCCCTGCGAGCGGACGTACGAGTCGTACACGCGAGCAAGTGTTAGTACGACTTCATAGTGATTTCCATCGCCGCGGCGCGGACGAGCAAATTTAATTCGAAACACCCCCCATTCAGGGTGGGTGCGCTCGAGTTGTGCAAGGAAACGACCCAAGTCGTGCGGCGTCGTGCGCGTGAGGGACAGCCGAAGCGTCTGCCGTCTCAAGCTGGCGTCGCCGACTGCAACGTCGCTCTGCTCTTCGACCGAACGCATCGCGGAGCCGGGCAAGCCCGCCGCGGCGAGCGTGTCGGCCATCTGCGCGAGCGCATCGGCCCGGCTGCCGGCGGTGGCGATGCGCTGAGTGTCGAGGCCTGCCTGGAGGGACAGGATGTCGTCGACTTGCTGCTGGACAGCCATGAACTCGGCGTTCGCCCGATCGAAGGCGTCCGCAGCGCTGCGCCATCGTGCAAACACGATGGCCAGGACGGTCGCCGATGCGACGAAGATCGCGAGCCCAATCATTCCGAATGCGCGGCCCTTCATTGGGGGCCTCCGGCGTAAACGAGCGAGACCTCCAGCCGCGTAACCTCGCCATCACGCTGCCTTTCGGTCTGCACTTGTGGGAGGCCGGAAGCGAACGTGCCCGCATTGGTGATCCGGTCGGCTAGCGCGATAGCGGCCTCTCTTGACGGTGCGATGGTGCGGAGCATCAACCGATCCGCGGCGGCCTCAACGGCTTCGACTTGGAAGCCCTCGCCCGCAGGCCAGGCCTCGAAGAGGGCCGCGAGCGCATCGCGGCTGTCGACCTGCTCATCGTCGCGGTCCCCGCTTGCGAGCGCACGCAGCCTTCGCAGCTCACCGGTGAGGGCGAGCTGGGGCGAGGCGCCTTCGCGCCATTGCGGGAGGGCCTCGCGCGCGAGGTCCAGCGTTGCCGCGTCGGCCGATCGTGCTTGGTTGAGCATCGTCGCCGTTCGCTGGTGCAGCCCGTACGCCGTCGCAAGGCAGCCGAGCCCAAGCATGATTCCGAGCGAAGCGACTCGGTGGCGCCGATGACGGCGGATCCTGACCGGGAGGTACGACCGGGCGAAGAACTCGATCGGCCCGGTCTTGGGCAAGAGCCCCTCGGGCAACGCCGCGACGTAGGCGCTCAGGAGGCCCTCGGCGAGCCAGTGGTCCGCCAACTCGTGATCGACCGCGACGACGACCAGTTGATCGCCGACGACTCGCCAGGCGATGCACAGCTCGTCGATGGGCCGTGGAAGTTGGCCCTCGACGGCGTACGCCGCCACGCGATCGGTGATGCGGCCCGGTGGCTTGGGCGCGACCGCGACGTAGCACTCGTTCGCGAGCAGCTTGATGGAGTGCGTCGAAGCGGTTATGGCGCACCCCCTTGCAGGGCGAGTTGGCGTGTCCGGCCGGCGAGTTCGAGGAGGACCGTCGACTCCGTCACCTCGCGTACGCGGACGGTGCCGACCGCGTCGCCCGCGCCGGCGAGCACGATCCGTTGCTCGCCTGGGTCGTAGAGGGCAACTTGCCAGCCGGTGTCCGCTTCCACGATTGCGATCAGCGAGAGGTTGATCTGGGCCGGGGGTGGCGGAGGAGGTTCTGGCGTTGCCGCGGCGACGGTGGCAGCTTCGGCCGGAGTGAGCTCTTCGGGCTCTGACCACAGCACGACGTCGAATGCCGACGCGTCCAGCGGTTGGGCAGCGAGGCGCGTGCCTTCGTCTGGGGTCAACTCCTGCGCACGATCCATTGCGAGAGGTGGCGCCGGTTGCAGAGCCCACCACACGGCCAAACCGGACGCCGCAGTCACGCCCACCAGCGCACCAGCGGTGATCGCACGCTCGCGGGTCAGCCGGTTCATCGCGCGGGCTCCGGGTGGGGCTCCCACAAGATGAGGGTCCGGCGCTGCAGCATCCAGTCCCCGCTGATGCGTGTCCACACCGTCCACCACGATCGCCGTACGGAGCCGATGCGGACATCGATGCGAACGCCCCAACTGCTACTCGAAGCGGCGAGCACGATGCGCGGCGAGCCAGAGCGATCGCCCTCGGGCAACGGCGGTGGCCCGCTCCGCTGTCCCAGCGCCCGGCGTTCCATGATCTGTTCGTAGCCGCCGCGGCCAGCGAGTCGCAAGGCCTGGGCGAGCAGGGGGGCCGGCGCGGTGTTGACGTTCAGGCGCACGGTGGGCTGAGCGGATGGCCGTTCCGAGGTGCTCACCAGGGCGCCCAGGGCGGGCTCGTGTGACGTCGGCGAGGGGAAGATCCGCCTGTGGCCGTCGCGCGCGGCGAACACGTCCAAGCCGTCTGGATCGGCCTCCAATGCGTCTACCCGCTGGCGCACGTCGTTGGGCAGCAGCAACCGCAACGGCGTGCCCGCGCGCACGGCGTCCGCCGGCAGCATGCCTTGCAGGTCCCACGCCGTCACGAGGAGCTCGATGGGGCGGCCCTCGAGCTCGAAACGATCGTCGAGCACCCGCACTATGGGCTGCTCGGCTTGCGGGGGTAAGGCCACGAGCGGAGCGTCGCGGCGCAGCCAGTCGACGATGGGCAGGGTCGCTGCCTGCATCACGTCGTCGGCGATGGCGCCGTCGGCCATCGATCGGTCGAGCTGCGCGGCCGCGGAGGAACGCGAGGCCGCGAGCGCGACGATGGGCAGCACGCCTGCGACCAGGGCCAGCACGAGCAGGAGCGCAACGCCGCGGCGGGTTGGAACCTTGCGGGTCATGGCACGCGGTACTCCCGCTGGAGCGACTGGTCGCGGTGGGTGATCCGGACGACGAGCCGGCGATCGTTGTCCAGCAGTTCGGCCTCCAGCGCATCGACGCCCAGCACATCCGCGTCATAGCGCTCTGTTGCCCGCCGGCCGTTGGCACGCGTCTCGACAGACAGCCAGCCATCCCCGACGCTTACTCGTCGGCGCGGCAACGATTCGTGCTCGATGAGCATGTCGTGGCCAATACGGTCGAGGGCGCGCTGTGTGTTCGATCTTGAGTCGAGTTCGGCCGCGACGGCAGGCGCATCGCTGACCATCGGCACGAGCACCGCGACGGCGGCGCCCGCGGCGAGGGCCGTCAACGCAAGTGCCAGCAGGACTTCCAGGAGCGTGAAGCCGCGCCTCATGGCCGCGCCTCCGGCACGCGGACCCAGCGGGCGATCCGTTGGTCGCCTTGGGCGAATTCCAACCAGGCGCCGCGTCCGCTCAGCGTCTTGAGCGTGATCTGGATCGTCGCGTCATCGAGCACGAGCGCGCCCCGGCCGCTGGCCACGATCGCTGTGGCATCGAGCTCGTATCGTGCAGGATCCCTGAGCACCTCGTCGATGATGGCCGCGAGCTCACGCACGTCAGCGCGTGGCCCTTCAACCGGTCGCGTGATCGACGAGACCGCCGAGGCCACGCCCGTCGCGGCCAGGGCGAGCAGCGCGGTCGCGAGCACGACCTCCAGGAGCGTGAGCCCGCGACGCGTCATGGCGAGATCTCCACACGGCGGCCGTCGTGCATCAGCACGATGCTCGGTGCATCGCTTGCGCCCAAGCGATCAATCCGAACGCCCTCGGCAAGCACTGCCGCTCGTACTTCGGTCGGCCACTCCCGTTCGATCACCGCGTAGCCACGGCCATTGCGAACGAGCAATCGGCCGCCCTCGAGTTGTATGCTGGCCGGTCCATCGCTGACCGCCACCAGCCTCGCCATCGCGCGAGCTTCCAGATAAATTTGCTCGGCCCGCGGCAGTGGATCGCTGGCCCCGGCGAGCAGCGAAGCGCCGATCGCCATGGCCAGCGCGGCGATGGCGCAGGTCGCCAGCGTCTCGATGAGCGTGAAGCTGCGATGGAAGCACCGCGAGGTCATGCGCCGCCCTCGCGCAAGGCCAGCGAGCTCAGGTCCGCGTCCTCGCCGTCGCCGCCCACGCGGCCGTCGGCGCCCAGGCTGATGACCTCGAAGGGATGCCCGTCCGGGCCTGGCACCACGAGTTGCATCATGTTGCCCCAGGGATCGTGCGCCGCGTCCATGGGCAGGTGGTAGCTGACCGATGGGGGCGCGTCGACGAGGTCCTGGAGGCTCCGCGGCCAACCGCCCTCGGCGACGTGGTACATCTCGACCTTGGCTTTGGCCCCGGCGATGGCGGTGCGGGCCAGCTCGCGTTTGCCCTGGCCGAAGGCCGCCGTGAGGCCAACGGTGAGCGTCGCGGCCAGGATGCCCAGCAGCACGACGACGGCGAGGACTTCCACGAGCGTCATGCCGCGGCGGGCTTTATAGAAATGTCGACGCATCACAGCACCTCGCGCAGTTTCAGGAGCGGGAGCACGGCCGAGAGCACGACCACGCCGATCATGGCCGCCAGCATGATGATGGCGGCCGGCTCGATGAGCCCGGCGAGCCGGTCGGTCAGGCGTGTGGCCCGGCGTTCGAGGCGATCGGCCAGGCGCTCGAGCAGATCCGGAAGCTCGCCCGCCGTCTCGCCGGCCTCGATCAGGCGGCGAATGTCGTCGGCGAACCAGTGCGGGTCGTCGAGGGCCTGCGACAACCGCTCGCCCGCCTCGACGCGCGTCGCGGCGCGTTCGAGGTTCGTGCGAAGGCTCAGGTTCACCGGCCCGTTGAAGGTCCGTGCCGCGGCGCGGAGGGCCTCGGTCAGCGGCACGCCGAGTCGGGTCATCGATTGCAGCTCGCCGGCGAGCCGTGCCAGCGCCATGCCGCGGAGGGCCTGGGGCACGAGCTGACGCATCGCGCATGGCCAGCCTCGTTCGCTCGTCGAGATCGCGCGTACCCCCCACGCGGCAAGCAGCAGCGCGGAGATGGCCCCGGCAAGAATCACCGCCCACCATCGCGCGATCGCCTCGCCGAGCGCAATCATGCCCGCGGTCAACGCCGGCGGCTCCACCCCGGCCTCATCCAGGATGCCCACCAAACGTGGCAGCGGCCCGAGCGAGAGGAACACGACCACCGCAACGCCCGCGACCGCGACGATCGCCGGGTACGCCAACGCCGAGGCCAGCTTGCCGGCCAACTCGCCCGTGCGGGTGTGGCGGTCGGCGAGGGATCGCAGCGCGTGGGCGAGTCCACCCCGCGCCTGGCCAGCACGCACCACGGCGACCTCCGCCGCGTCGAACCAGCCCGGTTGAGCCTCAAAGGCATCGGCCAGCGGCGTTCCCGCACGGACCGCGTCCTCGACTTGCAAGAGCATGCGCCGCATGCCCGAACGCTTGGAGCGCGAGCCCGCCAGCGTGCCGAGCCCCTCGGCCAGCGGCACGCCCGAGGCCAGCAGCGTGGCCAGCGCGTCGAGTACCTCGGCCTTGGCGTCGCGGCGTCGGCCGCGGAGCACGCCATGCAGGCTGGACGAGATTGAGGCCGGCACGCGCACCCGCTCGCTGGCCACCGGCCGCACGTCGAGCACGGTCAGCCCGATGCGACGCAGCGAGGCCCGGGCGCTCACGGCGGTGTCGGCGGTCAGCTCGCCCTTGCGCGAGAGCCCGCCGGCGGTCACGGCCTTGTAGCGCCAGAGGGTCATGAGATGGCCTCGACCGCATCAAACGCCTCGTCGCCCACCGACGCCACGCGCGCGACCTCCAGCGGCGTGGTGATCCCGGCCTCGACGAGGCGGCGCCCTTCGTCCTGCAACGTCCGCATGCCCGAGGCTTTGGCTTCGCTCCGTAACGCACTTGCAGTAATGCCCGCCGCGATCCGCTCACGCATGGTTTCGCCCACCACCAGTAGCTCGAACAATCCCACTCGCCCCAAGAGCCCGCTGCCATAGCACGCCTCGCAGCCCTTGCCCTCGCACTCGCCATGCACGCGGCGCACCAGCCGCTGCGCGAGCGCTGCCGAGAGCGAGGCCGAGACCAGGTACGGCTCGACGCCGAGGTCGACCAACCGCGTGACGGCGGTCGTGGCGTCGGACGTGTGCAGCGTCGAGAGCACGAGGTGCCCGGTCAGGCTGGCCTGGATCGCGACCTGCGCCGTCTCGAGATCACGGATCTCGCCGACCATCACGACGTCGGGATCTTGCCGCAGGATGTGCCGCAACCCGCTGGCGAAAGTCACCCCCTTCTTCGTGTTGATCTGGGCCTGGCTGATGGCCACGTGCGGGCCCGACAGGTCGTACTCGATCGGGTCCTCGATGGTCATGACGTTGAGATCGCGGGCGGAGCGCTTGGCGGTCCAACGCAAGGTCGCATACAAGGTCGTCGTCTTGCCGCTCCCCGTTGGCCCGGTCGAGAGCACGATGCCGCTCGAGCGCGAGCACGCCGCGAGCCAGCGTCGCTGCACGTCCTCGGGCATGCCCAGCGCCGAGAAATCGTCGAGGTCCAGCGTGCCCTCGGGCTCGAGCAGGCGCACCACGACGCGCTCGCCGAAGGCGGTCGGCAGGCTGCTTAAACGCAGGTCGATCGTCCGCGCCGTTTCGCCGCTGCCGATGGTGACCGTCGCCCGCCCGTCCTGGGGCACCCGCCGCTCGGCCACGTCCATCCTGCCCATGACCTTCAGCCGGCTGGCGATCGGGCCGCCGAGCGACGCCGGCAGGTCCTTCACGTCGCGCAGGGCCCCGTCGACACGCATCCTTATGAGGACACGATCCTCCAGCGGCTGCACGTGCACGTCGCTTGCCCCGCGCGTGGCGGCGGTGAAGAGCATCCAGTCGACCAGCCGGACCACCGGCGCTTTGCCCGACGTAGTGAGCAGGTCGCGGTCCGCCTCTGCCAGCGCACGCTCGAGGTCGTCGTCAGGCGACTCGATCACCAAGCCGGCAGTCTGCTGGGAGTCTTGATCACGGTCGGCTTGGGCATACGCTGCGTCGATCCGCTCGGCGAGCACCTGCCCGTCGGTCACTTCGCGCTCGCCGTGCTCGCCCAGTCGCACGTCCACGTTGTGCAGCACGGTCAATGGCGTCGCCTCGGCGTGCCGGAGCACCAGCCAGTCGCCGTCGCGCTCGCCCAGCACAAGGTGCTCGCGCGCAAAGTCGCGGCTGATCAGCCGCAAGAACGCCTCGCACGGCCGTGTCGCCGCGCTCACCGGATCACCCTCGGCTTGACAACAGGGAAGCCATCGTCCACGCCCAGACCCTCGGCCATGTCCTGGCTGACGTACTTGAGGTACCCGAACCCGTCGCCCCGCGTGATCGTCGGGCGGATGAACACGTAGAACTTCGTGCGACCCGCCGACCGCGAGCGATTCTTGAAGAGCTCGCCCAGCCACGGAATGTCGCCTAGGAGCGGCACCTGGCTAACTGCTTCGCCCTCGTTCATCGTCTCGAGACCACCCAAGACGATCGCGTGCCCATCGGGGATCGTCGCGATCGAGGTGATGCTGTTCTCCTGCCTCGGCGGCGGCACGGCGCTGCTGGAAGACTCACCGACGAATTGGCTCAGGCTCACCGCGTACTCGAGCAGCAGGTGATCCCCCTCGGCGATGCGGGGCGTCACCGTGATCTGTGTGCCCGCCGACGCCGAGCCGCCGAAGCTGGTCGTCGCCACGGTGTCGCTCGCGTTCGTCGAGACGAAGGGTTCTTCTCGAACCGCGTCGAGCGTGGCGGTGGCAGCGTTGTCGACCAGCACGCGCGGCAGGCTCAGCGAACGCCCCTCGTTCACCGTCTCGAGCGCCCGGACCACGACGGCGAAGTCGCCCGGATCGAGCACCACGCCCGTGAAGCCCGCGCCGTCACCGGCATCCCGGCCATCGCCATCGCTGGTCGACAGACCAAACAGCGATGCCAACCGAATCCGGATATCACCCGCGACCTCGATCTTCTCGAGCTCCACGCCCAGGTCGAACGTCTCGCCCTCGGTCAGGCTGACCATCGTGACGTCGAGCATCACCTGCGGCTGCCGCACGTCCAGCTCGCGCACGAGATCCTGCACCTTGTCGAGCACGCCCGGGGGCCCTATCGCCAGGATGCGGCTGGTCGCCTTGTCGGCAACGAGCGAGACCGTGAGCCCGTCGATCTGGATCACGCCGTCGCTGGTATTGCCATTATCGGCACGCTGCCGTGCACGCTCGGCGGCAGTGGGAGCCTCGGGTGCCAGGCGATTCGTGGACGTTACCGTCTCCGCCGTCGCATCCGGCTCGCCGGCGACGCCTGCGCCCAGCAGAAGGTTCACCAGCGACACGATCTCCTCGACTGGGCGGTGTCGCACCGTGATCGTTCGTGTCGAAAGCCGCGCTGCCGAAGTCTCGGCATCCAGCCGCTCGACCAACGCCGCGATCGCCTCGTGCTGCGTCGCCGTGGCCTCGACCAAGAGCGTACCGGTCAGTCCATCAGCAACGACCTCGACGTCCTCGCCGATCAGCCGCTGCACCGCCTGGCCGACCTCCTCGGCGGAGAAAGCCCGCGGCTCGTACGACCGCGTCACGGTCGTGCGGATGTCCAGGGCCTGCATGAGCGACACCACCCGAGCAACGCGGTCTCGCAGGTCGGCCACGATAACGCGGTCGCTCGTGCCCAGCCGCGTCACCGAGCCGCCCGCGCCCAGCAGCGGCTGCACCGCGGACGTGAGCGTCTCGGCGTCGGCTTCCTGGATGTCATACACAATCGCGACATACCCGGCCCGGCCGGGCGTGCGTAGTCGCGGCCCCGAATCAGTCCGCTCAATGGCCCATTGATCGATTGGCGCAGCCAGCCGAGCGGCGCTGCTGAGCTGCACGATCGCCAGCCCCTCGCCGGTCGAGCCCTGGCCCGTCGAGATGGTCGTGAGACCCTTCTGGACAAGCAGCTCATTCGTGAGCGCCCACAGCGCCTCGTCGTCCAGCCCCGCGTTGCTCCGCACCATGAAGGTGCCCGCAAGCTGACGCGGCTCGTAGGCGATCCGCAGCCCAAGCCGCTGTGCGGAGAGGTCCACCAGCCGGGCCAACTCGACTTCGGCGGGCAGATGGACGCGGCCCTGCCCCCGGACAGTCTGTGTGCTGCACCAGATGAAGACCAGGCAGAGTGCGATCCGCATGACGCCCAGCATAACCGAGCGCCGGCATCTTCACAAGTGCAAACGTTGATTTTAGCAAGATATGGAGTGCGGCAAGCCGGACCGGCAGAGCATCGCGATCTAACGCCAATATGCAACTATTGCTCCGACAAGACATTGCGCAGAGTAGTCTCAAGCAATCAAGGTCGCGCCAGTCAAGCCGTTGAGGCGATCTGTGTCCGCAGTTTCTGCACGCGTCAACGACAAGGCCCGGTCCGATCGTGTGTCTATCCCCAGTTTAGGGGAGAAAATAAGAAAGAAGTGCGTGCCACACAGACAAAGTGACTGTCGCCAAGCCATAGACGGTGCGTACGTAGGAGTGCGCCCGAGGGTGGTCGCCGTCCACAACTCTTGCGTGACCAAACTGCGCTGACGCCCGTATGGTCGAACATCTGCGGTGTGCCGCACGAGAAGTGGACAACAGGTGCTGGGCAGGATCAGCCTCCGCAGCGAACAGCGGCTGCGGTTCCACGCCTCTGTTAGGAACTGAGCACTGTTGCCGGGCTCCCCCAAACGTGGCCGCGACCCAGGCCTCGACGGTGCGCCCATGCAACGAGCCACAGCCCCTCGGGCAGCACATCGTCTAGGCGACTTGGGGATTCATCCCGCTTGACCCCGCCAGAAGAGGCTGATCCCGGCAACAAAGGCTGATGGGCGGGCTGTTGGGCGCGTGAGACCGCCGCTCCACCCGGCCGGGCATGGACGCCCAGGCCATGGCGATGGGCAGTTCATCCGACCCCGGAAGCCGCCCCAGGGCTCCGGAGGGCTCACGATCGCTGGGTATACAGGAAAAGCGGAGAGGGGGGGATTCGAACCCCCGATGACCACGAAGGCCATACCGGATTTCGAATCCGGCGCGTTCAACCGCTCCGCCACCTCTCCGGGATGGGGAAGGGAATTTGTAGGCACTCCGAAGGGCGTTGGCGATCCCAACAGCGGCCAACAATCGGCTCCTATGGCAAACGCACCAGACCTGACCCAATCGACCCATCGATCCGCCAGCCGTGCCCACTTCTGGGCCCTGGGCATCCCCGGCTTCGCGCTGCTCACGGCCTTTGGCGCACACATCAACGTGCCGCTGCCGCCCGACGGTGTGCCCATGACGCTCCAGACGCTGTTCGTCGTGCTGGCCGCCCTGTGCCTGGGGCCGCGGGCCGGGGCCCTGAGCATGCTCCTGTACATCGCCGCCGGCGTCGTGGGCGTGCCCCTATTTGCCGAGGGCGAGGTGGGGCTGGCGGTCATCCTGGGCCAGACGGGCGGCTACATCCTGGGCTTCGTGCTCTGCCAGCCGGTGGTGGGGCTCATCGTCCGGCGGCCCGACGGCCTGCCCCGGGGCTGGCTGGCCCTCATCGCGGGCGTCCTGGCCGCCCACGCCGTGGTGTTCGCCGTCGGCGTGCCGTGGCTGGCGATCGTGCGCGGATTCGCCCTCGAGCGGGCCATCGAGGGCGGCCTGATCCCCTTCCTGCCCGGCATGGTCGTCAAGAGCGCAATTGCCGTGCTCATCGGCCTGGCCGTTGCGCCCTGGTGCGTCCGGCGGGTGTGGTAGATTTTTTTCCTGGGCGTGTCGAGAGCCGGCTGGCTCGCTCGTCTACAGGGTGAAGGGCCCGGCCGCATCTCCCCGTGGCCGGGCAGATTGGCCCGAGGATCACAAGGAGCCCCCGATGCCCAAGTTCATGCTGATGCTGTTCGACAACCCCGCCGACTACGCCGGCCTCTCGCCCGACCAGATGCAGGGCGTGGTGCAGGAGTACAACGCCTGGTGCCAGGAGATGGCCAAGGCCGGCAAGTTCCTCGGCGGCGAGAAGCTGGCCGACGAGGGCGGCAAGGTCATCACGAAGGGCGGCGTCACCGACGGCCCCTTCGCCGAGAGCAAGGAGGTGCTGGGCGGGTACTTCATCATCAGCGCCGAGTCCTACGACGAGGCGGTGCAGATCGCCAGTTCGAGCCCGCACGCGAAGTATGGCGCCGCCACCCATGTCCGCCAGATCGACGCCGTCTGACCAAGTCGCGAGCGCCACGGTCGACCACCTGCTCCGGCACGAGTCGGGCAGGCTGGTCGCGTCGCTCGTCAGCATCTTCGGCGCCAGCAAGATCGACCTCATCGAAGACGTCGTCCAGGAAGCACTGCTCGAAGCGCTGCGCTCGTGGCGTTTCCACGGCGTGCCAGGCAATCCCACGGCGTGGCTAACCCAGGTCGGCAAACGCCGGGCCCTGGATGCCCTGCGCCGCGACGCCACGCTGCGCCGGCTTGAGCCCGACCTGCACGCGCGGGTGCAACGCCTGGCCGAGCGTTCGCCGCACGATGGAATCGACGACCAGCTCCGCCTCATGTTCCTGTGCTGCCATCCCGACCTGCCGCGCGAATCGCGCGTCGCGTTGACACTCAAGTTCGTGGCGGGCATGGGCACGCGCGAGATCGCACGGGCGTTCCTCGTTACCGAGCCGACCATGGCCCAGCGGATCGTCCGAGCCAAGCGAGACATCCGCGACCGGCGCCTCGCCCTGGACATGCCCGAGCCCGACGAGCGACCGGAACGCCTGCACAGCGTGCTCGAGACGCTGTACCTGCTGTTCAACGACGGCTACGCCGCCACCGAGGGCGATGAGGTTACCCGACGCGATCGGCTCGAAGAGGCCTGCCGCCTTGCGATGATGCTCGTCCAGGACGAACGAACCGCCACGCCCACGACGCACGCGGTGCTGGCGCTCATGCTCTTCCACGCCTCACGCATGGACGCCCGCAGCGATGATGGTCGGCTCATGCTGCTCGAAGACCAGGACCGCTTTCGCTGGGATCGAAACCTCATCCAGCGCGGCTTCGAGCACCTCAAGCATGCGCAGGCGGGAAGCGAGCTGACGACGTACCACCTCGAAGCGGGCATCGCCGCCGTGCACGCCAGGGCCACCAGCTTCGAGCGAACCGATTGGGCCGAGATCATGCAGCTCTACGACCTGCTGTACGCCCACAACCCAAGCCCCATCGTCGGGCTCAACCGTGCTGTCGCCATCGCCATGGTCTGCGGCCCCGGGGCGGGCCTGGCCGAGCTCGAAGCGCTGCCGCGCATGGACCACTACATCCACCACGCCATGGTGCGCGGCGAGCTGCTCCGCCGGGCCGGGCGCACTAGAGAGGCCCGCGAGCAGCTCGAGCTGGCCTTGAACATGCCAAGCTCCGCGCCGCAGCGGGCCCTGATCGAGCGTCGCCTCGCGTCCCTTGGGGACGCCTAGCGGCGATACGCCGCGGCCACCTTGGCCACCGCCTCGCCGATGCGATCGATCGTCGCGCCATCCAACTCGTGGTGCATGGGCAGGCAGAAGACCTTGCTGGCCAGCGCCTCGGCGACGGGCGGGTGATCGCTCACGAAATCCTTGAACGCCGGCTGGTGCGTCAGCGAGCGCGGATAGTGCACGGCCGTGGGCACGCCCTCGGCGCCCAGCGCCTTGGTGAACGTGTCGCGGTCGCAGGTGAACTGCTCGAGATCGAGCTTCACCGTGTACAGGTGCCACGCCGAGTCGGCGCCCTTCGTGCGGCCCGGGGCCAGCACGCCATCGATGGCGCCCAGCACCTGGTCGTAGTGGTCGGCGGCGGCCCGGCGGGCGTTGGTCTCCGCCAGCAGGCGATCCAGCCGCGAGCAGCCGATGGCGCCCGTGATGTCGTTCATGCGGTAGTTGAAGCCGATGCGCTCGTGCAGGTATTTGTCGGTCTCGCCGTGGCTGCGCAGGAGCGCGACGTCGTACTTCAGCGTGTCGTCGTTGACGGTGATCATGCCGCCCTCGCCCGTGCCAAGGTTCTTCGTGGCATAGAACGAGTACGTGCACGCATCGCCGAACTTGCCGATGCCTTCACCATCCACTGTCGCCAGGTGGCTCTGCGCACAGTCGTAGACGACCTTGAGGTCGTTGGCCTTGGCTAGCTCCTGCACGGCGTGCACGTCCACCGGCATGCCATACAGGTGCGTGGCCGCGATGCCCTTCGTCTTGCTGGTAACCTTCCTGGCCGCGTCGGCCACGTCGATCTGCATCGTGTCCTCGAGGCTATCAACCCAGATGGGCTTCATCCCCTCGGCCACCAGCATGCTGGCGGTGGCGATGTACGTCCACGCGGGCACCAGCACCTCGTCGCCACGCTCGAACAGGCCGCGATAGGCCAGTTGCAGGGCGCAGGTGCCGTTGGCGCAGGTCAGCGCGTGCCTGGCCTCGCTGGCCTGGGCGAAGCGGCTCTCGAGCTCCTCGCACTTCTTCGAGGCCCGCAGCATGCCGCTCTTGAGCACGTCGTGGGCGGCCTCGACGTCCTGGGGCATGAGCTGGGGCCGCATGAAGGCGACGGGCGAATCGAAGACGGGAGCGCCACCATCGATGGCGAGTTGGGCGGCCGTGGCCTGGGTCATCGGGGTCTCCAAGGGGCCCCCATCCGGTGGGGGCCGTTTCTCGCGAAGCTGACACGAAATAGTAGGGGGCTGGCGGCCAAACCGATCGCCCACCCCGGTTTCCCTATACTGGCCGCCATGGCCAAGACCCCACCGGAATCTCAAGGCGAGATCGAGCGCATCCTCATCGATCGCGCCTCGATTGCGCGCCGCGTGGCCGAGATGGGCGAGCAGATCGCCAGCGACCTGGAGCTGGGCCAGGGGCCCGGCGGGGGCGCCGACCGCCTCGTCGTCGTGCCGGTGATGACCGGGGCCCTGGTGTTCGCCGCCGACCTCGTCCGCACGCTGCCCATGCGCCTGCGGCTCGAGCTGCTCGAAGCCTCCAGCTACCCCGGCAAGTCGACCACCAGCCAGGGCGTCACGCTTGGCGGTGGAGGGCCCAAGGAAGAACTCGCCGGCGCCCACGTGCTGATCCTGGACGACATCTTTGACAGCGGCCGCACCCTGGCCGCCGTGCGAGACCTGGTGCTGGCCACCGCCCCCGCGAGCGTGCGCACGGCCGTGCTGCTGCGCAAGGAGGTCGAGCACGCGGTCGATCTCCGGCCCGACTACGTGGGCTTCGACGTGCCCGACGCCTTCGTGGTCGGCTACGGGCTGGACTACGACGGATGGCACCGCAACCTGCCGGATATCGGGGTGCTGGGGCTTTCAAGCGGGGCCAGGGGAGCTCACCAATGACCGAGCGGGAGTTCAAACGACGTCGCGGTGGGCTGGTGAATCTGTTGTATCTGGAGATCGATGATCAGCACGCTCGCGAGATGCGGTCCGCGCTTGCGAAGGGCCGCTTCGATGTCGCCGAGCAGACCATTTCCCGGCAGACAGACTGCAACGAGCGCTTCTACTACGTTGAGGCGGCAGCCGACTGGAAGGATGACGCTCCGTTCCTGCGCGAGTGGGCGGCCGGTGGCTCGTTGGTGGGTCGCCTTGCCGCCGCGATCCACGCGCTGAAGCATTCCTGGAACCACACGACCTGGACGCACGGCCCCAACGACATGCCACGATTCCAGATTGAGGCCGACGCCGCCAACAAGGAGCTGGGCGCAGTCGCGAAGGCCTCGCCGCGCGACGCAACGCCGATCTATTGGCTCATCTGGGCGGCCTTTGCCACCGGGCAGCACGAGCGTGCCAAGCAGTTGTACGAGGAGGGCGTCCGGCGCGCCCCGACGCTCCTGGCCACCCGCTCGGTGGGCCTGCGTGTCGCGGCGCCGTTGCCCTTCGGCTCGCAGCAGGCGGCACTGGACCTCGCCCGGCAGATCGTGCAGGACATGCCGCGCGGGCTGGGCGCCGACATGCTGATCCCCGAGGCGCACTGGATGGTGTCGGGTATGAAAACGGGCGAGTACTGGCAGAGCCCGGAAGTCCGCGACGAGGTGCTCGACGCCGACGAACGCGACCGCCAGTCGCCGCCCAGCGGCACCAACCTGCTGCGGTCGCACCAGTGGTTCACGTACGGCTTGTGGGCCATCGGCCAGCCCGGCAAGGCCAGGGACCGATTCGAGGCGATCCGGGGGCTGGAGAACCAGTGGCCTTGGAGCCGCTATCGCTTCGGATTCAACACGCTCTTCGGCGAGTTCCGCAAGGCCAGCAAGGCCAGCCGGCGGAGATAGGGACGCGGCCGAATCAACCTGCCAGAACGCACCAAACACGGTACCGACCTGTTGCGCTGCTGACCTGTTGCGCCGCAGGAGGCATGACACTTCGACCCACACCGGGCTGCCTTGGGCCGACTACCCCTCAACCACCACGCCGTTGCGCAGCACGCCCAGGCCGGTGATCTCGACCTCGACCACGTCGCCCTCCCGCAGGTATCGCGGCGGGTCCTTCGCGGCCCCCACGCCGCTGGGGGTGCCCGTCAGAATAACCGTGCCCGCGGGCAGCGTGGCGCCCTGGCTGAGGCGGTGGATCGCGTTGGCGATCGTGAACAGCATCGTGCCGGTCGAGGCGTGCTGGACGGTCTCGCCGTTGAGCCTCGTGGTGAGCGTGAGGGCCTGGGGGTCGGCAACGCTCGACGCCGGCACCACGCGGGGGCCCAGCGGGCAGAAGGTGTCAAAGCTCTTGCCGCGCACGAACTGGCCGCCCGCGCCGTGCTTCTGCCACCACCGGGCCGAGACGTCGTTGGCGCAGCAATAGCCCAGCACGTGCGCGAGCGCGTCGGCCTCGTCGACGTCGCGCGCGGGCGTCCCGAGAATCACCGCCAACTCGCCCTCGTAATCGACCTGCGGCCCGCCCGAGGCGTCATCCATACAGCACGCGGGGATGACGATGTCGTCCTCGTGCAACGCCGCGCTGGCGGGGCTCTTGGCGAAGATGGTCGGGTGGCCCGCGTCGCCGCTGGCCTTGAGCGCATTGGGCGCGGCGGCCATCTCCTTCGCGTGATCGGCGTAGTTGCGGCCAACGCCCAGGATCCATCGCAGCGGCAGCGTGCCCGAGGGAGTCAGGACCGAAACGCCGATGTCGTCTCGCACGAGTTCCATGCGAGGAAAGTAGGCGGCGCGCCGCTCATGTCCAAGGCGGCCCGCGCCACCGAGCCTCGAGCCAAATCAGAACGCGTCGGACCGCGCGACCTCGACCGATTCCACGCCGGCATCAGGATCGACCGCGTCCAGCGTGATCACGAACTGCCTCACCCCCCGGATCTGGGGGATGTCTTGCAGCCTGAGGATCTGGTCCACGCTGTTGGTGACATCGAAGCTGGCCACGCGTAAGACACCCTCGGACGAGCGGGCCCAGAGCGTGTACCGCCGCTCAGCCGGGTCATTCACCGCCAGCCCGGTCGCCAGCATGAACGTCGTGCGTCGGTCGGGAGACCAGGCGATGCTCCCGCAGTTCCACCCCCCCGGGTCGCTCAGGCGCAGCGGGGCAACGATGGCGCCCGGCGTGCTCGCGATGAACGCGTCGCGTTGCTCGCTCAGGTCGGCCGGACGCGTCGCCCACCACGCCGCGGCGGCAACGGCGACCGCGCCCACGATGCACACCGCCAGCGGCTTGCTCCAGCGGCGCTGGCCACCCGCCCGCGTCGACATCGGGATCGGATCGGTGTGGGACGTTTCGGTGCCAGCCTGGGGCGACATCGCGCCCGCCAGCGCCACCCGGCTGCGATCGAGCACATCAGCGGGCATGGGCTCGGCGTGACAGGTCGCGTCCCACAGGTCGATCGCCGCGAGGAGTTCGGGCGCGACCTCGGCCAGGTGGTCGGCCGGCCCATCGGCCCACTTGGGGTCGACCTGGGCGGGGCCGGCCGGCCGGCGATCCTGGGGCCAGTTGGGGTTGGGCTGGTGGGGGGCGGGCCCGCTCATGACGGCGCCTCCCCGTTGCGAACGGTCGCGGGCGACGGGTCGCCGGTGAGTTCTCGCCGCAGCCGCATGAGGCCGCGGCGGATGTGGGCCTTGGTGGTGCCCAGCGGCAGCCCGGTGGCGCGCGAGATCTGCTCGTGGCTCAGCCCGTGGCACGCCCACAAGGAGATACATCGACGCTGTTGATCCGACAGGGCTTCCATGGCTTCGAACGCTCGACGAGCATCTTCGCCAAAGAGGGCCCTGTTGGATGCACGTTCGGGGCTCCGGGAATCCTCCAGCGTCCGGATACGCTCTTCGCCCGGCTCGGTACGTTCCCGTCCACGCTTGCGGGTGCGGTCGATCAGCCGCCGGCGGGCGACCGTGGCAATGAACGTCGACTCGCCGGCGATGCTCGCGTCGAAGCGATGGGCGCTGCGGACCAGTTCAACCAGGATGTCCTGGACCGCGTCCTCGGCGTCGGCGGCCGTGGGGGACATGCGACGGGCCAGCGTCCACAGCAGGCCGCCGTAGCGGTCCAGCAGGGCGCTCGCTGCTTCGGGGTGGCCCTGGGCGATAGCCGGCAGGACAGCCGGCAGAGCGGCCGGCAGATCGGCCGGCAGATCGGATTGATCGGTTTGGGCGTCCACCGCGGTGGGGGTCTTCGCCGATGCGGGCGCCTCGGATGCACGCCCCGGGCGTGGGCGGCCCGGCGCAGCAGAATGCCCGTCGGCCCCTCTCGGGGCGCGGCGGGCGGCATGGGGGTCAGGAGAGAGCCTTGTCACACAAGCCGTGCTGTGTTACGGAAGGATGACCGAGTCGATGACGTGGATCACGCCGTTGCTGGCCTCGATGTCGCTGTTGACCACGCCCGCGCCATCGATGGTCAGGCGGCCGTTCTCGATGTCCACCGCGACCGTGCCGCCCTGGAGCGTCTCGGCCCGCTGGGCGCCCACGGCATCACGGGCGTAGACGCGGCCGGGGACGACGTGGTAGGTCAGGATGGCCCGCAGGGTCTCGCGGTTCTCGGGCTTGAGCAGCTCCTCGAGGGTGCCGGCCGGCAGCTTGCCGAAGGCCTCGTCGGTGGGCGCGAACACGGTCAGGTTGTCGTCGCCGGTCAGGGCGCCGGTGAGCCCGGCGGCCTCGACGGCCTTGGCCAGGATGGTGAAGCGGCCGTCGCCGACGGCGATCTGCGCGAGGTTCTTGCCCTCGGGCAGGATGACGCTGTCGATCACGTGGATCACGCCATTGGAGGCGTCGATGTCGGTGGCCAGGATCTGGGCGCCGTCTACGAAGGCCTTGCCGTCACGCATGGAGAAGTCGATGCGCTGGCCGTTGAGCGTGGTGGCGTCGTTGCTTGCCAGCACCTTGGTCGCGGGCAGCTCGCCGCTCACGACGTGGTAGGTCAGGATGCTGACGAGCTTCTGGCGGTTCTCGGGCTTGAGCAGGTCGTTGATGGTGTTCTGGCCGAGCTTGGCGAAGGCCTCGTCGGTGGGCGCGAACACCGTCAGCGGGCCGCTGCTGCTGAGCGCGTCGGCCAGGCCGGCGGCCTTGGCGGCGGCCAGCAGCGTCTTGAACTGGCCGGCGCTGGCGGCCACGTCGACGATGGTGTCCTGGCTGGCGTTGTCCATGGCGACCATGGTCACGGCGCCCTGCGCGTCCTTGTCGCTCCAGCCGCAAGCGGCCTGGCAGGAGTCGCCCGAGCGGGCCTGGGTCGGGCCCAGGGCCAGGGCGGCGGTAGCGAGGCCAGCGATAGCGGCGACGGTCAGAGCGGTCGTCTTGCGGGTCATGTGAATCGTCCTCCTTCTTGGAGACATCCGTTTCTGCAAAGTGCCCCGTGGTGGCGTCACTTGGCCGGGCCGGGGCGAGATCCCACTGTGGAATCCTCGCACGCGAAGACCCCGCGCTTGGCCCCACCCGTCACAGCCGCTAAGAACCCCGAAGCGACCGGTTTGTGGTCGCAAACCGCTCTGATGACTCCAGAACGCGGTTTTGTCGCTCGGATGCATCAGGACCTTCCGCATTGGCATCGTGGCTAGACGCACGGGCGGCGCGGGCAAGTCAGGCCACGAATTTCTTGCCGGGAAGCCGATCCGCCGGCCTGGACACCCACGCGGGAAACCGGCCAAGCCTCCCGATGCAGCTATACTCCCCTTCGCGCCGGGCCATCGAGGGCCCCGCAGCACGCACACGAGCAACCCAGGGTCTTCCGGAGCTGCACCCATGGCCGACACCGCACAGGCGGAAATCTTGAAGGACTACACCGTGACCGACAGCGGCCCCAGCCGCAAGCGGCTGGAGATCGAGGTCTCCGCCGAGACGGTCGACCAGCGGCTCCAGACCTCCGTTGACACGCTGCTCGAAGAGGCCGAACTGCCCGGCTTCCGCCGCGGACGCGTGCCCAAGGCGTTGCTCGAGAAGCGGTTTGGCAACAACATCCGCAGTGAGGCCCGCAACCAGATCGTCGCCGAGGCCTATCAGCAGGCCGTCGAGAAGAGCGGCCTGAAGGTCATCGGCGATCCTTTCGGCACGCAGCTCAACGACATCGAGATCGAGCCGGGCAAGCCGCTGAAGTTCGGCATCGATGTCGAAGTCCAGCCCGAGTTCGACCTGCCCAAGTTCGAGGGCCTGGAACTGAAGCGGCCCATGCTCGAAGTGACCGACGAGCGTGTCGAGGACGAGCTTACCAAGATCTGCCTGAACGAGGGCTCGCTCGAAAGCCACGACTCGGCCGAAGCGGGCGACTACGTCACCGGCAATGCCCGCATGGTCGATCAGGACGGCGCCGAGCACTACAACATCGAGGGCGCCGTCGTGCAGTGCCCGCCCGATGGTGGCTCGGGCATGATCCTCGGTGTGCTCGTGGAGGACCTGGGCAAGCAACTGGGCCTGCCCAAGATCGGCGAAGCCAAGACCATCAAGACCAAGGGCCCCGAGCAGCACGAGGTCGAGGCCTTGCGCGGCAAGGACCTGACCATCACCTTCGAGTGCACGGCCATCGACAAGATCGTGCCGCTGGATCGCGCCGAACTGGTCAGCCGGTTCGGCCTCGCCGATGAGGACGAGCTCAAGGGCCGCCTTCGTGAGCGTCTTGAGCAGCGCATCCGCGTGCAGCAGTCCACCGCCGTCCGCCAGCAGGTCGCCAAGCACCTGCTCAGCGCCGTGGACTTCGAGCTGCCCGAGCGCCTGACGGCCCAGCAGGCCGGTCGCGCCATGGAGCGCCGCCGCATGGAGCTTATGTACCGCGGCATGGACGAGATGGAGATCGAGAAGCACGTGGCCCAGCTGCGGGCTGCGTCGGCCGCGGAGGCCAAGGACAACCTCAAGCTGTTCTTCATCCTCAACAGGGTGGCCGAGGACATGGACGTGCAGGTGACCGAGGGCGAGGCCCGCCAGCGCGTTGCCGAGATGGCCTTCGAGCGTGGGGCCCGTCCCGAGCAGTTCTTCCAGGAACTGGTCCAGAGCGGGCGGATCCAGAGCGTGTTCCTCCAGATCCGCGAGCACAAGACCCTCGACGCGATCATCGAGAAGGCCAAGGTCACCGACGTCAAGGCCGAGGAGATGGAAGGCGACGAGGTCGAGGCGACCGCTTGATGGCCTGATGGCCCGTCAGGGACGCGGGGTGCTCAGGCTCGGCATGCAACCAGGCCCGGACGGCCTGCGTATGGGTTGCCCGTTGGCGGCGAAACACCCACCCCGCCGCCCGAGTCCGGCCCGAAACAGTCTGCCCCCAACGCCTTGCGGGCATGACAATCGGGGCTGGCACCAATAGACTTGGGGCCACGAGCGGCCCGGAGCGTCCGGGCCCGATACCGGCGACACGCCAGACACCCAACCGTCCGTCTGCGAGCCCCGTTGGGTCGCGGCGGCAGAGCCTCGCCCGGGCGTGGGCAGACCCCACCGCCTGCGAACCGCCCGCTACATGGCGGGAGCAGAGAGCGACATGCCCGCGATGCCGGGCGAACAGAAAGGACGCTTCGAACATGGCCGAGAACCAGCAGCAGCAGGTCCAGCTCCGCATCGACGAGAGCAAGATGCAGACGACCTACGCCAACACCATCCGCAGCAGCACGACCCAGGACGAAGTGGTGCTGGACTTCGGCATGAACCTGCCGATGCAGGGCAACGACGGCAAGCCCGTGCTCAACTTCAGCATCGGCAGCCGCATCGTGACCAACTGGGCCGGCGCCAAGCGCCTGGCCATCTCGATGGGCCAGCTCGTCCGCCAGTACGAGGAGCGCAACGGCGAGATCCAGCTCCAGCGTGGCGCTCCGGCTCCGCAGCCCGAGGGCGGCGACGGTCCGCGCCTCAGCGAGTAGCTCAGCGCGTAGAGGTCGGGCTGCATCGTCCGCCCGTCAGGTATGAATCTGGCCGCCGCGAGGCTGGTCGGGCTCGGGAGGCCAGGTGACGGCATGAGCGCCTCGACATCTGCCTCATCCAACGCAGGGCTGCCCGGGCGGTCGACGCCCGGGTCCGCAGGGCCGACCACCCACGGATCGGCGGATGCCCAGCAGGCCCTGGCGGCGTACCTCGATAGCCTGCTGGACAGGCTTTGCGCGCTCGCGCACGGACAGGCCGCGGTCGCGTTCATTCGCCCAGGGCAGGAACGCGAGGGCGGACTCGCAGCCATTCGATCCCCGGATTCCGAGGGTCTGGCAGAGCAGTTGCGCGGCGACGCGCGGCTGCTTTCGCGTTTGGCGAATCTCGCCGAGCGTGCGGCCGAGCGCGTCGAGTTTTCGGGCCAAAGCGCCGCGTTCAGTGAGAACGTGTCGATCGGCAGCGGCGATCTGTATCACGCCCAGGCCACACACCGCGCCATCGCGTTGCCGCTGGTCGCCCTGGGCAGGGCCGAAGGCGCGTGCGTGGTGCTCGCGCCGATCAGGCAAGGGTCGGGGGCCGAGTCCGAGCGGGCGCTCATGCTGGCCGCGGAGGGCTTCGAGGGCTTCCTGTGGTCCCAGCGTGCCATGGCCGAGGCCGAGCGCACCGCACGCCTCCGAGAAACGCTGGAGATGCTCGACGCGGCGCAGCGTGGCGCTTCGGCTCAGACGATGGCGAGCCTGTTCTGTGACGAGTTGCGTCGTCGATTTGGCTGCACTCGTGTGAGCGTTGGGCTCGTGCGCGGCCAGGACATCCGGGCGGTGGCCATCAGCGGCGCTGACACCATCGACCGGCGGAATCCCGCCGTTGAAGCCCTCGAGGCGGCGATGGACGAGTGCGCTGACCAGGACATCGAGGTGATGTTCCCCCAGCCTGATGATCTGGCGCCGGCCGAGCGGCGGGTCGTCCGGGCGCATGGCGAGTTGAGCCGCAGCTTTGGCCCTTCGAGCATCGTCAGCCTGCCGCTGCGTGTCGATGGCGATCTCGTGGGCGTCGCCTTGCTGGAGCGGGAAGCCGACGATCCGTTCCCCGCGGGCTCGCTTGGGCTGCTTCGCCTGGTTGCCGAGTTTATCGGGCCGGCCGTGTGGACCCGGCGGCTGGCGGATCGCGGCCTGCTGGCGGTCACTCGAGATCGCCTGACCGATCTAGGCTCGGTCATCGTGGGGCCGCGACACACGCTGGCGAAGCTCGTGGCGCTCCTGGCCTTCCTGGTGTTCGTTGCCCTGGCCGTGACGCCGATCCGCGACGTGGTCAGCGCCGAGGCGGAGATCAAGGCCGGCCAGCAGCGCGCCATCACCCCGCCGTACCAGGGCTTCCTGGCGTGGGTGGGCGTGAAGCCGGGCGACGCGGTGCAGGCCGGGCAGGTCATCGCTCGGATGGACACGACCGAGCGTGAGGGCCAGCTTGCGCAGCTCGATGCGCAGTACAACGCCCAGCGGTCCCAGCGCGAGGCCGAGCTGGCCCGCGGCCGCATGGAGCAGGCCGAGGTGCTCAGCCAGCGGCTGGCCGAGATCGAGGCCCAGCGTCAGTTGCTGCGTTTGGAGATCGAGCGCGGGCAGATCCGCTCGCCCATCGATGGCCTTGTTGCGGGCACGGACCTGGAGCCCTGGCTCGACGCGCCGATCGCCCCCGACACCCCGCTCGTGCGCGTCGTGGGCTCGTCCAACGTGGTGGTCGTGCGCGTGCCCGAGCGCAGCGTGAGTGCCGCTCGCGCTCGGCTCGTCGACGAGCAGGCCGAGATCGATGGCACCTTCGCGCCCCGGGCAAGGCCGGACGAGCGTCTGCCCATTCGCCTCGTGCGTATGAATCCGCAGGCCGAGGTCGTGCAGGGCGGCAACGTGTACCTGATCGAGGCGGGCCTTGCCGAGCAGGATCCCCAGTGGCTCAAGCCCGGCATGACCGGTCGGGCCCGGATCGCTTCGGGGTGGACCACGCCGCTCGCCCGATTGGCTCGCCCGCTGATCGACCGCGCGCAGATGGCGTGGTGGTGGTAAGGGGCCGCTGAGATGGCCGGCACGCGCGGACGGGACATCGCGACGACCTTCAGCGACCTGTGGTATCGGGTGGCCTCGACGACGCCGCGTCTGAGCGCGCACGCCCGGGTGGTTCGCCAGCACTACGGTCCAACGATCGCCTACATCGTCGAGGACCCCGCCAGCGGCCAGTTCTATCGCATGAGCGAGAGCGCCCACTTCTTCCTGGGCATGCTCGATGGCAAGACGACCGTGGACGAAGCGTGGCAGGCCTGCAACGAGCAATTGGGCGACGCGGCGCCGACGCAGCGCGAGGTCATCGAGCTGCTGAGCCGGTTGCAGTTGTTCGGGCTCGTCCTCGGCGAGAGCGCTCTGGACGCCAGCATGCTGCAACAGCGGCTCTTCAAGGCCCGCAAGCAACGGCTCCAGAAGCGCACGGGGCGATGGATGTTCCCGCACGTGCCGATCGTGAATCCCGAGCCCCTGCTGCGACGCCACGCGGCCCTGTGCCGGGCGCTCTTCAGCCCGGTCGCCGGCGTGCTGTGGCTCGTGCTGGTCGCTGTTGCGCTGTCGCTGGTGATCGCAAACGCCGACCGATTCGGCAGCGCCCTGAATCGAGTAGCGCAGCTCGCGCCCTCGACCATCCTGACGCTCGGCCTGATCTTCATCGGCCTGCGCATCGTGCACGAGCTAGGGCACGCGGTGTCGTGCAAGGCTTTTGGTGGCCGGAGCACGGAGATCGGCGTCATCCTGATCGCGTATGTGCTTCCATTGCCGTATTGCGAGGCCAGCAGCGCCTGGCGATTCCCCCGTTTGTGGCCTCGCGTGTGCGTCTCCTTGGCGGGCGTGCTCGCCGAAACGGTCATCGCGGCTACCGCGGCGATCTACTGGGCTGTTGGCAGCGATCCGCTGGCCACGAGCGTGGCGTACCAGATCATGCTCGTGTCGGGCGTGAGCACGTTCTTCTTCAACCTGAACCCGTTGCTGCGGTACGACGGCTACTACATCCTCAGCGACCTGACCGGCACGCCCAATCTGACGCAGCGTTCTCGCGAGATGCTCAAGCACCTTATCTTGCGCTACGCGTTCGGCGTGCGAGGGTCTCGGGGGCCGACGATCCGCTCGACGGGCGAGGCCTGGCTGCTGTCGGTCTATGGGTTGCTCGCCATGCCGTACCGGGTGTTCGTGGCCGTCGCGATCCTGCTGGTGATCGCCAGCAAGTACCTGACGTTTGGCGTTGCGTTGGCCGTGGCGATGGGCGCCATCTGGCTGGTGTATCCGGTGCTGAAGACCACGGGCTTCCTGCTGAGCGATCCGAAGCTGGAAGGCCACCGCGGTCGCGCTGTCGGGCTTGTGTGCGCCGCCCTGGCGCTCGTGATCGGTCCGGTCGCGCTCGTGCCGCTCCCAACGCCGGCTTATGCGTCGGCGACGGTTGAGCCTCGGCGATTGGCCAGCCTTCGCACGCTGGAAGGCGGCGTGCTCGAAGACCTGCTGGTCGCCCCGGGCCAGCGCGTCGAAGAGGGCCAGATCGTTGCCCGGCTCGACAACCCGGCGCTCCGCGCGGAGCTGGCCGCCCACCGCGCGAGGCTGATGCAGGCGCAGATCCAGTACCGGACCTCGCTGGAGGGCCCCCCGAGCCAGCAGGAAGAGTTCCGGCAAGCCCTGCGCGTCGTGACCGAGCAGGTTGCGCGAGCGGAGCGGCGCGTGGCGAATCTCACCGTTCGGGCGCCCGTATCGGGCGTGATGTCGCCGATTGGTGGCCAGACGTCCGGCGATCTTCTGGCGCGGGTTGGCTCGTTCGTGCCACGCGGTACGGCGCTCTGCATGGTCCTGAGCGAGGATGCGCTCATCGTTCGAGCCATGGTCCCCGATCGTGACCATGCTTTCGTGTTCCGGGGCCAGGCCATCGAAGACGTGACGGCTCGCGTGCGGCTCTCGAGCGATCCGGGACGCGTGCTGGAAGCAGCGGTCGAGCGAGCGTCGCCGCTGGGCTCTCGCGAGTTGAGCAATCCCGCCCTGGCGTCCCAGGCCGGTGGCAGCGTCGTGACCGATCCCAGGCAGACCGATCGCAGCGTTGCGCTGACGCCGAGCTTCGTGGTCGATTTGTCGATCGATGCGCCGATCGCCGCGGCCCCCGGCGTCCGGGCGTCGGTGCGGCTGGACGGACCGCGGCTGCCGCTGGGCGTGCGGTGGTGGCGACGAGCAAGCCAGTTCTTCGAAGGGCGGGCCTGGTGGTAGGGTCATTGCAGGAGCCCGCTCGGTCCGACCCCCGCCTATGGCCGGCCCTGGCCCACGCCGAGCAGCGCGAGGAGCCCCTCGAAGGCCTCGACCGTCTCGCCGCGGGGTTACAGGGGCGTGTCGTTCGGCGACGGGTGCGCACGGGCGAGCGTGACCTGGCTCGTTCGATCCTCGACACCGCCAAGGCATTGCGGGACTGCTCCGAGTCGGACCTCGACGGACGGATCGAGGCCATCCGGCACCAAGCGCATCGGGTCGGACAGAACCGGGCAAATCTCGGCGACGATGCCTTGCGAGACGCTTACGCGATCTGCGTCGAGGTGGTCCGCCGCACGGCTGGCCTGACGCTGTATCCCGAGCAGGTCATGGGGGCGCTCGTGCTCCGAGGCGGCGCCGTCGCGGAGATGGCTACCGGCGAGGGCAAGACCATCACGGCCGTCCTGCCCGCGGCCCTCAAGGGATGGACCGGACGCGGCGTGCACGTGGTGACCGTGAACGACTACCTCGCCAAGCGGGACGCGCAGCTCTGTACGGCGGTTTACGCGAGGCTGGGCCTTCGGGTGGGCGTGCTCGAAGACCACATGAAGAAGGCCGATCGCCGGGCGCAGTACGACCTGGACGTGACCTATGGCGCCGACAAGCAGTTCATCTTCGACTTCCTGCGCGATCGCCTTGCCCAGCCCCTTGCTCCAAGCATCACCTCGAGCGTGCTCGACTCGGTGACGCAGGATCTCGATGGCAGCGCATGGACGCGAGAGGTTGTCCAGCGTGGGCTGCACGCGGCGATCGTGGATGAAGCCGATAGCGTCCTGATCGACGAGGCGGCCACGCCAGCGATCATCGCCTTGCCGGCCGGGGGAGATGTGGGCGTGGACATCGCCCAGCGATACGCCGCGGGGCTGGAACTGGCCCGATCGCTCGAACCGCAGCGACACTACACGGTCGACGAACGCATGCACCGAGTGGCGCTGACGCGGGCGGGGCGGGCAAGGCTGGGCGAGCTGGTCGCCGATCCTGCGCGCGGCTTGCCGGCCTTCTGGGCCGGTCCGCGCCGCCGCGAGGAGCTGGTCGTGCAGGCGCTTAGCGCGCTCGTGCTGCATCGTCGAGATGATGACTACATCGTTCGCCAGAACGCCCAAGGCCAGCGGGAAGTCGTGATCGTCGATCGATCGACCGGGCGGGTGCTCGATGGTCGGCAGTGGCAGTTGGGCCTGCACCAGGCCGTTGAAGTCAAGGAGGGGCTCGATCCGAGTGAGCGCCGGCAGACGGCCGCCCGGGTGAGCTATCAGCGCTATTTCGCGCGATACCGGAGTCTGGCGGGCATGACCGGCACGGGGTGGGAGGTCGCCCCGGAGCTCTGGCGAAACTACGGGCTGCGCGTCGTACGCATCCCCACGCATCGCCCGATCGCCAGGATCGAGCGTCGGGACAAGACGTTCGGCAAGGAGTCAGCGAAGTTCGACGCGCTCGTCCGGACGGTTCGGCAGGCGTACGAGCGGGGGCAGCCGGTGCTGATCGGCACGCGATCGGTCGCGGACTCCGAGCGTGTGTCGGGCTTGCTGGGCGAGGAAGGCCTGCGCTGCCAGGTGCTCAACGCCCGACACGAGGCCCAGGAAGCCGCGATCGTCGAGCGGGCCGGCCGCCACGGCGCGATCACCGTCGCGACCAGCATGGCCGGACGCGGCACCGACATCAAGCTCGATGACGACGCGCGCGAGGCCGGCGGCTTGCTCGTGCTGGCAGTCGAACGCCACCACGAACGCCGCGTGGACCGCCAGCTCTTCGGCCGCAGCGGCCGGCAGGGCGACGTCGGTGAGGCCATCGCGTTCGTCTCACTCGAAGATGAGATGGTCGTTCGCTACGGCTGGCCGGTTCTCAGGTGGCTGGCGCGATGGATGCCAGATTGGTCGCGCGGGCCGCTCGTGCGATCGCTCGTGCGCCAGGCCCAGCACGCCGCGACGCGCCGCTGGACGCTCATCCGCGACGAGGCCAGCAAGATCGACGCCTGGGTCGATCTGGCCTTCCACCAGCGGAGCCGCTAGTCTCAAACCAGCCGCTGGCCGGGCAGTAGCGGCGGGACGGGAACGCCCAGAATGTCCGCGAAGGCGCGAAGCATGTCCGCCTCGCCGGCCGTCACCTCGCGATCGTGCGCCACCACAACGGCGGCGGCCTCGAGCAGCTTGGCCTTCATGCGCGGCGCCAGCGCGCGGAGCTCGCTCAGGGCCGCGTCCAGACCCTCGGGGCGCAAGGTGTCGGCATCGGGCATCGAGAGCGATGGCGCCATGCCCGGAGCCCGTGCGAGCACCTTCTCGGCGGCGGCGAAGGCCTTGGCCGCCCCGTCGGCGTCCCGGCTGCCGGCCCGTGCGAGCGCGCCAAGCACCAGGGAGATCTGCGGACCGAGTTGGCCCATCGCGTAGTACTTGACCGCCTGTGGCCGGGCATCGACGAATCGTTCGTCCAAGTGTGTTTCCACAATCCGCAGCAGCGCCCACTCTCCGGTCGTCAGCTTGCCGTCGGCGAGCGCGAGTTCGCGGATCAGCGATCGGAAGGTCTTGTGCTGCGTCTCGCTCAGCCGTGCGAGCGTGCCCAGGCACACGTCCACCAGCGGCAGACGGAGATCGTTCGAGAGCGATGCCGCCTCCTTGGCCATCGACCGCACCAGGTCTGGCACGCCGCGATCGGCGCGGGCATCGAGCAGCGACAACTGCTTCTTGAGCGAGTCGTTGTCACCCTTCCAGTGCAGCAGCAGGGCATAGATGACCGCCCTGCACCCGTACGGATCGTGCGCGGCTTGCTTCATTGTCGGCGGCAACCGGTCGAGCAGCGTCCGGGCGTGGCTGGCATGCTCAAGGCTCGCCGTGCCGATCACGGCCAGCAACGGAAGGATCACGGATTCGGGCGAAGCGTTCTGCCCCGTCCGCTCGCGCATGACCGTTTCGAGCCGGTCTCGTGGTGATTCGCGGCCCGGCTTCGTGCGCTTGTCTGACTTGTCCGAATGCTGTGGCTGGATCGGCGACAGGAAGCTGCCGTCCCACGACGGCAGCACGCGCTTGATGCGATCCTTCAGCGGCGGATGGCTGGCCAGGGCGGAGCCGAAGAAGGTGCTGGCCTTGACGGCGTTGCCAAAGAACAAGTGGCTCATCTCGCGAGAGTGGGCGTTGGAGATCACCGAGCGCCGTGGAGCGCCACCGATGCGACGCAGCGCATCGCCAATGCCCCCGGGGTTTCGCGTGAACTGGACGGCGCTCGCATCGGCCAGGAACTCACGCTGCCGGCTGACGGCGGCCTGGATCAGCCGCGCGAACATCGAGCCGATGCCCCCGATGACGATCAGGCCGACGCCGAGTACCAGGATCACGATCACGCCCTTGTTGTCTCGGCTGCGTCCGACCGAGCCGTAGTACGTCGCTCGCATCAGCGTGTAGCCCGCCAGGCTGAGCAGGACGATACCGCCGAGGATGCCGATCAGGCGGATGTTCAAGCGCATGTCGCCATTGAGGATGTGGCTGAATTCGTGCGCCATCACGCCCTGGAGCTCGTCGCGATCGAGACCCTGCACGCAGCCGCGGGTCACGCCGATGACCGCGTCCCCCGGGCTGTAGCCGGCCGCGAACGCGTTGATCGAGCCTTCCTTTTCCAGGAGATACACCGGCGGCACGGGCACGCCGCTGGCGATGGCCATCTCCTCGACGACGTTGAGGACCTTCTGCTCGTCGGGGTCGGTGGTGGAGGGATCGATCGGCCGCCCGCCCAGCGCCAGCGCGACGCTGGAGCCGCCGCCGCGCAGCTCGCTGATCCTGTAGGCCGTGCCCCCGGCGATGAGGAGGGCCGCGGCCAGGGCCCCGCCCGCGCCGAACATCGCGATGAAGGCCGCGTTCGGCCCGCGGCCGGATTCTTCGTCGTGCAGCAGCAGCGACACGATGATCGCAAGGCCCGCCACCGCGGCGCACGTCAGCACCACGGCGGCGATATACAAGACCACCAGGAGGTGCGTGCGTTTGCGGGCACTGTCCTGGCGGCCGAAGAAGTCCATGGTCTGGAGTTCGGCCATTGGTTTGCCTCAGCGGGCGTGGATCAGTTGAAGCTCACCTTGGGCGCGTCCTGGATCTCGGCCGAGTCGGGCATCTCCAGCAGCCCGGCGTCCTGGCCGTGCCCGAACAGCGGCGCGACAACGACGGTGGGGAAGCTCTTGCGGAAGATGTTGTAGCGGGTCACGCCGTCGTTGAACGCCTGGCGCGCGAAGGCCACCTTGTTCTCGGTCGAGGTGATCTCCTCCTGGAGCTTCATCATGTTCTCGTTGGCCTTCAGGTCGGGGTAGCTCTCCATCACGGCGAGCAGGCGCCCCATGGCCCCGGTCAATGCGCCCTCGGCAGCACCGAGGTTCTGCATGGCCTGCGGATCGCCCGGGTTGCCCGAAGCGCTGTCCAGCCCGCTGACGGCCTGATTGCGGGCGGCGATGACGGCCTCGAGCGTCTCACGCTCGTGGCTCATGTAGCCCTTGGCGGTTTCCACCAGGTTGGGGATCAGGTCATGGCGACGCTTGAGCTGCACCTCGATCTGTGCGAAGGCGTTCTTGAACTGCTCCTTCAGGCTCACCAGCTTGTTGTAGATGCCCACGATCCAGGCGATGCCGCCCAGGCCCACGAAGGCAACGACCGCGACGATAACCAGAATAACCCACAGCATGCACCGGACTCCCCGTTCTCAAGTGCCCCGAACGACTTCCAACGATCCTATCTCCCTTGATTGGGGAAACATCGTATCGGTTTGCCGGGTGATGGGGCCGCACCCGCCAACAATCACCCATGAGCGAGACCCTGCCCGAAGGCTTCGTGCCCCTCGATCCGTACACGCCCGAAGCGGGCGCCCTGGCCGCCGCCACGCGGTTCTACCAGATCATGGATCGCCGGCGAACCGTCCGGATGTTCAGCGATCGTCCGGTGCCCCGTGAGGTCGTCGAGCAGTGCATACTCGCCGCCAGCACCGCCCCCAGCGGGGCCCACAAGCAGCCGTGGCGGTTCGTGGTCGTGGGCGAGCGCGGCCTGAAGGGCAAGATCCGCGAGGCCGCCGAGGCCGAGGAGCGCGAGTTCTACGGCCGCCGGGCGAGCGAGCAGTGGCTCGAAGACCTTCGCCCCTTTGGCACCGACGAGCACAAGCCGTTCCTGGAGATCGCGCCCTGGCTCATCGTGGTGTTCAAGCTGATGAAAACCGACGACGGCGGCCAGGTGTACTACGCCAACGAGTCCGTCGGCATCGCCACCGGCATGCTGCTGGCCGCGCTGCACCATGCCGGCCTGGCCACGCTCACCCACACGCCCAGCCCGCTGGGGTTCCTGAAGGAAGTCTTGGGCAGGCCCGACAACGAGCGGCCGTTCCTGTTGATCCCCGTTGGGTATCCGGCCGACGACGCGATCGTCCCGCGGCTGGAGCGCAAACCGCTGGAGGGCATCAGCGTGTGGCACGAGTGAACGGCAGGCTCAACTCGGCCGTCCGCACCACCTGTTGAACCGGGCCATCGCGAGGGCCAGTGCCGCAGCCCCAACGGCGGCCATCGCGCCCGAGCACAGCAGGACGAGGCCCGTGAACGGAAGGACGCGGAGCGTGTCCCGGCTGTTCAGCTTCTCGTACCGCAGGAAGAAGCTGAATCGATCGAACTCGCTGGTGGCGACCGTCGATGCCTCTTGAAGCATCAGGAACGGATTGGAAACCATCAGGAAGGCCGACACCGCTTCGCTTCGATCTCGGTAGAAGCTGTAGAAGCGGAACTCCATCAGCGCGATGGTCAGCATCGGCAGCACCAGGAAGAGCGCCAGCGGAAGCCCCATGTTGAGCACGGCGGCCGTGACCCCGCGCCTGCAGAGCAGGCCAAGGCATACGCCCGTGCTCGCGAGCATGAACACCAGCGCGAGGAGGAGGATCAGCGCGTGCAGCACACCGATGGGGTGGAACCAGCCCGTTGCCATGACCAGCAGCAGGTGGAACGCGAGCACTGCGGGCGCCAGCCACAGCCGCCGCATCGAGCCGAGCGTCTTGCCCAGCACGATCTGGCGTGCGCCCACGGGCGTGGTCAGCAAGACGCCCCAACTCCCCGCGTCGCGCTCGGCGGTGATGGCCGTGGGTGTCGAGAGCGCCGCCTGGGCCGTCAGCCCCACGGCGGTGATGAGCATGAGCGTCACGGTCAGGCCCGGGTCGTCCAGGCCCGCGACGGCGTAGAGGAACAGCAATATCGCGATGCCAATGCCAAAGGCGATGAGCGTCCGCGTCCCGCTGCCCGTCGCGGTCTGGCGCAGCTCACGCCAGAGCACGGGGCGATCGCCGACCTCCCTGGCGTCTCGGCCGCGGCCATCAGCGGGCGGCTTCGGGGTCTCCACACCCGGGGCCACAAACCGGGCCACGACCGAAGCGTTGCCACCGCCGCTGGCCTCGCGCCGGAGCACGCCCCGCAGCACGAAGATCGCAAACAGCACCACGGCCGCGCTGATCGAGAGCACGTACCCCAGAGCGGGAATCCAGTACCCGCGAACGTCGGCAACCGAAGCCCCGCCCAGTTCGTCCGGCGAGAGTACGGCGAGCAACGCCACCGGCGCCAGGCACCGGAAGAGCGGGTGCCTCTCGTCGACGCTGAACTCCCACTGAACCAGGAACATCAGCGGCAGCGGCAGGAACACCAGCACCGCGGTCGAGCACAGGGCGAAGAACACGATCGATGGTGTCCGGCGGTGCCAGATGCTGAACATCAGCGCCAAAGACGCGCCCAGCAGGCCAATCGAGAGCCCCAGTGCCATGGAAGCCAGGATGGCTTCGGCTTCGACACCGCCGAACACGCGGAGCGCGAGCAGCAGCGGCATCGGCACGAGCGAGAGCACGAGCAATTGCACCGTTCGCGAGCCCAGCTTGCCCAAGACGATATCGCGGCTGGTGAGCGGCGTGGTCAGCAAGGTCGAGAGCGTGCGCTGCCGCTTCTCATCGGCGATCGCGCCCGCGGTCAGCACGGGGGCCACCAGGCCCAGAGCCGCGAACTGGACAACCGCGATGGTGGACAGCACCACAGGGGCGATGGTCTCCATCATCGATTGGCGCATGATGCCGCCCACCGCATCAGCATCCCACATGGACGAGAACACCAGGCCGACAAGCGCCGCCAGGACCAGCGTGTAGAAGAATCGGACCCAGTAGGGCGCTCGACGACGACCGAGCGCACGCACCTCGCGCTGGAAGATCGGCCCGAAGAACATGCGGCCGATCGCCACGGGCGACCGCACCAGGCGTCGAGCCAGCCCGATCACTGCACGCTTCCCTTCGTGAGGCGCAAGAAGGCGTCCTCCAAGCGTGCTTCTTCGGGCCGGAACGCGCCGATCAGGGCGCCCGCCGCCGACAGCTTCTCGATGATGAAGTGACGCGACTGCGTGTCGGGCGTGAGATCGACGGTGATCGTGCGGCCGTTGGACGAAACCCGAGTGATCCGCGGATCGCCCTCGAGCACCTGCTCGGCCTTCTCGATGTCCAGGCCGCCCTCGATCGTGATGCGCACGCGATCCCCCAGCGAGGCCTTGCGGTACGCGTCATCGAGCGATCCGGAGAAGAGCAGTTTCCCCTTCTCGATGATCCCGATCGTGCTGCACAGCTCGGCCAGCTCGGTCAAGATGTGGCTGGAGATCATGATCGACTTGCCCATCCGCCCCAGCTCGGCCAGCAGGGTCCGCATCTCGATGCGGGCACGGGGATCCAGCCCGCTGGCCGGTTCGTCCAACAGCAGCACCTTGGGGTCGTGGATGAGCACGCGCGCCACGCCCAGGCGCTGGGTCATGCCGCGGCTGAGTCCGTCGACGGGGCTGCGTCGCTTGTCGGTCAGGTCGGTCAACTCCAGCACGCCGTCGATGGTGGCGCGACGCTGCTTGCGTGGAATGCGAAACGCCGCAGCGAAAAACTGGAGGTACTCGTCGACGGTCAGGTCTTCGTACACGCCCAGGAAGTCGGGCATGTACCCGATGAGGCGGCGGATGGTCGGGCCGTCCGTCGCGACGTCGTGCCCGTCGATCGTGGCGCTGCCCGAATCCGCACGCATCAGGCACGCCAGGATCTTCATCGTGGTGCTCTTGCCGGCGCCGTTGGGCCCGATGAAGCCGAAGACCTCGCCCGTCCCGATGTCCAGCGAAAGGTCATCGAGCGCAACGAGCTTGCCATAACGCTTGGTCAGGTTCCGTGCCTCGATCATGGCAAACCTCCAGACCCCCCGGGCAGCGTGCGAACCGGCGTGGCAAGGCGATAGACCCACATCGTGCTGAACTGCTCGCCAACGGAGGTAGCCAGCCGGGGCTCGCTATCCTCCCATGCGGCATAGACGACCGCCCATGGCCGCGCCTTCGCGAGCGCATCGAACGCGCGGCCCCGTCGATGCGCTTCCCCGAGGTGGGCCATCAACGCGGGCTCCGGCTTGACGGTCTCGTACCAGTACCTGAAGAAGTCGTCGCGTTCGAGCATCCGGTTCGTATCAAACCCGCGCATGGGTTGATCGACAAGATCGGCCTTCGACGCCCGGATCACGACCGCTTCGCCCTCACGCTCGGGCTCGCCGCCGGGCAAGAGGTGCAGCCAGCCATCGGGCGTATGCACCGCCAGACGGTCGACGCGATGCGCACCGTCGCCCTGAAGCCGCACGGCGTACGTCTCACCGCGCACCTCGACATCCGCGGTGATCGGCGGCTTGGTCGGGCCCTGCTGGCGGAAGGTACGCGTGGTCCACAGGCGGCCCGTGGTCGGCAGCGGCTTCATGGTCCCTTGTTGCGGCGCCATGACGAGGTTGCCGGCCCCGCGACCACTCCACACGTCAACGGCCGGGGACAGCCAGGCGGTCTCTTCCAGGCCGTCCAGTTCGATGCGGGCGGCCCGGTTCAGGAACATGCCATCAACCGTCTCCTGCCAAGCCCGTATCCGCCCGCTCGGGTCCTGCCAGCCATCGATAACGCGGATGCTGCTGACCGTCGTCGGGCCCGAACGCACCTTCGTGGGCACCAGCCAGGCGCCCACCGTCGCCAGCAGGATCCACCCCAACGCGGTCAGCCACCATCGATGCAGCATGCCCGTTCGGCGGAGCACGAGCCGGTCGATCGGGCCCAGCAGGAAGGCCAGGGCAACCAGCATCGCGAAGATCATGACAAAGGCCCGCACGCCCACCGTTGGGGCCTGAGACACCCACGCCGCTCCGGCGCTCGAGGCAAGCCGATCCAGCGACTGCATATCCCAGCGGCTCGATTCCAGCAGTTGCTTGCCGGCGTTCAGCTCATGCTCGATGAGCACGCCCAGCGTCTGGTGCCAGGCGACCTCCATGGCCTCGACCTGCTGCGCTTGGGCGAGCTCATCAGGATCGAAGCTGGCGATCATCAACCAGCCAAGCCCCGCCGGGCCCTGGATGCCCAGGTCGGGCCTGCCATGCAACGGCTCCCAGGCGGCGGTCCACTCCCGCATGTCGAGCGTTCGAGCCACAACGGAAGCGGGACCCCCGAAAGCCGCCGGCAGCGTCGTCTCGCGGGGCGGGGCGATCGACAAGCCGCTCGGCATCGCCTCGCCCAGCAAGCGGCGGAGGCTGGCGTTGCTGGCGTTGACAACCAGGAGGCGGCCGCCCGAGAGCAGCCACTCTCGAATGGCCTCGTTGGTCGCGGGCTCGAGACGGTCGATCCACTGCCCGTCGATCACGATGGCCGACACGCCGCCGTAGGCCACGGGCTCCGTGGGCAACCATGGGGCGCCGCCCGCCATGGATGGCGTTGCCGTTGCGACGCGGGCGATCGATACCCGGTCGCGCTGCGCCTGGCCGTCCGCGCCGGCAAAGGTCCGCGTGTAGGTGTCCACGCCAAAGGCCATCCGCAGCGTGGGCGAGCCCACGCCGACGATCATCGGCATCATGCTCGGCGGCGGCAACGCGATGGACTGTGCGCCGGCGATGGCGCCATAGGTCGAGGCGGCGATCACCCCGCCGCCGGGGGCGATCAGATCCAGTTGGATGCCCAGCATCGATGGCGGGATCCACACCACGGCGGGCACGACCGTCTCGCGTCCCGGCGTCGTCGCCACGGGCACCATGGAGGTCAGCGCTGCGCCGTCCGGCATCGAGATCGCGATCCTGGCCACCGCCTGGATCGGCCGCTCCATCGGGCTCACCACGACGCGGACGGGCGCCCACTCGTTGGATGGCAACGCCCCGGAGAAGCCCAGGTCCAGCAGGACGGTTGTCGTTGTTTCGCTATCCGAATCCTGCGCTGCGGATATGGGTGCCCACGCAAGAAGCGTGGCGATGACGGCCCAGAGCAGCCGAACGATCACAACTGGACCTTTCGGTTGTACACGTACCACTCGACCATCACGATCCCAAGCGCTGCCAGCAGGAGCCAGGGCCACAGCGGCCGCGGCGCTCGGGCCGCGCCATCGGCCAAACCAGAGGCGCCCACGCGCTCGGCTCGGATCACCAGTTCACGCTTGGGCATGACGTTGGAGGCGTTCGCGTCGGTGATGTTGACCGCGAACTGCCGCGTGCTGCGATCGCCACGGCGCGTGTCGTTCGGGCCCGGTGGCCCGCTCCACTCCAGAGCGTACAGCCCGACTTCCCGCAGCGGCCCAGCGATCGCCTGGCCGGCGGGATCGACTGGGACGGACAGCCGCTCACCATCCGGAGGGACCAACTCGGCACGCTGCACCCCAACGGGCAACGTCTCACCTCGAGACACACCAGGCCGGCTCGCGGCCATCGCGTCGCCCGGGCCGCCGTCGCTGACGTGGCGTACCGACTGGCCGAGGAACACGATGAAGCTGGGTTCGAGCCACCAGTTGCTCTGGTCCAGATCCCACGGCACGACGACCGCCCTGGTCCGTGCCGACTCCAGCGCGATGATCGCCGGGCCGACCCCCGCCGAGGCAATGACCGTGGCCGAGCCATCCTCGCTGACCTCGACCTGCCGGCTCTCGGCAAGCCGCACCGCGCTCAGGCTCAGCCCGCGCAGCGTCGGGTGGTCGCGTCGCCAATCCACGATCTCGGTGGCCGGCCCCGGGCCCAGGCTGCGCATCGCCGAAGTTCCTGTGGGCACGGCGTCGAAGACCAGCCAACTGCCCGGAGGCAGGCCGATCTCGCTGCCCTCGGGCGCCTCGGGCAGCCAGCCGTCGAGCACCACGATATCGAACCGGTCGAACGGGTCCTCGATGGCCTCGAACGTGTCGGGCGTGAAGACCTCAACACGCTCGGCAGGCAGCGCGGCCAGGGCTTCGCTGAGCACCAGGCTGCCGGCGGTCACCAACGCCAGCCGCAGCCGCTTTGCGCCGGGGAGCACCACCCACGCCCGGTCATCGCGATCGAACGCGTCGGGCCGGCCGCCCGTGCTCGCGTCGAGCACGCGGGCCTCGATCACGGCCGAGCCCGATCGGGTGATCTGGAACTCCACGCCGTTGGTGGTGGGGGAGATGACCTCCGTCGCCTCGGCTTCGCCCTCGCCGCGTTGCTGCACGGTGGCGGGCGGCAGCACGAGCCGGCGCGCCGCCGCGGTGTTGCCATCGATGATCAACTCGATGGCCACGGCCTTCTGCTCGCGCGCCGTCGACTGCACCCCAACGATGATCGAGACGTCCTCGGGCTGACGCAACTGCCGCCGCGCATCGATGGCGGTGATGCCCACGTTGCCGGTCTCGGGCTGACCGATCGAAACAAACTCGATCTCGTCCTCGGCGTGCAGGTCCACCGCCTCGCCGCCCTGGGGCCGCCCATCGCTGTAGATGTGGATCGTCCCGACCGCGCCGGGCAGCGGCTCGGCCGACTCGCCCTCGGCCTCCGCAGGAGGCGCCTGCAGCGGAGCCTGGGCACGCACCAGCCGCAAGGGTTCGTCGAGCCGCGAGGGGGCATCGCTCGGCTCGATCGACTCGATCGCCTCGCGCAGCAGCCGCTTGTCGGTCGTGAAGGGCTGGATCATCTCGGCCGTGCTGTCGAAGGCGACGACCATCGCGCGGTCGGCCTCCGAGACGCCAAAGACGCCCGGCTCACGCAGCGTCTCGATGAACGCGATGGCCCGCCGCTTGGCCTCTTCCAGCCGGGCCACGGGGTCGCCATTCTCGTCCACACCATCGAGCGTCCGCATCGACGCCCCGCGGTCGATCACGATCGCGTGCCGACCGCTGGCGACGCGATCGCCCTCCATCTGCGGCTGCCCGAGTGCAATCAGGATGGCCGCCAGCGCCAGCAGTTGGAGCAAGAGCAGGATGTTCTTGCGCAGCTTCTGGAACGGCGCGTTGGCCTGCAGGTCCTGCACCGCCTTCTTCCACAGCAGCGTGGAACTGATCTCCACGTCCTGCCGCCGCAGCTTCAGGAAGTACAGCAGCACCAGCGACGGCACGGCGATGGCCGCCGCGATGCCGGCGATCGCCGGAGTCAGCCACGTCAAGCCCGGGATCACCGCAGCACCCCCCGCTTGCGCAGGTAGTCCATCAGCAGCGTCTCGATGGCCGTGTCGCTGCGCACTGTCATGTGCGTGATCTCGCGAGCGGCGCAGAAGCCCTGCACCTCCCGCATGTACGCCTCGACGACCTTCTTGTACCGCTTCAGCAGCGGCGCCGAGATCGTCACCTCTGCGTGATCGCGATCCTCGACGTCGCGCAACCGCAGATCGCCACCGACGCTCGGGTCGAGCTCCTGCGGGCTGAGCACCTGCAGCACGACCAGGTCATAGCCGCGCCCGGCCAGCAGCCGCAGCCCGTCCTGGTAGCCCTCCTTGATGAGCAGGTCGCTGAGCACCACCATCACGCCCCGTCCGGTACGCGAGAGCGCGATCCGCTTGCACGCGTCGGTAAAGGGCAGGTCGCCGCCGGGCTCCAGGCTGCACATCCACCGGCCCATCTCGTGGACACGCCGCCGCCCCCGAAGATTGCGCACGCTGGTCAGCACGCCAGATCCATCCTCCGCCCGTGCGATCGCCGTCGCCGACACGCGATTGAGGTTCACCAGACCGATGTACCCCAGAGCCATCGCGGCCCGCTGCATGAACGTGAACTTGTTCGGCGAACCACAGTCCGCGGATCCGCTGCAATCCAGAACAAGGTGCAGCGAGAGGTCTTCCTCTTCCTGAAACAGCTTGAGGAACAGCCGGTCCAGCCGTCCGTAAATGTTCCAGTCCACATGCCGCAGGTCATCGCCGCTCACGTATGGCCGGTGATCCGCGAACTCGACACTCTCACCACGCTTCTTGCTGCGCCGCTCCCCCTGCACCTTGCCCCGGAAGATCTTCCGGCTGGTGATATCAACCCGCGACAACTGCGCAACAAGGCTCGCGTCGAGCAGGTCGTCGACGGTCTGGGGGCGTTTTGGAGAGGCGTCCTTGAGCATATTGGGCTACTACGCGACGCGCGTCGCCACCGGCTCCGTCGGCGTCAGTTCGATGATCTTGCGAACCACGTCATCCGGGTCCACCCGGTCCGCCTCGGCTTCGAAGTTCAGCAGTACGCGGTGCCGCAGCGCCAGCAGCGCCGTCTCGCGGATGTCCGCGTAGCTCACGTGGTACCGACCATCGATCAAAGCTCGCACCTTGCCCCCCAGCAGCAGCGCCTGGGCCGCACGCGGGCTGGCGCCGCAGCGGACGTATCGCGCCACCGGCCCCTGCTCGCCGCCGGCCGCATACTGCCCACCCGGGTGCGTCGCCAGCACCAGCCGCGCCGCGTACTCCTTAACGTGCGGAGCCACGATCGCCCCACGCACCAGCTTCTGCACCTCGATGATGCTCGGCCCATCCATCACCGGCTCCACCTTGGGCGTCTCGGCCCCGGTCGTACGATCCAGAATGGTCATCAGGTCCTTGAGCTGGCTATAGCCCACGTTGATCTTGAACAAAAAGCGGTCGAGCTGCGCCTCGGGCAGCGGATACGTGCCCTCCTGCTCGATGGGGTTCTGCGTCGCCAGTACGATGAAGGGCTTCTCCAGCACGTGCGTCACGCCGCCCACCGTCACGCTGCGCTCCTGCATCGCCTCCAGCAGCGCGCTCTGCGTCTTGGGGGTTGCGCGGTTGATCTCGTCGGCCAGCACGATCTGCGCAAAGATCGGCCCCTTCTGGAACACAAAGCTCCGCCGTCCCGTCTCGTGGTCCTCGCTCACCAGCGTCGTACCCACAACGTCCGCCGGCATGAGGTCGGGCGTGAACTGGATGCGGCTGAATTGCAGGTGCAACGCCTCGCTCAGCGAACGCACCAGCAGCGTCTTGCCCAGCCCCGGCACGCCCTCCAGCAGCACATTGCCACCGGCGAACAGCGAGATCAGCACCGCGTCGACCACCTCCACGTGGCCCACGACCGCCTTGCCAACTTCCTCACGCAGCCTGCGGAACTGCTCGCCGAAGCGCTGGCAGGCCTCTTTCACGGCTTCGGGGGTCTGCATGTCCTGCTCTGCTGCCATGGTGCTTCACTCCTGCCTGGATGCGCTATCGATCCTCGAAATCTTCCCGAGTACGTTGCTTGGCCTTGAGCAGGCGCGACATGCCCTGCTCTTCTTCCGCCGCGGGTTGGTCCTGCCTGGCGGTCTTCTTTGGTGCTGCGGGCTGACCGTTGCCAGCCCCCTCCACGACGCTGCCACGCTGGCTGCGCAGTTCCTCGTCGCTGACCTCGAACCTCGCCTTGGCGCTGGCCCGCTGCTCGCTGGCTCGCATCGCAGCGCGGACCTTCTCGCTCGGCCCCTCGTCGGGCCGCCTGAGACGCTCCTGGGCCTTGGCCCGGGCGGCTCGCAGCGCATCGATCTGCTGCGTCTGCGACTGCTTCTGCCCGCTCAGGGCCCTTTGCAGCGCCCGGCTCATGCCGCGCACATCGATCCGAACCCGTCGCACGCCCACGTCGATCAGGAACAGCCCGATCGCGAGCATCGCCGTCGGCAGCCAGGCGCTGGTCAGCGCCACGGGCATCTCCAGCCCATCGCGGCGCCAGGGGTTGCTGGCCTGGTCCACGGCGTCTGGGGCCAGGACCTTTCCGCCAGTCAGCTCGGCAACGCGTCGCAGCAGCGCCTCATTGGTCCGTGTCGCGCGAAACTCGTCGGCAAAGGGTCGATCGATAGCGGCGAGCGCCGTTCCGCGGAGCCGCTGGCCGTCGGTTCCCGGCGCGTCGTAGTTGAGGCTCAGCAAGTACGAGCCGGACTGCTCGGTGTCGTACACGCCCTCGTAGATGCCCGGTCCGGTCTGTTGCAAAGCGACGTCGATGCCCGTGCCGTCGGGCGCCGCCAGCCGTCCGTTGAAGGTCGCAAAGTTCATGCGCTGCCCGCTGGCATCGGTGGCCTCGACGACCACGCGGGTGCGATCGCCCTCGCGCGTGGTGACGACGCGGACGTTGGCGTCGCCGCTGGCGCGCATGGCCCAGCGAACGTGCTGCTCCCAGAACTGCCGATAGTCGCCCCAGGCCAGCCACATCGGGTTCCAGCGGCTGAGCGCATCGCTCGTGTAGGTAATGACGCGGCCCAGCCCGTGCTGCCACTGGGCCAGGACCGGGTCGTTCTCCTGCCCACGCATCGTGACGACCGACATCCCCTCGCGATCACCGGCGACGACGTACCCGCTGATGGGCGGCACGCCGCGGATGCCACGAGAAGCCTCGGTCAGCCCCGGCGTGAACGCTGGAATGAAGGGCGTGCCCTCCCACACCAGCGGCCGGCTGATGGTCTGGGCCTCGCGGATGAAGATCTCGGGGAGCTGCGCCTTGCTGTTGGCGATGCTGACCGGGTAGTACCGGCCCCGGGTCGCGTTGGCGATCTCCTGCATCAGCGCGTCGTTGCTGAAGTCACCGATGGTGACCGTGGAGATCGAGATATTGGTCTGCAGCGCGCGGCGGATGATCGTCTGGAACTCGCGGCTGGAACCCATGGTCTGACCGTCGCTGAGCACGATGATGTGCTTCACCGCGGCGGGCGCATTTTCCAACTGCTCGAGCGCCATGATCAGGCCGGGCGCCATGTTCGTACCGCCACCGGTCTGCATGCGGCGGATGGCCGAAGCGAACGCGCCGCGATCACTCACTTCTGCCAATGGCATCACCAGCCCGGCGCTCGAGTCGAATCGGATGACCGAGGCCAGATCACGCGAAGACAGCGTGTTGATGCCCGCCAGCGCGCCCTCCTTGGCGATGTCCAGTTGGCTCTGCCCCAGGCCGCCCACGGCGCCACCCATCGAGCCGGACGTATCGACGACGATCGCGATCGCGCCCCGGGGCAGTTGTCGCTTCTGCGGGGGGTCCAGCCGGATGGGCAGGGCGTCTTCCAGCGGGCTGTTGATCCACCCGCCAGCCCCGAACGAACTGGGCCCGCCCACCATCAGCAGCCCGCCCCCGGCGTCGTGGACGTACTGGCGCAGCTGATCCATAGCCAACCGGCTGAAGTTCGCCGCCGGCTGGTTCATCAGGACGATCGCGTCGTACGAGCCAAGCCCCACGAGCGATTCGGGGATCGATGCCGCGGGCCGGGCTTCCACGATGATGCCGGCGCTCCGCAAGGCCTCCAGGAAGGGCTGGGCCGTGGGCAAATCCTCGACCAGCACCAGCACCTTGCCCTCGCCCGCGACGAACGTCGTCGCCAGCGCGCGGTTGTTCTCCAGGATCGTGTCGCCAGCCCCGCCCGAGTCGGGCTCGAACACCGCCTCAAAACGCAGCACCTCGGTCGCCGGCACACGGATCGGCACCACGAAGGTGTTCAGCCCCGCATCCAGCGAAACGCGGACGCCCGGCCCGGGCCCGTCCGGGTCGATGTTGATCGCCGAGCCATTGGCGGTGATCGTCAGCAGGCCGCCTGCCGGCGCGTTGGCCCGCAGCGCAACACGCAGGTTGGCGTTCTCGCCCAGCCGCGCCGTCGCGGGCGCGAGCAACTGCTCAACGATCACCTCTTCATCGAAGCTGTATCGCAGCGGCACGACATCCACCGGCACGCCCTGCGCTCGGGCCGAGCGGGCCTCGGCGAGCAGGTCGCCGGCCGTCTCGTTGCCGTCGCTGAGCAGCACAACGCGGTAGGCCGAGTCCGGCGGGCGCACGGCCAGCGCCAGACGCAATGCCTCGGCCAGGTTGGTCTGATCGGTCCGGCCCGTGAACGCGCGATCGATCTCCGGGGCCAACGTTCGAGGCAGCGTCTCGATGATCGCCTCGCCCGCCACACCGATCGCCCCGATCCGGTCGGCCGGTTCCTTCCCAGATTCCATCGCGTCGCGCACGAACTGGCGAGCCGAACGCTGCACCGTCGTCGGCACGCTGCGGCTCTGGTCCACCACGACCGTGACGGCGACGTCCTCGGCCACGTCTCGGGTCGATGGCCGCGCCAACGCCGCCACGATCAACGCGAGCACCAGCAGGCGAACCACCAGCGCCACCCGCCGGCTGGCCGGAGCCATGCCCGACAGGCTCTTGCGGCCAATCAGGATCGCCAGGGGCGCCAGCGCCGCCAGCAGCCAGAACCAGGCCGGCTGTGAGAACTCGACGGGCCCAATGCGCAGAACGGCCAGCACCATCATGCGCGGCGGTCCCAGGCAAGGCGATCCCAAACGCTCGGGCTCGAGGTGCGCAGGAGGCAGCCGCTGGTTGGACGATGGCCGGGATGCATGCGAGGCGAAGACCTCAATCCGTACAAAGAGACACCAACCCTACCACCAACACGCTCTAGAGGTTCTAGGACATTCCCAGAATTCGCAGCGCGAAGACGTGAAAAGTACCATGGCACGCAGCCTATCCTATCAAAATCCAAAAACTTCGCATTCCCCTGACTTCTCCGAAACGCAAGATCCAGAAAGCGGCTATGCCGAGAGTGAGAGGGCCAGCTGAGGGTCGCTGTGCCCGCACACCATCGCTTGGGGTTTCCCCAATCGCAGTTTGAGACAGAGGGGTATCCAGATGAACAAGATCGCGTTCGCTTCCATGCTTGCCATTCCCGCCGTTGCCTTGGCCCAGGTCAACCCTGTTGGCCCCTTCACCGGCGACCTGCAGGAGGGCTTCGACCTCCTGCCCGGCGGTTTCCCGCCGTCCCACCCGGTCTTTGATGGCACGGGCGAGATGATCAGCACCGGTGGCTCGATGCACACCACCAGCGGCTGGGGCTTCCGCTGCACCATCCGTCCGTTCGAGGGCTCCCGCTTGGCCGCCTCGGCCAGCGGCTTCGTCCGCTTCGAGTTCACCGAAGACGTCGGCGCCTTCGGCGGCTACTTCGGCTCGAACGCCGATGTCGCGCCCCCCAACGCCGAGGCGCGTTTCTTCAACGCCGCCGGCGACCTGATCGGCACCGAGGTGATCGAGCTGATCGGCGACTGCGGCTGGAACTGGAACGGCTGGGAGTTCAGTGAGGCCGTCGCAACCATCGAGGTCGAAGGTGCGCTCTTCGGTGGCGCCTTCATCCAGATGGACGCGATGGAGCTGACCATCGGCGCCGCCACCTGCCGCGCCGACTTCGACGGTGATGGCGAGCTCACGCTCTTCGACTTCCTCGCCTTCCAGAACGCCTTCGACTCGGGCGACCTGGCCGCCGACTTCGACGGCGACGGCAGCCTGACGCTGTTCGACTTCCTGGCCTTCCAGAACGAGTTCGACGCCGGCTGCGAGTAAGCAAGCAGACCCGGACGGGGCCCGATGCTGACCCGGTCTTTGTCCGATAACCTGCCCACGAATCTCCGCCGCCCCCAATTTGGGGGCGGTTTTTTGTTTTGCTGGACCTGCATGCTCAAGCCCCGCCAGAAATGGGTCGAAGTTCCTTGCGGATCGTCGGACCCCAAGCCAGGAGGCGATATGGACCCCGCCCTGATTACACCGTTTATCAAGAGCGTGCAGAACGTCTTTGCCACCATGCTCCAGCTCCCGGTCGACGTCGAAGAGCCGACCATCAAGCAGGGCAAGTCCACCACGTACGACGTGTCGGCCATCATCGGCATGAGCGGCGACTGCGTGGGCTCGGTGGTCCTCAGCTTCGAGCAGGAATCCGCCCTGCGGATCGTGTCGCTGTTCACCGGGACCGAGGTGACGGCCGACTCGCCCGACTTCGCCGATGCCGTCGGCGAGCTGGTGAACATGATCAGCGGCGGCGCCAAGGCCCTGTTCGTGGGCCGCAAGGCCTCCATCTCCACGCCCAGCGTGGTGTTGGGCCCCAGCCACGTGGTCAGCTCGCAGAAGGACATGCCCGTGATCGTCCTGCCCTGCGTGACCGACTGCGGCCGATTCGCCATCGAGATCGCTATCCAGGACCAGGTCGAGTCCGAATCCACCGACCAGCAGGCCGCCAGCGCGAACGCCTGACCGCCTTTCTCCGGGAGCACAACCATGAAAATCCTTCTCGTCGACGACTCCAAGACCATGCGCAACATCCAGAAGTCGGTGCTCAGCCAGTTGGGCTACACCGAGATCGAGGAGGCGTGCGATGGACAGGACGCTCTGAGCAAGGTCAAGGCGTACGGCCCGGACCTGCTGCTGGTGGACTGGAACATGCCCAACATGGACGGGCTCAGCTTCGTCAAGGCCTATCGCCAGGACGACAAGTCCACGCCCATCATCATGGTGACCACCGAGGCCGAGAAGAGCCGCGTGATCGAGGCTATCAAGGCCGGCGTGAACAACTACGTCGTCAAGCCCTTCACCCCGGACCTGCTCAGCCAGCGGATCCGGGAAACGCTCGAAAAGTGCGCAGCGGCCTAGACCGGCCCACGCACACAACGGGGGCAAACGCACATGCTGACCGACGCACTCGAGAAACTCACTCGCGTCTCGGTCTGCGCCGACGGCTTGTCGGCGACGCTGTGCGTGAAGCCCGGCGTTGAACCTTCGCAGATCACGAGCGAAGCGGTTGAAGCGGTCCTCGTTTCCCGAGGCATCAAGCCATCGAACGGTACAACCGAGGCGGTCGGCCAACTCGTTGCAGCGATGACCAAGGCCCCCGATGAGGAGGCCTCGGTGGTCGTCGCCCGTGGCGTCGCCGCGGTGCATGGCCAGGACGGTCGATTCGAGATCGACCAGGAACTCATCGAGCGTTCGAAGCCGTCGGGGGACGAGCAGGGCGAAGCGCAGGGCCATGACCACTACGCCCGCTCGGCGTTCATCGTCGTCGAGCCCGGCACGAGGCTGGGCAAGGTCCTGCCCCACACCGAGGCGCAGGACGGCCTGGACGTGCGCGGCAAGGTCATCAAGGCCAAGCCCGGAAGGCCCTGCCAGGTCCGCTTCGACGAGTCCGTTCAAGTCGGTGTCGACGGCGTGGTCACCGCGAAGCAGAAGGGGCGGCTGGAGTACTCCGAAGCCCACCTGAAGATCGATCCGGTGCTCGAGATCGGCGAGTCGGTCGACTTCAGCACCGGCAACGTCGACTTCCCCGGAGACGTGCTCATCCGCAAGGGCGTGCGGGATTGCTTCACGGTGCACGCCGGCAAGGACCTCGAAGTCGAGGAACTGGTCGAGGCGTCGACGATCTCGGCCGAGGGCTCGATCACGCTCCGCCGTGGGATGGCCGGTCGCGGCAAGGGCGAGCTGCGCGCAGGCGGAGACCTGTCGGCGAAGTATCTCGACGGCGTGGATGTCGCCGTGGGCAACGACCTCCGGATCGAACGCGAGCTGACCAACTGCACGACGCTGGTCAGGCGCTGCGTCCGGTCGCCTTCGTGTACCGTCGTGGGTGGAGATCTTGCGATCCGCTTCGGTGGAGAGGTGCGCGCGCTCGGTGGAGAGGCTGAAGCCGAGACGCTCGTTCGCCTGGGCGTCGATCTCCAGCTTGAAGATCGTGCCAAGGCCCTCGAAGAAGTCCTGCCGAAGATCCTGGGCGCCCTCACTCGGGCGCGGCAGGAACTGGAAACGCTCCAGAAGTCGGCCGCCAAGCTGTCGGCAGCGCAGGCCGAAACCATGACCACGCTCCAGTTCGAGATCATGACCGGCCAGTCGAGGTTGCCCACGATTCGCGCCGCGATCCAGGGGCTGCTGGATTCCTACCAGCGATTGACACGCGCCGCGCTCCTTGTGGACCGCGTGATCTCGCCCGGCGTGACCATCGTCATCGCAGACAAGGCCGCCACGGTCCGCGAGCCGATCCGCGGGCCGGTGGTCATCGAAATGGACAGCCAGGGCGGCCTGGTAATCCGGAACCCGTCCACCGGCCAGAAGACCCCGCTCTCAGCCAAGGCGAAGATCGTGCCCTATCGGGACGGCATCGACGTCGACGAATTGCGTCGATGGCTGGATAACCCGTTGCTGGCCATAGCGGCCGAAGCGGCGTGAACGAGCCCCGAGCAACAATTCAACACCCGGCCCGGTTCGGCCGATACCTCCAAATGCAACCGTTTTCTACACCATCGGCGTTCGCCTTCGAATCGATCGGTATGGAGGCCCAGCCATGAAGAGTTGGCCGCAAGCACGACCCGAACCCCGCGAGCCGGATCCGAACCAGAAGCGTCGCACAGGACGCATCTCCCCCGACTGCATCACCTGCGATCTCGGCAAGGTGCTGGATCTATCCGGAGGCGGCGTGCGGCTCGGAGGCCGCGGGCCAAGCCCGGGCCGAGTCGGCCAGCCCGTCAAGCTCACGCTGGACTGGGGCATGGGCTCGCTCGTGTTCGAAGGGGTCGTAACGCGCCTCGAACGCAAGGCGCTCTTTGGTTGGACCGCCGGCATCCGTTTCGAGAATCTGACGCCCGCGCACAAGCAGGCGCTCTCCAAGGCCTCGATGCTGGCCGCCAGCGGAGAGATCACCGACTGGTGCCGGGCCGGCTAGCCTCGAGCAATTGAGCAGCACAGGCCTCCCACGCCTGCGCCGCCCGTTGCGCTTGCGCCGTATCGATGCCCAGGTGGAACACCGCCCGAACCCGGCCATCGCCCTCGGACAGGACACCAACACCTTTATCGGCCAGATGCGCACAGAACGCATCGGCGAGCTGCTGCTGGACCTCCAGGGGCTCGTCGGGCGCCATCCTCGCAAACACGATGTTGGTCTGGACAACCGCGGGGTCCAGCACCATGCCCGGGCAGCGTGAAACCGTGTCGGCCAGCAACGCCGCGTTGGCATGGTCGATCGCCAGGCGATCAATGTGATGGTCCAGCGCGTGCATGGCGCCGGCGGCGATGATGCCCGCCTGCCGCATCGAGCCGCCCAGCATCTTGCGCCATCGCCGCGCCAGCCCGATCGTCTTCGCGTCGCCCGCCAGCGCCGAGCCCACAGGCGCGCCCAGCCCCTTCGAGAAGCACACGCTCACCGTGTGGGCGTCGCGAACCAGGCGAGCCAGCGGCTGCCCGCTGGCGACATGCGCGTTCCACAGGCGGGCCCCATCCACGTGCAAACGCAGCCCGAGCAACCGCGCTTCACTGGCGATGGCGTCGATCGCCTCGATCGGCCACACGTGCCCGCCGCCCTTGTTGTGCGTGTTCTCGATGGCGACGAACGTGGTGGGGGGGCAATGCTGATCCTCGAACCGCATCGCGCGACGCAGCGTCCGTGGCGTAAGCACCCCGCGCTCGCCCGGCACCATGCGGATCGAGCAACCCGCGATCGCCGCGTACCCACCGGTCTCCCAGTGGTAGATGTGCGCCTGGTCGTGGACCACGATCTCGTCGCCCGGCCGGGTCTGGGTCTTGATCGCCAGCAGGTTGGCCATCGTCCCGCTGGGCACGTAGATCGCCGCCTCCTTGCCCAGCATCTCGGCCACGCGCGCTTCGAGCGCACGCACGGTCGGGTCGCCCTCCTGCACGTCGTCGCCAACGCTGGCTCGCGCCATGGCTTCACGCATCGCTTCGGTGGGCCTGGTGACCGTGTCGCTGCGTAGATCAATGGCCAGTTCGCTCGCCCCAGCACCCATGTGGCACTCCTCGTTCTCGGCTATGCGCTCGTACGGCTCGGCGGAGCCGTCTCGAAGGGCTCCTCGCGGATGCGGCTCTGCACCGCCGGATCCTTGGCCAGCGCGAAGAACGCGGCCGTCCCGCAGCCGGCAATCAGCAGGCACAGCCCATACGTCCAGGCGCCCGCGTGGTACTCGAATCCAGAACTCGCCGCGATGGTGTAGATGGCCACCCCCAGCATCGGGGCGATCGCGCCGCGTACGCCCGTCAGCGTCACGTGCACGCCCATGTATTGGCTCTCTCGGCCAGCGGGGGCGAAGTCCAGATGCCCCAGGTTCCACGCAAGCACGCCGCCGGCGAAGGCCAGCCCCTTCACGACCACCGCCAGCACCACCAGCCAGAGCTGGTCGAGCCACACGCCCACGATCATCAGCCCCAGGTTCACCAGGAACGCCCAGCTATGGATCGTTCGGAACCGCACAATGTGCGTGTGATCGAGCAGCCTGGCCCACAGCGGGATGAACACCGGCATGAGCCCGAGCGGGATCGAACTGGCAATCACGATGCCGGCCAGATACCCCAGCTCGAACTGCTCGCGCAGCACGAGCACCAGCGGGGCCATGGCCATCATGTTGCCCAACCCCAGCAAAAACTGCGCGGCCATGAACCGCGCAAACGGCCGGTCCTCACGCAGCGTGCGCACCAGGGCCCATGGGTTCAGCGAGACCGTCCGTGTCACGTCCCCCGAGCGTTCGCCCGCGAGCAGTGCCGCCTCGTGCCGAACGCGGATCTTGGAATAGTGCCAGACACCGATGCCCGCCAACAGCGCGCCGATGGGCAGCATCACGCGAAACGCGCGCTCGTCCAGGTCCATCGCCTGCCCCAGCCCGATCCCCAGCAAGGCCAGCGTCAACACCTGGATGGTCGCGAACTTGCCCGTGATCTGCGCCCGAACGTCCCGCCGATAGTTGTACCGCCACACCGTCGAGCGGATCGTCACCAGCCCGGCCCAGGCCATCCGGCCCCCGACCACCGCCAGCGTCGTCATCGCCAGCCCAAGGCCGTTCCGCGGGCTGGCGGCAATCACGAGCACCATCGCCAGCAGCGCGATCTGGAGCCCGTTCATAAACGGGATCTTGCGGGCCCCGTGGCTGAGCTTGACCCACACGAAGCTGGTGATGTTGGCCATCGCCGGCGCCGCCGCCAGCACGCCCACCGCCAGGTTCAGCAAGACCCGGTCGACCCGCTCTTCATAGGCCACACGCACCAGCACGCTGACGATCGCGCCCTCGGTGGCCGCCAGCGCGAAGGGCAGGAACAGCGCCGCCAGAGCCTCTCGCCGATAATTCGCCCGCGCCATCGCCGGCACCGACTCGGGCAAGAAGCTCCACAGCACCCGCATCGCCACCGACCGCGACGCCCGCTTCGGGGGCTCCGCGTCCTTCGAACTGGGCAAATCGGGGCTCACCAAACATCGTTCCCCCGATCGCGTCAAAGGCAAGCCCTACCGGGCTGTTCCTAGCCCGCGCCCCAAGGGGTCCGGACCGCCGGGCGAACTACAATGCCCAAGCCGGGCGAGAAACCCAAGCCGAGCACCCCAGACCGAGCCAGCCACCAACCCCAAGGGCCCCAACCTCCATGGACCCACAGATCCGGAACTTCTCCATCATCGCCCACATCGACCACGGCAAGTCGACCCTGGCCGACCGGCTCCTCCAGGCAACCAACGCCGTCAGCGATCGCGAACGCCGGGACCAGACCCTCGACGACATGGATCTGGAGCGCGAGCGCGGCATCACCATTAAGGCCTCCTCGGTCACGGTCATGCACCAGCACAACGGCACGCCCTACATGCTCAACTTCATCGACACGCCAGGCCACGTCGACTTCGGCTACGAAGTCAGCCGCGCCCTCAAGGCCTGCGAGGGCGCCATCCTCGTCGTCGACGCCTCCCAGGGCGTCGAGGCCCAGACCATCGTCAACGCCTACCTCGCCGTCGCCCAAGACCTCGAGATCGTCCCCGTCCTCAACAAGATCGACCTCCCCGGCGCCCGCCCCGACGAGATCGCCATGGAGGTCGAGCAAGCCCTGGGCTTCCCGGCCGAAGACTGCCTGCGCGTCTCGGCCAAGTCCGGCGTGGGCATCCCCGAACTGCTCGACGCCATCTGCGATCGCCTGCCCCCGCCGCGCGAGAGCCAGATGAAACAGACACGGGCCCTCATCTTCGACGCCGTCTACGACGACTACCGCGGCGTCATCGTCTACATCCGACTGTTCGACGGCCGCCTCAAGGTCGGCGACAAGATCCGCATGATGGGCCTGGGCCGGACCTTCGCCGTCACCGAGCTGGGCAAGTACACCCCCAAGCCCACCAAGGCCAAAGAACTCCGCGCCGGAGAGACCGGCTACCTCATCGCCGCCATCAAGACCCTGGGCGACGTGCGCGTGGGCGACACCATCACGCTGGACATCGACCCCGCCGCCGAACCCCTCGAGGGCTACGAGCCCCCGCGCCAGATGGTCTTCTGCGACTTCTACCCAGCCACCAGCGAGAAGAAGGGCAACGACTTCGAGTCCCTCCGCGAAGCCATCGAGAAACTCAGCCTCAACGACGCCAGCTTCACCTTCCAGCCCGTCCACTCCGAGGCCCTGGGCTTCGGCTACCGCTGCGGCTTCCTCGGCCTCCTCCACATGGACATCATCCAGGAACGCCTCGAGCGCGAGGGCGGCGTCGAGGTCGTCCAGACCGCGCCCACCGTCTCCTACCTCGTCGATATCCGCACCAAGGGCGGCGAGCGAGACACCGTCGAGGTCCACAACCCCGCCGACCTGCCAGATCCCTCCATGATCCTCGCCATCAAAGAGCCCATCTGCAAGGTCGAGATTATGACACCCAAGGAATACATCGGCGACATCATGACCCTCTGCTTGGGCCGCCGCGGCATCTACAAGAACCAGCAGTTCATCAGCGACACGCGCGAGCTGCTCACCTTCGAGGTCCCCCTCGCCGAGATCATCTACGATTTCTACGACAAGCTCAAGAGCATGACCAGCGGCTACGCGACGATGGACTACGAGATCGATCGCTACCAGCAGGACAGCCTCGTCAAGGTCGACATCCTCATCAACGGCGACCCCGTCGAGGCCCTCGCGCTCATCGCCCACAAGGAGCGCAGCGAGCAACGCGGCCGCCAGCTCCTCGTCAAGCTCCGCAAGCAGATCCCACGACACCAGTTCGAGATCCCCCTCCAGGCAGCCATCGGCGGCAAGATCATCGCCCGCGAAACCATCAAGGGATTCCGCAAGGACGTCACCGCCAAGTGCTACGGCGGAGACGTCAGCCGCAAACGCAAGCTCCTCGAAGCCCAGAAGAAGGGCAAGGAACGCATGAAGAGCGTCGGCAGCGTCAACATCCCCCAGACGGCGTTCATGGCGGTGTTGGATACGAGTGAGGAATGAGCCCGCTCAGATTTCAGTTCGCGATCCCGAGTGAGACTTGTATATGCGCAGGAATAAATCCTCAGAGTTCACAAGCCTCGGAGACTTTTACAACTCCATAGAGGCGCTTCGCTCGGCCTTGCAGGAGTCCGGCGATGACGCTGACGCCGAGTCAATCGACCATGCTTTGAAAAAAGGGGCCACAAGTTCCGAGATTCTCGGTGATCTGAGTCTTGCACTTGAAGCAATGACTGACCGACACTCCGGAGATCTGCTGGCTCGGATTAAGGCGCACGATGACTTTGCGAGGCAGGTTCTTGGGCTTGATCGGTAGCCGAGTGTAATAGCACATCGAGAGGTGCCCCCGCGTCAATGCCCGCCCACCTCGAAACCATGCTCTACACCCCAAACCCAGCACGCTGCACACGCTTCTGCCAGTCCCAACTCGACTTGCGCCCCCTCGGCACGCCCGGTGACAACATGGCCGCCCTCTTCGCCCAGTGGCGTGCCAAGGTCTACACCGAGATGCCAGAGGAACGCAAGCCCTTCCACTGAGCGTCTCGAGCCCAGCCCGCTCGCTCCTCTGCGCCCTTTGCGACCTCCGCGTTCAAAATCCGACGCGCACCGCCACCCCCGTGCGCAATCTCGCGGCGATACCCGAAAAAAACCTTGACAACCCTTGCCCCGCCAGTACGCTGTGGGCATGAGACACACCAAACACACGCCGTCCATGCCCTCCAACGCGCGCCGCGAAGCACGCGACCGCTGGCTGCGCGACCCCGCCGCCAGACTCCGCCGCCCGACCATCGGGCCGCGTCAGATCGTCCAGGGCGAACCAAACCCCGCCCCACCCGACAAACCACCGGCCCACGCTACACTCAACCGCCAGCCCCTCCCCCCGCGAGACCCACCCAAGCGGTGCACGACGACGAGCCACAACTCATCGAGCGAGCCAAGGCCGGCGACGCCGCCGCCGCCGGCGAGATCGTCGAGCGCTACCAGCGCCGCATCTACACCCTCTGCGTCCGCATCCTCGCAGACGCCGACGCGGCCGAGGAACTCACGCAGGAAACGCTCATCAAGGCCCTCACTGGCCTCGAGAAATTCGACGGCCGGGCCAGCCTGTCGACCTGGCTGCACCGCATCGCCACCAACGCGTGCTACTCGCGGATGCGTTCGGATCGTGTCAGGTCTCGCGGCCGCGTCACCTGGCCCGAAATCGGGGAACCCGAGGGCATCCGGGGCGTCCAACAGCAGGACGATCCGCTCGACGCACGCCAGCGACGCAAGCTGGTGGCGTCGGCATTGGACCAGATCAACCCCGAGCATCGCGTCGTGCTGGTGCTCCGAGACGTGCAGGGATTGGAGTACGAGCAGGTGGCCGAGGTGCTGGGCGTACCCATGGGGACCATCAAGAGCCGGCTCTTCCGGGCCCGCGCCGCCCTGCGCGAGGCGGTCGAACGCCTCGGCACCGCCGCTTCGCAAGGCGATGGGGGCGCCCATGGCTGATGGCAACTTCGACATGGCGCACCTGCCCGACGGGCTGAGCGAGGCCGACCTGCTCGACTGGATCGAGGCCGACAGCCGGGCCCGCGCCTCGGCGACCGACGGCTCGCCGCTCGGGCGCGTGCAGCGGGCGATCGCCGCCGACCCGGGCCTGGGCGCAGCGCTCGAGGCCATGCGTATCGACCGCGCGGCACTCGGGTCGCTCGAAACCTCCCAGCCGCCGGCCTGGATCGCCCAAGCCGTGCTGGAAGAGCACGAGCGTCAGTCGCTGCTGGCGCTCTCAGACATGGCCGCCGGCCGACCGCGTTCGCAGGGTGAAGACTTCGACGACGAGCCTTTTTCACTGTCAGCGATGCCGGGCTGGTTCAGGCCCGCTCTGGCGATTGCCGCCGTGCTCGCCGTTGCCTTTGGCGCCTGGCAGTTGCTGCCGACGTTCCTGCCCCAAGCAACACCCTCGCCACTGGGGCCCGTCGCGATCGACGACGGCGGCGACTCGATCGAAGAGCCGGTGCTTGAACCCGGCCCCGGTCCGTTCGAGCCCGATCCGGTGCGCATCGCCGAGGCTCCCGAGATCGTGCAGCCCTCTCCGCGGACGCTGGCGCCGTCGGCCGCCGACGTGCTCGCGGCTCGCTTGGACATGCCCGCCGATCAGGCCTTGGAGTTCGCCCTGCAAGGCCGTCTCCTCGTCGTGGTAGGTGTCGAGCGGGTTGAGGTGGCTCGCACGGCGGCGCTGTCTGTCGCGGCGCAGCCGGTCGACGGGTCGTGGAGCCTGGCCGAACCCAGCGGCGATCTCGTGGCCGCATTGAGCACGCCCGACAAGGCCCGTTTGATCGGCATCGAAGCGGCCGACGGCCCCGCGATCGCGGGCGATCGCGGCCCGCTGGGGCACCTGGAGATCATCTTCGCCCAGACGCCCACGGTGTTCGTGGCCGAGGTCTCGGCCTCGCCCGAAGCGCTGCTGTCGATGGTGGAGGCGCTGGAGCGTTTCGGGCCATCCGTGCGCGTCGTGGTGGCCGATCAGCCGATGCCCTCCGCCGGCGCCATGCCCGCGCCCGCCACGCCCGAGCATGTGTTGTGGTGGGAGGTCGACGCCTCGTCCTGGCGCCCGTGGGCATCGATCCCCGTGCGATTCATCGAGTCGCGATGACTGCGCCGATCCGGCGCTGACCTTCGACTCAGGACTGCGATGGCTCGAGGTACGCTTCGGCCCTGCGCGGCCAGCGGTACTTCTTCATCATCGAAACAATCTCGGGATCGGCCAGGTACATCCGGACGGCCGACTCGGGCAATGCGAGGCTGATCTCGCTCATCGCCGAGGTCGGCTCGCGGGTCTCCAGTTCCTTTGAAGACCCGTGATAGTGTTCGCGAGCGTACGAGACGGCCGCGTCGATCATCGCCCGATTGGCCTTCACCGCCCACGCCTTGAACAACAGCTTGAAGAACGCGCGCGGCTTGTTCTGGAAGAGTTCGAAGGTGAGCGGATGGCGCGAGGCCTGCCAGTTGCTGGCGAAGGCCTTGAAGTGATCGAGCTCGTAGTTGGGCCGGAGCGCGTCGGTCCAGCCGCGCGCGTACAGGCTGTTGAGCCGTCGCAGCGGGTTGCGCGCGAGCCAGGCGGCCTTGTGCTCGGGGAACGCCTTGTAAAATTGGTCGGGCGGCGGCCTCAGGTGCGGATGCTTCACGACCAGCGTGTCGCTGCCGCCGGCGATCGCACGCAGGACGCGGTCGGCCAGGGCGATGGTCTTGGGGTCTTCGAGCATGCATTGCCCGGCGAGGTGGGCCTGCACGAGTTCGGCCTGGATCGCCGGATAGTCGTACGGCGGCCCGGTCCTGTCCCACGGGCCGAGGGGCTCGTCGGCGACCGGACAGCCCAGCGCATGGGCGGCGGCGTAGGCGGTCACGGACGAACCGCTTCGCGGCAACGAGAAGATCCAGAGCACACGCATCGGGTCGTTTATAGGCCCGCCTGGCCAGCGGCAGCTTGGCGTAGCAACTGATCGGCAACGGCCAGATCGAGGGCGTTGTCGATATCGACGACGTCGCCCGTCTCCGTCGTGATGCCCCTGTGATCATCGCCCAGGAACGCGTGCGGGTGGGGGTTGCCTTGGGTGGCGTCGAGACACGCCCGGCGAACCACGAGCACGCCGCCATCGGGTACGAACGCCGGCTCCAGATCCTGCCGCCTGTAGATGCCCCCGAACAGGCGCTCGCCCTCCCAGGGGCGCACGCGTCCCCCATCGTCGACCCGAGAGGTCCACGCGGGGTGGAACTTGCCGACGGAGGCGTAGCTCTGGACGCTGTCGCAACCGGTCTCGATCAGGAGTGTGACCGCTCGATCGATGAGGCCCGTCGGCCGCACCGGCACGTTGGCGTAGAGCAGGACCACCGCGGCGTCCTCGGCCACTGCGGTGCGCTCGTCGGCCTGGCGAAGCGCGGCCCGGGCGGCGTCATCCACGCGCGCCGTTGCCGTTGCCAGGCTGGGCTCTCTCGGCCAGTGCTCGATGCCGGCTTCGATCGCGACGGCGGCCACCGCGTCGTCATCGGTTGACACGCCCGCCCTGCCCACGCGTTGGGCCGCGAGGGTGTGATCGATCGTCCAGGACACGCACGGCCGACCGGCGATCGGGGCGTGGTTCTTTCCGGGAAGCCCCTGGCTGCCCGCCCGGGCGAGGATCACGGCAATGGCAGAGTCTTCCGCTCGCATGGTTCCGTTTCGCTTGAGTTGATCTGGCATCCTTGCTTGCGCTGGCAGCTACGCCGATACGCCGGCGGTGGAAGCCACGGAGTTCGCCGTTTCGCGCTCTTCTCGCTCCAGACGCAGGCGAGCGGTGTCCGGCAGTGGGAGGGGTCGGAGGCGATCGGCCGCGTCGTCGCCACCCGCATCGTTTTCTTCCGCGTCGATCACGGCCGCACCGTACCGCACGAGCGCGTCGTCGTAGAGCTCCATGAGCGTGGGCAGCATCGCCTCGTTGCGTCGGAGCCTCGGCACGATCCAGGGCGTGCGCAGGCCCGAATCCGAGTCGCGCAGCAGCGACTCGATCGGCGGCGGGAAGCTGGGGTCGGTCACGTCCACGCTGATGATGTCGGCGGCACTGTCGGTCAAGCGATCGATCTCGTCCTGGCCCCACGCCAGCGGGGTTCGGACGTGGACGCATGCCGCACCGGCATCGGCCAGGCGCCTTGAGAGCATCTGCGCGAACGGCGAGAAGCCGCAACGTGCGACGTCGAGGGTCGCCGCGGCGTCTGGAGCGCCTCGCACGAACGCGACCAGCCGGTCGAGCAGATGGACGTCTTCGCCTTCTTCCAGCGTGGCCCGAAGGTGCGTGGGACGCTGGGGCTGCTGCGCGGCCAGGCCTGCGAGCATGGGCGTGGCTGAGACGCCTTGTTCGACCGTGTGGAGCGCCTCGCGGAAGGCCGCGACCCGATCGGAGCTGTCGGGCACCAATCGACGCCCGAGGTCTCGCAGCTCTGGTGCGACCGTGACGCAGATGTCGCGGGCGATGGGGTCGGCCCGGGGCACGTGCGGGGCATAGCCCAGGAGGCCGCCGATGGTGGCGACCGCGCCCGCCTTGGGGTTCAGGGCGATCTCGGAGATCGCAGGCCGGGCCAGGGCGCACGGCGCCAGCCCGGCGGGCGCCTGGGCGAAGGCGATGTGGCGAGACTCGGGATTGACCAGCAGTCGCTCGGCTACCCGATCTACGAGGTCGCCGTCGATGAGCGCCCAATCGGCCCCGGCAAGCAGCACCCCGGGGGCCGCCATGTCGTCGATTGCGGCGAGCGAGGCATCGGGATCGAACACCTCATCGAAGGCGGTGAGCGATGCCAGCCCGCCGCGGAAGCTCGCCGGGCACAGCGCGCGAGCCGCACCGATGGCGCGTCGGCGGGCCTCTTGCCCCGGCGTGGCGGGAACGACGCGGACTCGGGCCGGATCGAGCGAACGCTCCGCCACGGCCTTCGCGGCCGAGAGATCCGTCGTGATCAGCACGACCTGCGAGACACGCCGGCAACGCAGCAGCGTTTTCAGCACGAGGTCGGCCGCGGTCTGTTCGCCGGCGATGGGTCGCAGCAGGTCCCGCTGCCGATTCAGGCCTCCTCGCTCTGTGTCGAACCAGACCAAGGCGGGCAGCGTGGCGTTTGCATCGACATCGGCATCGACTTCGATCTGGTCAGCGTTTGCGGCCTCGGGCGCCTGCGGGGCGTTGTCCTCGAGCAGGTCGGCCAGCCGATCCGCGGCATCGCCGAGCCAGCGGAGGTTGTCCGCGTCGCGTTCGATGCGTTGGGCTTGTACCTCGCGATCGCTGGCGCCGTCGGCGGCGATGGCGATCTGTCGATCTCGCTTGGCGCGCCGCAGGCCGCCAGTCTGGTTGAGGTGCTGGGTCAGCCAGTACGCGGGCTCCAGCGCTTCGGCCTGGTCGCGGAGCTCGTGGATCTCGCGGACCTGGTCGTTCATGACGCCGACGTTACCGAAGGGATCGAGCGCTCGAACCAGGTCTCCGGTTTGCCTGGAGAGCCGTCCCAGTTCGCGGGCTTGCCGGGCCGTTGCCGCAAACGCCTCATCGACGCGGGACGCGTCGTCGGTTGGCAGGGGCGTCTCGGGCAGCTCGAACGTGCGCCCGTGCGTGGCGATCGCCTCTTCCAGCGACATCAGCACGGTGTGCGCTTTCGATGCCCCGCGGCCGGCATCGATCACCGTGAGCCCGGCGGTGGCATCGTCGGCGAACTCGCGCTCGAACTGCATGAGGTAGTTGTGGAGCTGCTCGTCGGTCAGGACGGGCTGGCCTTCCTGGTCGAGCGTCTTTCGGAGCATCCGGCGGGCGCGGCCGATGCGCTCGATCTCCATCATTTCCAGGCTGCGGAACTCACCGAGTTCGGCAGCCCACACGCGGTGGATCGAAGCGCCCGGTCCGTAGTACAGCCCATCGGTGTAGGCCAGATCCTGGCCCACGAGCACGACCGGATCGCACCCCAGGTGGCGCGCCAGGAAGTACGAGAGGTGCGCGACGGTCGATCCGCTGCGCAGCGGTTGACGCCTGGCCTCGCCCAGCAGGCGATCGAGCACCTCGTCGGCGGCAAGGCGGATGCGGCCGGGCCATGCCTCGAGGATCGCCGGGTTGGCCTTGGGCTCGGCGACCAGGGCGATGCCCTCGACCATCTCGGCGGAAAGGCCCTCATAGAACCTGCGGCTGATCGTGTGGTGGTCCAGGGCGGTGACGAAGTGGGGCCGGATGCCGCGCTCCAGCAGGGGCTTGAGGACCGTCTGCGCCGCGATGATGCACGCGCGGTCGCGCACGCCCGGCTCGGCGAGCGCCGGGAGGCTCTGCGCGAGGCTGGGGCCCGCGCTGACCACGATGCCGGGCACGCCCTGGATCGCGCCGGCCAGGTCGTTCACGCCCGGCAATGTGGCGTACGCGCGCGCGTTGGCCAGTGTGTTCTCGATGGTCTTCTCGGTCTGCACGAGCATGGTCACGATCGAGGTCTTCGCCGCGGCCACCACCTCGACGAGCTTCTTGCAGAAGCGATCGGCCGACTCGCCCAATCGGCGGCTGCTGGGTGGGTGCGAGACGAATCGCATCCCCAGCGCCAGCACGCCCTCGAGGCCTCGCAGCCGGATGGAGATGTCGTCGCTGCTGCCGACCTCGTGGACCAGGATGAACTTCTCGCTCTCGAACGTGGCCGTGCAATCGACGCGTTCGAGCACGGCTCGGAGCAGTCCCACGTCGGGCTCGTAGCACATGACCAGCCCGGACCCGGCGACGGCGCGCACGATCGCGTCGACGTGGTAGCCCAAGCCGAAGCCCAGGACGGCAAATAGTGCCGCCGACGATGGATCGGCCTGTTCGGCCAGGCGTTCGGCCTCTCGCAGCGGATGGCGGGCCGAGGCCAGCGTGAGCTGCTTGCCATCGATCGTGATGCGGCCGGTGGGCAGTCCATCGGGCGTCTGCTCGAAGGCAGCGTCGGGCCGCGGCTGCGCGTGCTCGATGGCCTTGGCGGCCTGTGGCGAACTGCGAGCCAGCGCCTTGAGGTTGCGCTCCAGCAGCCGCGGATCGGCGGGAATGCTCATGGTCTTGGCTCCGGAAAACGAGAACACATCGATACTCCCGGTAGCATCGGCACTTATGGGGAATACGCTGGAGGTGGAGCCATCTTCGGCCTGTCTGGGAACGTGTCCTTGCCTGGGAATCCCGATGAACGACTTTCTTTCGCCGCCGCCGATCGACCCGCTGCCGCCAGCGCCGCTGCTCGAGCGTTTCCTGTTCGAGCAGCCGCTGCTGCCGGTCGTCGTGCTGGGGCTGCTCGCGGGGATCGCCGTGTTCGCCTTTGCTCGCAGCGGCAAGCGCGGGCGGGGCCTGGCCGTGGGGCTCGTGCTGGCCCTGTGTGCCGCTGGGATCTACGCGGCGGCGGCGATGGTGACCACGACGCGAGAGACGCTGCTGCAACGTTCGGAAGCGCTGATCGCGGCCACGGCCGGCGCCGACACGCGGGCCCTGGCCGGCTTGCTCACGGACGACGCCCGCCTCAACGCCGATGGTGATATCCGCCGCGTGGTCCCGCCCACCGACGACGTGCAGGACATCCTCGGCCGGGTGGAGAGCACGCTTAACGGGCGATTCCGCGTGTTGTCGTGGTCCATCCCCGATCGGCAGGCCACGGTGGACGGCCCGAACGTGGGGCGCACGCTCCTGCGCGTCGCGGTCGATGTCGAGGGCGCCGGCCGCACGCACTACTCGTGGTGGCAACTGCACTGGGCGCAGGGGCCGGAGGGCACCTGGCGGTGCTTCGAGATCGAGCCGCTGTGGATCCAGTTCGTGGGCAGCAACTGACCGGGCGCCGGGCGGGCCATCAGGGGATGCGCACGAGCACGCTGCGCTGGGCCTGGCGGGCGCCGCCCTCGATGCGGACGGTCCGCTGGGCGCCGTTGAGCAGGTTGTAGGGGAACTTGGCCTGCAAGTCGTAGAGCGGCGCGCTCCGCATGCCGGTCTGTGGGTCGACGTCGCTCTCGCGGAACAGGCCGACCGTGACGTTGCTGAAGTTGGGGCCGTGGTAGTAAAAGGCCTGCTCGCCCTCGGCGCGGAGCACCGCTACGGCTTGCTCGGCGGCTTCGCGGGCGTCGGCGCGGTCCGCCTCGCTGGGGGGCCGCCCGTCCGAGCGCCCGTAGGTGCCGATCTGCAAGGTGTACGCGTACCCGGGCCCGAAGAACTGATCGACGTTGCGCAGATCGTACTGCGGGGTGCCGCCCCGTGGCGGTTCCGGCGGTGTCAGCAGGGCCTGCTGGAAGGGCTCGACGCCCTGGATCGTGGTGTTGCGGACTCGCTGGAGTTCCGCCGCCGCCCGGGGGTCCTCCGGGCCATCGAAGCGACCGAGCGTGAGCAGGTACGCCTGGCCGCGTTGCTCGATCCGCGCGTCGGACAGGCCGCCTTCGCCAACCACGCGGCTGAGGGCGAACTGGGCCGCTTCGGCCGCCTCGTCGCCGCGGAACGCGGCCAGCACGATGGTCCACTTGCCGGCTTCGCGGGCGGTGCTCCCCGAGCTTCCGAATAGGGCTTGGCCGTCTTCGGAGAGGCTGGGTGAGCCGCCCGAAGGATCGCTGGCGCAGCCCATGGCGGGGAGCAGCAACAGGGGCAGGATCGGGGCCGCCGCCAAGCCCAAACACAATCCGATCGTTTCTCGGACGTTGCGAAGATTTTTTTTCCGGCCTCGAGTCGCGCTGGGCTGCTCTGGCATGGGTTCCTCCGGCTGGAAATCGGCCCTCACGATCGTTGAGGGCGGTTTTTGGGCAATAGTTCAGCTTCGGGTGAAGTTTGTAGCGGTCGCAACGACTCGGACGATAGTTCCTCCATCGCGGCCACGGTACCCCGGTGGGAAAGGCCGCGACAGGAACGCGGGCCGCAAGGCCTTTGGAGAGAGCAAGGACGGTTCTGGCGGCAAGGAAGACCGCCCGCGGTGACGCGGCGGCTGTTGCGTGCCGGGCCGGACGGGGATGGAGAAAGGGAGATCCGTGTCGAGTCGTCGAAGTTCAGATCGGAGAACACGCCCCATGTCAGACATCGGCCACATCAATTCGAGTCTCGGTTCGCGAGACTTGGAGCCCAGGCCCATCAAACGCGCACCGGCTGAGGGCGGCAAGCAGCCCGGCAGAGATGCCAGCGCACCGCGGCGGGAGCCCGATCGCGTCGAGCTTTCCCCGGCGGCCAAGGCTCGCGCTGCAGACGGCGATATCCGTGCTGAGGTCGTCGTCCGCGTCCGCGAAGCGATCGTCCGGGGCGGGTACGACACGCCCGAGCGGCTCAACGCCGCGGTCGATGCCATGATCGAAGACGTCGCCCGGCAAGGTCAGTAGGTCCGCCGGGCGCCGGGAGCAATCCCGGGCCCCGCTTGCCCAACAGAGTTTCGGCGGAGAGAAGAGAACTCGACGCCGCGGTGCTCAACGTGTCGCGGCGTCGTTCTCGTTCTCGTTCGTGCCCGGCGATTGCTCGCCTTCGTTCCATGTGTTTGGGTTGGCCAGGCGATCGACGGCGCCGACCAGTTGCGAGATGGCTCGCGCGAAGCGCACGCGGTCGATCGTCTCGGGCGTATCGGTCGCCTGGTGGTAGTGGGGGTTGCGGAAGTTGGCGGTGTCGGTCAGCATCGCCCCCGGCCAGCCGCGGATCAGGAACTCGGCGTGATCGGACCGCATGATGTCCGGCGGGGGCACGACGAACATGTCCAGCGTCACGACCCTCGCGTCCGGCTCGCTCTCGAGCATGGCCCGGGTCAGGTCCTGGGTGAAGCGCTGGTGCCGGCGTACGCCCACGAGAGCCAGGAAGTCGCCCCGGTCGAGCGCCTCGTTGGTGATGCCCGCGGGCAGGGGCGAGCTCTGGCTGCCCGGCTCGTCGCTGTAGTAGCCGATCATCTCCACCGAGACGGCGCCGACGATCGAGACCTGCCCGGCGTCGACGCGTGGCTCCAGCGAACTGGCGTGCCGGCGCGCGCCGTGCAGGCCGACCTCTTCGAGGTTGGTGAACAGCAAGCGCACGGTGCGCTCGCGGGGCCGGTCTTGCAGCAGCCGGGCCATCTCGAAGAGCGCGACCACGCCGGTGCCGTTGTCGTCGGCGCCCGGGCTGCCCACGACCGAGTCGATGTGGGTCATCATGATGAGCATCTCGCTCGCGCGTTCGCCCGAGCCGTGCAGGTCGACCCAGATGTTGCGCGGCGTGGGCGCCTCGGGCGGGGTGAGCATCGCGATGCGCTCGGGCCGGGGCACGTCTTCGGTCTTTGGCTCGTAACCCAGCCCCTCGATGATCTCGATGACCAGTTCCTCGGTCCGTTGCAGGCCTTCGACGTCCTCGGGCGTGCGGTAGCCGGCGCGCTGGGTGGGCAGGTTCCCTAGCAGTTCCATCGCCCGATCGGGCTCGACGTGGTGCCAGGCGCGTTCGGGACCCGGCGCTTGGGGAGCCTGGCCGAATGCAGCGGCCGATGCTTTGAGGATGCAGCACGTCGCGAGGACACGGCAGAGCGTTGGGGTCATCGTGGATTCCTCCCGGGCGGGCGTGGTTTGCCTGGGAGAGGCTATCCGGACCAAGGACGCTCGGAGGACGCCCGGTTCTTGCCCGAGTTGACGCGATCTGGGGCGTTCGAGCGGCGCGGTCCTCGTACACTCTTCGCCGATGAGCGAGCCGCAACCCATGCACGTACCGACCACCACCCGCCGCCCGATCACGCCCGCCCGATTCGTCGCGATGCTCGCCTGCTTCGCGTCGCTCGCAGCGGCGCCGGCGCTGGCCCAGCTCCGCGTGGCGACGTGGAACCTGACCAACTTCGACGGCGTCGACGCCGGCCGCAACGCGGCGCTCCGCACGGCGTTGTTCGACGAGTTCGAGGGCCGCTCGCTGCGGCCGGACATCCTGGTCTTGCAGGAGGTTACCGGCGAGGTCGCGGCCAGCCGGCTCCCGGCGATCCTCAACGCCGACCCGCGCGGCGGGCAGGACTGGGCCCTGGCGGAGTTCATCGATGGCCCCAACACCGACCACGCGCTCGTGTACCGCACGTCGCGCGCGTCGGTGCGTGAGGTGCGCGTCGCCGTGGCCGGGGGCGGCCCGCCGCTGCCGCCGCGCAACACCATGCGCTACGACATGGCGATCGCCGGGTACGACACGCCGGTGCTCACGCTCTACAGCACGCACATGAAGGCCGGGACCTCGGGCAGCGATCGCGATCGCCGGCTCGCCGAGGCGGCGGCCATCCGCAACGACGCCCAGCGGCTGCCCGATGGCACGCACATCATGCTGCTGGGCGACTTTAACATGCAGACCAGCAGCGAGGACGCGTACCAGGAGCTCATCGAGAGCCAGGCGAACGACCAGGGCCGGCTGTTCGACCCCATCGCCAGCCCCGGCTCGTGGAACAACAGCTCGCTGTTCCGCTTCCTGCACACGCAGGACCCCGTGACGGCGATGGACGACCGCTTCGACCTGATCCTCATCAACGACGACCTGTTCGACGGCGACGGCGTCGAGTACATGGGCGACGTGAGCCGGGCCTTCAGCCGCACGACCTTCGACGATGCGAACCACAGCTACCGCACCTGGGGCAACGACGGGCGCACCTTCGATGGCCCGATCGCGACGAACAACCTGATGGTCGGCCCGACGATCGCCGAGGCGCTCAAGGATGCGCCCGGGGGCACGCTGGGGCACCTGCCGGTGTTCCTCGACCTGCTGGTGCCCGCGCGCATCGGCACGCTGGCGTCGCTGAACTTCGGCGAGGTCGACCTCGGCGACCAGGTCGTGCTCAACCTGCCGGTGGGCAACCTGGGCAGCACGTCGCTGTGGACGGCCCTGGGCATCCAGCCGCTGCGCTTCGCAGTGGTTGCGCCCGCGCCCTTCGAGGCGCCCCTCGAGCAGTTCGTGGTGCCCGCGGGCGGGGGGACCGAGTTCGTGCCCGTGACGCTGAACGCAACGACCGCGGGCGCGTTGGACCTGGAGCTGCGCGTGGTGAGCAACGACCCGGACCGGCCCGAGGCGATCGTCCGCCTGACGGCGACGGTCGTGGGCGGCTGCCGGGCCGATCTGGACGGCGACGGCTCGCTGACGATCTTCGACTTCCTGGTGTTCCAGAACCTGTTCGTGGGCGGCGACCCGCTGGCGGACTTTGACAGCGACGGCGAGCTGACGCTGTTCGACTTCCTGGCGTTCCAGAACGAGTTTGACGCGGGGTGCTAGCGAGCGCCCGCGCGGCCAACGGCGGCGGGGCCGGCGATTCCCTCGCGCGGATCTCCGATCCCATCGCGCGGGCTGGCGGATCTCTCGAGCGGCCCGGGAGGCCTCGAGCTCGGATCGCCAGGTCTCGCGCGCCGGCTGGGAACTTCCTCGCGCGGACTGCCAGAACTCGCGCGAGAACTGGCAATCCTCGCGCGAGGGCCGGCGGAACTCGCGCGAAAACCGCCAGCCCTCGCGCGCGGATTGGCAATACTCGCGCGAGTCCTGGCAATCCGCGCCCGTGGATCCGGACCTTGCCCCTCCTGGCGCGAGCGCCAAGGGTGCTAACTCGAACATGGACCAGAAAAAAAGTCTCGGCTTTGTTCGGAGCGGCGGTTGGTTGGCTGGTGATCGGAGCGTGGTCGGGTGGGCTTGGGCGGCCGCGAACTCTCGGACGTGGGGCGCCGAGGGGGCCGTGGTCGCGGCAACGTTGGTCGACGGACTCTCATCACTGTTGTCCGTGGAGCCAGGCGGACCGCATTGAAGCTGTGCAACCCGACCGCCCCTCCGGGCTATACACCTACATGGAACGCATGACTTTTGCCATTACCGTCTGGTTGTCTGCTACCTCCCTTGTTCTGGGGATGCAGTGCGAGCCGCAGCGGTTGCCTCCACCGCCGGACGTGCCGCCCACGAACTTCGGGCAGCGCGTGACGACCAATGGCGACTACTGGTTTGTCGGCGACCAGAGCGCTCGTACCTGGTGCCCGGGTGACCCGTTTAGTTGCTCGGGCGGCGTGTTCCACGTCTACGTACCTTCTCCTGATGGGCTGACCCACCTCGAGAGCATCGTGCCCGCTGACATCCAGCAAGGCATGAAGTTTGGCGGTGAACTCGCGGTTCATGGCGATGAGCTCATGGTCACCGCATCGGGCCGCGTTTGGGCCGACACCGACGTGCGCGGCGGCGCGTTCCTCTACCGCCTGATCGATGGGCAGTGGGTCGAGACCGGACGGTTGCATCCGCCGCCGGGCTCGACGCGCGAGGAGTTCGATTTTCTGGGTGGCCACCTTGCATTTGATGGCATGGTTGCTATCTTGCGACCCGAGCTTGCCGTGAAGTCAAGGGTTGCGGTGTACGATCGGACGACCGAGGGCTGGGCGTACAAGGAGACGCTGACGGCCCCCGATGGCCTGCCCGACACGGCCTTCTTTGGCGAGAACCCAACGCTGGGCGACGGCTGGCTGTTCCTCACCGCGCGTGAGGACTCGAGCATCGCCGACCGCGCAGGCTCGGTCTACGCCTACCGCCGCCAGCCCGACAACACGTTCGAGTTCGTCCAGAAGCTGACCGCGCCGGACCCGCAAGAACTCGGGCGGTACGGGTTTAGCGCGGACTACGACGATGGCAGGCTCGTCGTCGGGGCGTTCCTCATGACGCGGGAACATCGCGGCCAGGGCATCGTGTTCGTCTACGAGCTCGAGGACGGGCGGTGGGTGCTCCAGCAAGAGCTGACCCATAGCGACGCGGGGCCG
>JAVJRZ010000016.1:0-3364 GCA_040219675.1 Phycisphaerales bacterium | reverse complement strand
ATACTCGCGCCGCTGCATCTCCTGGATCATTCGCTCGATGGCATTCATCACAAACCTCTGTTACGCCGCAAACGGACTCCCCGAACAACGAGGACGTAACCGAGTCTGATCCAAAAACCCAAAAGCGCAAGTCGGAATAATAAACACAACCACTACCACCCCACCCAAGCATCCACAGGCAAGGCCTTAGTTCATCTCGCATCGGTCTGTCTAATCAAGGTGGCTGCACTGCCTTGCAGACGGTAACAATACACGCCCTGGCTTGAGATGTTATGACAGTTCGGTAGGTTGATGAGGCCCTTAACTCTAATGACTTGACTCAAAGGAAATAGGCCACTTGCGATCTCACTCCGGCTGTCCTACGAGTATGAAACTAGCCCAGTAGAAGGGATGAGCGGCTCCGTGCTCTTCGCGGCGTTGTCTGATGATTTCGCGTTGGGCACCGCGTAAGGATTCAAGCTTTGTCTTACCTGCGGCCAGTCCGGTGTAGAACTCGTCCATCAGTTTCTGGGTGGCTTCGTCGGGTACCTTGTACAGGCTGGTGACGAGCGTCTCGCCGCCGGCGTAGAGAAACGCACGACGCAGGCCGGCGACACCTTCACCGGTGCGGATGTCTCCAAGCCCCGTATCGCAGGCACTGAGCACGACCAACTCGGTTCCTTCAAGGTCCAGCAGGCCGATTTTTGTCAGGGGGCGCGTAATACCAGCCATTTAGGGGCGCGTTGAAATCGGCCATTCATGAGGAGCTGATTTGCTGTTGTGCCGTAGGCACGATGGGTACCGGAGGTACTCATCATGGCGAATCGACTTTCGATGGCGAAGATCAACGCGATTCAAACACTTCATCAGTCGGGGCATTCGAACCGTAAGATCGCCAAGCTGCTGGGCGTCGATCGAGGTTCGGTAGGCAAGTTTGTCCAGCAACTTCAAAACCCGCCGGACCACCCTGCGGGTGGTGCCCCGCCCCTCGAGGCCGAGCCGCATCAGCCAGGTCCGCCCAGTTGCTGCCAGCCGTTTCGAGAGATCATCGAGACGAAACTCCAGCAGGGACTCTCGTCTCGGCGGATCTTTCAGGACCTGCTGTCGGACCACGGATTCAGCGGTAGCTACTACAGCGTGCGGCGATTCGTAGCGAGGCTCGACGCTCAACGACCACTGCCGTTTCGTCGGATGGAGACAGCGGCCGGCGAGGAAGCTCAAGTCGATTTCGGTACGGGCGTACCGGTGGTCGACGCCAACGGGAAAGTCCGTCGGCCGTGGCTGTTTCGCGTGGTGCTCAGCCACTCCCGCAAGGGCTACAGCGAGGTCGTCTGGCGACAGACGAGTGACAACTTCATTGCCGCGTTGGAGAACGCATTCCACTATTTCGGCGGCGTGCCCAAGCGACTGGTGATCGACAACTTGAAGGCCGCGGTGGCGCGGGCCGATTGGTACGACCCGGAGGTGCATCCGAAGCTGCTATCGTTCGCGGTTCATTACGGCACGGCCTTCGTGCCTACCAAGCCGTACACACCCCGGCACAAGGGCAAGATCGAAAACGGCGTCAAGTACGCCAAAAACAACGCCCTGAAAGGCCATCGCTTCAAGAGTCTGGCCGATCAGAATGACCATCTGCTGGAATGGGAAACGAACGTCGCGGATACGCGGATTCACGGCACCACCAAGCAGCAGGTCCGCAAGGTGTTCGAAGAGGTCGAACGCCAGGCATTGTTGCCCTTACCGCGCGATCGCTTTCCGTGTTTCCACGAAGCCCGGCGGACCGTCAACCGTGACGGCCATGTGGAGGTGAACAAGGCGTACTACTCAGCCCCTCCGGAGTTCGTCGGTCGCCGCCTCTGGGTTCGCTGGGACAATCACCTGGTGCGGCTGTTCGACCGTAACTGGCGGCAGATTCACGTTCACGCGGTAACCGAGCCGGGCCGCTTCCACACCGACGCGGCACATATCCCCAAAGAGAAGGTCTCCGCCGTCGAACGGGGCACCGACGCCCTGCTACGGCAGATCGCCACCATTGGCCCACAAACGCAAGCTTGGGCCAACGCCACGACACAAGTTCGAGGCGTGGAGGCCGTCCACGTTCTGGTCGGTCTCAAGGCACTAGCCGGGAAACATGACAGCCAGGCGATGGAGCAGGCCTGCCAGACGGCCCTGGCTTACGGTGCCCATCGGCTGCGGACGATTCGCAAGCTGCTGAAGCGTGGTGCTGCAGCTCAGCAGCAACAGTTTGACTTCTTGGAAGAGCATCCTGTCATTCGTCCCTTGAGCGATTACTCGCTCGATTCGTTAATGGCCTTTCGTAAGGAACGTCAGCATGAACGCTAATCTACAAGATTCGTTACGACGCCTGCGGCTGGGCGGGCTGGCCGAGTCGCTGGAGGTTCGCCTGCAAGAGGCAACCGCTTCACGGCTCAGCCATGCCGAGTTCCTGGAACTCATTCTGCAGGACGAACTCGCGGTGCGTCACGACCGGCTCATCGCCCGCCGCACCAAGGCGGCCGCCTTTCGCGATCAGAAATCGCTCGATGATTTCGATTGGCAATTCAACACGTCGATCAAGCAGAAGCAGATCTACCAGCTGGCCGCCGGCGACTTCGTGCGAAAGTGTCGCGACGCGATCCTGGTCGGCCCGCCGGGGGTGGGCAAGAGCCACATCGTGCAGAGCATCGGACGCGACATGATTCGCGCCGGCTACACGGTCTACTACCGCAGTATCTTCGACTGCGTGCGTGACTTCCTGCACGATGAAGCCTTCGAGGGGCACGACCGCGTGATGGCCAAGTATCTCAAGCCCGACCTGCTGATCCTCGACGATATGGGCATGAAGCAGTTGCCGAAGAAGAGCGGCGAGTTTCTGTTCGAGATCATCATGCGTCGCCACGAACTGCGAAGCACGATGATGACCAGTAACCGGCCCCTAGAGGACTGGGGCAAGTTGATCGGCGACGTGCCAGCGGCCGCCGCCATTCTCGATCGCTTTCTGCAAGATGCCGAGCTGATTCAGATCACCGGCCGCAGTTATCGTATGCGGAGCAAGCAAGCTGAACCCTCGTCACAACCCGCCAAACGCGCCCCTCGGGACGGTAAATAAAACGAGCGCACAGCCTCCGCAAAAGCTCAAGCAAAAGGGCCGCCCTTCTCGCCTCTGCCACGCTCGGCCCGACTTCGGGTGACGGCCGAGACGATGGCGACGGCGAAAGGGCTCATCTACCCCCGAAACAACGACTTGCAAACCAAAACCGGCCAAACGCGCCCCCCGGCTCTGGAATCATCACCAGCTTTTGAAACAATGACCGAATACTCACATCCGTTCACCTGTCGATTTTGACGCGCCCATCAATGGCTGCTTCTAACGCGCCATCTGACA
>JAVJRZ010000015.1:0-7553 GCA_040219675.1 Phycisphaerales bacterium | reverse complement strand
CTGAAGTTCAGCCAGCAGATCATCTGGCACAAGATGCACCCGGTGATCAGCCGCAAGGACTTCATGGGCGACCACGAATGGTGCTTCTATGGCTGGCGCGAGGGCAAAGCCCACGTGTTCCTGGGGCCGAACAACGTGCCGGATGTCTGGCAGGTCAAGAAGGTCAACCCGCAGAGCATGGTTCACCTGACCGAGAAGCCGGTCGAGCTGGCGGTGCGGGCGATGCAGTACTCGTCGCGACCCGGCGAGCGGGTGCTCGACATCTTCGGCGGCTCGGGCTCGACACTCATCGCCGCGGAGCAGACCGAGCGCAAGGCTCTGCTCATGGAACTCGACCCGCTCTACTGCGACGTGATCGTGAAGCGCTGGGAGGAGTTCACGGGGCGGAAGGCCGAACGAGAGAAAGCCCCGGCGACGGCCGAGGCGTGAGGAAGGGGGACGCGATGCGGTCAGTCGCTCGGGCCCTTCTCTCGGAGGGCGTGGTATTCAGTCATCCCGTCGAGATGGACATCGGTCGTCGCCGGGAAGTTCCGCCGGCGCTCGGTGGTGACGATGCCGCGCTCGAGCAGGAACGCCAGCGCCGTCGCAGCCTGGGTGACCGGGATCTGCGCCGCGGCGGCGAGCGTCTCGACGGTGTCGCCGTCGCCATGCTCATCGAAGCGCCAGCAGACACGCTTGAGGGCCCACATCGTGCATCGGTGCTCATAGGGCGAGCCGACCCTGGGGACGACGCTGCGCACCAGGCTGCCGTCGGCGTCGACGCGCAACGACTCGTTGCGCTCGGGACGGGGTTCTTGGTCGGGCCGGTACATTCAGCGGCCCCCCTTAGGCTCGGCGGCGACGAAGAGGCCTCGGTCGGTCTTCTTGAAGCGGGCCGCGTCGCCCTTCTTGGAGATCTCGCGGATGATCGCGGCGTAGAGCGTAGCGTGCGGCGTCTTGCCGCTGGTCTTCCAGCCCGCCGCGATCGCTCGCTCGGCGATCGCCTTGGCCGCCAGCGGCTCGCCCGCTTCGGCGAGGACCTTCGCGGCGAGGTCGAGCCCGCTCGGCTTGCGTTCCGAGGCGCTCTTCTTCGATCGCGGCTGCTTGGGGGCCTTGCCCTTCGCGTACGCCTCCAGGTTCGCGTCGTTGGCGATCTCCTTCGGGCTGGGCACCTCATGGTCCTGCGGCACAGCCTTGGGCTGCCGGGCCCGCTTGGTCTTGGCCGCGCCCTCGGCGCGGGCGGCGCTGGCGGACATGCGGGGCGTCTTCTTGGCCGGGGTCTTCTTCGCAGCCGTCTTGCTGCTGGCCTTCTTGGTGGTCGTCTTCTTGGTGGTGGTCTTCTTGGTCATGTCGGTACTCCTTCGTGTTCCAAAAACAGCGAAGCCCGCGACGAGCGGGCTTCAGAGGGGTCGGATCTCGATGTCCCGGTTGCACGCCGGGCAGGTGGTTCGTGTTGGCGGGGCTGCCTTGCGGCCCGCTTCGTACGCCCGTTCGAGCGCTTCCTTGACCGACCAGACTGCGTGCTCGTGGAAGTCGAGGTTGTCCATGTTGCGGGCCTCGAGGGTTTCGAGGCCGAGCGCCTCCCGGGCGATGCGGTTGATGGCGGTGTCGCGTGCTTTGCTCATGGTCGTCTGCTCCTTCGGGGTGCGGTGCGTTCAGTTGGCGTCGGCGTCGTCCGCCTCGGCCAGGAAGTCCTCGATGCGCTCGCGCTCCATCCCGCTCATGCTCATCACCAGCTCGATCAGCCCTTCGCGGATGCGGCCGAGGTCGCCCGGGTAGCCCCAGTGCTTGTCGGCGAGCGCGGCCCGCTTGGCGTGGGCGTCGAGCTCCATCTGCAGGACATCGATCAGGCGGGCGATGTCGCTGCGGCGCTTCGCGTAGGCCTGGCTGGCGGTCTCGTTCGTGGTCGTCATGGCGTGGTCTCCTTTGGGTGGTCTATGCCGCGGGCACTCGCTCCGCGTGTGACACATGAAGCCATGACCTGCGGCCGAAGGGAAGGCGGTTCGACCTGGATTTGCAGATGTTTTCGAGATTCTGCGGCGATGTGGGAGGCGATGCGGCGGCAAGGTCCGGGAGGTGCGCGATGACTCCCGAACACGCGCCTAGCGACGGCGGACCGCAGCGCCTCAACCCGGCCGCGATGTCCCCGGCCGACGCGGCCCGGGTACTCACGCGCGTGGGTGGAAGCCCTGTCACCGAAGACATGCTCCGGGCGGACATCGACGCCGGCGCGCCGATCAACGCGGACGGCAGCATCAACCTCGTGCAGTACGCCGCGTGGCTTGTGCAGCAGATGAGCGCTGGGGGTGGGCGTGGCGAGTGATTCGAACCAGCCTATCCAGCCGAGGATCGACCCGCGCTCGCTCAAGCCGTCGGAGACGTGCCGGCTTCTGAACTCGACCCCGCTGGGCGAGGTGATCAACGAGCGGCAGCTGCACCGCCACCGCACGCGGGCGGGCTTCCGCATCGGCGACGGCAAGACGGTCGATCTGTTCCGCTACACCGCCTGGCTGGTCTCGACGCGGCACGAGCCGAAGCCAGAGCCAGCGGCGGATGAACTCTCGGGCTACGACGCCGTGCGCGAGCGGGCCCGCGAGCGCAACAAAGCCCTCTCGCTCTCGGGCCGGAACATCGGCGAGCTTCCGCCGGTCGGCAACCCCGAGCGCAAGCGCCGCTGCATCGAGTCGTTCAAGGCGTTCTGCGACACTTACTTCCCGCAGACCTTCCACCTGCCTTGGTCGGACGATCACCTCAAGGTCATCACGAAGCTGGAGACGGCGGTACTCGAGGGCGGCCTGTTCGCAATGGCCATGCCGCGGGGCAGCGGGAAGACCACGCTCTGCGAGACAGCCTGCCTCTGGGCCATCCTGATCGGGGCCCGGCCGTTCGTGTGTCTGATCGGCTCGGACGAAGAGCACGCGGCCTCGATGCTGGAGAGCATCAAAAGCGAACTGGAGAACAACGACCTGCTCGCCGACGACTTCCCGGAGGCGTGCTACCCGATCCGAAGCCTGGAAGGCATCCACCAGCGGGCTTCGGGGCAGCTCTACAAGGGCGAGCCGACGCACATCGGATGGACCGCCAAGGAGATCGTCCTTCCCACCATCGAAGGATCCGCCGCGTCGGGGGCCATCATCGCCGTTGCGGGGATCACCGGACGCATCCGGGGCATGAAACGCAAGCGCCCGGACGGCCAGAGCGTCCGCCCGTCGCTCGTGCTCATCGACGACCCGCAGACCGACGAGTCGGCCCGAAGCCCCAGCCAGTGCGCAGCACGGGAGCGCGTGCTCGCCGGTGCGATCCTTGGCCTCGCCGGGCCGGGCCAGAAGATCGCGGGGCTGATGACGGTGACCGTGGTGCGCCCGGACGACCTGGCCGATCGGCTGCTCGACCGCGACAAGCACCCCCAGTGGCAGGGAGAGCGGACGAAGATGGTCTACGCCTTCCCGACCGACGAGGCGCTGTGGGCCAGATACGCCGAGATCCGGGCCGAAGGCTTGCGGGCCGACCGGGGTCTCTCGCAAGCGACGGCGTTCTACAAGCGGAACCGCAAGAAGATGGACGCGGGTGCATCGATCGCCTGGCCGGCGCGGTTCAACCACGACGAGTTGAGCGCTGTCCAGCACGCGATGAACCTCAAGCTCCAGGACGAGGCTGCGTTCTGGGCCGAGTACCAGAACGAGCCGCTGCCCGAGGTCGCGGCCGACGACGACCTGCTCACGCCCGAGCAGATCGCGGCGAAGACCAACGGCATGCCGCGGGGTGTTGTGCCCATCGGCTGCACGCGGGCGACGGCGTTCATCGACGTGCAGGGCAAGCTGCTGTTCTGGCTCGTCGCGGGCTGGGAAGACGACTTCAGCGGCTACGTGCTCGACTACGGCGCGTGGCCGGACCCAAAGCAGCAGTACTTCTCGCTGCGCGACGCCCGGCGGACGCTGCTGACCGAGTTCCCGAGGGCGGGCCAGGAGGGTGCGATCTACGCGGGGCTCGAGGCCCTGACCGGCGAACTGCTCGGCAAAGCCTGGCGGCGCGACGACGGGACCGACCTGCGCATCGAGCGCTGCCTGATCGACGCGAACTGGGGCCAGTTGTCGGACGTGGTGTACCAGTTCTGCCGCCAGTCCCCCCACGCCGGGATCGTGATGCCCAGCCACGGCCGGTACGTGGGCGCGAGCAGCATCCCCTTCAGCGACTACAAGCGCAAACGCGGCGAGCGGGTCGGGCTCAACTGGCGCGTGCCGCTGGTGACCGGCAAGCGGGCCGTGCGGCATGTGGTCTACGACACGAACTACTGGAAGAGCTTCACGCACGCGCGGCTGGGCGTGCCCATGGGCGACCCGGGCTGCCTGTCGCTCTTCGGCCGCGAGGCCTCACGGCACCGCCTGCTGGGCGACCACCTGACCAGCGAGTACCGGGTGAAGACCGAGGGCCGCGGCCGGACGGTCGACGAGTGGAAGCTGCGGGTCGCGGGCCTCGACAACCACTGGCTGGACTGCCTGGTCGGGGCGGCGGTGGCGGCCTCGATACAGGGGGCGGTGCTGTTCGGGACGGATCACAAGGTCGCGGCAAGGCCTCGCTTGAAGCTCTCAACGCTTCGCCAACACCGTGGGTGAGGCGCAGAACCAAGCGATCTTTTAGCGGTTGCCGGCCACGGGCTTCGCCGTGGCCACTGCTGAGGACTGGCAAACACTCACGCCTCGTACGCTCCCCCAGCCCCTCGCCTAGATCGGTACTCGCTCGACGCCGGAGGTCATGAGCACATGTGTAAAAACATCGATCGGTAAGCGTAAACGTCAACACTATTACACAGCGATTCTGGCAACGCCTCCCCATAGTGGCGAATGGACTGAATGCCAGGCACAGTGCGGATCAAAACCACCACAGTTGGTAACAAGTATGGTGGATTTGATCCATCGCAGATGGGTTCGCCGCACCGGGTCATGGCTTCTCACCGCGGTGCTGCCGGACATTCCGGGCTTTCCACGCGATCAACGGATGCCCGGCGATGCGTTCGGCGAGATCCGGATCTTCGGTGATCAACTCTGGGCGGGCTTCACCGTGATCGAGCAGCCGATCGAGGAACTCCCGCTCGTTGTCCCGGAAGGGGAGCAATCGCTCCAGGCCCTGTTGGCACTCGGATACAAGACGCCGAGCCCAGTCCTCAAAGTCCCCGGCCTGCTCGCGTGTTTGATTGCGGAGTACCGGGACCAATTGGTCCTGCAGTTCCTGCGGTTCAAAAGCGATGTCATCGAGCGTGACAGTTCTCCAGTCCTTCCGATTCATCGCACCGATTGCGACGAACCCACTACGCAGTCGTGTGTCGTCAAGATCACTGCGCCCGAGCAAGGCGTGGGCATCGAACAGATCCCTGCTGGCATGCCGAGCGAACAGGGCCGCGAACTTCCCTGCGGCGATCTCGTGGATGTCGAGGACCGGTACCCGCTGGGCGGAGAAGTGGCCGAGCGGGCGTGAGTCCATGGGCCCCGCCGGCCACAGCGGGATCCGGAACATGAAGTTGAGATCGACCTCGATGTTGCCGTTCCCGCCCAGCACGCTCTGGTATCGCATCCGCCACTTGCCGCCCGCGTGGTCCGCGGGCGCTCGGGTGATCGCGAGCCCTTCGGCCTGGCTGACTACTTCGATCGCGCGCTCGACCTCGGGCCGCTCGGCGAGCATGGCCCCCCGGTCCGCCGAGCCGATGTAGTTCAGGTCGATGTCCACCGACAGCCGAGGCACATCGAACAGGAATAGATTCAGCGCTGTGCCTCCCTTGAGCGCCACACGCTCCTTGAGGTTCGGATGCTTGCGGATCGCTTCGAGCAGTGATAGAAGTCGCGCGACTTTCTCCAGGATCTCCGGGCGGAAGGACAGCGAGGCGGACTCGGCGAGCAGGCGCTCTCGTGAAAGATTCATCCGACCTCCTTCCACGTCTGCTCGGCCAGTTCCAGCGGCACGACGATGTTCCATGTGCTGACCATGCGGTTCGCCTTGGTCGCGGCTCGCTCGATGTAGTGCGGTGACTTCGGTCGCTGCCTGCGGAGCGTTTCCAGGTGCACGGGCTGGACGGCGAGTCGGCTGGCGTGCATTTCCAGGAAGTAGCCGACCTTGGCGACGGTGGTGGCGGAGCCGAGCCGCAGCGCGTACTCGACAAGCTCATCGAGGTCGAAGTACGGCACGGACTCCAGCGAACGCCAGACCTCTTCCAATCCGCCAGAGAGATCGAGCCGGTCGAGCACGTCGACGCAGGTTCGTTCCAAGGTGGTCACGCGAACATCCAGACCGAGCCGGTCTACGACACGGACGCCCATCCGGTGATCGTGATCGAGCGCCTTGGGCACGCGGACCGGCTGGAACGAGAACGACCGCACTTTGGCCGGGCGGCTCGAGGTCCTGGTGAGGTACTGGTACTGCTCGAAGACGCTGTGGGCATACCCATGGAGTTCGAGGGCCGTGTGGTATGCGAGCACCGCGTCGGGAGCCATGCGGGAGGCGACCAGATACGGATCGACGGAAATCGTCGCCGGATCGCTGCCCGGTGGAACGGTCATGTAGAGGCCGCGTCTGAGCCGGACGATGCGGCCTCGCGACTCATGGTGGGCCAGAACGGACTGCCTGGTCGCGCTGTGGCCCGAGCCCATCTGCCGGTGATGCTCGGCAAACTCGTCGGCCGTGAAGACCGGATAGCGTGCGAAGAAGCTCTCTGGGTCCATCATACTTGAATTCCTTTGCCGAAACCTGGCCCAATGATACTGGTATCGGCAATCAGGATCAAGTCTCTTGATCCGAAGACTTGATATGGTGTGTAGAAACACGGCCCAATGGACATGGTATCCGCAAACAGACTCAAGTGCCGGTATCCCCAGGGGCCTCTGCGGGCCTAGTCCGCCCCCGTTCGGCGTGCAGGGGAGGATTACACGGCATAGGTGACCCGAGAGGCCCCCGCGAGGTGCGGGGGCACGCGAGGTTGCCGTGCTGGATCCCACCCCCAATCTCGAACAGGCGATCGCCGACAACGCCGCCGGGCCGGCCAAGGCCTCTGTGGACGGGCAGTCGGTCGAGCAGCACGCGATCCGCGACCAGATCGAGGCGGACCGCTACCTCGAGTCCAAGCGGGCCACGCGGCGTCGCGGGCTGGGGATCCGACTGTTCAAGATCGTGGCCGGGGGGGCAAGCGGCACCGGCGGACGGGAGGGCGGATGCTGAAGCGCCTGCTCGCCCCGCTCTCGCGCCAGGCCGATCCGGTCCGGGCCGCCTCGCCGATCATGCCTCAGCGGGCACGGATGGTCCGGGCGCGGTTCGACTCGGCCCAGACCACCGCCGACAACCGCCGCCACTGGGCCGCGGCCGACGGGCTCTCGCCCAATGCGGCGGTCAGCCCCGAGGTGCGGCGCATCCTGCGCAACCGCGCCCGCTACGAGGTGGCCAACAACTCCTACGCCAAGGGCATCGTCCTCACGCTGGCCAACGACACCATCGGCACCGGGCCGCGGCTGCAGATGCTCACGCCCGACGCATCGGTCAACGCCCGCGTCGAGGAAGCCTTCGAGGCCTGGTCGGCGGCGATCGACCTGCCC
>JAVJRZ010000014.1:0-164305 GCA_040219675.1 Phycisphaerales bacterium | reverse complement strand
CGCTTTTTGCGATTTGCATACTCTCGCGAGTTAGCATCGCTTTGTACGCGCCATTGTAGCACGTTTGCATCCCTGGGCGTAAGGGCCATGAGGACTTGACGTCATCCCCACCTTCCTCCGGTTTGACACCGGCAGTCTCGTTAGAGTCCTCGCCATAACGCGTTAGTAACTAACGATAGGGGTTGCGCTCGTTAAGGGACTTAACCCGACACTTCACAGCACGAGCTGACGACAGCCATGCAGCACCTGTGCACGTTCCACCCTTGCGGGCGTGGCTCTGCTTTCACAGAGTTAATCCGTGCATGTCAAACCCAGGTAAGGTTCTTCGCGTTGCCTCGAATTAAGCAACATGCTCCACCGCTTGTGTGAGCCCCCGTCAATTCCTTTGAGTTTTAGCCTTGCGACCGTACTCCCCAGGCGGCACACTTAACGCTTTCGCTTCGACCGGAAAAGGGTCAGACCTACTCCGATCTAGTGTGCATCGTTTACGGCGTGGACTACCAGGGTATCTAATCCTGTTTGCTCCCCACGCTTTCGTGCATGAGCGTCAGGACAGGCCCAGGGTGCCGCCTTCGCCTTCGGCATTCCTGTCGATATCTACGCATTTCACCGCTCCACCGACAGTTCTGCACCCCCCTACCTGCCTCAAGACCAACGGTTCACCCCGCAATTCCCCAGTTGAGCTGGGGCATTTCACGGGATGCCTGAAGGTCCGCCTGCGCACGCTTTAAGCCCAGTGATTCCGATTAACGCTTGGGCCACTCGTCTTACCGCGGCTGCTGGCACGAGTTTAGCCGGCCCTTCCTCTGGCCCTGATCGTTGGTTCTAGGGCCTGACAGTGGTTTACGACGCAGAGCGCCTTCATCCCACACGCGGCATTGCTCCGTCACGCTTTCGCGCATTGCGGAAGATTCGTCGCTGCAGCCTCCCGTAGGAGTCCGGGCAGTGTCTCAGTCCCGATGCGGCGGGCCATGCTCTCACACCCGCTACCCGTCTTAGGCTTGGTGGGCCATTACCCCACCAACTACCTGATAGGACGATCGCCGCTCCCAACTTCCTCCGTAGAGCACATGGGGTATTACCGCCAGTTTCCCGACGCTATCCCCCACATTGGGGTACGTTCGATCGCATTACTCGCCCTTTCGCCGGTGTCCCCCGAAGGTTCTCCCAGACTTGCATGCTTTAGCCATGCCGCCAGCGTTCAATCTGAGCCAGGATCAAACTCTTCAATTGAAGCGACAAACAGCCTTTCGACTGCCTGCCGACAATTTCAGATGATCCGTTGTAACCGCTGCGACCACAAAAGTCGTCGCAACGGCCGGTCATTCCTGCGAATGCCCACTTGCGTGGACACTCGCAGCCCGCCGCCGGCAAAGGCGGCGGGATTCGTTGGCGTACTCAAATTCATCACGAGAGTGCGCCAACGGCCAGGACCTGTGAAAATCCTGACCACCGGTTTGACCGGCCTTGCCGACCCCTGGTCGGGGTTTGCGGGTGATGATCCGCACTGGCAAGGCCTCACACTCTCGAGGGCATCTCGACCGCTTTGATTTCAAAGAGCGTGAGCCGCGATTCGCATCCGCGTTTCGCTGCTCTCCGCCGTCCGGCCGTGGCCAGAGGCGGTTGAGATAATACCAGACCCCCGGCTTCCGTCAAGCCTACAGGCCCAACATCCTTCACTTTTTTTGGACCGGAACGACCCCCGAACCGACAGCCTCCACGATCGGCAGGGCCGCCCGGGCCCCCTTGGACCGCCCGGCCTCGCTCACCGCCAGGCAGGCCACCAGGATCGCAGGCTCGGGCAGTTCGCTCTCGCGGGGCCGCTTCCACCACGCCCCAAGGGCCCGGCAGGCCTCTTCCAGCGTCGCGCCCGTCGTCATCACGTCATCGACCAGCACCACCACGCGGGCGCCCGCCACCGCCGCAGGATCGGCCGTGGTGAGCATCGAGCCGCGGAGATTGCGACGCCGGGCCGAGGCCGAGAGCCCCGTCTGGGCCGGCCGATGCCTGCGTGCCAGCAGCCGACGCATCGGCAGCCCGGCCCCCGCCGAGACCGCCGAAGCCAGGCACGTCGCGTGATCGATGCCCCGCCCGGCCTTCCGCCAGAAACTCATGGGCACCGGCGTCACGACCGATCGGCTCAGCACGGCCTGGGGCAGTTCGTTCGCATCCGAGGCGACCGCGACCAGGCGCTCGGCGACGGCCGCGCCCAGCGCCCGCCCGAGGTGCTCGCCCACCGCGTGCCAGCGGTTGAACTTGAACTCGTGGACCGCCTCGCGCAGCGTCTCGTCGTACTGGCCCAGGCGGACGAACCCGCCCCATGGCAGGCGCCGATTCCGGCACGCCGAGCAGGCCCCGTCGGCGAACTCGCCCGGCCCCACACTGCGCCCGCACCTGGGACAATACTTGGAAACGTCGTCGGCAACGAAACCCCGCTCGAGCAATTCGTCGACGGGTCCGAGGCGATCGCTGAGCATGGCCCGCTCCACACCAAGCAGGCCATCGCGCAACGCCCTGGACACGTGCCCCCACGCCATGGTCCTAGTTCTCGCTGCTCTCGCCGCCATCACGCCGCGGGTTCGCACGATTGCTCGGCCCGGCCGGCGGATCGATCTGCTCGCCGGAGCCGGGCCTGATCAACCTGGGCGCTGCGCGCTTGGGGGCGAACGCGTCGCCGAGCTTCGCCCGGATCAGCGCCGCTCGGGCTTCGCGCCGCTGGTCCTGGGTCAGCTCCTGGCCGATGGCCATCTGGATGTGCGCCGGCTGGGCGGCGACGAGCAACTGGTTGATCAACGGCAGATCGAGCCCGGGCACGAGGCCCAGCGCGATGCCCAGCCGCACGCGGCTGAGCAGCACGGTGGCCTCTTCGGTGCTCAGCAGCCTGGCGTGCAGCAGCAGCCCCACGGCGCGCCAGGCCTGGTCTTCCATGCCGCGCTTGCCGCCCTTCATCAGCCGCTCGCGCGCCGTGCGCTCGTACGCGACGACCGAAGGGATGATCTCCGATTCGAGCTCGCGCAGCAGCACGGCTTCGCTCTTGCCGATCGTGGTCTGGTTGCTGATCTGGTAGAAGTCGCCCGTGGCCTCGGTGCCCTCGCCGTAGGAGCCGCGCACGGTGAGCCCCAGATCGTCGGCGGCCCGCTTGACCTTCTCGATTTCACGAGTGATCTTGAGGGCCGGCAGGTGCAGCATGACGCTCAAGCGCACACCCGTGCCGACATTCGTCGGGCAGGCGGTCAGGTACCCAAAGCGCGGGCTGAACGCGTAGTCCACGCGTTTCTCGATCGCGTCGTCGACGGCCTCGACCTCCTGCATCGCGCCCGACAGATCGAACCCGCCGCGGATCACTTGGAGACGAAGGTGGTCCTCTTCGTTCACCATGATCGACAGCCGGCGATCGGGCAGGCCGATCGCGACGGCGCGGCCGTGCATGGGCTCACCGGGCTTGCCCATCGCGTGCTGGCGGCTGATCACGCGCTCCTCGACCAGCGCGATGCGGTGGTTCGATGTCGTGGCGGTCAGATCGACCCATTCCATCTGCGGGCTCAGCCGCGCACCCAGCACGATGGGCTTGAGCTTGACGACCACCGCCGTCCGCTCGCTTGCGGGGGCCCGATTCGGAAAACGGAAGCCCACGACGTTCCGCGCCAGCCGCACCCGGCTCGAGAGCACGACGTCGCCGGACCTGCCGGCCACCGCGCGCCAGTCCGCGGCGCTCCCGATCCCGCCGGATTGGCCAGCCCCGCCGCTCATGAGCGCTCACCCTCGTCGCTTGCGTCCGAGCCGTTGGGGCCCTGTTGGCCGCGCTCGCCCTCGGCTGCGCTGGCTTGGCCGGATTCCTCGGCCTCGAAGCGGCGCAGCTCGTCTCGCACGGCGGCGGCCCGCTCGTACTGCTCCTGGGCCAGGGCTTCTTCCAGTTGCTTGCGCAGCAATGCCAATCGTTCCGCCCGCTCGCGAGCATCGCCCAGCACACGCTCGATCGCCTCGGGGTTGCCCTCGCGTGCGGCGGCCAGCATCCGCCGAGGCGTCTTGCCGATGTGGTGCGTCCCGCCCTGGTGCGCGCGAGCGATCAGCGGCGACAGCTTGTCCTCGAACGCTTCATAGCACGACGGACACCCCAGCAAGCCGTGCTGGCGAAAGGCCGCGTACGACAGGCCGCACGCATCGCATCGCAGGCCCGCGGCCTTCTGGCTGACACCCATGACGATCGCGGCGCCGCCCGGCGGGGTCGAAACGGCGCCCATGGCGGTCAGGCCGCTCTCGGCGGCGTGTCGTTCGCACAGTCGGCGCACGCGGACCTGCCCATGGACGATCTGCGTCTCGTGGACGGTCGCTTCGGCATCACAGAGGTCACACTTCACGCTTGCACCACGCTCACATCCAGAGGCCCTGCGGTCATGCGCGGGCCTTTCGACGATTCTACGGGTATGCGTGGCGTGTGTTCAGCGGCCCGGGCAAGCCGGACGCGTGCCGCCGGAGCAATGGCCCGCGGCGGGGCGAACCGGCTCAGTCGCCGGCCTGCTCCTTTTGCTGGCGGGTGTAGCCATACTTGCGCTTCAGGGGCTTGACCACCAGGCCGCTCTTGATGGCCCGGGTCGACGCCAGCACGCGGGTGGGCTTGCCATCGATGACGGCATGCACCTTCTGGAGGTTGGGGCGGAAGCTCCGGCGGGTGATGCCGGTGGTCTTCAGGCCGAAGCCGCCCTTGGAGATCTTCGCGCCGCCGTAGGCCTTGGACTTGCCAAAACGGGTCTTGCGTCCGGTAAAGTGGCATTCGTAGGGCATCTGTTCAATCCTCAGGCACGATCCAAACTCAAACCGCCGGCCTGACTCAGCCCGACGGGTCGAGATGATAGCCGCCATGGCCCCCCGAGGGAAAGCGCCTCACCCCCGCGCCAGATTCTCGCGCGAGAGCATCAGGCTCAGCGTCTGGGCCACCAGGTCGACGTCCCGCGGCGTCAGGCGGTTGTGGAAGGGCAGCGCGATCGTCCGCTCCGACACGCTCTCAGCGATCGGGAAAGCCCCAGGCTCGAAGTCGAACCGCCGGACGTACTCGGGCATCAGGTGGATGCACGGGAAGTAGGCGGCGGCGCCCACGTCGTGGTTGCGCAGGCCCTGGATGATCCGGTCGCGCTCCTCGCCGGTGTAGCCGCGCTCCAGGCGGATCGTGAACACGAACCAGCTCATGCTCGTCCCGCTCTCGATCGTGGGCAGGATGATGCCGGGGATGTCCATGAGGCGGTCGAGGTACTCGCTGGCCACGCGACGCCGGGCCTCGATGATCTTGTCCAGGCGACGCATCTGCGCCACGCCCAGGGCGGCGGCGATCTCGCTCAGGCGGAAGTTGTACCCCAGGCGTTCGTGGGCCAGCCAGAGGCCGAGGGCCTTGGAGCCCTGGTCGTTCAGCTCGCTGGGCATCGGCCGGCCCTGGTTGCGCAGGCTCCGGCACAGTTCGGCCAGGTGCTGATCGTCGGTCACGATCATCCCGCCCTCGCCCGTGGTGATCTGCTTGTTGGGATAGAACCCGAACACGCCCACACGGCCGAAGCTGCCGCACTTCCGGCCCTTATAGGTGGTGCCCAGGGCCTCGCAGCAATCCTCGATGAGGTGGATCTCGTGCTTGGCGGCGATCGCCGCGTAGCGGTCCATGTGGGTGGGATTGCCCAGGGCCTCGACCGCGAGGATGGCCTTGGTCCGTGGCCCGATGGCCTGCTCGACCTTGTCGGGGTCCATGTTCAGGCTGCGTGGGCAGATATCCACGAACTTGGGCGTCGCCCCGACATAAAGGATGGCGTTCGCGCTGGCCACGAAGCTGAAGGGCGTGGTGATGACCTCGTCGCCCGGGCCGATGCCCAAGGCCAGCAGCGCCAAGTGCAAGCCGCTGGTGCCGCTGTTGACCGCGACGCCCTGGTCGCACCCGGCCGCGTCGGCCACCAGGGCCTCGAAGGCTTCCTGCACGGGCCCGATGCTCAGCCGACCCGAACGGAGCACCGCCGCGACCGCCTCGACCTCCAGCTCGGTGATGTCCGGGCCGCTCAGGCTGATCTCCGGGCTCGCCTGCCCGCCAAAACGCGACGCGCTCGATTCATTCGTGGGTGGCACGGCAGCTCCTTCGGCCATCGGACACGTCGGTGGTGGCCCGGCCGCGGCAGTCTATCGCGACCGTGCCCGCAACCGCTGGGTCAGGTGGGCTGCCAGTTCGCCCACCGTCAGTCCGTCGGCCTCGCAGCCCACGGCCACCTTCTCCTCATCGGCGATCTGACGCTCGATCCGTCGAACCGCGGTGATGATCGAGGAGTGGTTGGGCCGTCCCATGGCCGAAGCGATCTCGGGGTAGCTCGACGTCGTGAGCTGACGCGAGATGAGCGCCACCAGCGCCCGCGCGAGCACGACCCGCCGGTGCCGCCCACGCCCGGCAAACTCGGTATGCCCCACGCCCAGGTACCGGCACACGCCCTCGATGACCGACTCGACACGCATCGGCCCGAGCTGCGGGGCGGAGGCCCGGCGTCCGAGCGCCTGCTGCACGGTGGCCAGCGTCACCTGCCCGCCCTCGGCCTGTCCGCCCACCCGGCTCATGAGGTTGTGGAACGCGTCGACGCGGGCCATGGCACCCTCGATGTCGCGGAAGGAGCCGACCGACTCGCTGTCGTCGCCGGCCTCGCCCGCCGACCGGGCGATCGCGGCTACGACTGAATCGTCCATGATCAGGCCTCGCCGCGTCGCCAGACGCCGCACCATGGCCTCCCGCAGGGCCGGATCGGGCGGCGCCAGCTCGATGGTGAGCCCGGACAGGAGCCGGCTGATCAACTGCTTGCCCAGGCCCTCCACCTGCCGCGGGTGCTCATCGCTGGCCAGCGCCAATCGGCAACCGGCTTGCAGGATCTGGTCGAGCGTGTGCAGCAGTTCGGCCTTGGTGGCCTCCTTGGTGGCCAGGAAGTGCACGTCGTCCAGGCACAGCAGCTCGACACCGCGGTACTGCTCGCGGAAGCGTTCGGTCTGGCCCGAACGCAGAGCCGACAGGAAGCCATTGGTAAACTGCTCGGCCGTGACGTACCGGGCCTTGCCCTGGGAGCCCCGCTGCTCGTTGTACTGGGCCGCCATGCCGCGCAGCAGGTGGGTCTTGCCCAGGCCGCACCCGCCGTGCAGCACCAGGAGCGTGCCCGAGGAGGGCGGGGTCGACGGATCGCTCAGCGTGCGAGCGGCCATGAATGCCAGCTCGTTGCTCGGGCCGATGACGAAATCGTCCAGGCGAACCGCGCGATCGCGCTGCGGCGCGTGCGGCCTTGGCGCCCGCTCCTGCGGCTTGGCCCGCTCGATCTTGACGGCCTTGGCCTTGACCTTCGGGAAGTCGGCCGGCCGATCGATGAAGTCCACAGGGCCACCACCGGCCAGTTCCACCAGCGCCATGCGGAAGCGGTTTTCGAGGATCGCGACCAGGAAGCGCGACGCCACGACCACCAGCAGGCCCTCGCCACGACGCTCGAGCTTGGCCTGCCCGCGGAAGTACCGCTCGAAGGCGTGCCGCCCGATCTTCTCGGCCAGCACGTCCTCCAACTCGGCGGCGGGCGCCTGGCCTTCGGGCTGGGCGGCTGTGCTGGCCGCCCGGCCATCGACCTGCGCCTCGGGCTGGGACGCTGCGTGACGCCCGGGATGCACGTAGCGGGTGCGCACACGCTCGCCGTCGGCATCGCGGCCGGGCAGGCGTGTGGGCACCCGGCCGGCGCCCGCCAAGCTGGGGCGGAACTGGGCCGCTGCGCTCTCCTGTTTGTGTTCGGTGGCGTTCTCGATCGTTTGTTCGGTGCTGCGCTGCTGAACCGCTTGATCGTTGCCGGCGCGTTCGCGTTGTGGTGCCGCCATAGCGAGCCCTTCTGGCCGTACCCTGGGCCAAACGAATACCGCTGACCCATCCAGAAACGGAACGGGCCGGTTCGTCGTCCAAGAGTCCCTTCTACGCGCACCGTTCGGCCGACGACCCTCGCGATCCTCGCGCGGTCATGCACTCGGGCTTGACGCTCGTGGTTGCCTGGGCGAAGTCGCCCCACCCTGGCGAATCGGGCGGAGAAGGCGATTCGGTTTCGGCTTTGAGCCCGTGTGCTGTGGTCGCTTGCCCCCGATGCGGCGCCATTCCATCGACGCCACTCAAAGATACCCATCGCGGCGAACGAACGCTACCGGATTTGCAGGTGTTTTGCCCGAATGCCGACGATAAATGCCGCACTCTTCCCGGTTTGTGTCTTCAAGATTTCTTTATACACCGGAACCTCGCAGGTTATCAACACGCGCTGTGGACAACGCGTGGAACAACGCCGTGGGCCGGCGCGCAACCCGTCGCCGTGCAAGGCCCTACGGCGCGACGGAATCGGAAGCCGCGCGGGGACGAAGGCTCCGCACGCAAGCCACACGCCGATCGAAAGCGCTGAAACCGAGGCGCTGGTACAGGCGCACGGCCGGCGTGTTGGAGGTGTCGACGGCGCACGTCATCGACCAGCCCGAGCGTGCCTGGCTCTGCCGCACCCGCGTGGCCAGCACACCGATCGCTCGCCGCATGAGCGCCTCACCCAAACCCATCCCGCGCAGCGACGGCCCGAGCCCGATGTAGACCAGCTCGTAGCAGCGGTTCTCTGGGAGGCAGGAGAGCAGCAAAGCCCCCGCTGGGCGGCCCTCGTGGCGGATGAGCGACCAGAGGGCCAGCTCTGGTCGGCCGATGGCCGCGTGCGACGCCACGATGTCCTCGGTGTGGCGCAGGCCGCACAGCTCCGGGCAGTCGAGGGTGTCCACGTACGAGTCATCCAGCGCGGCCACGAGCGCGGGCGGGGCGTGGTGTCCCGGCCCGGGCACACGGATGAGCTCCAGCTCGACCCCATCGGGCAACGCGGGCTCGGACGGGGCGGATCGCAGCAGCCCACCGTTGGCGGCTTCCTCGGCCCGCAAGGGCCGGCGCATGTACGCCAGTTCGCCCACGGTGTGCCAGCCGGCGTCCTTGAGGGCCCGCACGGCCCAAGCCTCGCCCACACCGGGGAGCGACTGGGCAATCTCCAGATCCATGGGCAGGGCGGCAAGGTGCTCGCACAGCGCCGCAACGCACGCTGCACGCTCTGCGGGGTGGTCGATTCCCGGCTGGGGGCGGCTGAGGAACACCAGGGCGCTGCGGCCCGGCGACGGGATCGCCAGGGCAACCTCGCGGACGCGGCCCATCCCGGGCTCATAGGTCGCAATCACGTGATCGAAGGCCACCCCGTCCTTGTGGCCCGACTCGACGATCCGTCGAGCGGCCTGCCGCGCCCCCTGGCCGGTGCCCTCCACCAGGCGCTCGGCGGCCGCCAGCCGAAGGCCGGGCGGAAGTGGCCGGGGATGGAAACCGATCGCGTCCATGCTCGTATCCGGGAGATGTTCGAGGCCCTTGGCCCGCAAGGATCCCTCGAACCGGCAAAAACCGGTCCGCCCGGGCCGACCCCGGAGGGGAAACGAATATAGACTCTCGGCCCGTAACCTCGGCGTCGGGCCCTGCCGCTTCAGCGGCCGGGGCGCACAGCCATGTTCTCGCGACGGCCCCATTGGGAGACTTCGATGGCCCTGTTGACGCTGCTGCCCACTCGCTTGCTGGCCTGCCTGCTCGGCGTGGCCGCGTTCGCCGTTCTTGGCGTCGTGACCGCCCGTGCCGCCCTGCCGCCCGAGCCCAATCCGATCCCGATCCGCTGGCAGCTCGACCTGGACGTGGGCCCGCTGCAGGTCGCCTCGGTTGAGTCGGCCGACCAGGGTCCGATGCTCTACTACTTCATGACCTACACGGTCACGAACAACACCGACGAGGACATCCTGCTGGCCCCCAGCTTCGAGCTGGCCACCGAGACCGGGGTGAATGTCGTCGCCGGCCAGGGCGTGCCCGCGGGCGTGACGCGGGAGCTGCTGGGCCGCTTGGGCAACCCGCTGCTGAACGACCAGGTCAACATGATCGGCGTCCTGCGCCGCGGCGAGGCCTACGCCCGGGAGGGTCTGGTCATCTGGCCGGTCAAGGACATCACCGCCGACGAGGCCCGGGTCTACATGGCCGGCTTCAGCGGCGAGACGGCCCGCATCGAGGTGATCGACCGCGAGAGCGGCAACCCCAGGGACGTGGTGCTCCGCAAGACCCTCATGGCCGTCCACGACGTCCCAGGAAACATCGATGGGCTGCCCGGCCGGCCGCTGGAGCGGACCGAGTCTCGCTGGATCATGCGATAGAGCCCCGCTATCATCCCCGCCCCGGTCTTTTCGGGGCGTTTGCAGGAGATTCCCGCTATGGCACACAAGAAGGGCCAGGGCTCGTCGAAGAACGGCCGCGACTCGAACCCGCAGTACCGCGGCATCAAGCTCTACGGCGGTGAGTTCGCCCAGCCGGGCAACATCCTCGTCCGCCAGTGCGGCACGAAGTTCCTGCCGGGCTTTGGCGTGCAGCGCGGCAAGGACGACACGCTCTTTAGCGTCAGCACCGGCCGCGTGGTCTTCCAGGGCCGCCGGGTGCACATCGACCCTGTCGAGGATACCGCGCCGCGTCCGCGCTGGCTGACGCAGTATCGCGCGGCCCAGGCGTCTCAGAACTAGGCTGCTCAACCCAAATCGTGCGGACATGGGGCGTCTGGCCGGACGCCCCTTTTGTTTGCGCTGCCGTGGCATGAAAAAGCCCGGGCTTGCGCCCGGGCCTCGTCGTGGCAATGGTTGTCTGGTACCTGGCTCAGCGCTTGGAGGCGGGTTCCATCGCCTTGCGTGCCTCTTCGCTCAGGTAGAGGATCGCGCCGGACTGCGGGTCGACGGTGATGCGGCCGTGGCTGAGCAGGGCGCTGACGATCTCCACGGGGACGGCCAGCATGCTGATGCCGCAGACGAACTCGTGTCGCTTGACGTCGACCACCTCGACTGGGGCCATGGCCTCGTCGCCGAGCTGGCCGCGCACGCGGAGGTAGTGCGTGAGCGTGTGCTCGGGCACGTCGGCCACAATCTCCTCGCGTTCCTTCTTGAGCTCCTCGAGGCGGTCGGCGATCTCGGTCTGCCGCTCGTCGCGCTGCTGGAGCGCCACGCGCCGGACGCCTTCGCGCTCTTCGTGGGCCTTGGTCAGGTCTTCGAGTTGCTGGGTGAGCGTCTCGATGCGGCCCATGAGCTCGAGGGCCACCGAGTCCTGCTCTTCCTTTTGGGTCTTGAAGGTGGCGATCTCGGCGAGGTAGGCCTGGTACTCCTTGTTGGAGGCGGCCGAGTTCATCTTTTCGCGCAGGTCGGTGATGCGTTCGTCCAGCCGCTTGCTCTCTCCCTCGGCATTGGCGGCGGCGGCCTTGGTCTGGCGGAGTTCGCCCTGGGCGGCAGACTTCTGCTTCTCGATCTCGGCGAGCTGGCGTTCCTGCTCGCTCAGGAATCTTTCGGCGGCACGCAGCCTGCCCTGCAACCCGTCGATGCTGTTATCGACCCTGAAAACCTGGAGCAACCGATCGGTTTCGGTCATGGTCATGTAGGCTGCACTCCCTGATTCGACTCATGAAGAGTGTAGCGGGCCGGATGGTCGCGCGTCGAGCCGCGTGAGCACGGCAGCCGGTTTGTGGTTGATTCGGCTGAGAATTCTGCGTGCGTTCGGTCAGGCCCAGAGCGCAAGCGTCCAATATGCCAGCGGCGCGACGAGGATGGGGGAATCAACGACGTCGAGCACGCCGCCGAAGCCGGGCAGCAAGCTGGACGAATCCTTGATACCGGCGTCTCGCTTCATCATGGAGGCCATGAGGTCGCCGAGCTGGCCAGCCAGGCCCATGCACGCGCCGACAACGGCACCGGCCAACGCCGCCGTCGCGGCCGAACCGGCGGGGTTGAAGTCGGTCAGGCTCGTGAGCAGGCCCAGCCCCGCACCCCCGACGATGGCCGAACCGACCATGCCGCCGATGAGCCCCTCCCAGGTCTTCCCGGGGCTGAGCCAGAGGATGAGCTTGTGTTTGCCGATGGCCTTGCCGGTGAAATAGGCGAAGATGTCACACGCCTTGACGGTGGCCAGCACCCAAACGAGGACCCAGGCGTTGTGCTCCAGCCGGATGCGCAGGAGGAAGCCGAAGGTCAGCCCGAGGTAGGCAAACGCGAAGAGGACGGCCCCGATGCTCAGCATCGCGCCCTCGCTCTTTCGGCTGCGGGCATGGTGGACGATGCCCACGAGCACCATGGCGGCGGCGACCGCCGCCACGCCCGCGGCGCCGTCGCCAGTGCCCTGGGGCCCCCGGGCCAGATTGGCGAACAGGGGCGTGGAGGCCAGCAGCCCCACCACCGCGGCGAACGCCAGGGTGAGCCTGGAGGCATGCACGTCCTTGGCCTTGAGCATGATGGCCAGCTCGCGGCCGCCGAGCGCACCGATGAGCAGCATGACGGGCAAGACAACGACGCCGGGCGGCGCGGTGCCGTCGAAGCCAAGCAGGGCGCTATCCAACGGCCACCGCGTTCCCTCGATGGCTTGATCGAGCCAGATCCCGGCGAGCAGGACGGCGATCAGGATGGGCCCGAACAACAGGCGAGTGCGCATGGGCGGCAGTGTAGAAAGGCTCGGGCGGTTTGTCCGTTGTGCGGCTGGCCCTGACAGCCCTGCGCAAATCCGCAGGAAAACGCCACGAACGTGGCCTTGGGCGAGGAGCGTCTCAATAATGACCTCTTGGTCAGGACGCACACTCATCGTTGCCTTGCGACCCGTTTTGGGGGTGTAGCTCAGTTGGTAGAGCATCGGACTTTTAATCCGCAGGTCCAGGGTTCGAGTCCCTGCGCCCCTATTGCCCCGATCCGAGCGATGGCGATGTGCGAGGGCCGGGCATGGTGAGCACGGCGGCTCGACGCCGGCCGATGTGCCTGCACGCCACGTGGTGTGGCGGGCGGCTTTGGCTCTGGGCCGAGGCGGCGCCCGTCGATCCGTCGCGCGATGGTTCCAACTGGCTGGCCGGCGAGGCCACGGTGGCGCGCCTGCGCGAGGCCCTGGGCGACGAACTGGCCGCGCGCGGCGAGCCCGGCCACGTGAAGCTGCGCCTGCCGATGGGCGCCGGCGCCCCCAGCCCCGCCATGGCGCGGGCCTCGGGCGTGGTCGATCAGGGCTCGCGCCTGCGTGCGAGCGATGCGCAAGACGCCGCGAGCTTCGAGATCGTGGACGCGGCGGGGCTGAGCTTCTCCCCCGCCGACGCGCCGCGCGTGCTCGACGCGATCGGCGACCGAGCCAACGAGGCGCTGGACGCGGGGGCGACCTCGGGGCGGTTCGACCTGCCGGCCGCCGACGATGGCGGCGCCTTGCAGGTCCACCTCGGCCCGACGATGCGCTTCTTCATGATCGCGATGTCGATGGCCCGGCAACTGGTGATCCAGCAGCGGTTCGTGCCCAGCCTGCGCCAGCACCCCGACGGCCGCTTGCTGGGCTGCTGGCAGCCCTGGCTGGCCGACGAGCACACGGCGCAGGCGACCTCGCGGCTGCTGGCATCGATGCCCCTGGCCGCGTCGGCGGGCGAGGACGACCTGGAGCACGACCCATGGCTGGTGCTCAGCGACTTCATGACCCTCACGCTGGACGCGATGGTGCGCCGGGCCCTGACGCGCGAGGAACTCGCCCAGGCCGTGCAGGGCAAGGCGCACGACACCCACGTGGCCTGGCTGAGCGGGCTGCTGGATGGCCAGGCCGAGTCGGGCATCACCCCGGCCGAGCGCACCGACGCGGCCCGCGGCGTGCGTCGCTGGCTGGCGCGGCTGGAAGAGCGCGGCGCGAGCGCGCTGTGGCGCCTGTGCCTGAAGCTGCACGAGCCGGTCAACACCGACGAATTGCCCGACCTGCAACCGCCGCCGGGCGACGTGAAGTGGGCGCTGACCTTCCACCTGCGGGCCGTGGGCACCGAGAACGTCGAGGTCGACGCCGACGAGATCTGGAGCCTGACCGGGCAGGGCGTGACGGTCGAGGGCCGCCAGCTCGACGACCCGCAGCAACTGCTGCTCAGCGAGCTCGGCCGCGCGTCGCGCCTGTTCGACAAGCTCGAAGCGGCGCTGCGCCAGAGCGAGCCCACGCAGCTCGAGCTGACCACCAAGCAGGCCTACCAGTTCCTGCGCGACACCGCGCCGGTGCTGGGCGAGCAGGGCATCACCGTCGTCGCGCCGCCATGGTGGGATTCGCCCAGCATCCGCGTGGGCGCGACGCTGCGGCTGGACAGCGACCCGCTCGAATCGATCGTGGGCGACGCGGAGGGCTGGGGCATTGCGCCCGGTGCGGGCGAGGGGGGGGACGCGGGCCCGCAGGGCTCGCCGCACGCGCACAAGAGCCAGCTGGGCCTGCAAACCCTCGTGCGTTACTCGTGGGAGATCTCCCTGGGCGGGCTCAAGCTCACCCTGGCCGAGTTCGAGAAGCTGGCCAAGGACGGCTCGACCCCGCTGGTGCGCGTGGGCGGGCAGTGGGCCGAGGTGCGCGCCGAGGACGTCAAGGCGGCGGCCAAGTTCATCCGCGAGCATCCGGGCGGGGAGATGACCGTGCTGGAGGCCATCCGCATGGCCCACGGCTCGATGGACGAGGACGGCGCGGCGCTGCCCATCGTGGGCATCGAGACCAGCGGCTGGCTGGGCGCGGTCTTTGGCTCCAGCGAAGAGAGCCAGACGCTGCCGGAGATCGAGCCCCCGCCGACGTTCAATGGCGAGCTTCGGCCGTACCAGCTCCGCGGCGTGTCGTGGATGAGCTTCCTGGAGCGCTTCGGCTTCGGGGCGTGCCTGGCCGACGACATGGGCCTGGGCAAGACCATCCAGGTGCTGGCGCTCTTGGCCCACGAGCGGTACGTGCACAAGCAGGGGCCCTACGCCCAGGCGCCGGTGCCGCCGACGCTGGCGGTGGTGCCCATGAGCGTGCTGGGCAACTGGGAGCACGAGGCGCGCAAGTTCTGCCCGAGCCTGAAGGTCATGGTGCACCACGGGGCCGAGCGCTTGCAGGAGGAGGCCTTCATCGAGAAGGCCGGCGACAGCGACGTGGTGCTGACGACCTACGCGCTGGCCCACCGCGACCAGGACCTGCTGGGCCAGATGCCCTGGCGACGGATCATCCTCGACGAGGCGCAGAACATCAAGAACCCCGCCGCCAAGCAGGCCCAGAGCGTCCGCCAGCTCCAGGCCGACCACCGCCTGGCGCTCACGGGCACGCCGGTGGAGAACCGCCTGAGCGAGCTGTGGTCGATCATCGACTTCTGCAACCCCGGGTATCTTGGGACCATCGGCAACTTCCGCCGCCGCTTCAGCGTGCCCATCGAGCGCTACAGCGACAAGGGCCGGCGCGAGCAGCTGCGGCGATTGGTGCGCCCCTTCATCCTGCGGCGCCTGAAGACCGACGAGGGCGTGGCCGGCGACCTGCCCGAGAAGGTCGAGAGCCGCGAGTACTGCCACCTGACCAGCGAGCAGGCGGCGCTGTACGAGGCGACCGTAAACACGATGCTGCGCGACATCGATCGCGTCGAGGGCATGCACCGCCGCGGCATGGTCCTGAGCACGCTGATCCGCCTCAAGCAGATCTGCAACCATCCCGCGCAGCTCTTGAAGGACCACGACTTCGGGCAACCCGGGGCTCCAGACGCCACGCGCAGCGGCAAGTGCGTGCGCCTGGTCGAGATGCTCCAGGAAGTCCTCGCCTCGGGCGACCAGGCGTTGCTGTTCACCCAGTTCCGCCAGATGGGGCGGCTGCTGGTGTCGCTGCTGCAACAGGAGCTGGGAAGGCCGGTGCTCTTCCTGCACGGCGGCACGACGCAGAAGCAGCGCCAGCAGCTCATCAACACCTTCCAGAAGGCCGACGGCACCGCGCCGCTGCTGATCCTGAGCCTCAAGGCCGGCGGCGTGGGCCTGAACCTGACCGCCGCCACGCACGTCTTCCACTTCGACCGCTGGTGGAACCCCGCCGTCGAGAACCAGGCGACGGACCGGGCTTATCGAATCGGGCAGACGCGGCGCGTGCAGGTGCACAAGTTCGTCGTGCGCGGCACGCTGGAAGAACGCATCGACGCCATGATCGAGCAGAAGACCGAGCTGGCCGAGCAGATCGTGGGCGCGGGCGAGCGCTGGCTGACCGAGCTGGATACCTCCCAGCTCCGCGACCTGCTGACGCTGCGCGGCGACGCCGTGGGCGATGAAGAGGTGGCGTGAGGAAGGCATCGGGCATCGGGCATTGGGCACCAGGAAGACGAAGATGGCCGCGTGATAACCCGGCCCAGACAGACCCGAGGATCCTCGCCAGTGGCTGACAAGTCTGAAAACACCAACGACCCCAAGCCCGACACCACCGAGCAGGCGATGCGGGCCATGCGCGACAGCCTGGCCAAGCCCAACGCGCCCCTGCGCCCGCACCCGCGGCCGCTGCCCACCAAGCCCCGCCGCGTGTCGGGGGGCATGCGCCTGAAGCGCAAGGAGGGCGAGGACCTCACCAGCGTGCCCGAGCAGCGGCTGATGCGCTTGCTCGAACTCAGCGCCGGGCCGAGCGCCATCGAGGAGGGCCTGGAGTACGCCCGCCTGGGGCAGACGCGCTCGCTGGTGGTCGAGCCCGGGCTGGTGCGCGCCAGCGTGCAGGGCCGGCGGACGCGGGCCTACGACGTCCACCTCCACGTCGACGCGTTCACGCCCGAGCAGTGGGACGCGGTGGCCGACCAGCTCAACGAGAGCCCGCACATCGCCGCCGAGGTGCTCGGCGGGCGCCTGCCGGCGGACGTCGAGGAGGTCTTCAAGCCCCTGGGCCTGAGCCTGCTGCCCGCTTCGCCCGACGCGGTGAAGATCACCAGCACCTGCCCGGACACGCCGGGCGGATTCGCCGAGGCCAACGGAAAACCATCCGGCTGGTCCAAGCACGTGTGCTGCGTCGTCATGCTGCTCAGCGAGCGCATCGCGGGCGACCCCAAGGTCGCCTTCCACCTGCGCGGCCTGCCCGATGGCGAGCTGGCCGAGCGCATGAGCCACCGAAGATTGCTCAGCGCGGGCGGGGCGAACCCAAGGCCCATCTACCAGCCGCGCGTCGAGGGCGCCAGCGACGCGGCCCTGCCCGACGAGGCGGCCACGCTCGAACGCTTCTGGGAGGCCCAGGGCGACCTGGAAAGCTTAGATCTTGCCTTAGAACCGCCCGCAGTCGCCACGCCCATGCTGCGACGCCTCGGCCAGAGCCCCTTCGAGGACGCCAGCTTCCCGCTCGTCGGCCTGCTGGCCACGTGCTACGAGGTCGCCCGCGAGCGATTGCTCAAGGAAGAATCGGGCGAGGCCGACCCCCACGAGGCTCGCGAACCCGAGCAGGCCGAAGCACAAGCCGAAGAAGCCCCCGCCGAAGAGCCCGCGCGCCGCCCCAAGACCGCCGAGGAGCGGGCCGCGGCGATCCGTGCGAAGATGATGGGCAAGGCCAAGGGGCGGAAGTAAGAAGGAGGCACGCAGGCACGCAGGCACGGAGGGGCAGAGAAGAGAACCACAGAGTCGCAGAGGCACAGAGAAGAATGAGGCGTGGGAATGGCCAGTCGCGGTATCTGCCGCGCCCTGGCCACAAGCAGGATTTTCCTGCTGGAATACCGCCGATGGAACTCAACGTCTTCGGATCCGCCCTCGCCCTGGTGGTCCTCTTCATCGTGTGCCGACTGATCCGCGGCAACGTGCAGATCAAGAGCGGCTACGCGGCGGATGACCGCTGGATGTACATGTGGATCACCAGGCTGTGGCGCAAGAAGTGAGGTCCGCCAGAACACCTCTCCCGCCTCTGCTCTGCGCCTCTGTGGTGAATTCTTGACTCTTCAGGCCGCCTTCCCCGGCGCCAGTTCCACCACTTCCTCCGCCTGGCCGCATCCGAACCGCGCCCCCACCGCCAGCGACCACCGGCTCACGCTCGCCGGCCCGAAGGGCCCCTTGCGGCCCGGCCGCATCGCGCGGGCCCGGTAGCGCACTTCCAGCACTCCAGAGGGTGGGCACTCGTCGACCCAGGTCTTGCCCACGCCCGGGGCCACCGTGGCCCACGGGCCTTCCCTTCCATCGAGCCCCACCACCTGCCGCTGGATCTCGTAGAGCACGCCCTCTCCCTTGCCCTTGAAACGCACCTCGATCGACCCGCCGGTGCGCAGGCTCGCTTCGCTGGCGCGGGGGGCGGCGGGCGTGGGCCTGGGGCCCGGCCGGGCCGGGGGGGCCAGGTAGGCGCGGGCCCAGACGGACGTGTCCTGGGTGTACTTCGCGAAGCCATCGATGCGGGTGACCAGGGCGCCGTAGCTGGCCCGGGCCCGCTTCATGGCGTGGCGCCGCGCCTGGTTGGCCGCGCGGGCGGCGGCCTCGAGCCGGCGGTACTCCTCGGCGGCGGCGGTGGCCTCGGCCACCAGGTCGGCCAGGGCCTGGGCATCGCCGGGGCTCAGGCCCAGGCTGGCGTCGCCGGCTTCCTTCCAACGCACGACGTGCAGGCGGGCCTTGAGCAGGAACTGGGCATCGGGCTTGGGGGCGCGTCGGGCCATGGTCGTGTCCTTTCAAAAGCTCCGCTTCGCGGGCGAAGGGGCCCGCCGTGCGACGTCCTGGGCCCGAGAGGTCATCGGCGCGACGCGGGGCCCACTTGAGCCCGAGCCGCCGGCGATCTCTGGACGCCCGCGCCGGGCGCAAGACCTGCGCTCCTCAGCCCCGATCCGCCCGCCTTCGTGCCCGCGGCGGGGGCCTTCGGGCCGGGAATCCGTGCCCTCGCGGTGAAGGCACGGATTTCTGGGGCCAAGGCACCCGGTTCTGGGGTGGGGACGGGGGGTTGTGGGGTCGGGGCGGGCGGGTTTGGGGTGGGGGCGGTTCGGGGAGGGCCCAACCGGCCGCGGATTCGCCGCGGTGTCGCTGGCCTTCAGCATGGAGGACATGTACGGCGACGGCATGAACCTGTACGAGTACCTCGGGTCGAACCCGTGGCAGCGTCGCGACCCGATGGGTCTGTCGTGGGACCCGTTCGACGCGGTCGACGACTACCTGGCCGAGACGGCGGGGAACCGGGCGGCGCTGCTGTCTTCGCTGGGGCAGAACACGAAGGCGGCCGCCCTCGTCGCGGCGACGATCGCGAGCTACCTGCCGTTCCCGGTGGCGGGAAACCTGGGCGAGCTGGCGTTGTACGCGCTTGGCGAGTCGAGCGATGCCCAGCTGGCCATGGGCCTTGCTCTGGGCGTGGTGCCGGGCGGCAAGCTGGCGCACATGTTCGCCAAGAGCGGGCTGGGCAAGTTCATCGGCAAGATCGGCGCCTCGGCGTGGAAGTCGGCCAAGCATTATGCGGGCAAGGCTGGCAGTGCGCTTGGAAGGGGCGCTGGCGGGCTGGCGGATCGGGCGGGGCAGTTCCTGCGGAAGGGCTGCGGCTGCTTCGAGAGCGGCACGGTCGTATGGACGATCCGTGGCGTCGTGCCGATCGAGACGGTCACGACCGACGACTTCGTGTACGCTCAGGATGAAGCCACGGGCGAACTCTCGCTCCGCCGGGTTGTGCAGACCTTTGTTCGTCAAGGGGCGCCGATCGTCGCGGTGACGATCACGACGGTGTCGGGTGCGCAGGAGACTTTGCGGACGACCGAGGAGGACCCGTTCTGGGTGCCGGAAGCCGGTTGGGTCGAGGCGGGGAACTTGACTGCGGGCGACGCCGTCGAAGTACCGGGAGGATGCGCGACTATTGAGTCGATCCAGTTCACACCGGATCTGGAAGCGGTCTACAATTTCGAGGTCGAGGGGGTGCATACCTACTTCGTCGGTGCCAGCGGCGTGCTGGTGCATAACACGGACAATTGTTTTGATTTCAAGAACATTCCCGAGAGTATTACCAGGAATTTCACCAATCCTGGCAAGATTGAATATCATTGGAACAAGCACGCGAAAAAGTATGGAAAGAGCCCAGAACAGTACATGGAAGACGCGCTTGATTTCTTTTCAAAGAACAAGCATCGGGGTCATAAAGTGTCGACCGAGGTAGGAGAAGGCATCAAGATTCACGGCCAGCCAGGCGGCATTTGGGCGCCTGACGGTAGAATTGTGACATTCTGGTACGACTGAGGAGCCCTCTAGTGGGTATCGCCGAGGCAGAGAAACTGCAACAGGGAATTGATGAGGTTGTTGCCGACAACCCTGCGCTGCGCATTCTCCTTGATGCCGATGCCGACGTGCTTGATCTTTCCAACAACGTCGCTTTGCGCGTTTTTGAGGGCAAGGGAGGTACGTACAGAGTGTTTACCATTGTGACTGCGTCGTGGCTGTTTCACGCATTAGATCAGGGCGGTCCATCAAGTGCGTTAGATGATTCAGATATCTACTGCACTTGTGACCCCTTGATAGTAGTTCGAGAGATCACGGCTGATGTCATCGTTCGTGCTGTCCGAAGGTACCTCTTGATTTCGTCGGGCGGTTCAAGTTGAGATTGGATTGGGGTGACCCTTAATATCTCTCAGTGGTTCGTCCGATGCGAATGTCGCTGTTGATCTGGATCGCATGCCTGGTCGTGGCGATTGCAGATAACGCCGACGGCGACCTGGTCGCGTTGTGCGACTTCGGCGGGCCGAACGACGAGGCCCGTGTCGTTGGCCAGTGGACGTACGACGCCTACGGCGCGGTGCTGAGCGCCGATCACCTGCACGCGATGGCGTTGCCGCACCTGGGGCACAAGGGGCTGTTCCTCGACCGGCTCGACGTAGGCATCGTCACGGGTTACGGCGGCGCGGAGAGCACGCGGCTGGTGCCGTATGCGCATTCGCTGTATCACAACCGCAACCGCGTGTACGCCCCGGCGCTGGGCCGCTTCATGCAGCGCGATCCGAACGCGACGGCGCAGGCGTTGCTCGCCTCGTCGTCGACCGGCCGCGGCCTCGCGGCGGTGTCGCTGGCGTTCAGCATGGAGGGCCTGTACGGCGACGGGATGAACCTGTACGAGTACGTGATCGAACGCTGCTAGCGGCCCTCGCGTGTCGGCCCGCTGGGCCCCGCCGCAGTCGCCTCTCCCCTCGCCTTCCCCGGTGCCGCCATCAGCACGATGCCCACGGCGATGAAGCCGATGGCGATGATCTTGCGGAGCGTGAGCGGCTCGCCCAGCATGAGGGCCCCGAGGAACACCGCCGTGACCGGCGCGACGGCGAAGGCGATGGGCTTGACCACCGAGACCTGGCCCAGGCTCAGGGCGGCGTAGAAGAAGATCATCGCCAGGGCGGCGGCCAGCAGGCCCGAGCCCAGCAGCAGCCGCAGCCAGTTGGCCGTCGACAGGTTGGTCCTCCAGCCGGGGATTTCGCTTGAAAGCAATCCAGAGTGGGCGGCCACGAGGTAGGCCAGGACCATCAGCGGCAGGGCCACCAGCGTGCGCACGACCACGGCGGCGAAGGGGCCGATCTCCCTGCTGTGCAGCACCTGGCGGGTGAAGACCTCGCCGATGCCCCAGCACAGGCCGGCGGCGATGGCCAGGAGGATGGCGAGGGTGGCCGGGGGGACGGCGGTCTTCATGGGTCAAGCGTACGCGGAGCGCGTCGGAACTTAGACCGCCAGCACGTCCTGGAGCGCGATGCTCGCCAGCGACGCGGCCCCCAGCGCCACGCGAGGATCGCGCTGCACCGGCCCCACCCCCACCACCCGCATCCCGGCGTTGACCGCGGCTTCCACGCCGGCGGGGGCGTCCTCGACGACCACGCACCGAGCGGGATCGCAACCGAGCTTCTCGGCCGCCAGCAGGAAGCACTGCGGGTCGGGCTTGGGCCTGGGGGCGTCGTGGCCGTCGACGATGGCGTCCAGGGCGTTGGTCAGTTCCACGCGGTCGAGGACCAGCCTCGCGTTGCGGCTGGCCGAGGCGGCGGCGAGCTTCACGCCCGCTTCGCGCAGTTGCCCGAGCAGCTCGCGCACGCCCGGCAGCGTGTCGGCGGGGGTCATGGCGTGGACTTCTTCGAGGAAGGCCGCGTTCTTGGATGCCATCAGTGCGGCGCGTTGTTCTTCGCTGTAACGGCCCAGCGCGTCGCCCAGCACGAGTTCTAAGGACCGCTCGCGGCTGACGCCGCGGAGCTGGTCGGGCAGACCTTCGGGGAAGGGCAGGCCCTCTTGCTGCGCGAGCGTGCGCCACGACTTCTCATGCAAAGCGTCGGTTCGCACGAGCACGCCGTCGACGTCGAAGATGACGGCCTTTGTTGCCGGTGTAGTGCTCATTCCTTCTCGACCATGCCGTGCAGCTCGCGCAGCAGGTCGAAGGCGTCCAGCGGGGTGAGCTGCTCGATCTTCACTTCGGTGAGGCGATCGACGGCGGGGTGGGGCTCGCTCTTGGCGAACAGCGGCATCTGCGGTTCGTTCTTGTGCTTGACGGGCGCGGGCGCGCCGTCCTCGCGGACCGACAGCGAGGCGAGCACCTGGGCGGCACGTTGCACGACCTCGGGAGGAATCCCCGCGAGCCGCGCGACCTGCACGCCGTAGCTGCGGTCGGCGCGCCCGGGCTCGACGTGGTGGAGGAAGACCACCTCGTCGCCGACTTCTCTGACTCGCACCGCCAGGTTGCGGACGTGGCCCGCGCGTTCTTCTTCTAAGGTCGTCAGCTCGTGGTAGTGCGTGGCGAAGAGGGTGCGCGGGCCGGGGTGCCTGGCATCACCTGCGAGGCGCTCGGCGATCGCCCGGGCGAGGCTCAGGCCATCCAAGGTGCTGGTGCCGCGGCCGATCTCGTCGAGCACGACCACCGACCGCTCGGTGGCGTTGTTGAGGATCGCCGCCGTCTCGGCCATCTCGACCATGAACGTGCTCTGGCCATCGTGCAGGGCGTCGTCGGCGCCCACGCGGGTGAAGACGCGGTCGGCCAGGCCGATCTTGGCTCGCTCGGCGGGCACGAAGCTGCCCGCGTGTGCCAGGACGACCAGCAGCGCGGCGGTGCGGATGTACGTGCTCTTGCCGGCCATGTTGGGGCCGGTGATGATCGCCAGCCGCGCGTACTCGTTCAAGGCAACATCGTTGGGAACGAGACGGTCGGCGAGCGTGCGTTCGAGCACGGGGTGCCGGGCGGCGTCGATCTCTAAGTTCGGCTCCTGGACCATCTGCGGCCGCACCCAGCCCCGCTTGCGCGCCAGCGCGGCGAAGCAGGAGAGGGCGTCCAGGGCCCCGATCGCCTCGGCCGCCCGCGCGATGGCGTCGAGACGGTCGCGGGCCTTGAGGCATAAGTCTTCGAAGATGGCCTTCTCGCGCTCGAGCGCCCTGGCCTCGGCGGTCTGCACGCGGTGCTCGAAGCGGCGCAGCTCGTCGTTGACGTAGCGCTCGGCGTTCTTCAAGGTCTGCTTGCGGCTGAGGCCGGCGCTGATGAGCGTGTCGCCGTGCTCCCTGGCCTGCGCGGCGCTCAGCTCGATGTAATAACCAAAGACCTTGTTGTATCCCACGCGGATGGCGGGGATGTTGAGCTCGGTCGCCTGGCGCTGCTGGAAGTCGGCCAGCCATTGGCCCGCGTCGTGCTGGAGGCTGCGGGCCTCGTCGAGCTGCCCATCGACGCCATCGCGCACGAGCCCGCCGTCGGTCAGCCGCGCGGGCGGGCGATCGACGCAGGCGGAGGTAATGGCCTCGGCAAGCGGCGCGAGCGCGTCGAGCGTGTCGTGCAGGGCCTTTGAGCGCTGCGCGAGCGCTGGCGTGTTGGCGCAGGCGGCGTGCACCGCCGGAAGCGAAGCGAGCGACTGGCCCAGGCCAACCAGGTCCCGCGGCGCGGCGCGACCCAGCGCGAGCCGCGCGGCGATGCGGGCGATGTCCTGGATGGGCTCGAGCGCCCGGCACAGCTCGCTGGCTTGTTTCGTGTCCTCGACCAGCGCGGCGACGGCGGCGTGGCGGCCCTCGATCTCTTGCAGCTTCGCCGAGGGCTCGCGCAGCCAGTGGGCGACTTGGCGCCGGCCCAGCGCGGTCATGCACTGGCCGCCGCTGAGGACCTCGCCGACCAGCGAGCCGTCGACACCGCCGCGGCGGATGGTGCGTTCGATCTCCAGCGCGCGCAGGCTGGTCGCGTCCAGCACGAGGCGGTCACCCGGCGCGGCGCGTTTTGGTGGGCGGATGTACGACAGCGAGGGCGCCAGGCCGTTCTTGTCCGCCGCTTCGTGGGGCGTCTGCGTCTCGCCCGCGTATCGCAAGACCGCGCCGGCGGCGACGAGCGCCGCGTCGCCGTCTTCGAGGCCGAAGCCCTCGACACTCTTCACGCCGAAGTGCTTGAGCACCGCCTCGCGCGATTCGCTCTTTCGGAAGTGCCACGCCGGGCGCATGGTGATCGCGCAGCCCGCGCGGCCGGCCTCGATCTCGATGCGGCTCTTGAGCCCCGCCGGGCAGTCGTCGGGCAGCAAGAGCTCGGCGACGGCGAAGCGCGAGAGGCAGTCCAGCAGGTTGGGCAGCGCAGCCGAGTCGAGCGTGAAGGCGCCGGTGGAAACATCCAATGCGGCGATCGAGACGCCCTCGCGGTCGAGGTAGGCCGCCGCCAGCGTGCCGCCCCCAACACGACCACTAGCCCGCGCTTCGAGCAGGTCGTCATCGACCAGCGTGCCGGGCGTGAGCACGCGGGTGACGGCCCGCTCGACGACGCCCTTGGCCTCCTTGGGGTCCTGCACCTGGTCGGCGATGGCGACGCGAAAGCCCTTGTCGATGAGCTTGCGGAGGTAGTTGTCCAATTGATGGTGCGGCACGCCGGCCATGGGCTGGCCCGGGCTGCGCTCGGTGAGGGTCAGGCCGATGGCCTTGGAGACTTCGACAGCGTCCTCGTAAAAGAGCTCGTAGAAGTCGCCCATGCGAAAGAGCAGGACGCAGCCGGGGAAGCGGTCCTTGAACTCGTGGAACTGGCGCATCGCGGGCGTCAGCTTCCTGGGCTGGGCATCGGCTTGCGGGTTGGCGATCTTCAGGTCGGGCATCCGCCTGAGCATAGAACCGCTAGCGGGCGTCCGGATCGCGATCGGTGTTGGGCTTGGGCTTGCCCAGCAGCATCCGCCTGATGGCGTCGCTGACGTGGTGGCCGTCGGCGTCGCGGCCGTGGCCCTGAACGCCCCAGGCGGTGAGCACACCGAAGCCCAGCCCCACGTCGATCAGCAGCCAGGCGATCAGGTCGGGGCTGTAGCGGGCGGTCACCTTGTGGGCGTCCTGGCCGCTCTCGATCTCCTTGGCCAGGAAGGCGTGGACCGTGGCCATGTGCTCGCGCAGGGCCTGGGCGATGCCCTCGTCGCCCACCTCGGTGATGGCCTGGAGGATCACGCGGTAGGCGTTATGGAACCTGGGGTGCACCATGGGATTGCCGTCCACCAGCGTCGAGAGCCGCTCGGCGGGGGTCGAGGCCTTGGCGAGCTGCTGCTCCCAGAAGGCGATGGTCTCCTCGCTCGTGCGGCGGACCAGGGCGATGAACAGGTCGCGCTTGGAGCCGAAGTGGCGATAGATAATGGGCTCGGTGACGCCGGCGGCCTTGGCGAGCTGGCTGGTGGTCGCCCGCGCGTAGCCGTGCTCGGCGAAGAGCTCGGCGGCGGTTTCCAGAAGCTGGGCGCGGCGGGCTGCCGCAGGCAACCTGGGCAAAATCGGGCTCCGGTGGGCACAAACGGGCGGCCGCCGGCGGGCAGGGGCCGGCGCTGGGATATGTTAGCCCTGACTAGAAGCCTTCGCCCGAGAACGGTTGGACACGCGGCGGGTCTCGGCCGGCGGCACGGGGTCGTACCCGCCCTTGGCGAAGGGCTGGCACCGCAGCAGCCGCCACACCGTCAGCCGCGTGCCCTTGATGGGGCCGTGGGTGTGGTAGGCCTCCAGCCCGTAGCGGCTGCACGTGGGCTGGAAGCGGCACTGGCGGCCGAAGATGGGGCTGAGCGTCAGGCGGTAGAGGCGAATCGGCCCGGTGAAGGGGGCGATGGCGAGCCGACGCAGCGGCGTCTCGAGCCACGGGCGCGGGCCGTCGTGGTCGGGCGGGGCGTGGTCGTGGTGATGGTGGCGATGCCGGGCGGTCATGGGAACTCGCCCTTGGCGATGCGCTTGGCCCACACGCCGTGGCACTCGCGGGCCAGGTGCAGCAGCAATCGCTGGACCTCGGCGGCGGGCAGCGGCTCGTGGGGGCGGACCTGGACGACGTAGTCGTAGCGGCCGGATCGGGCTTCATCGCCCTCACCCGCTTCCCACGCCGGGAGGTCGTGCTGCACGTGGCGGAAGGCCTCGCGGATGGCCCGCTTGGCGGCCACGCGGACGTGGGCCTTGCCGACCTTCTTGCCCACGCTGAGCCCCAGCCGCGGCTCGGGGCGTGCGGTGGGCATGGCGAACACCGTCAACGGCCCCGCGCTCTTGCGGCACCGGGCGGCGTAGACCGCCTGGAACTCGCGCGCGTGGGTGAGGCGGTGTCGGGGGTGGAAGGTGAGGGGCACGGGGGAGGGTAGGAATCAAACCTGAACCGATGGCTTGTAGATTCGCCAGAGGGAATGCGCATGACGCAGATAGGGTTCTCGCCCGCACTCTGGACAGGTTTGCAGATCATCGCATTGATACTTGCAGTGTGCGCACTGGCCGCGATTCATGCGTTGCTTGAATCGAGCTGCGAACACATAGCTCCACCCTATGACGACGATCAAACAGACCACCGCGTTGCCGAACAACCCAAACCAAAGCGGTCGACCGGCCCAGGGCATGTTCCAAACTGCCACTTCCCGAGGCAACAAAGGTGATCCAGGGTAACACCAGAGTTGGTTCTGTACGCTCCAAAACGGGAAGCCACCGCGCGTTTGAAGCGCCTGATACTCCATGTTTTGCCCAGCCGACTGAGATCGCCCCATGCTCCACGGCTGTCGGTCTACATATACGAACTCAGGCGTGCGTACCTTGAGGCCCGGCTGATCAACGAGCCATTGGGCTAGAAGCGGTTCACTCCGCTGCGCCGCTATGTTCGAGCTGTAACTGTAAGTGTACCCGGCATGAGGCAAGGCCTTGCCATAACGCTCTAGCAAGACACCGAACAGGTAGGAAAGCGGGAGTAACGCGAGAAACAGCAAGCACAGCGTCAATCCCGTGCGGCGACTTCGATGCAGCGAGAGCCGTGCGGTATGAGTCGACGTGCTTGCCACGACGGACAGTAGCGGCGGTGCCTACCGCCGCCCCTGCGGCCCCACCCCCGACACGATCCCCACCAGCACCATCAACGCCCCAAGCCCGATCAGCCAGGGGCGCAGGCGGTCGCTGCGGCTGAGGCGGGCCAGCGTCGAGTCGGTCGGGCGGACGGCCTGGATCGTCACCGGGGCGGGCTCGAGGGGCTCGAAGATATCCACCGGGGCCGGCGGCGGGGGCTCGAGCACGGCGGTTCGGCCGGCGGGGACCAGCCGCATCTGTTCGAGGGCCAGCGAGCGGACCAGGGCCTCGTCGCCGCGCTCCAGGGCGGCCAGGTAGCGGGCCTGGCGGCGGATGCGTTCGCGGCCCTGGGCGTCCATGGCCAGCAGCTTGTCGCGCTCGAAGCGGACGCTCTCGAGCTCTTCCCACGCCGGAATCAGCACCACGGCGGCGATCAGGGCAAGCCCGGCCAGCAGCAGCGGCCAGCCGGTGTCCAGCCGGGCAAGGGGCGTCGGGCTGTGGGCGTTGCGGGGCACGGCTGTTGGTATCGGCAGGGGCGGGGCTGAAGGCCCACATGCGGGCTGCGGCCGCCCGGGGCAATACACTGGCGGTCATGGCCGAACCGGTTGCCATCACGGGCCTTGGGGTCGTCAGCGCGTTTGGCGTGGGGGCCGAGGCGTTCTGGGAGGGGCTTACGGCGGGCCAGTGCGCCATCGGCCGGCCTGCGGCATTGGACATGGGCGGGTTCTCGTGCCAGTTCGCGGCCGAGGCGCCGGCGCTGACGATGAAGGACCACCTGCCCAAGCATTACCGCAAGTTTGCGCGGGTGATGGCGCGGGACATCGAGCTGGCGGTCGTGGCGGCCAACGAGGCGGCGGCGAGCGCGAAGCTGGGGACCGAAGAGGACGGGGACCGGGCCTATGCCCCCCACCGCCTGGGCACGCACGTGGGCGCGGCGCTGATCGCTCCGGAGATCCCCGAGCTCGCGCGGGCCATGCACGCGGCGGCCGACGAGGCGGGCGATTGGGACATGGGCAAGTGGGGCGAGGTGGGCATGGGCCAGCTCACGCCGCTGTGGATGCTCAAGTACCTGCCCAACATGCTGGCCTGCCATGTGAGCATCCTGCACCAAGCCAAGGGGCCCAGCAACACCATTACCGCGGGTGAGGCGAGCGGATTGCTGAGCATCGGCGAGGCGATGCGGGTGATCGAGCGGGGCGACGCGCATGCGAGCCTGGCGGGCAGCGGCGACAGCCGGGTGAACCATCTGGCCATCGAGCGCCTGCGGCTGATCGGGCGATTGGCCGAGACTCGAGCGATGGGTGAGGTGGACCCCGCGACGCTTGTGCGCCCGTTCAGCGCCGATGCGACCGGGAGCGTGCCGGGCGAGGGTGCGGCGCTGGTGGTTCTGGAGAAGCCCGAGGCGGCGCGGGCTCGCGGCGCACACGCCTACGCCAACCTGCTTGGTTTTGGCGCCGCGCAGGCCGTGCCGGGGGTCCTTGAAGGCGGCGCGCCGGTGATGGCCGGGCTGGGCTCGTCGGCGGGCGGCTGGGTCGACGGGCTGGACGATGCGCTGGCGCAGGCGATCGGGCGTGCACTGCGTGATGCGGGCGTGGACGCGGCGGACATCGACGCCGTGTTCTGCCATGGCGCGGGGGAAGCCGTGCTGGACGAGGCCGAGGCGCGAGCGTTGCACGCTGTCTTTGGCGAGCATGCGAGCGGTTTTGAGCTCTGCTTCCTGTCCTCGATGCTCGGCGAGACCATGGCCGCGGGCGGTTCGCTGCTGCTGGCGGCGGCGGCGCTGGCGCTCCGGCACCAGAGCCTGCCGGCACGCGTCAACGCGGGCTCTTCGCGCGAGGATCTGTGCGCCGGCGCTTCGCCGGGCCGACCCGCGAAGCTCGGGCGCGTGCTGGTGTGCACGCACGCGCTGGGCGGGCAGTGTGCGGCCTTGGTGGTTGGCGGCGGCAGCTAGGGCAGGCGCTGACCGCACTCGGGGCACACGTTGGTGCGCAGGCCTTCTCTGGGGTAGCCGCAGTTGGGGCAGTGCGCCGGCTTGGAGGGCATGATGCGCCAGGTGTTGGCGATCGCCGCCGCGGTCAGCGTCCAGCAGAGGCCCAGGTGCAGGGCGGCAACCGCAAGTCCCTGCGAGGGCAGACCTAGGAGCGTCCGTGGAGCCCACGCGCCAAGCCAAGCGCTGGCTAGCACCATACCCACCATCGCTGCCACGGCCCACCAGCGCCTCACGGACAACCAGACAGGTGCTGCGAGCACGAGACCCGTGCCCCCATACATCGAAGCTGCGGCCATCGGGTCCGAACCGGTGCCAACCGATCCGCCCAAAATGAGCAGGGCCAATGACCAGACCGGCTGGGAGGCTCCCAGCAAGACAAAGAGCACAGCCGGTATCACCCCTTGCCGGGGGTCGACGCATAGTGCCAGCACGACCCCGTACACAGCGACCATTGGACCCTGTAACAGGTAGAGCATCGTTCGCCCACCGAAGGGGCCATTCATCGCGCCCACCTGAACCAGTGCCACCGCCGTCACCAGCCCGGCCATGACGAGCCCCAGTACCAAGCGCTCGTCGCGCAGGTCGTCGAGAATGGACTCGGGCTTGGACGGAATCACTGGGGATTGTTGGCGTCTGCGGTTCGCGGAAACGAAGCCGGCCCCGCGAAATCGCGGGGCCGGCACGCATGGATCGGGTTGCCGAAGGGCTCAGCAGCCGGCGTCGAACTCGTTCTGGAAGGCCAGGAAGTCGAAGAGCGTCAGCTCGCCGTCGCCATCGAAGTCGGCGGCCAGGTCGCCCGAGTCGAACAGGTTCTGGAACTGGAGGAAGTCGAAGAGCGTCAGCTCGCCGTCGCCGTCGAGGTCGGCGCGGCAGCCGGTGCCGACGCGGTCGCCGCTGATGTACCAGTTGTCGGTGCGGACGTTGCCGCTGCTACTGGTGGCGCCGTTGAGCGTCACGACGATGCGGGCATCGGCAACGCCGTTGAGCTCGTTGATGAAGTAGAACTGCTCGGCGAAGGTGGTGGTCAGGTCCAGCCCGGCCTCGATGGTGGTCAGCAGGCTGTCACCGTCGAAGAGCTCGATCACGATCTGGTTGAAGCCCGTGCTGGTGCGGCGGGCGTCGAATTCCAGCTCGAGGTCCTCAAGGCCGGTACCGTCGAAGCTTAGGATGATCTGGCTGCCGTTGTTGAGCGTGTCGGTGCCGCCTTGGATGGCCAGTGAGCCGCCGCTGGGCTCGCCAAACTCCGAGCCCAGGTCGGAGCCGCTGAAGGACTGGACCCAGCGGAGAACCTCGTCGCCGCCGCCGGTGATGTCCAGCTCGTCGAGGATGCCGCCCTCGAGGCTGATGAGGGCCGTGCCGGCTTGGTCGCCAAACTCGGCGGGGAAGGGGAACTCGTCGGCGGTGTAGCCGAAGCCGCCGCCGGGGAGGGCCTGCTGGTTGAAGGACCAGTAGGCGACTTGAACGTCGGTCTGGGCGAAGGCGGAAACGGAGGTGGCAACGGTGGCGGCGGCCACGAACGCGGCGGCAATCTTCATAAGTGTCTCTCCCCAAATGGGTTACTCTCGCGGTCGCACGCGGGATCAACACAATCCCACGCGCAATCTTTGCGCAATCCTAGCCGCCGGCGTGTACCCCAATCGAGGGCGGCAACGCCGGCTTCACGGAATCTTGTTGATGGGATGGGTGGGTGTTCGGAGACCCATGTGGTTATGGGCTCGCGATCCCACCTTCGGGTGCTGCTGCTTTATCTCGGGCAATCAACGATCCGGCAAGCGTCACCCAAGCAACGACCACTACAACCGGCGTTGCAAGGAACGTCACGGGTTCGATGGGCAGGTCTCCGGGTATCCAAACGAGGGCGAGCACCCATGTCGCGAGTGTGGCAAGCCCGATCGACGACCATGCCCACCATCTTCGAGATATCACGAGCAAAGGCCAAGCCAACGCAAGCGGCGAGAGAAACACGATCCAACTGAGGAGGATCCCAAATCCGACGAGGACGTCCGCTGCTGCGGCCACGCTAAGCAATGGAAGCATGACCACAAGTGCCAACGGGTAGGCGAGCCCTACAACAAGGAACGCAATCTGCGCTCGCTTGCCGTGCATTGGGTTAAGAGCCCGGCTTATAGCGATACCAGTTAGTGCGACAGCGGGACCGAAGAGAAGAGCCAAGGGTGTAGTCAGAGCCGAGTTGGGCGACGGAAGCAGCCATGGCAAGAGCAACGCAGTAGCAGTCGACGCCGTGGCAATCGAGATTGCAACGCGAAGCCGACCCCGGAGACCGGCACCTCCGCTCATGCTTACTGCACGACGCGCCACGCCTTCCCCTCGCGCTCCACGCGCCGGTACAGGGTGTCGCGCTCGATCGGCGTGAAGCCGGCCTCGCGGATGGACCGTTGCAGGTCGAGCACGGTCGTCTCCTGGTGCGTCGTCGAGCCGCCGACCTTGGTTATGTCGTACCAGACCACGGTGCCATCGATGTCGTCGGCACCGGCCTCGAGCATCACCTGGGCCATGCTCAGGGTCTGCATGATCCAGAACGCCTTGACGTGCGGGAAGTTGTCGAGCATCAGGCGCGCGATGGCGATGGTCCGCAGGTTCTCCAGGCCGGTCGGGCCGTAGAGGTGTTCCATCTCGCTGCCGTCGGGGAAGAAGGGCAGGGGGATGATGGTCTGGAAGTAGCCCGCTTCCTTCTCGGCCATGTCGGGCGTGGGCTGGGGTACGCCCGCTCGGCTCAAGGTAATCACCGGCGCGGTGACGCCATCGGTCGCCGCCAGGCCGGGCTCGATGAAGCCGTCTTCGCCCTCGTAGCCAAGCCGCTCGAGCGCCTGGTCCTGGGCGCGGCGGAGGATCTCCATGTGTACGAGCCGCTCGCGGCGCTGGTCGATGTGGCCGTAGAGGATGGTCGCGTTCGTGTTCAGGCCCAGTTCGTGGGCGACCAGGTGCACGTCGAGCCACTCGTCGCTGCGGATCTTGCCCTTGTACGCCTCGTCGTGCACGCGGTCGTCGAAGACCTCGGCCCCGCCGCCGGGCAGCGAGTCGAGGCCCGCGGCCTTGAGCTCGCTGAGCACCCAGCGGATGCCCGCCTGCCGATCGCTGCGCTTGTACTTCTTGGCGATCTTGGCCAGGTGCACGATCTCGACGGCCGTCAGCGCCTTGATGTGCAGGTTCAGCGCGGCTTCCTTGATGGTCCGCATCATCTCCGGGTAATAGTCCCACGGCAGGTAGGGGTGCAGCCCGCCGACGATGTGGATCTCGGTCGCCCCGCTCTCGATGGCGCCCCGGGCCTGGTCGGCGATGTAGTCCATGTCGCGGGTGTAGGCCCCGGGCTGGTCCTTCTTGCGGTAGAACTCGCAGAACTTGCAGCTCAGCGCGCACACGTTGCTGTAGTTCATGTGGCGGTTGATGTTGTAGTACGCCACGTCGCCGTGCAGTCGCCGGCGGACGAAGTCGGCCATCGCCAGAACGCCCCAGACGTCGCTGGTGGCGTACAGCAATTCACCGTCGTCCAGGCTCAGGCGCTGCCCGGCCATCACCTTGTCGACCAGCGACTCCAAAGCGGGATCGCTGACGAGGGGACGGCCAGGGGAATCGGTGCTCGGGCTGGCAAGCGTGGCGGTCATGCTAAAGTTTAGCATCGGCTGGTCAATTTTCAATGATTCCTGAAACTTGAGAAGGCCGATCAGGCGTCAATGGGCCTGACTGGAGCCCGCTGCAACGCCGCGGCCGACTCTCCAAGTACCATTCGAGCATGCCACTGTGGGGATGGATCATCCTATCGGTCGGGCTTGGGGTGGTTATCGGCACCCTGGTGCTGCCCCGTGTCCTAGGCCTGATCGCATCGACGCCGCCACCGGCCCTGTCCGAGAGCCTCGCCCCGGGCTGGTACGCCCGGTGTACGCGCTGCGGTCGGACCCGGACGCTGGCCAGCGTGGGCGGCGTCCGCCTCGGCGGGAATCGAGGGGCCAAGAAGGTGACCGTGGCTTGGTGTCGCGGCTGCCGGGGCCTGCGGCTGATCCGCATCGTGCACCAGAGCCGGATGGAGCCGCCGCCTGCGCACTGATGCCTGGCGGTTCATTCGGACCGGCTCGCGCCGCGATATGCTCACCAAACTCTGCGTGGGGGAAAGGCTTATGGAGCAGCAACCGGGATCACCGCACGGCGATGGGCCGCCGCCGGCACCGAGCCACGGCGCCGGCCCAGAACCTGTCGCGCCGCCGACGGTGCCCATGGGCGCCATCGCCGCGCGTTCATCGACCTGGCCGAACGTCATCGGCACGCTCATCTGCGTGTTCGCGGGCATCGGCATCCTGCAACGCGTGTTCGGCACGATCGTCGTGGCGTTCATGCCCGCGTTCCCGCTGCCGCAGAACGCCCAGTTGCCGCATGGCCTGTGGGTGTTCACGCTGGCGTTGTCGGTCGTAAGCCTGCCGATCTCGTTCGTCCACCTCGCGGCGGGCGTGCAGACGCTGCGGCGCAAGGCCTCGGCCCGACGTTGGGTGGTGATCCTGTTTGTCTACGTCGTGGTGATGCTGCCGCCGGCGATCGCGTTGCAGTACTGGAGCATGCAGCACCAGATGAGCGTGGCATCGCAGCAGGGTGGCGCACCGCCCGGGTTCGCGGCCTGGGGCACGGGGTTTGCCGTTGGCGCCGCCATCGCCGGCGCGCTGTTCACGCTGGTGTGGCCGACCTTCCTGCTTGTCTGGTACTCGCGGAGCAGCATCCGCGAGGAGCTGGCCGATTGGGCCGCCGCAAAAGGTGGTCGATAGGCCATGAAGTGTCCCGGCTGCGAGTACGAGTTGTGGAACCTGAAGGCCGGCCCATGCCCGGAGTGTGGACGGCCGTTCAAGCCCAGCGACTTCGACTTTCTGCCCAACGCGGTGAAGTTCTGCTGCCCGCACTGCTCGCAGGCGTACTACGGCACCAGCGAGAAGGGCCAGCTCGTTCCGTCGGCGTTTGGCTGCGTTTCGTGCGGGCGTCACGTGACGACCGACGAGATGCTGCTGCTGCCCGCCGACGCTTTGGGCAAGCGCGAGCCGACGAAGTCGACCAACCCCTGGCTCGACGGCACGCGGAAGGGCAGCGGCAAGTGGCTCTCGGCGATCGGCGCGAGCCTGGGCCAGCCCGGGCGGATGCTCGAGGCCACGCCGGCCATCGGCTCTTCGGGCAAGGCGATGTCGTTCGCTGTGTCGAACTTCATCATCGCCGGGCTGCTCGGGCTGACGTGCGCGACGGTCGTGCTCTTCACCGGCGGCGGCGCGGACGTGCTGGTGTTCATGGCCCTGGCCAGCCTGATCGGGCCGGCGGTGTACATGTTCGCGTGGACGGCCATCACCCACGTGCTGCTTCGGTTCCTCGGGCAGAGCAGCGAGGACGGCATCTCGCGAACGTTCCAGGCGATCGCGTTTTCCAGCGGCGGATGGGTGCTGTCGCTGATCCCCTGCTTTGGCGCGTTGGTTGGGTTCGTCGCGTGGTCTATTTGTGCGCCGATCGCCGTTCGTGCGGCGCACAAGGCCGCGGGCTGGCCGGCCACGCTGGCGACGCTGGCGTTCCCGTTTTTGGTCGCCCTGGGCGTCGCGGGGTTTTACGTGTGGATGACGGTCAGCGCGATGAACTTCTCGGCGAGCAGCACTTCCCAGAGCTGGCCCCAGCCGGTGCCGATGGGCCCTCAGACCAACTGGGCGCCGGGCACCGACATCCGCCTGGGCACGCAGCGTGTGGCCAACGTCGTCCGCCGCAACGCGCAGAACAACACCCTGCCCATGCACGTGGCGTACCTTGCCAGCGAGCCGGGGTTCGATCCGCTGGCGTTCTTCGAGCGCGGCGGCGGGCGGGCGCCCCGTGTCGGGCCGTCCGACATCTTCGCGCTCAGCACGATGGACATTGCGTCACGCGAGGCGGTGCTCGACCCGCTCGTGGCCGCCTGGCCTACGGACGTCACCGCACATCGCGTGGGGCGACAGCTCATGACCTACCACGGCTTCGACGCGAACCAGCACCCGGACCTGTGGCTCATGGTGCAATTGCCAGCCGAGCCTCAGGAAGACTTCTGGGCGATCACGCTCAACGGATACGTGCAGATCGACCGCAGCATGCCGCAGACGTTTGTCAACCTTCAGAACAGGCTGCGCATGGCGGCCGGGCTCGACCCGCTGCCGGAGATGGCGACGATGCTCGGTGCGCCCGGCCCGTGGACGGCGGCCGACGGCAGGGCCCCCGAAGGCGCCCCAACCCCACCCCCCGGAGGACCCTGAATCATGGCCAGCGAAGCCGAGGAACTACGCAAGATCCGCAAACGTATCGAGGCGATGAACCCGCCCAGCGTCGGGTGCGGGGTGTTCGTGGGGCTGTGGCTGTTCCTGGGCAGCTTGCTCATCCTGCGGAGTTGTTTCGGGGTCGACGCCTTGTGGGCCATCCGCCAACCCAAGCCGCAAGCCACCCAGCAGCCCATCCAGCTTCCCGAGACGCCGCCTGCCACATCGGCAGAGGGGCCGGGCTCGGCGGCCGACCGGACGCCCTGAACCGGCTCCCAGGTTCCCTTGGGGCTGGGTCGTGCGCCCGGAGTCTGTCCGCGGCCTTTGGCATCGCCCTTGCAACGGGTCTTGCCGCGGGCGAGTCGCCCCACCGTTCGAGGCTTGAAGGGAGGCCACTATGTCCAAGATCATCGGCATCGACCTGGGCACGACCAACTCGGTCGTGGCCGTCATGGAAGGCAGCGAGGCCAAGGTGCTCATCAACGCCTCGGGCAACCGCACCACCCCCTCGGTCGTCGCGTTCACCGACAAGGGCGAGCGCCTGGTGGGCCAGCAGGCCAAGCACCAGCAGGTGACCAACCCCAAGAACACCGTCTACTCCATCAAGCGCTTCATGGGCCGCCGCCACAAGGAAGTGGCCAGCGAAGAAAAGAACGTGCCCTACGAGGTCACCGGCGGGCCCGAAGAGTTCGTCAACGTCACCGTGCGCGGGCAGAGCTACACGCCCCAGCAGATCAGCGCCTTCATCCTCATGGAACTCAAGAAGGTCGCCGAGGATTACCTCGGCGAGCCCGTCACCGAGGCCGTGATCACCGTGCCGGCCTACTTCAACGACAGCCAGCGGCAGGCCACCAAGGACGCCGGCGAGATCGCCGGCCTGACGGTCAAGCGCATCATCAACGAGCCCACCGCCGCCGCGCTGGCCTATGGCCTGGATCGCAAGCGCAACGAGAAGGTCGCCGTCTTCGACCTGGGCGGCGGCACGTTCGACATCTCGATCCTGGACGTCGCCGACGGCGTCTTCGAGGTGCTCAGCACCAACGGCGACACCCACCTGGGCGGCGACGACTGGGACCAACGGCTCATCAACCACCTGGCCGACGAGTTCAAGCGGCAGGAGGGCGTGGACATCCGCGGCGACGCCATGGCGCTCCAGCGCCTCAAGGAAGCCGCCGAGAAGGCCAAGGTCGAGCTCTCGAGCATGCAGGAAACGACCATCAACCTGCCCTTCATCACCGCGACGGACACCGGCCCCAAGCACCTGCAGATCTCCATCACGCGCAGCAAGTTCGAGAGCCTGTGCGAGGACCTCTACAAGCGGCTGCGTGAGCCCTGCCTGGCGGCCATCAAGGACGCCAAGATCGACCCCAGCAAGATCGACGAGATCGTGCTGGTGGGCGGCAGCACCCGCATGCCCCGCGTGCAGGCCATCGCCCGGGAGATCTTCGGCAAGGAGCCCAACAAGAGCGTCAACCCCGACGAGGTGGTGGCCATCGGCGCCGCCGTGCAGGGCGGCGTGCTCAAGGGCGACGTGAAGGACGTGCTGCTTCTGGACGTGACGCCGCTGAGCCTGGGCGTGGAGACCATGGGCGGCGTGATGACCACGCTCATCGAGCGCAACACGACCATCCCCACCAAGAAGAGCGAGACCTTCTCGACGGCCGCCGACAACCAGCCCAGCGTGACCATCAAGGTCTACCAGGGCGAACGCAAGATGGCCAGCGACAACCGCCTGCTCGGCCAGTTCGACCTGGAGGGCATCCCGCCGGCCCCGCGCGGCATGCCGCAGATCGAGGTGGAGTTCAACATCGACGCCAACGGCATCCTCCAGGTCACCGCGACCGAGAAGAAGACCGGCAAGAGCGCCGACATCAAGATCACCAACTCGGGCGGTTTGTCCGAGGACGAGATCGACAAGATGAAGCGCGACGCCGAGGCCCACGCCGAGGAAGACCAGAAGCGCCGCGAGCTCGTCGAGACCAAGAACCGCGGCGACCAGATGGTCCACCAGATCCGCCAGCAGCTCGAAGAGCACGGCGAGAAGGTCGGCAGCGACGTCCGCGGCAGTATTGAAAGCGCCATCTCCAACCTCGAGGAGAAGCTCAAGACCGACGACAAGGACGCCATCGAGGCCTCCAGCAAGCAGCTCGAGACCGCCGCGATGGAGCTGGGCAAGGCGATCTACGAGTCCCAGGGCGCCGACGCCGGCGCCGCGAGCCAGGCCGAACCCAAGGACGCCGCCGAGAACGACGACGACGTGATCGACGCGGAGTTCAAGGTGAAGGACGAGGACAAGTAGGCTTCAAGGCAGAATTTGAGAGAGACCAAAGCGGCCTCATGTGGGCCGCTTTCTTCTGCGCCCTCAGCCTTCGATCTCGCGCCGATGCCCCTGCTCGTCGTACTCGTACACCTTTCCATCTTCCTCGTCCTTGCACGTCTTGTGCGTGCCGTCGCAGAAGGGGAAGTTGCCCGTCAGCCCACACCCGCAGACGAAGACGGGCTTGTCCTGCGGATCGATGCGGATGGGTCCGGTGCCGCTCAGGGTGATGCGTCGGGCCATGGTGGGGCCTCCATTGGGGTCTGGTTCGCAGTATATCAAGAGTGCGCAAACGCGTTGGCTCGCGGCGGACGTGGTCGGCGATGCCCCCAACACTTGGCATGTTCGCTCGCTCACCGAGGAAGCACCATGCCAGCCATCGTCCTTGCCCTGCTTGCCCTGCTCGCCGCCGCACTGACCCAGCCCGCGAGCGAGCCCACGCCCGAGCACCCCGGCCTGGGCCACCTCCGACTCAATCAGGTCCAGGTCATCGGCACGCACAACAGCTACAAGGCGGCCATCCAGCCCGAGCTGTTCGAGATCATGCTGGCGCACGACCCCGGCTCGACGGGCCTGGACTACGCGCACCCGCCCATCCCCCAGCAGCTCGACCTGGGCGTGCGCAACCTCGAGCTGGACCTTTACCACGACCCGCAGGGCGGGCACTACAGCCGGCCGCTGGGCCACGTCATCCTCCAGGGCATCGGCGTCGAGCCCCTGCCCTTCGGCGACGGCGACGAGATGGAGCGGCCCGGCGCGAAGGTCATGCACGAGTGCAACTTCGACTATCGCAGCCACGAGATGACCTTCGCCGGTACGCTCGATGGCATGCGCGCATGGTCCGAGGCAAACCCAGGCCATCTGCCCGTCTTCGTCACCATGAACCTCAAGGGCGGCGGCTCGCCCGCGCCCGGCGGCGTCGATCCCATCGATTGGGATACCCCCGCGATGCGCGCCCTCGACCAAGAGCTCGTCGCCGCGCTCGGCCGCGAGCGGCTCATCACGCCCGACGACGTGCGCGGCGAGCACGCGACGTTGCTCGCGGCCATCGACACCGACGGCTGGCCGACGATCAACGAGCTGCGCGGGCGCTTCCTGTTCGTGGTCGACCACGGCGGGGCCATCCGCGAGATGTACGTCGACCAGAACGAGGCCATGGCCGGCCGACCCATGTTCACCAGCGGGCCCGAGGGCTCGCCCTACGGCGTGGTCCACATCATCAATGATCCGAAGCGCGACCGAGAGCGCATCATGCGGCTGGTCGAGGCGGGACACATCGTGCGCACCCGCGCCGACGCCGGCACGCGCGAGATGCGCGTGAACGATCGCTCGCGCTTCGAGGCGGCGATGCGCAGCGGCGCCCAGGTCATCACCACCGACTACCCCACGCCCGACACGCGCCACAACGCCCAGTATCGCGTGGTGTTCGAGGACGGCACGTACGCGCGGGCGAACCCGGTCAGCGGCGATCGCTGAGCCTACAGCCACCGCTTGCGGCGGAACCACCAGACCTCGATCGCCGCCACGCCCAGCATGAACACGCACACGACCGTAAAGCCCAGGGCCGAGTCGGCCAGCGGGATGCCGCCCACGTTGATGCCAAGCAGGCCGGTGATGAAGCTCAGCGGCAGCATCACCGTCGCCACGATCGTCAGCAGGTAGAGCGTGCGGCCGATGCGGGCCTCGTGGCGGGCCCGCATCTCTTCCTGCGTCACGGCGGCGCGGTCGCGGAGTTCCTCGAGCGCTTCGCACACCCGCGTCGTCTGCTCGAGCGCCACGCGGATCTCGGCCTGCTCACGCTGGCTCAAGAGCTCGCTGCGACCATTGGCCAGCGCGCTGAGCGCATCGCGCTGGGGCACCAGGTACCGCCGGTACGTAATCGCCTGGCGGCGGATGGTCGAGAGCTGCGAGCGGCGGGCCGGGTCGTCGCTCTCGCGGTCGAGCATCTCGTCCTCGATGTCGTCGAGCATCTCCTCGAGGTTGCCAATGGTCGGCGTGATGCGCGACGCCAGCCCCTGGGCCACCGCCGCAAGGAACAAGCCCGCGGTGGCCGGCGCCTTGCCCGCCTCGGCCCGCACGCGCAGGTCGGCAATGGTCTGGAAGCGGTGCTGGCGCAGCGTGATGATCCGCGCGGGCTCGAACCACATGCGCACGGAGATCAGCTCGTCGGGCTCGGCCCCGGGGTTCATGTTGATGCCCCGCAGGATCACCAGCAGCCCCTGGCCGAAGGCGTCCGCACGCGGCCGCGTCTCCTCGGCCAGCAGCGCGTCGGCCACGATGGCGTCCAGCCCCGCCCGCTCGCGCAGCCACCGCTGGGCCCGCGGCCGCGTGCGATCGAGGTGGACCCACAAGGGCGGCGGGTCGTCGGGCCGATCGAGATCGTCGAAGCCCCGCCGAGGCTTGTCGAAGTCCCCCGGCTCGCCCGGTAGCCGCGTGGCGAGGATCAGGCCGCCCTCGGCGTCGAAGGGTGTGAAGGGGGTGGCGCCGGAGGCTGGTGGAACAGGAGGATCGCCGGCGGGGTGGGGCATAAGGAGGAGGGTAAGCATGGACGGCCGACGCGGCGGGGACCGTACGATCCGCCTTCCTGGGCGGCCCACGACTTGGGTTCTTTCGGCCGTCCGTGGAGGGACTCATGGGCCACGACCGCCAGTCGCTCGATGTCGCGCTCCGCGCCGTCGACCCCGCCGATCTGCCGATCCTCTTCGACTTCGAGCGCGAGCCCAGCGGCAACGCGATGGCGGTGGCCAACCCGCGCAGCCACGAGGCGTTCGTGCAACACTGGCAGCGCGTCCTCACCGACCCCGCCGTCGTCGCACGCACGATCGAGTACGAGGGCCGTGTCGCCGGCTCGATCTCCAGCTTCCCCCTCGACGGCCGCCCGTCGGTCGGCTACTGGCTCGGCGAGCGATACTGGGGGCGCGGCATCGCCTCGGCGGCGCTCGGGTTGCTGCTCGGCGAGATCCAAGCCAGGCCGCTCTGGGCCCGCGTCGCCACGACCAACGCCGCCTCGGTGCGCGTGCTCGAGAAGGCCGGGTTCTTCGTGCACGACACGGTGATGTCCGAGGCCACCCCGCGCTTCCCCGCGTGCGAGGAGTTCCTGATGAGGCTCGACGGCGATCACGACACCCCGCACAGGGCGGCACGCCGCACGTGACGCTACGCGCAGCCGGCGTCGAAGGCGTTCTGGAAGGCCAGGAAGTCGAAGAGGGTCAGTTCGCTAGCTGCGTTTCGAGCCCTGCGGGCCATCCTCCACTGGCGCGGGTACGCCATCCACTAGCACCCACCGTGCCACCACAGCACCACTGCTGTCGCACAAGCGGATGTCCAGGCCGTCACATCCGTGAACCCACTTTGCCGCTTCGATGCGAGCACACACGACCTCTTTGGAATGCCGCTTGGAAATCGGGAGCCACCAGTGCGGCCACGCGCCACCGCTAAAACTGAACTTCAATTCCTTGAACATGTCGGCGCGGGTCTTCGTTGGCTCGATGCCCATCCCCTCACCATTGCCCACCCGCAAGACCCAGTCGCCATCGCTCGGGCACTGCGGAGCGAGCTTTTGCCAGTCGATCGAGTCGTGGCAGCCAGCCAATCCGTCAAGGAAGGGTGATCGCCGACCGCTTTCCGTCAGGATAATCAGTTCCTCGATCGCCCGGGAACAGGCGACGTAGAAGAGCCGCCGCTCGTCCTCAACGATCGTGTCCGGAGAGTCGCCGAAGATGCGTGCGAAGACCCAATCTGGATGGATCTTCGGGTACCGACGCTCGACGGCGTCCAGCACGATGACAACGTCCGCCTCCTTGCCCTTGTAGCTGTGGGCGGTGCTGGCGTCGAGCTGCCTCTGCTGCTCTTGCGACATGCCCCGCCTGATATTTCGCAACAGTCTTTCCAGATCGCTCTCTCTGGGAGAACTGCTCCCGTGGATCTCGAATGGCAGGTATCCCTGGCGAGCCAGCAACGCGACCTTCTTTCCTTTCTTCAGCGGCTCGGCGACCAGCCGGCGCACCGCCGGGGTCAGGATGTCATGCCTCCACAGGGAGACTTCGGGCGACTCGGGCAGGAAGTCCGCCATGTCGGCCACGGCCACGCGGCCGCGCTCGGGGCCCGGGCGAGGCTTCGCCGGCGTACCCAGACCTTGCATGATGCGATTGCCCGCCTCGACGACCTTGGCCGCGGAGCGGTAGTTGGTCGAGATCGGCAGTTCGGTGGACGGTTCGAACCTCCCTTGGAAGCCCGTAACAAACTTCAGGTCCGAGCCCGCGAAGCGATTGATGGCCTGCCAGTCGTCGCCAACGGCGAAGACCTGCACATCTGGGTTCTGAGCGCGGATCGCGGCGAGCAGCCGGTCGAACAGGGGCGAGAAGTCCTGGTACTCGTCGATCATGACGAAGCGGATGCTCCGCAGGTCGCCGGCGCCGCTCTTGCGCTCGAAGTGCGTGGTCCCCGCCTCGACGAGTTCGGCCGACCGCGCCATCAGGCCGTCGAAGTCCTCCTTACCCTCGCTGGCCAGGCGCTGCAGATAGAAGCGGTACGCCTCGCTTGCCAGGCCGATGAAGCCCGACTCGATCTCATCTGTCACCTGATGGCCTCGGATGCGGGCGTCGAGGTCCTCGGGTGTCCAGAGCGCCTTGCGGCATCGGCCGATGAAGGTCGAGAGCACCCTGCCGAGGTTCGTCATGACACGATCCTGGATGTTCTTCCAGATCTGCTCCTCGCGCAGCCGCCGGCCCGGAACGCCCAGCCTGCGCAGATCCTCGGCGAGCCTGCGCTCGAAGGCCTCCCGGTCGCCCGCGACGAGCAGGTCTGGGGTGTACTCGAGCAAGGTCCAGCCGTTCTGCTTCTCCCAATACGCTCGCTTGTCGTGCATCTGCTCGTCGTACTCTGGCGTGCCCTGCATGCCGAAGTACTCGATGACGATCTTGGCATTCTTGAGCGTGAAGTCGGGCCGGTAGTTGCGGTCGCCCCACATGCGGTTCCACTCGTAGCCGTAGGGGATGCCGTGCTCGAACAGGAAGTTGGCGATGACCTTCTCGCCGAAGGACTTGACGCGCGTGCCGTCCAGGGCCTCCTGCTCGAGCGAGCGTCGATAGGCCAGCCCCTCGTCCCTGGACATGGCGGCGCCAGAGCCCTCGATGCGGGACCAGTCGTGCCGGAAGTGGGCGAGCATGAGCTTGCGCACCGCCTCGCGGCGGGCCGGATCGCGGAGGAACTCCCTGAGGATTCGATCAAACTCGCGGGCCTTTCGGGGTACGTCCTCGCTGGGATCGTCGTAGAGCAGCGCCTCTTCCGGATGCACGATGGCGTAGGCCAGCGCGTGGAACGTCATGACGTGCGGGCAGTCCACGCCCAGCAGGTGTAAGCGGTTCCGCATCTCCTCGGCCGCCTTCCTGTTGAAGGCCAGCATCAGGATCTCGCCCGGTTGTACATGGCAGTGGCGGACGAGGAACGCCGCGCGTGCGATCAGCGTGCGGGTCTTGCCGCTGCCGGCGCGTGCGGTGACGAGCGTGTGCTCGTGGACGGAGGCGACGGCCCGCACCTGTTGATCGTCCAATCGCTCCGGCAATGCCTGGTTGCACCATTCCTGCACGAACTCTGTTCGCTTCTGATCGCAATCCACATCAGTGGCGTTCGACACTGCAAACGTCACAGCCGCATCGCAGGCAAGAAACGAGCCACGGAGGCGAGATGCATATGCCTGGAGGCATTCTTCTCGGACACTCTGGCACTCCCGCCGTGCACGTTCAAGAGCCGCTCGTGATTGCCGCGTCGCTTCTTCGACAAATGCGGCCCGCCACTTGGGCACAAACTCGTCACGCGCCATCCGAACCGCGATCCACTTCTCCAGAGCTCGATGGTGCTGTACGTCTACAGCGAGCATCTCCGACTCATTTGTGCCTGCTGAAGATGCCTGAGCAACAATCTCGCGCCACTCGGCATCCAAAGCGATCTGATACGAATCAATCGCCTTCTCGATTGCTTCTTTGATCGAAGGTATGAGTGGCAGTACCGATCGGTCGCGGCCATGCTCACGCATGTACGTGCCTAGTTCTCCATCCCCAAAGTCCGTGGCCTGACCGAGCAGATGTGCGAGAGTGCGCCTCAGTTGGGCCACATCGTCGTCGCAAAGGTAACGATCAAGCGGTCGGAGTGCATCCCAAAACGCAGGCTCGCCGTGCTCTTTTAAGGCGGAAACTGATGTCGTGACCAATCGCTGCAAGTCCCCGGCATCGTCCTGCCGCAGCAGCCTCTTTGGGGCCAGGAACGCCGCAACATGACCACGTATCCGGACGTCAAGATCCTTTAACAGTTGTTTCGCCTGTTCGATGCTGTTCGGAGCCGCCACATTGCTAAACGTCGGCAACTGAAGATCCGGCCGATCCGCAAGCCAGTCCTTTGCCTCTACTGCAGCATCTGCCTGCGCCTGCACTCGCTGACAGTCCGCTTTACGCTGTGCGAGTGTGGAAAGCGACTGTGCCATTCGACGCAGCACGAGATCAATGGCATCAGAATCGTGTTGGCCGCACATCACCAAACACTATGCGAATTACTGAACCTCGATCCCCGCCTTTTCGGCCTCACGCGAGCCCAGGTGGCCGACCGGCTCCGACCTGCACGCCTGGCCATCGCCCGCTGGCCACAAGCTGCTCCCAGAGCGCGACGCGAGCCTGGATGGCTGCCCCCAAACCCCCTCCCCGCACCCCAAAACCCCCTCTGAGAGCCCCCAACCCCCCTCCCCACGCCCGCAGAGCCCCTCCGCGCACACGCTCCGCCCCTCCCCGTACGTCCCGAACCGCTCCGAGCGCGTCCTGACGCCCCCGGAACGCTGTCCCGACCCTCGGGACAGCGTTCCGGCGTCACGGGAACGCGTTCGGGGCCCGCGCGAACGCGTCTGGCGGCCGCTGGAACGCGTCCTGGCGGGCCGGCGACGCGTTTTCGGGGCCACCCGCCACGTTCGCTCAAGCCGCGCTCGCAACGAGTCGAAGACCGAGTAGACCCCCGGCGATGGGCCGGGCGGCGGGCGGTGCGGATCGAGCGAACGGGCAGGTGGACCATGGCGCGGCGGGCGAAGAAGGGCGAGGCGGCGTTCTTGAACCAATGCACGGTGCTGGCGGCCAAGTGGGACACGATCGACCCCGCGAGCATCGGGCTCAGCGAGCAGTTCGTGGGGAGCTTCGACGAGAAAACCCGGGCCGCCAGGGACGCCGCCGCGGCGGCGCGCGCGGCCCAGGACGCGCTGGCCAGCGCGATGCTGCGCAAGCAGATCGTGCTGGACGCCCTGCGCGCGAGCTTCGGCGCCGCCACCGGTCAGATCGACGCCCACGCCAAGGCCACCGGCGATGTGAACGTCTACCCGCGCGCCGGCATCCCCCGCCCCGAGAAGCGGAGCAAACGCCCCGCCCCGCCCACGCCCCGCCGGCTCGAGGCCCGCCCGCTGACCTACGGCCCCGTCGAGCTGCGCTTCGAGTCGAGCGGCGAGGGCGTGCTCTACGAGATCCAGCGTTCGGTCACCCCCATCGACGGGCGGCCGGGCCCGTGGGAGCCGGTGGCCATCGCCGGCCACCACCGCGTGCGCGACCGCCGCGTGCCGCGGGGCGTGGAGAGCATCCACTACCGCGTCCGAGCCCGGCGCTCCACGGGCCGGGTCAGCCATTGGAGCAGCGCGGCCCAGGTGAGCTTTGGCTGCGATCGCCCATGCGAGGCGGAGGTGGTCTCCGGGCGCGGCGGCCGCGGGGTGGCCGCGTAGCGCGCGGGCCCATCTCTTGCCATCACCATGCCCACACCGACGCCACCCCTTCGCGTCGCGCTGCGCGGTGGTCGCGGTTGGCTTGCCGCGCGGCGTGGCGGCGGTGCGCTACCGCGTGCGGGCGCGGCGGACCACCGGCAAGACCAGCGGCTGGAGCAACCCGGCGGAGGTCAGCTTCGGCTGCTCGGAGGGGGCGTGCGCGGTGCCGGGGGGCGCGGGTGAGGGTTCCGCCGGCGGCGGGGTGCGCGCGGCGTAGGCCGTTTCGCGGCGTCGATGGCCCCATGCGGGCCACCCAGCTACGCTGTTGCCACCACGAAAGCGGAGCAGCGCCATGGAACTGACCGACCTCGACGCCGTGTTCGCCGCGATCAAGACCCAGGTGGAGTCCGATGGGCCCATCGGTCCGCGCATGGCCGCGGTCATCGACGCCTGCCAGTCGCAGTTCGCCCACCGCGACTGGGCCAGGGCCAGGGCCATCGACTACGACGCCGACTCCGGGCCGCTCGCGGGCTGGCTCGCCCGCGCCTTCGCGACACACGCGGGCCCGACCGTGCAAGGGCTGTGGTTCGGCATCGCCAACGTGTCGCCGCCCGATGATGAGGACGCCATCACGGCCGAGTTGTACGTGGCCGGGGCCCCGGACCACTCGGCCGACGACCTGGAGTGGGCCTTTGACCTCATGGACGTCGAGGACGAGAACTATCTTGGCTCGCGCGTGATGGCCGCGCTGTACGAGCTGGCCTACGCCGACGAGGATTCGGGCCTGGGCAACACCGCCGAGTATCCGCTGACGCTGGCCTACGGCGCCATGGCCGCCCGCGCGGCGCTGGAGCACGATGCACTTCCACAGACGCTCGCCCACCTGCGCGGCGCGACCGTGGGCTTCGACGGCGGCGATGCGATGACGCTGGGCGCGATGGTGGACGGACGCTTTGTCACCAAGGTGGTCGCGCTCGAGGAGTAAGCGCGTGCGCACCTGGCGGCATCCTCGACGCCCCGCTCCTTCCCGCCCTTCACCCACGCTCTGCCGACGGTTCACACGTGCCCGGTACGGTGCAGCATCACGGCCGATCCGCGGACGATCCGGCCCGCATGCACGAACACCCGCGCCGCGCACGCGGCGCTTCGCCGGGGACGCCAACCCATGAGGCTCCAGGACAGGAACGCGCTGCCCAAGATGGCCAGGACCGCCGGCATCGCCACGCTCCGCACCGCCTTCGAGGACTACCTCGAAGAAGCCAAGGGCCACGTCCAGCGGCTCGAAACGGTGCGCGAGTCGCTGGGCATCGCCGCGCGGGGCGGCATGGGCCGAGCGGCCCGCGGGGCACGATGCGCGATGCCGCCACCTAGAGCACCCATGGCCCCCAGCTTGACAGCCACGTGCGTCCGAAGGCCGGGACGGGACTGAAACACGGATGGTCTCGGCTTCGGACGGCCCCCGCTCGGAGGGGGCCCCTCGGGCGACGCGGCCGCGATGGCCACGCCTTCTCTCTCTCCCGATTCGTACGCCGCACGAAACGGCGCGTCGTCCGATGCGAGTGTCGGCTACGCGGGCGCCGCGACGTGAGGCCCCGGCCGAAAACGGGGACGAATGGGTCACGTTTCCCCGGTGCGGGCGCTCCGGCAGCCCGGCCGCGTCGGTCCGCCGACAAGGTCGGCTCACCACGCCGGCCGGATGGCGACGCCCCCCTCCAGCAGCGCGGCACGCGCCGCCCGGGAGATCTCGAGCGCCCCGGGCGTGTCGCCGTGGATGCACAGCGTGTCGAACCGCCCGCTGCGCGCCAGCTTGAGGGCCTGGGCGATGGCACGCGCCGCGTCCTGGTGCACGTCGCCGGGCCGGCCGCGCTCGATGAGCGCGCCGTCGCCGGTATAGCCGCGGTCGATGAAGCCCTCGCGCGCGACGTCCAGGTCGAGCTCGAGCCAGCGGTCGAGCCCGGGCGTCTCGGGCAGGCCCACGAAGGTCAATCGGGCAAACGGGTCGCCGGTGACCTCGGCCACCGCGTCCAGGCAGCCGCGGGCGACGGCCTCGGCGGCCTGGGCGTCCTGCATGGCCCGGTGGTAGAGCGCCCCGTGCGGCTTGGCGTGCGCGAGCGTCAGGCCGTGCTGGGCGGCGGAGCGCGCCAAGCTCGCCACCTGCTGGCGGCAGAGCGTGTAGATGGCCTGGGCGTCGAGCCCCAGCTCGACACGGCCGAAGCCCTCGCGATCGGCGTAGCCGGGGTGGGCCCCCAGGGCCACGCCGCGGTCGGCCGCGCGCGTGAGCATCGCGTGCATGAGCCCGTCGCCCCCCGCGTGCCCGCCGCAGGCGATGTTGACCGACGACACGACACCGAGCAGCTCCAGGTCGCTCTCGAGCAGGTGATCGAGCTCGCCCGCGTCGGCGTTGAGGTCGATCGAAGGGCCCAGCAGGCCCGATGGCTCGCGGCTGGCGGGGTCCATGGGTCAGTCTAGACGATCCATCCCGTCACGCTGCGCACGCAACGCCCCAAGGGCTTCCTCGCGCGACACGGCCTCCAAGCGCATCCACTGACCGGGGCACAACTGCCCCACCGCCGGCAGGTCGGCGGCGATGACCGTGCCCACGGTCGGATACCCCCCGGTGGTCGGGCCGTCGGGGCCGAGGATCACAAGTTCGTGCGTCGAGGGCATCTGGATCGTGCCGTGCAGCACGCCGCGGCTGTGGACGAGCGGCTGGGCTTCGGGCATCGCGCCGGTGCGATCCAGCCGCACGCCCACGCGGTCGCTGTTGGGTGACACGCGCAGCACGCCGGCGGGCAGCGGCGCCTCGGCCCCATCGGTCACCACGCGGAGCACGCGGCGCCGGGCCGCGAACCCGGCCATCGCGCGCATCGCCAGGGGCACGCTTGCGGCATGATCGCCGGCCTTGCCGACGTGGATCGCATCTCCGCTGCGCAGCGCGCGGCCCTCCAGCCCGCCGAAGCCAGCACCGAGCAGCGTGCAACGCGAGCCGAGAATGACAGGCACGTCGATCCCCCCAGCCACGGCGAGGTACGCCCGGCACAGGCCGGCATCGGGCGCGATCTCCAGCGATTGCCCGGCGGCAAGCTCGACCGCCTCGAACGCGCGCGGCCCCGACGTGACGCACACGGTGCAGCCCGACTCTGCCCGCACGCGCATGGGGCCGATCGCAAGCTCGACGGCCGCCGCACCGGCGTCGTTGCCCACGGCGCGATTGGCCAGCCGCAGCGACAGCGCGTCGGCCGCGCCGCCGGCGGGCACGCCCGCGTGCGCGTGCCCGGGGCGTCCGAGGTCCTGCACGGTCGCAAGGCCGGAAATCTCGTCGACGCGCAGCGTCATCGCGCGAAAGCCTCGGCCGATACGGGCTTGAAGCGGACGACGTCGCCCGCGCGCAGGAGCGCGGGCTCGGGGCGTTCCACGCCGAACATGGCCGCCTTCGTGCGCGCGATGATGCGCCAACCCCCCGGGCCCGGGAGCGCGTACACGCCCGAGTAGTCTCCGGCGATGCCCACGCTGCCGGCCTCGAGCCTGGTGCGCGGCGAGGCCAGGCGCGGCACCCGCAGCGCCTCGGGCAGCCCGGTCAGGTAGCCAAAGCCCGGCGCGAAGCCCATGAACGCGACGATGAACTCGGTGCTCGCGTGCAACCGAATGACCTCGTCCGTAGCCATGCCGGCTAGGCGGGCGACCTCGGCAAGATCGGGCGCAAACGGGGCCTCGTAGCACGCGGGGATCTCGTGCACCCGCGGCTCGGGGGGCGTCTGGCGCTGAAGCCTCGAGAGCCTGCCGGCGATGGCTTGGGCAGTGATGCCCGCCAGCGGATCGAGCGTGAGGTGCGTGGCGTTCTGGGTGGGCGTCGCGTCGAGCACGCCGTTCAGACCTCGCAGCGCTTCGGCGACGGCAACGGGTGGCGGGCCCTCGATGCGCAGGCTCCGCTCGCTGGTCCATCGGATGTCCGGGGCCCCAGGCATGCCCAAGGGTAGAGGCGGCGCCGGCGCGGCCTTCGGCCGACCTCAGCCGACTTGGGCGGGCTCGGGGGCGGGACGCAGGGCCGCGGGCAGCACGCGGCGGCGGGAGCGTTTGCCCTTCTTGCCGCCCGAAAGCTGGCCGTACTGCCGCAGGCGCTCGACCACGGCCTTGCCATCCAGCAGGCGGATGGAGCCGTCGTGCAGTTCGACCAGCGCGGTGCAGCTCTCGACCCAGTCCCCGCAGTTGTAGTACATGAGGCCGGGGTGCTTGGTGTCCTCACGGATCTCGGCCTTGTGGATGTGCCCGCAGACGACGCCGTCGAAGCCCTTGGCCTTGGCCTCGTCGGTCAGGGCGTCCTCGAACTTGCTGATGTAGGTGCAGGCGCTCTTGACCTTGAGCTTGAGGAACTGGCTGAGGCTCCAGTAGTTCAGCCCCAACAGCTTGCGGACCTTGTTGTAGTGCCGATTGATGCGCAGCAGCACCTCGTAGCTAGCCGACCCCAGCATCGAGAGCGCTCGCGCGTGCTTGACGACCATGTCGAACTGATCGCCGTGGCTGATGAACAGGCGCCGGCCATCGGCGGTCACGTGCTCGGCGTCGAGCACGAGCTCAACGCCCCCGAAGCTCAGCCCCGCGTACTGCCTTGCGTGCTCGTCGTGGTTGCCGGGGATGTAGACCACGCGCGTGCCCTTGCGGGCCATCTTGAGGATGCGGCTGATGACGCGGTTGTGCTTGCCGGGCCAGTACCACTTGTTCTTGAGGCGCCACATGTCGATGACGTCGCCGACCAGGAAGAGCGTCTCGCAGCGGACGCACTTGAGGAAGGCGCTCAGCTCCTTAGCCTGGCAGCCGTTGCTGCCCAGGTGCAGGTCGCTGAGGAACAGCGTGCGGTAGCGCAGGTCCAGGCGTTCGGCCCCGGTCTTGTCGTCGCGCACCACGGCCGGCTCGGTCCAGACGGCGCGGGACTCGCAGGCGTCCCCCGGGTCGCCAGGACCGCTGGTAACGCGGGGCTTGGGCTGGGGTTGCTCCTCCATGCCATATTCTTCGGCCGCGCAGCGCGTCGTTCGCCCCCGGGACGGCCCGATTTCCATGAATGTTTGATAAAGCCGGTGCGTTATCCGACCTGCGTGCGGATGCGGAGCTGTCCGGCGGCCCGCTCGAGCGCGTCGGTCCAGGCTTGGGCGTCGGACACGCGGCCGGTCGCCAGCAGGTCCTCGCGATTGAGCAGCACCTCGTAGATGGTGTTCTGGGCGACATCCAGCCGGGGCTCGAAGGGCGCCGCCCGCAGCACCTCGACCAGCGAGGCGAGCACGGCGATCGCGTGCGTGTCGGCCGGCCGAGATCGGACGCGATCGCACAGGCTGGCCAGCGCGGCCTCGGCGACGTAGCCCAGCATGGACCGATCGAGCTCAACACCGGCCTGGTCCGCACGCTCCAGGATCTGCCCGGCGCGTTCGACGTCGGGCAGGTCGGCCCGCAGGGCGCGCACGAGGTCTGCGTTGAGCACGAGCTCGACTGGGAAGTACAGCGCCCGGGGCGCGGGAACCTTCAGGGCGTGCAGGAAGTGCAGCAGCGGCGCCTGGTCGTCGTACATGCGCCGATAGGTCGCCTCGGCGCTGTTCAGGGCGTCTTCGAGTACCTGCTCGGCCACGCGTCGCTGCTCGTCCTTGAAGAGCGAAGCGAGCGAGAAGGTCGAGCTGCCAAAGTCGCGCTCGATCAGCCGCAGCAGCTTGCCGTACTGGGCAAGATCGAAGGCCTGGCGCGCTTCTTCAAGGAACGAGGCCAGCCGCTCGTCGCTCACGTCCAGCCCGGCGCCGCCGGTGATGATGTGATCGGCCAGGTGCAGGACGGCGTAGCTGACCCGCTGGCTGTTCAGGCTGATCTTGCTCGTCAGCGTGGCGCGGCCCACGCGGAGCCTCGTCCGCCCCGCGCTCATCTCGTGCCGCTCGTCGCTGCGAACGTCGTAGCAGTACACCTCGGCCTGGTCGGCGGTGTCTTCGAAGAGCGAGATGACCGCGTAGTGCTCGGCCATCTTGAGCAGGTCGACCTTGGCCGGCTTGACCATGTCGACGTAGACCTTGCGACCGTCGCCGTGCTCCTTGAGGTTGCTATGGGCGTTGCTCAGTCGATCGAGGAAGCCCTCTTCGAAGGCGTCCTCGAACACGCCCTCGGCGATCTGGATAGCGCGACCGGCGTACTGGAGCACCTGTACGGTCTCGATGCCGGTCAGCTCGTCGAAGAACCAACCACAGCTCGTGTACATGAGCATGGCGTTGCGTTGCATCTCGAGCAAACGCAGCACCCGGGTGTAGTCGATCGGGCCCTCGTGCGGGCCGGCGTGGTGCTCGATGAACTCGACGGCGCGCTCCCGGCTGCGTTCGAGGATGACCTGGATGTACTCGTCGCGCGCCGCCCAGGGATCGATCAGCAGCTTCCCGGCCTCGCGCTCGAAGCGGGCCGCGAGCTCGTCGCGGAGCCAGTCGAGCGCCTCGCGCAGGGGGCGCCTCCACCGCTGGTTCCAGCCCGGGTAGCCCCCGGAATGGCAGCCGCAGTCGCTGCGCCACCGCTCCACGCCGTGCACGCAGCTCCACGACGAATCCTCGATGATCTCGGCCTCCCACTGGGGCGGATGCAGTTCGAGGTAACGGCCATAGTTGACCAGTTGGGCCTCGCCGCCGTCGACGATGTGGCGGATGGCGTACGAGAGGGCCATGTCGCCGTAGGGGTGATGGTGGCCATAGCTCTCCCCGTCGGTGGCGATGTGGACCAGTTGCGGCTCGGCCCGCCCGTCGAAGCCATCGAACAGCCGGCGGGCGAAGTGCTCGCCGTTGCCCAGGAGCCGCTCGAAGGCGACCGCCTGCGACAGGGGGCCGTCGTAGAAGAACAGCGCGATCGATCGGCCGTCGGGCAACCGGCACAGATAGGGCCGCCGCGGATCGATGCCGTGCCGGGTCGCGTCGATCCACTCTTCGCTGCCGATGCGGCGGAAGCGCTTGGCCTGGCGCGGCGCGAGGATCGTGAAGGCGATGCGTTGCCTGGCCAGTTCGTCGAGCGTGGCGGTGTTGGCCGCCGTCTCGGGCAGCCACATGCCCTCGGGCCGACGCCCGAAGCGATGCTCAAAGTCGCGGATGCCCCAGAGCACCTGCGTTCGGCGATCGCGGTCGCTGGCCAGGGGCATGATCATGTGGTTGTACGCCTGGGCGATGGCCGAGCCGTGCCCGCCGTTGAGATCGATGCTGTGGCGATCGGCGGCGAGGATGGCCGCGTAGGCCTCGGGCGCGTGCGCCTGCATCCAGGACAGCAGCGTGGGGCCGAAGTTGAAGCTGATGTGGGCGTAGTTGTTGTTGATCCGCCGGATCCAGCCCTGCTCGTCGAGGATGCGCGCCTGCGCGTTGGGCTGGTAGCACTCGGCGGTGATCCGCTCGTTCCAGTCGTGGTAGGGATAGGCCGAGTCCTGCACCTCCACGCGCTCGAGCCAAGGGTTCTCGCGCGGCGGCTGGTAGAAGTGGCCGTGGATGCACACGTAGCGGTTCATGCGGAGGCTCCGGAAGACGATCGCACGAGCCCGGCCCAGCGGCGGAGCCGTGCCGCGATGCTATCGTCGGCGAGCATGTCTTCAAGCGTGAGCCGCATCGGCCGGCGCCAGCACGGGTAGCCCTCGCTGACACCGGGGATATTCTGCGGCTCGGACTCGCCCCACAGGTCTTCGAGTGCGGCCACGACCACGGGCGAAGGCGAAGCGCAGAGCCGATCCATGAGCGCATCGAAGAGCGCACGCTCGTCCTGCTCATCCAGCGTGGACCTCAGCCGATCGACCGCCGCCGCGCGCAACCGATGGTCGTACGACGCGCCGGACTTATCGAGCAGCCTCAAGGCACGCCGCAGGTCGATGTCTCGGCCCGCGAGGTAGCCGGCGAAGGTCGGCATGTCGTGCGTGTTGGCGCACGCGAGCAGGTCGGGCTTGGCGGCGCCCGGCTCCAGGGCCTGCTCGCCCGCGTCGTACTGGGCCGCGGTCATGCCCATCAGCCGGCGCTCGATCATCGCCCGGTCGACGTGCTCGGGGACGGTGCCCAGGTTCTCGCCGATGAAGGTCGCCCGGTGCTCGTGCGAGAGGCCGGCCAGCAGGTCGAGCGCGCCCTTGGCGTCGTAGCGCACGTAGACGCCATCGTCGGCGCCGTGGCCCTGCGGCACCCAGTACAGCCGCCAGAGGCCCATGACGTGGTCGAGCCGGAGCGTGCCAGCGTATCGCAGGTGCCGGCGCACCGCTTCGGTCAGTTCGGCGTGGCCGGTTCGCCTGGCCTGCTCGGGAAGCACCGGCGGGAAGCCCCACACCTGGCCCTCGGGGAAGTACGCGTCGGGCGGCGCACCGACGACGACGCCCTTGGCGTACAGGTCCGGGTTGCGGTGCACATCGAACCCCCCCGCGACGACGCCGATCGGAAGATCGAGGTACAGCCCACAGCCCGCCGCTTCGCCGCGATCTCGCACGCCGCGCAACTGGCGGTGCAGCAACCATTGGGCATACGCGTACAGCCGTTCGGCGGCGGGATCGCCGTCCTCGCTGGCCCGCCATCGCACGTACTGCGAGATCAGCTCGTCCTCGCCGAGGAACGCGTCGATCTCCGAGGGGCTCGCCTTCTCGCACGCGCGCAGCAGCACGCGGCGCTTGAGCGACCAACTGGCGCCATAGTCGACCAGCGGCGCTTCATCGAGGCGCCGGGCCTCGTTCCGCTCCGCCTCGGTCATCATCTCGTGCAGGTCCAGGAACAACTCGCTGAACACGCTCCGGCTGACCGGCGCGTAGGGGCAGCCATCGGTTGGCGAGGCGTATCGGCCGGCCAGCAGCGGCAGCGTGCTCACCAGCGACACGCCCAGGCCGCCGGCCCATTCGCACAGGCGGGCCAGGCCCTCGAGGTCGCCAACACCCCCACCACGCTCGCTGTGCAGGGCGTAGAGCGGGCCAAAGACCCCGAGCATGCGTTGATCGCCGCGCCAGAACGTCGGGCCGGTGTCCGCCGCGGGCAGATCGATCTTGCTGGCGTCGGCGGGAGCATCGAGGTCGACCCCCAGGGCGCGCAGCACCGCGGTGATCGCCGCCTCGCTGGGGAAGCAGCGCACGCCCATGCCGTTCTCGTGCTCGGTCAGCACGCCGTGCGCCCGAGCAAGCCTGAGCAGCGCCGGATCACGGGTGTCGTCGGCCCGAACGCTCATGCGCCCGGCTCGCACCGCAGCACGAGCACCGCCAGCGGCGGCAGGGTCAGGTTCAGGCTGAAAGGCCGGCCGTGGAAGGGCTTGGCCTCGGCTTGGACGCCGCCCAGGTTGCCGACGTCCGAACCACCAAAGCACGCCGCGTCGGTGTTCAACGCTTCCTTCCAGAAACCTCCGACGGGGACCCCCACGCGATAGTTGCTGCGGACAACGGGCGTGAAATTGGCCACAACCAGCACGGTGTCACTCGCGCTCTTGCCGTGGCGCAGGAAGGCGATGACGGTGCTCTCGGTGTCGGTGCAGTCGATCCACTCGAAGCCCTTGGCGTCGCAATCGCGCTCGTGCAACGCGGGCTCACGCTTGTACAGGTCGTTGAGCGTTCCGACCAGCGCGGCGATGCCCGCGTGGCCTGGAACATCCTGAAGGTGCCATTCGACGCTGGAATCGTGGTCCCACTCGGGCGGTTGGGCGAGTTCACCGCCCATGAACAGCAGCTTCTTGCCGGGCTGGGTCCATTGCAGGCCGTACAGCATGCGCAGGTTCGCCAGGCGTTGCCAGTCGTCCCCGGGCATGCGGGCGAGCAGGCTGCCCTTGCCGTGCACGACCTCGTCGTGGCTGAGGGGCATGACGTAGTTCTCGCTGAACTGGTACACCGCGCGGAAGCTGATCTCGTTGTGATGGTACTTACGGTGGATGGGCTCGTGCCCCAGATACTTGAGCGTGTCGTGCATCCAGCCCATGTCCCACTTGTAGCCGAAGCCCAGGCCACCCAGGTGCGCCGGGCGTGAGACGCCGGGCCACGCGGTTGATTCCTCGGCAAAGGTCACGATGTCGGGGAAGGCCCCATACAGCGTGCTGTTGAGTTGTCGCAGGAAGCCGATGGCCTCGAGGTTCTCGCGCCCGCCGTAGCGGTTGGGCACCCACTCGCCCTCCTTGCGCGAGTAGTCGCGGTACAGCATCGACGCGACGGCATCGACGCGTATGCCGTCGATGTGGTACTTGTCCAGCCAGAACATGGCGCTGGAAATCAGGAAGCTGCGCACCTCGTGGCGGCCGTAGTTGAAGATCATCGACTTCCAGTCGGGGTGGAAGCCCTCGCGCGGGTCGGCGTGCTCGAACAGGTGCGTGCCGTCGAAGAGCGCCAGCGCGTGCGCATCGGCTGGGAAGTGGCTGGGCACCCAGTCCAGGATCACCCCGATGCCCGCCTGGTGCAGCGTGTCGACCAGGAACATGAAGTCCTGCGGCGTGCCATAGCGGCTCGTGGGCGCGAAGTACCCGGTGGTCTGGTAGCCCCAGCTCTTGTAGAGCGGGTGCTCCATCACCGGCATCAGCTCCACGTGCGTGAAGCCGAGCCGGTTGCAGTACTCGGCCAGTTGCGGCGCCAGCTCGCGATAGTTCAGGCTGCGGTTGCCATCTTCGGGCACGCGCCGCCACGAGCCGGGGTGCAGCTCGTAGATGCTCATGGGCTTGTCGACGCGGTGCCGGTCGCCGCGCTCGCGTATCCACGCCGAGTCGTTCCACTCGTAGCCCAAGCCGTGCACGATGGCGGCCGTACGCGGGGGCTGCTCGAAGCGGAAGCCGAAGGGGTCGGTCTTCTCCAGCCGCCGGCCGCCCACGTGCGAGTCGATGACGAACTTGTAGTGGCAGCCCTCGCGGGCGTGCATGGCCGTCCCGATCCACAGGCCGCTGCTGCCCACCGGAGAGAGCGTGTCGGCGCCGGCCGACCAGTAGTTCCAGTCGCCCACCACCGACACCGATCGCGCATTGGGCGCCCAGACGCCAAAGCGCACGCCCTGCCCGCCCGGCAGCGGATGGGCGCCGAGCTTCTCATACAGGTGGGCGTGGGTGCCCTCGTTGAACCAGTACTGGTCGTCGGCTGAGATCCACTGGCCCGGGTGCCCGAGCGTGCCCTCCTGCGGGCCACCTTGCTGGCTCCCGAACGCGTGCTTGGCTTGGGGTTGGGGCATAAGCAGATGGTTGGTCATGTCTGGGCTCCACGCCGGCGAGACTTCGCCATCGCCCAGATCGACCGAAAACCATCGCCAGTTCAGCCCTTCTGACGCCCCGGGGGCCGCGCCGAGGGCGGCGATCTACAGCAGGCCGCGCTCGCGGCGCAGGTCCGCCTCGGCCTCGAGCCAGTCGGCCACCGGATCTCCGGGCTGGCCCTGGCGGGCCTGGAATCGCTCAAAGGCCCGGGCTCGGATCTCTTCCTGGGTGGGTTCCCGGCCGGCCATGTCCGCGGGCTGGCTCGCATGGCCCAGGGGCTCGCCCAGCCGCGGGGGCGTGCCGGGCAGCGAAGAGGCCTTGGGCTCGGCGATCTGGGCAGGCTGCACGCTGCGCGCGGCCGACCCGCCGGGCGCGCGGCTGGAGAGTTCCGGGCGCTCGGGCGTGCGCGCCATGGGCCTGAGGACCGAATCGGGCACCTTCGATGCCGCGCCGTCACGCCGCGACGCGGTGAAGACCGAATAGGCATGCTGGCGAAGCGCGATGTTGTTCGAGCCGAGCACGGCTCACCTCCGTGTGTGGCGGCGCGATGGCATCAGCCAACCGCCGCAAGGCCCCAGGGGCATGGCCGACCCCGTACCACCACAACGCCACTGTTGGGGCAAGGCGCCGGCTCTTTGCCACCCGAAGCCGCCGCCTTCCCACATCGTATCGGACACCGGGTACATCGACCAAGCCGGACCGCGACTTTGCGCCGCAATGGGGTAGATTTGATCAAGCCTTGGCAAACATCCGGCAAACGGCCCGAGCCGGGCCTTGAGAATTGACGTGTTTGCGGCTCATGTCGGGCCGCCGACGGACCGATAGCGAAAAGGAACGCTCCCACGGGCGACGTTGCCTTGACTTCGGAGCCGAAGACCCGCACCCAGCCACGCGCCGCCCAAGGATGCGACGCGGGCCCAGCCATGTCCCGCGCGGAGGAAGCCGTGGTTCCCAGCCGGACGGACAACGAATTCGAGCGGACCGGGCTGCCCGGCGGGCGTGGCTCGCCCGGGGTGCTGCTGATCGAGGTGGGCTTCGAGGTCTGCAACCCCATCGGCGGGATCTACCAGGTGCTGCGGTCCAAGGCGGCGACCATGGTCGATCACTGGGACGACCGCTACCTGATGGTGGGCCCGTACATCCCCGAGCAGGCTGCCCTGGAGATGGAGCCCCGCCGGCCCACGGGCTGGCTCGCCCGGGCGGTCGCCGCGCTGGACGAGACCGGGATCGCCTGCCACGCGGGCCGCTGGCTGGTGCCCGGCCGGCCTCGCGTGGTCCTGCTGGACATCAACCTGCCCGCCGAGCGCATCAACAGCGAGAAGTTCTACCTCTGGGAGCAGGACGGGATCAACTCGCCCTCCGACGATGAGATGGTCGACAGCGTGATCGCCTTCGCCGACGTGACGCGGCACTTCATGCACGCGGCCGACCACGCCTGGCGCGACCAGCGACCCGCCCGCCGCCACACGCGTCGCGTGATGGCCCACTTCCACGAGTGGATGGGCGGGCTGGCCATCCCGCTCATGAAGCGCGAGGAGCAGCCGGTCTCGACCGTCTTCACCACGCACGCCACGCTGCTGGGGCGATACCTGGCCAGCAGCGACAACCCGCCCGAGTCGGTCGCGACCGTCGATCCGGCGGCCGAGGCCGATCGCTTCGGCATCCGCCCGCGGCACGAGTACGAGCGCCTGGCGGCCCGCGACTGCGACGTGATGACGACCATCAGCCCGCTCACGGGCATGGAGTGCGAGCACCTGCTGGGGCGCAAGCCCGACGCCATCCTGCCCAATGGGCTGGACATCGGCCGCCTGAGCGTGGGGCACGAGTTCCAGACCCTGCACGCGGTGTTCAAGGACAAGATCCACCACTTCACGATGGGGCACTTCTTCCCGACGCGGCCGATCGACCTCGATCGCACGCTGTACTTCTTCACCAGCGGGCGGTACGAGCCGCGGAACAAGGGCTTCGACCTGTTCATCCGCGCCAGCGCGAGGCTGAACCAGCTCCTGCGCGAGACGAACAACCCGCACACGGTGGTCTCGTTCATCGTGACGCGGCGGGACGTGCGATCCATCGACCCGGTCGTGCTCCAGAACCGCGCCGTGCTCGACGAGCTCGAAGACGTATGCGAGCACATCGCCGACGACCTGCGCGAGCGGCTGTTCCGGACCGCGGCCAGCGAGGGCCGGGTGTCGCTCGATGCGATGGCCGAGGAGTACTGGATGCTGCGGCTCAAGCGCACGCAGGCGGCCTTCCGCACGCGGGGCTGGCCCAGCGTCATCACCCACACGCTCGAGGGCGACCCGCGCGACGAGGTGCTTACCGAGATCGCCACCGCCGGCCTGCGCAACGACCCCGACGACCGCGTCAAGATCGTCTACCACCCCCAGTTCATCAGCCCGACCAACCCGCTGTGGGGCATGGAGTACGACCAGTTCGTCCGCGGCTGCCACCTGGGCGTCTTCCCCAGCACCTACGAGCCCTGGGGCTACACGCCGCTGGAGTGCCTGGCCCTGGGCGTGCCGGCCATCACCACCGACATGTCGGGCTTCGGCGATTTCGTCATGGAGCGGCACGCCCAGCCCGCCGGCTGGGCGCCATGGGTGCTGGAACGCCGGGCCCGCACGACCGAGCAGGCCGTTGAGGCCCTCGCCCAGCGGATGCTCGAGTTCTGCGAGCTGACCCAGCGCGAGCGGATCCGCATCCGCAACGCCGCCGAGCAGCGTTCGTGGCTCTTCGACTGGATGGAGATGGGCGAGGCGTATGCCCAAGCCCACGATCTTGCGCTTCATCGAGGCCCGCAACCTGCCGAAGTGGAGTAGGCACAGTCTCGTCAGGTTCGTTTAGATCGCTTATCGGAAGGACAGCACCGCATGCCGGCCAGCACCACCAACCAGCACCTGGGCATCGATCCACGCGTGGCGTACTTCACGATGGAGATCGCCATCAACGACAAGATCCCCACCTACTCCGGCGGGCTGGGCGTTCTGGCGGGCGACACCATCCGATCGGCCACCAACCTGCGCGTGCCCATGGTCGCCGTCAGCCTGCTGCACCGCGGCGGCTACTTCAAGCAGACGCTGGACGTCAAGGGGCACCAGAGCGACGCCCCGATCACCTGGCAGCCCGAGAGGCACCTGCACCGGCTGCCCACGGAGATCAGCGTCAAGCTCGACGGACGGACCGTGCGCGTGGGCGCGTGGATGACGCGCATCAAGGACCGCCGGCATGGCTACGAGACGCCGGTGATCTTCCTGGACACGAACCTGCCGCAGAACAAGATCGCGCATCGCTCCATCACCGAGCGGCTGTACGGCGGCGACGACGAGCTTCGCCTGCGCCAGGAGGCCATCCTGGGCATCGGCGGCGTGCGCATGCTCGAGTGGCTGGGCTGCCGAGACCTGAAGATCTACCACATGAACGAGGGCCACGCCAGCCTGCTGGTGCCTGAGCTCATCCGCAGCACGGCGCGCAAGCTCTCGAAGAAGCCCGAGGACGCCAGCGTGCTGCAAGAGGTGAAGGAAAAGTGCGTCTTCACCACGCACACGCCCGTGCCCGCGGGTCATGATCGCTTCCCGATGGAGATGGTGCACGCCATCCTCGAGCCCGAGATCGTGAGCCTGCTGCACCCCGAGCCCCAGGGCGCCATGCGCGAAGCGCCCACGCAGGCCAACCCAACCAGGCAAGTGCGGGAAGAAGCAAACCAGGCGCCCGATCCCGCCGCGCACGCGTCGGCCGATCGGGCAACCGCTGCCGTCGCCACGCCCGTGCTCGAACGCACGCGGCAGCGCTACGGCCGTGGCGAGCCGCTTCCGCCGCCGGTGGGCACGCTGAACATGACCCTCACCGGCTTCTGGGGCAGCGGCCGCATCAACGCCGTTGCGCGTCGCCACGCCGAGGTCTCTCGCGAGATGTTCGGCCGCGACGACATCCTATCGGTCACCAACGGCATCCACGCCAACACCTGGGTGTGCGGCGACATGGCCAAGCTGTTCGACAAGCACATGCCCGCGTGGCGTGCGGACAACACCGAGCTGCGCTACGCCGTGGGCTTGGATCGCAAGCTGCTGCACAAGGCCCACCTGCGCGCCAAGGTCGCCCTGATCGATCGCGTCAACGAGCTGAGCGGCGCCGACTTCGACCTGGATACCTTCACCATCGGCTTCGGCCGCCGCGCGACGGCGTACAAGCGCCTGACCCTGCTGCTGCGAAGCCCCAAGAGGCTCGAAGAGATCGCCGAGAAGCACGACGGCATCCAGGTCGTGCTCGCCGGCAAGGCCCACCCCAAGGACGAGCCCGGCCAGGCCATGATCGTCGACGTGCTGCGTAAGGCCAAGCGGCTGAAGCACACGCGCGTGGTGTACCTGCCGGGCTACAACATGCACCTGTGCGGGCTCATGGTCGCCGGCAGCGACATCTGGCTCAACACCCCCCGCCCGCCGCTGGAGGCCAGCGGCACCAGCGGCATGAAGGCCGCCATCAACGGCGTGCCCAGCCTGAGCACGCTGGACGGCTGGTGGCTGGAGGGCTGCGTCGAGGGCGTCACCGGCTGGGCCATCGGCAAGGACGACTTCGCCCCCGGCCGCAAGCGCAAGCCGCCGACCACCAACACGCAAGACCGCACGCACGCCCAGGACATCTACGACAAGCTCGACCAGGCCATCCTCCCCGCGTACCAGTCGCGCGAGCGTTGGGGCGACATCATGGCCAACACCATCGCGCTCAACGGCTCGCACTTCACGACGCAGCGCATGGTGCGCGAGTACGTCGCCGGGCTGTACTTCGTGTAAACCGCTCAGCCGCCGCGCAGGGCCGATGGATCGAGCGTGCCTTCGAGATCGAAGTGGATGCGCGGGCGGTAGAGCCCGGCCTCGAACAACGCCTCGAAGAAGATGCCCGGCAGGGTGTATCCCAGGCTGCCACGCAGCCGGTAGCGGGCCTCGCCCTCGGGCAGGTCTTCCCAGCGCACGGGCACGGGCAACTCGATGCTGTGCTCGCTCAGGCGAGAGAGCGTCGCCTCGGCGCTGCGCGTGCCCCGGAAGACGCGCCGGCCGTCGATGTCCAGCCTGTAGCTGACCATGCGCATCGGCAGTTCGGTCTCGCCGGGGTTCTTGGCGACAACCACGTAGTGCAGCACCACCGCCTCGTCGCTCAATTGCGAGCGCTCCAGCGGCATCGCGTCCGCCGTGGGGCGCGTCACGCAGCCACACAGCACGCATGCCAGCAGCACCAGGGCGCCCACGCGGACCATCACCGCACGAGCCCCCACAAGAGCGGCAGCACGAGCGTCAGCCCGATGTACGCCGCAAGACCGAGCCCGAGCATCGCCAGCACGACCTGCGCCGTCATCACCAGCACGGCCCGCGGCAGGCGCCGGATGTCGTCGATGCGCACGGCCTTCCACGCCAGGCTGACGAGGAACGCGACCGGGAATATCAGCAGGAACCACCACGCGTGCGCGTCCACCGGGTCGATGAACGGGCGCCAGGCCAGGGTGAAGGAAAGAGCGGCCGTCATCATGCCCTGGAGCCCTTTCCATACAGTTCCGCTTCGGGACGTCGACGGTTGAACAGGGCGTCCAGCAGCGCCACCAGGTTGAGCATGCCCGCGAGCGCGCACATCAGCAGCGCGACCTCGTTCACCTTGCCGATGGACTTGCCCGCGCTCGGGCTGCCCCCGAACTGCGAAGCATCACCCCACTGGGGCATGCGCTGCTCGGTGGGCCAGGGCCGCCGGCCGTCCTGGGCCTGCGTCACACGGACCTCGCCCTCGTACCCCGAGCGATACACGGCCTCGGGGCGTCCGGCGACGTTGACCTCCAGGGCCCAGGCCTTGAAACGGTTCTGGTTGATCCAGTCGGCCCCGAAGGCGACCGGGCCGGTCAGCGCATGGACGAAGAACCACAGGCGATCTTCCCGGCGGTCGACCGTGTCGATGCCGCCCAGGAGCAGGCCGCCGAGGAACAACCCAAGCACCCCCGCCGCGATGGCCGCTCCACGCCTGGGCTGGCCCAGCAGGACGTGGCCCAGCCCGGGCAGGGCCCAGGTCGCCGCCCCGGCCACCGGATGGAACCGTTCGGGCCCGGGGGCGAAGGTCGAGACGCCCGAGGCGGATCCCCGCGCGGAAGCTGGAATTTCGGCCGATGGAGGGGCGTCGGACATGGGTCCGATGGTAGCCCCAAGGCCACCCGACCAAGCCATGCGGCGGGCCAGTTGACACGGGGCGAATCCGGTGTAGCCTTGCGGCGCGTCTCACCCCCTGCACAGGGCCGCGATCTGGCGGGCCTGGCCGCCGGGGGGCGAGCCTCGGAGAGCGGACAAACGCGACAGCAACCGGGTGTGGACACCACGGCCCCCACCCCAGCGGACGACCAGACATGCCCACGCTGACCATCGAAGAAGAAGCGCACACCTCCCCCGCCTGGCTGCCTTCCATCCCGGCGCCGGCCTTCGATGCCGGACCCCGCTTCGGGCTGCCCGGCGGGGCGGACGTTATCGCCTATGACGACGACGACGAGGATGAGGATTTTGACGACCTGGACTACGACGACGACGAGGAAGAGGATGAGGATTACGACGCCGACTTCATCGACGACGACGACGACGAGGTGGACGACGAAGAAGAAGATGCCGATGAGGACGACGAGGACCTGTAAGGCCCCCGGTCAGTCCTGAGCCCCCGTGGCCGCGTTGATGCGGCAACCCGGGCACGGCTGGAGCCGGCGGCCAGGAGGACGCCGCTCATGGCCCATCCATCGCGCCGCCACGACGACACGCCCAAGCCCGCCGACCGCCCAGACGCTTCGAGCGACTTCGAGGCGGAATTGGACGAGGCCGAGTTCGCCTCGCTGGGCGAGGCCATCGCGCCCATCTCCGACGAAGACCTCGACGCGGGCAGCGATTCCAAGCTCCCGCCCGAGCCCAGGCGGGCCGACGTGGTCGATCGGCGGCTGGGCCTGGACCGCCGGGCGATGTCCAAGGACGCCCCGCCCACCGGGCTCGAGCGACGCCGCGGCCGGGGCCGCCGCCTGAGCGACTTCCAGCGATCGGCCGAAGAGGGCGAGATGACCCAGGAGCAGTTCATGTTCCTGATGGCCATCGACGCCTTCAAGAAGGGCAACAACGTGACCTTCCCGGCGTGGAGCGACGTGCTGGAGATCATCCGGCTGCTGGGCTATCGCAAGGTGCAGAACAGCGCCGTGAACCTGGGCCGCGCCGAGGACTGGACCGAGCCCGCCTCGGCCCCCCACAACGTGCGGACCGACAAGCAACTCCAACGCCACGCCGCGGCCCGGGCCGCGTTCGGCAAGACCGACGAGGCGGCCTGATCCGGGCCTGTCAACACGCGCCGGACTACTTGTCCTTGTAGTAATCCAGGTTGATCTGGACGTACTTGTTCCACTGCTCGGGCAGGTCTTCTTCGGGGAAGATGGCCTGCACGGGGCACTCGTCGACACACAGGCCGCAGTCGATGCAGGTGTCCGGATCGATGTAGAGCTGCTCGGCCTGCTCGTAGTCGCCCTCGTCCTTGCCGGGATGGATGCAATCTACGGGGCATACCTCGACGCAGGAGGTGTCCTTGGTGCCGATGCAGGGCTCAGCGATGATGTGGGGCATGGTCTGACTCCAAGCGGGCGGCCTGTCGCCGCCGCGAGCGAGGGATGGTAGAAACGCGGTTTTCGCCGGCGTCGCCGGCAAGGGCCAGCAGCAACGCGGTCAAAACCGGCTGACGCGGCGGACCGCGAAGCGTCCGAGCCCGTTACGAGTTGCTGGCGGTCGCCGCTTCCCGCACGGGCACCTCGACGATAGGCGTTTCGGGCCTGGCCGCGGCGATGTGGCCGTTGCTCGAGGGATCAACCACAGGGGCGGATTCGCCCGCAGCCGGGCCTTCGAGCGCTTCGCGCATCAGCCGGCCGGGCTTGAAGCGAACGGCCCGCTTGGGCGGGACGGGCACGGGCTCGAGGGTTTTCGGATTCTGGGCGGTCCGTGCGGCACGCTCCTTGACCTCGAACACGCCGAAGTCGCGCAGTTCCACGCGATTGCCCTGGCGCACGGCCTCGACCAGTTCGTCCAGCATTCCCTTGACGACGAGCTGCACGTCGTGCCTGGAAAGCCCCGAGCGGCCCGCGATGGCGTCGACCAGTTGCTTCTTGGTGACGTTGGGACCGTTGCCTTTGCCCGATTTGCCTGCTGAAGCCATGGCCACTCCTGATCGGTGACGGCCCGAGTGTGGGCAAACACAGGCCTTCCCCCACGACGAGTCCGGCCGGCGTCATGCTACGGCGCGATCGCTCGGAACAACCGACGCCGCAGGGGGCAGTATCGCGGATTGTGCCTTAAAAATCAACTCAGTCTGCGGCTTGCCAACCCGGAGATTGCGCCCGACCTCGTTTCGGGCCACTGGGTGGGGATCCGAAGCCCCTTCGCGGGTGCACGCCGCGGCGGGTGCCCTCGCCGGTTTCTCGGGCGGCCGACCCGATAACCGAAGGGACGCTGGTCTGGTAGGTTCCCTCGAGGGCCTGGCGCACCAGGTCCATGGCGTCCTCGCAGCGGTCCACCAGGTGGAACAGGCTCAGGTCGGTCTCCGAGATCGTCCCAAACCGCTCGAACATGACCTCGCGGATCCATCGCACGGGCTCGGCCCAGAACTGCGAGCCGAACAGGATGAGCGGAAAGGGCTTGATCTTGAGCGTCTGCATCAGGGTCATGGCCTCGAAGAATTCGTCCAGCGTGCCGAAGCCGCCCGGGAAGATCACAAAGGCCCGGGCGTACTTGACGAGCATCACCTTGCGCACGAAGAAGTACTCAAAGTCCAGCTCGTCGGTCTGGTAGGGGTTTGGGGCCTGCTCCATCGGGAGCGCGATGTTCATGCCCACCGAGCGCCCGCCAGCCTCGAAGGCCCCGCGGTTGGCCGCTTCCATGATGCCCGGCCCGCCGCCAGTGACGACCGTCAGCCCCGCCTCGGCCAGGGTGCGGCCCATAGCGCGGGCGGCGTCGTACATCGGGTCGCTCGCCTTGGTCCGGGCCGAGCCAAACACCGTCACCGCCGGGGGCAGCCGCTCGAGAGCGTCAAAACCCTCGACGAACTCGCTCATGATGCGGAGAACACGCCAGGAGTCGTGCCCTCGGTCGGGCTGCGGCTCGGCGAAGGGGCCGAAGTGATTGGAAACGGCGTGTCCTCTATGCTGGGTCATGGCAGGATCATCGGCGCCCGACGGCGGCAGGCAAGTGGCGTTTGCCCCACCACCACAAGATTGGTCCATCGGCCGAGCCCTGGCCTGGCTGGACGCCAGGGTGAACTTCGAGCGCCAGCCCAACCGCGATCTGGCCGTCCGCGTGCTCAAGCTCGACCGCATGCGGGCCCTTGCGGCCTCCCTGGGCGACCCGCACCTGCGCGTCCCGGCTATCCACGTGGCGGGCAGCAAGGGCAAGGGCAGCATCACGCGGATGGCCGCCAGCATCTTGTCGGCCGCTGGCCTGCGCACGGGCGCTTTCACCAGCCCACACCTGATCGCCCCCAACGAGCGCATCGCGGTCGATCGCCAGCCCATCGCCGACGCGGACCTCGCTCGGGCGATCTGGAACGTGTCGCAGGCCGAGGCCGGCCTGCCCGCCGATGTCGTGGAGCGATTCGGCCAGCCGACGTATTTCGAGGCCATCACGGCCGCGGCGTTCGATCACATGGCCCGTATCGGATGCGATGCGGCGGTCTACGAGGTGGGCCTGGGCGGCCGGCTGGACTCGACCAACATCCTTTCGCCCAGGACCTGCGTGCTCGCCTCGATCGAGCTCGAGCACACCGACATCCTGGGTGACACGCTGGAAGCCATCGCCCGCGAGAAGGCCGGCATCCTCAAGCCGGGCATACCGACGATCGCCACGCCGCAGACGCCCGAGGTGCTGGCTGTCTTTCGAGAGTGCGCGCGTGATGTCGGGGCCCCGCTCCTGGTTCTGGGCGAGGACATCGCGTTCAACCAGACCCCGATCGATGGGCACGCCGTCATCGACCTGGCGATCCATGGCCTTGTGCTGAAGGGCGTGCGCTGCCCGCTGCCCGGAGCGCACCAGGGCGCGAACACGGCCGCCGCCATCGCCGCGTGCGTGCCGCTGCTGGGCGATGGGCTGCACGAGGAAGCGATCCGCACCGGCCTGGCCGCCACGCCACGCGATGGCCGCATGGAGGTGGTCGCCCGGCGCCCGACCATCATCATCGATGGCGCGCACACGCCTTCGTCGGTCCGTGCGGCGCTCGCCGCGCTGCCCCAGGCTCGCGGCCCGCTCGTGATCGTCTTCGGCTGCGCCGCCGACAAGAAGGCGCCGGCGATGCTCGAGCAGCTCGACCGCGCACAAGCCCAGGTGATCTTCACCGAAGCCGGGGCGCGGGCAAGGCCCGCGGGCGAGTTGCTCGATCTATACCCCGGCAAGGGCGTAGCCGAGCCATCCCCCGCGGAAGCGCTCAACGAGGCGCGAAGGCTGGCGGGCCAGGACGGCGCCATCCTCGTGCTCGGCTCGTTCATGCTGGCCGGAGCCGTGAAAGCGCTCCTCGCCGCGATCTAGAACGCCGCCTGCCCCGGCGCTCGCGGGAATGGGATGGCGTCGCGGATGTTCTGCAGGCCAGTGCAGTACATCACCAGCCGCTCGAAGCCCAGGCCGTAGCCCGCGTGCGGGACGGTGCCGTAGCGGCGCAGGTCTCGGTACCAGGCGTATTCGTCCTTGCTGAGGCCCTTCTCGTCCATGCGTTGGTCGAGCACGTCCAGGCGTTCTTCGCGCTGGCTTCCGCCGATCAGCTCGCCCACGCCGGGCACCAGCACGTCCATCGCAGCCACGGTCTTGCCGTCGTCATTCAAGCGCATGTAGAACGACTTGATCTCCTTGGGATAGTCGACGACGACCACCGGCTGCTTGAACTTCTCCTCGGTCAGGTACCGCTCGTGCTCGCTCTGGAGGTCGCTGCCCCACTGGACCGGATACTCGAACTTCTTCCCGCTCTTCTGGAGGATGTCCACCGCCTCGGTGTACGGCAGCATGCGGAAGGGTGCTTCGATCACGTGCTTCAGCCGATCGATCAGCCCCTTCTCGATTCGCTCATCGAAGAAGGCCGCATCGTCGGCGCAATGCGTCAGCATGTCGTCCAGCACGTGCTTGAGCATGCCCTCGGCCAGCCTGGCGTTGTCCTTCAGGTCGGCGAAGGCGATCTCCGGCTCGATCATCCAGAACTCGGCCAGATGGCGGCTCGTGTTGCTGTTCTCGGCCCGGAAGGTTGGCCCGAACGTGTACACCCGGCTGAGCGCACAGCAATACGTCTCGACGTTGAGCTGGCCCGACACCGTGAGGTACGCCGGCCGATGGAAGAAGTCCTCGCGCCAGTCGACGCCTCGTTTGTCGTCGGTCAGCGGCGGATTCATCGCATCCAGCACGCTGACGCGGAACATGTCGCCCGCGCCCTCGGCATCGCTGGCGGTGATGATGGGCGTGTGCACCCAGTAGAAGCCGTTCTTGTCGAAGAAGTCGTGGATGGCGTAGGCCAGGCGGTGCCGGACGCGGGCCATGGCGCCAAAAGTGTTCGTCCGCGGCCGCAGGTGGGCCACCTCGCGCAGGTACTCGAAGCTGTGCCGCTTGGCGCTGGCCGGGTAAGTATCGGGATCTTCAACCCAGCCCACGACCCGCACCGCGCTCGCGACGACCTCCACCCGCTGGCCCTTGCCCTGGCTCTCGACGAGGTGGCCGTCCACCTCGATGGCGCAGCCCGTGGTCAGGTGCAGGATGTCCTGCTCGTAGTTGGGCAGGTCGGTCTTGGCCACCACCTGGATGGGATCGAAGCACGAGCCATCGTGGAGTTGGATGAAGCTCAGCCCCGCCTTCGAGTCGCGGCGCGTCCGCACCCAGCCCTTGAGCGTCACCGTCGAGCCAACCTCCGCCACGAGGGCGTCCTTCACACGCATCGATGCCATCAGCAGCGTCCTTTCCAGCACCCCGCCGCACGCGCATCGCGGGCGAGGCCGGCATCGTACGCTTTGCCATGCATCACCCGCGTTCCATCGTCGCGCCCGCCCTGGCGTCCGTTCTGGTTCTGCTGGCACTGTCGCTCGGCGGCTGCGCCACTTCCCGGCCATCCCAGGACCGGGCGCAGGCAGCGCCCCCCGAGCCCATCGAGGTCTACTCGTGGGATCGCTGGCGCATCGCGGGCCAACCCTCGACCGAAGACCTCGATCGCATCGCTCGCTCGGGGGTCGAACTCGTGATCAACCTGCGGACCCAGGGCGAGATCGATCGCCTGGAGTTCGATCCGCAGGCCGAAGCCGCCCGGCGCGGCATGGCCTACGCCCACATCCCCATGGGCGGCGACGATGGGTACACGCCCGAGCAGGTCGACGCGCTGGCTCGGGCCCTCAACGACGCCCAGGGGCCCGTGCTGCTCCACTGCGCCTCGGGAGGTCGGGCGCGAACGCTCTGGGCCGCCTACCAGATCAAGCACGAGGGCGTGCCGCTCGCCGAGGCCACCCGACGCATGCAGGAGGTCGGCGGCCAACCGTCGGCCCTCGAGCAACTCATGGGCCGAAGGCTCGAGTGCACGCTGGGCGAGCCGATCCAGCCGCAAGCCCACTCGGAACAGCAGTGACCGGATCGAACCCAGAACGCGAGCCCGCGGCCCCCAAGCAACTGGGGCCCGACGACGACGTGTGCCTGTGCTTCCACGTGCCCCTGGGCAAGGTCACCCGGTTCATCCAGCGCGAAGACCCGCCCGTGGCCTCGCTCATCAGCGAGTGCCTGGGCGCCGGCACCGGGTGCGGCTGGTGCATCCCGGTCCTGCGCATGCTCCACCGCCAGCACGCCCAGAGCGAGCCCATGGAGGTTCGGGTCGACCCTAAGGCCTACGCCGGCGGTCGGCGGGTGTATCGAAAGACGGGAGCAAGGCCGCCCTCGCACGAAGGCGACGGTGATGGATCCGAAGACCGGCCCGCATCGTAGATCCAACGGCTCAGTACGCCGAAAAGAAAGGCGACCCGACTCCACGAGACGCCGGGTCGCCTGTTGCGAGGAATGCATCCCGGGCTGTGACCCGGAACTTCGTACAAGATACCAGAAAGCGCTGGGGCTTGTAAAGCCTTTTTCTCGCTGCGCACAGAAAATATTGACAAACGCCGATGGCGGGCCGGTTTCTGCACCGGCGCGATCGGCGTCGCGTGATCTTGTTCGATTTCTGGAAGGGTCCAGAGGCAGAACCCAGCGGCGTCCGTCAGCTATCGATCGTCCTGAGGGACATCCCGATATCCGCCAGACGCTCCTTCACTTCCGTCAGTGAAGTCGCGCCGAAGTTCTTCACGCCCATCAGCTCGGCCTCGGTGTGGCTCACCAGGTCGCCCAGGGTCTGGATGTTCAGCAACTGCAACGCCCGGCGGGCACGCACGCTCAGGGCCAGGTCGGTCACCGGCTTGTTGAGCATCGCCTCCTGGCTGGTGCCGCGGAAGCGGTCGAGCGCCGTGCGGCGGCCCGAGCGGTGCCCGTCGTCGACGCCCTGGCCCAGGGCCATGTTCTTGCCGGCGAGCATCTTCTTGATCTCATCCAGGCTCGAGTCGCCGAAGTTCTTGTAGCTCATGAGCTCGGCTTCGGTGGTCCGCAGCAGGTCGCCCAGCGTGCGGATGTTCATGCGCTTCAGGGCCGTACGCGTGCGGACCGAGAGGTCGAAGTCGGTGACGGCGGTTTCCATCTCCTGGCGACGCTTGAGGTGGTCGGTCTCGGCGTCCTCGACCGTGCCTTCGTCGCGGCTGGCGGCCACGTCCTTCATGTACAGCCGGGCCCGGGGGTGGTTGGGGTCGGTGTCCAGCACCTGCCGCAAGCAGCGCTCGGCCCGGCCGTACTCGCCGCGATCCTCGTACAGCACGGCCAGGTTCAGCAGGGCGTTCACCGGCGCGGGCGTCTTGTCGCACAGGCGCTCGTAGAGGCTGATGGCCTCGTCCTCCTCGCCGGCCAGGTCGAGGTGGTAGGCGAGTTGGAAGGCCGCGTCGTCGTGCCCGGCATCGGCCTGGACGGCCTTGCGAAGCGTCTCGATGGCCGACATCCGCTCGCCCGAGGCCGCCTGTTGGCGGGCCTCCTCAAGGAGCCGGCCGGCCAGGGCCGAGTCTCCGCCGGAGCCAATGACCATGTCGAGCGCACTGGGGGACGAACTGGAACTCAAGGCGAGACCTCCGGGCTTGGGCGAGACGGGCGGATTGCTGGATCGTGATCCTAGGCGGGGAGGCCGAAGCCCGAGAGTCGTACTCCGGTGCGGGTCACACCACCACCTCACCCCCCGAAAGCCTCATCCGCTTCCACGCCCCCAGCCTGAAGCGCACCAGCAGGCACACGCCCAGCACCACGATGTAGGCCGACGCGAAGATCCACGGGCCCAGGGCGCCCCACTGGGGCACGAACGCCACGGCCAGGTGCCCCCCACCGACGATGAGCAGCCACGAGAGCCCGATGGTCAGGATGCTGGGCACCAGCGTGTCGCCCGCGCCGCGCAGGGCGCCGGTCATCGTCACCGCCACGGCGTCGAACACCTGGAACACCGCCGCGGCGATCAGGATCATCGAGCCCACCCTGATCAGCTCGGCGGCGCTCTCCTGGGCCATGTCGGCGGTGACGAACAGGCCCATGAGCTCGTGGCGGAACAGGATGAAGCACGTGGCGCACGTGCCCATGTAGGCGACGCCCAGGCCCATGCCCAGCCAGGCCCGCCTCTCGGCCAGGTCATGGCGGCCCATGCCGATGAGCCGGCCGACGATGGCGGTGATGGCGATCGACAGCCCCACCGTGGGCATGAACGACAGGCTCATGTAGCGCAGGGCGATCCATCCCGCGGCCTGCTGATCGGGCCCGAACTTGCCGCCCAGGCCCACGAGCAAGTACCCGAAGCAGATCATCTCGTTCACGAACATGAGCCCCGCCGGCGTGCCAACGCGGAGGATCTCCTTGATGGGCTTGATGTTCGGCCGCCAGAGCGTGCGTGTGTCGAACTTGTTGTGCCAGCGTGGCAGCAGGAAGATGACCATCGGGATGATGAACTCGACCGCGCCGCCCAGCACGGTGGCGATGGCGGCGCCGGTGAGCCCGAGCTCGGGAAAGCCCAGAAGGCCGAAGATCAGCACCCAGTTGCCCAGGATGTTCACCACGTTGCCCGTGATGGCCGCGACCATGGGGATCACGGGCTTGTGCATGCCAAAAAAGTACTGGGCCACGGTGCGCGCCGCCATCGGGAAGATGGCGCCCATGATGACGATGCCGGCGTAGCGGCTCTCGAGGGCGACCAGCTCGGGCGTGTGTCCTAACGCGCCATAGATCGTCGGCAGCAGCGGCACCAGGCCCAGCAGCATCGCCGCGGCGCACAGCGAGATCCACAATTGCGCCCAGACGTACCGCGCCCCGATGCGCGGCGTGCCCGCGCCCAGGTTCTGCGAGACGAAGCTGGAAACCACCCCCGCCATGCCGATGACCAGCGAGATGGGGATCCACGCGAGCATGCCGCCGTTGCCCAGGGCGCTGACGTAGATCGGGTCATCGCCCCAGCGCGTGACCATGATCGTGTCGACGAACTGCATCGCCGAGTAGCTGACCATCTGCACCACGCTCGGTGCGGCGATGAACAGCATGTCCAGCAGCGGGTGCCGCAGGAAGTCGCGTTGCTCTTCTGGAGCGCCGGGCAAGGACATGGGGCGTGGCTTCCGCGACGCCCGCGGACGCCGCTACGAGGGGGAGGTGGCGCGTGCGGCCGCGAGCTTCGCGGCCAGACGCAGGGCGGCGGACATCGAGCCGGCATCGGCCACGCCGCGCCCGGCGATGCCGAACGCGGTGCCATGGTCGGGGCTGGTTCTGGGCACGCCGAGCCCCAAGGTTATGTTCACCGCGCTGTCGAAGGCCACCAGTTTCAGCGGCGCCAGGGCCTGATCGTGGTACATCGCCACCACGATGTCGTAGATCCCCCCCGGCCGGCGCGCATCGCGGAACACCGTGTCCCCGGGCAGCGGGCCGTGAGCCTCCATGCCCGAGGAACGAGCCGCCTGCACCGCCGGGGCGATCACCGCCGCATCCTCGGGCCCCAGGGCGCCGTCCTCGCCAGCGTGGGGGTTGAGCCCCGCAACGGCGATGCGCGGCCGCTCGATGCCGAGGCTCTGGCACATCTCATGAGCCAGCTCGATGACCTGGAGCACCCGCTCGGTCGTGACCGCCGTTGGAACCAGCCGCAGAGGCACGTGGGCGGTGACCAGCGCGACCAGCAAGGGCTGGCTGACGAACGCCATGGCGAAGCGCTCCGAGCCCAGACGCTCGGCGAGCAGTTCGGTGTGGCCCAGGTGCTGGCCCACGCCTGCGGCGACCCACGCGGCCTTGCTGATCGGCCCCGTGCAGATCGCGTGGGCCCTGGCGGGGTGGTCCTCGGGCAGCATGGTCGCGTCGATGGCGTGCAGCACCTGGGCGTGGCTCACCGCGCCGCCGCGGGCATTGGGCTCGTGCTGGAAGGGCTGGCCGTCGTCCTCGCCGAGTTGGCACACCGTCACGGCTTCGCCAGGGTCGATCGATTCCAATCGATCGACCACGGGCCAGTCGTGGCGACCAAGCGCCCGGGAAGGCCCGTAGATGACAACCCGGGCCGCCTCACCCGCTCCGCCGCGCAGCGCGGCGCACAAGACCTCGGGACCGATGCCGCCGGGATCGCCCATGCTTACGGCGATGCAGGGCAAGATGTGGGCACCTTCAGCAGACATGGGGCAATCGTAGAGCGGAGCGCCACGCCGCCCCCGCATCGGGAAAACACCGAGCCAAAACCGCCGGCTTTGGGGCTGAGGAAGGCCCCGGCTACGATCTCCGATGGACAGCATAACGCCGAACCGGACTTCAACTCGAATTGTGGCCCTCATGGCGATCGCCGGCCTGGCGCTCGCGCAGGGCTGCGGCAAGCAGCAGGGTGAGACGAGCGGCTCTGGAGCCCCGCAAACGGCGCCACAGACCCAGGGCTCCTCGGCTTCGCCTCAGGGCGAATCGACGGAAACCGAGCAGAGCCAGCCCGAGACCACCGAGGGAGCCGAGCCTGAGGGCGTGGCCGAGCCCCAGAGCGAGCCCATGGCAGGGGCCCAGGGCGACGAGTCGAGCGAGGCGGCCGAGGCCGGCGGCAGTTCACCCTTCACCGAGCTTGGCATGACCGACATCACGGTCGGTGAGGGCGAAGTCGTGCTGCCGGGCTCGACGGTGACCATCCATTACCGAGGCACTTTCCGCGAGAGCGGCGAGGAGTTCGACAGCAGCTACTCGCGGGGCGAGCCGGCCGAGTTCCCCCTCGACGGGGTGATCGAGGGCTTTTCCAAGGGCTTGTTGGGGATGAAGGTCGGCGGCAAGCGGCTGGTCGAGATTCCCTGGAGTATGGCCTACGGCGCTCAGGGCCGGCCCCCGGCGATCCCGCCGCGGTCGGACCTGGTCTTCGAGATCGAGTTGCTCGGGGTGGCCAATCCCGAGCCGCTGCCCAAGCCCGTGATGTCCAGCGAGTTCGAGGGCGAGCCCCAAGACCTGGGCGATGGCCTGGTCGTGCGCGACGTCACCGTGGGCGAGGGCCAGGGCGAGGTCAAGCCCGGCGCGACCGTGATCGCCCACTACCGCGGCGTGCTGGCCGAGACCGGCGAGCAGTTCGATGCAAGCTACGACCGCGGCCAGCCGGCGACGTTCCGCCTCGAACCCGGCGCCTTGATCGAGGGCTTCAGCCGCGGCCTCCTGGGCATGAAGGCCGGCAGCACGCGTCGCATCGAGATCCCCAGCGAGCTGGGTTACGGCGAGTTCGGCAGCCCCCCGAAGATCCCGGCCAATGCCGACCTGGTCTTCGAGGTCGAGGTGCTGAGCTTCAAGAACCCGCGCGAGCTGAGCACCGAGTGGATCAGCGAGGAAACGCGCGAGAACGGCCTGGTTGTCCGCATCGTCCGCGAGGGCGATGAGGAAGGCGAGCCCGTGCCGTCCGACGCCATCGCCGTGGTGCACACGCTTGGCGTGCGCGAGGACGGCACGAAGTTCGACTCCACCTTCGACCAAGGCCAGCCCGCCCCGGTGCCCCTCGAGCAGGCCATCATCGAGGGCTGGCGCCAGGGCGTCGTGGGCATGCGGCCCGGCGAGGTTCGCCAGGTCGTGGTGCCGCCGGAGCTGGGCTTCGGCGAGGAGGGCCAGCCGCCGGTGATCCCGCCGAACGCGACGCTGACGTTCGAGATCGAACTGCTCGACTGGCGGATGCCGCGCGTGTTCTCGAGCGAGTTCGTCGGCGAGCCCGAGCAGCTCGAAGAGGGCATCACGATCCGCGACGTGAAGGTCGGCGAGGGCCCCGAGGCCCAGGCCGGGCAGATGGCCGTGGTGCATTACCTGGCCGAGTTGCCCGATGGCACGCTCGTGGCCAACACGTTCGACATCGGGGACATGCAGGTCGTGCCCCTGGACGGCACCGAACCGTTGCCGGGCTTGCGTCGGGCGATCATCGGCATGAAGCAGGGGGGCGTGCGGCGCATCGAGCTGGCGCCCGAGCACGCGTTCGGCGAGGCGGGCAACCCGCCGATGATCCCCGCCGACACGCCGATCACCTTCGAGGTCGAGCTGATGGGCGTGCAGTAGACCGCTTTCGGTCGGGCCTCACGTTCTCACGAGAATTGATTGCAGCAGAAAGGACATCCATGACCGAACGACACGAAATGCCCGGCGGACTGGTCGCCGAAGACATCGAGGTGGGCGACGGCGCCGAGTGCCCGCATGGCGCCACCGTGAAGGTGCATTACCGCGGCACGCTCGAGGACGGGACGCAGTTCGATTCGAGCTACGACCGGGGCGAGCCCATCACCTTCCCGCTTGGCAACCTGATCCAGGGCTGGCAGATCGGCATCCCGGGCATGAAGGTCGGCGGGAAGCGCCGCCTCGAGATTCCCTACAGCCTGGGCTACGGCGAGCGGGGCGCGCCCCCGAGCATCCCGCCGCGCGCCAACCTGGTGTTCGACATCGAACTGCTGGACGTCAAGTAAGTTCAGACACCGAACCGAACAAGGCCCGGGCGGACGCCCGGGCTTTTTTCTGTGCTATGGGTACGCCTGGCGCGTGGGGCGGAGCATGATCTCGTTGATGTGCATGCCCGCCGGCTGGGCGCACGCGAAGAGGATGGTGCGGGCCACGTCTTCGGGTGTGAGTACGGGCGCCATCGACGCCATGAACTCGCCGAAGGCCTTGGGGTCGTACCCGGCGACGGCCTGGAACTCGCTGGCCACGACGCCGGGCTCGATGGTCGTCACGCGGATGCCGCGCGGGCCCGCCTCGCGTCGCATGGCCTCGGCCATCATGTGCACGGCCGCCTTGGCCGCGCCATAGAAGCTGCTGAAGGGGCTCAGGTTCCGCCCCACCGTCGAGCCGAGCACCACGACGTCGCGCGGCCGCTGCGGCGGGCCATGGTGCTCGCCGATCTCTTCGGTCATGCGCGCGATCGCCGACCGCATGAGCCGCGCCGCCGCCAGCGTGTTGATCTGCAAGACCTCTTCCCACTGGGCTTCTTCGGAGTCCAGCGGCGAGCCGCGAAGCCCACGTCCCGCGTTGGCGATCACCAGGTCGGCCTCGCGCCCGCCCAGCGATCGTGCGGCGTCGAGCATGCCGGCGATGACGGCCGCGTCGCTCGCGTCGCCCGCCACGGGCCGCACGCGCTCTGGATCGATCTCGACCAACTCGTCGAGGCGGCCGGCCCGGCGGGCGTTGACCACGAGCCGGGCGCCGCCCTCGGCGAGCATCCGCGCGCAGGCGAGGCCGATGCCGGCGCTCGCACCGGTCACGATGGCAAGGCGGTCAGAGAAATCGGAAGGCTGGTTGTGGCCCATGCGGCCACGATAGGTCGCCCCCGGCCGGTACAGTCAGCCTCCTGGGCCGTCAGCCCGTGATGCGGTTGATGAAGCTGCCCACGCCGCCGCGCATCGATTCGATCTCGCTGTTGAAGCGTCGCTCGTCGATGTCTTCGCCGATGTTGGTGTTCAGGTCGATGCGGAAATACCGCCGGGTCTGCGGCCGATCACGCACGCCCGGGGGCACGCTGTACCCCACGACCGAACGCTGCCCGGGGGAGGTGACGATGGGGATGGTCCACTCGCCGTTCTCGTTGGCGCGCACCACGCGCGGCCGGTCCGGGTCGCGGTCGTACAGCACGACGGTGGCGCCGGCGAGGGTGCGGCCCTGGAGCATCTCCGTACGGCGGGCGCTGATGAAGTTGCCCGAGAAGCCCAGCGACACATCGCTGAGGGACAGTTGCAGCCGCCGGCCGGGCGCGATGGGCTGGCCTTGCAATTGCTCCAAGCTCCGGTGGAGCTTCGACAGCCCGCTGAAGCTGTCGACCACGATGCTGGCGGTGTAATCGCGGACCTCGACGCCCGCGATGCTGTCGGTCGTCGGCGGGCCGGCGTCGAAGCTGGGCTTGACGGCCATGCGGTTGCCCACCTTGTGGTGGCGGATCACGACCGGCCAGATCTGGTCCCACTCGCTCCGCGTAACGCGCGACCGCCCGTCGGCCGAGTCGCCTTGCACGACCACAGCCCGAACATTTCGGAAGCTCAGGGTCACCGGCAGCTCGGCTCGGCGGGTACACCCTGTTGACACGACCACCCACAGCGCGAGCAATCCGAGGATGGAGAACGAACGCCAGCCCGATCCCGGACTGATCTGGGACGCTGAGATGGACGATCTCATCAAAGACATGGGCCTTCGTACTGGCTAGGCCCGGCGGAGGGCGTCGCGAATGGCTGGAACATCTGGGCGAATAAGGCGTTATCGGCCGATTTTGCGCCCATCGGCCAGAGATCACCGCCCCGCCGGACAAATGTCGGGGCATCCTCATGCCGGGGCAGGAAGGGTGCGATAATGGGCTCTGCGGGCGCGGCTGGCCGAACATGACCGCCCCGGGAATCGTTTGGAAGGGCTCGGCACGGGCCGATGGCATCGAACGCGTAGGGAAGAAGGGGCAGCGGATGATCGACAGGCTCGCTCGAACGCCACGAAGGACGGCCATGGTGGCGCTGACCGCCGCCCTGGCGGGCTCTGCGCTGCACCTGACCGCGTGCAGTTCGGGATCATCCAGGGTCGCCGAGGAGGCTCGCATCCAGGCCGGCAATGACGCGGCCGACCAGGCCATCGCCCAGGTGCGCCTTGGCGATGCCCAGGCCGCGCTGGCCGAGTTTGAGCGCGCCATCGAGCTCAACCCCCTGCTGACCCGCGCGTACGTCGGCGCGGGCGACCAGTACATGCAGCTCAACGACCCGGCGACGGCGGAGGTCCGCTACACCGAGGCCGCCCGCCTGGATCCGAACAACCCGCGAATCCACTTCAAGCGCGGGCAGGCGCTCCAGGTGCTCGGCCGCATCGGCGACGCCATCCGCGCGTATCTGCGGTCGCTCGAGCTCGACCCCACCGATGCGCCGGCCAACATCAACGTCTCCGTGGCGTACATGCAGGCCGAGGAGCCCCGCCTGGCCCGGCCCTTCGCCGAGCGGGCGGTGTTCGTGGAGCCCAACAACGCCGCGGCGCGGATCAACCTCGGTTCGATCTACGCGGCGATGGGTGAGCACCGCAAGGCCGTTGACGAGTACCAGCAGGCCGCCGAGCTGGTCGACCCCATCTCGCCCGAGCTGCTGGTGAACCTGGCCGAGAGCCTGCGGGCCCTGGGTGAAGACGCCCAGGTCGTCAACGTGCTAGACCAGTTGCTCCGGGGCAACGAGTCGGCCCTGGGCTGGGAGCGTCGCGGGGCGGCGTTGTTCCGGCTGGGCGACTTCGACGGCGCGCTCTCCAGCTTCGATCGAGCGCTGGCGATCGATCCCGCACATTACCCGGCCCTCAATGGCCTGGGCGTGTACAACCTCAACCAGTTCATCCAGAGCGGCCGCGTCGACACGACGGCCTTGCAGCAGGCCCTGGACTACTTCCGCCGGAGCCTCCAGATCGAGCATCGCCAGCCGCGCGTTCGAGAGCTGCTCAGCCGGTTTAGTTGATCCACGGCGAGATTTCCCGGCCTGGCGTGCGGATCAACCCGCCCTTTGACGCCGAACAACAATCGCAGGCTCGAGCCCGTCCTTTTGTGGATCACGGGTTCTTTTGTCCATGGCACCGGGAAGAGGAGAAGAAGATGGCTTACCGAATCACCGCGATCACGCTGGGCCTGGCGGCCCTGCCCGCATTGGCCCAGACCACGCAGCCCGAACCCAACGTGTACCGCGTCCCGGGCGGGGTCGAGTTCACCACCGGCAACATCGGCGCGAACGACTACACGTTCTTCTGGAGCGATAGCGGCGGATCGTTCGAGGACGTCGTCGACCCAACGCTCATCCTCACGGCGGGCGAGACGTACATCTTCCGTCGCATCTCCGGCGCGCACCCGTTCGTCATCACCGACGACTCGCTGCCCGTGACCGGCAGCGACGGCACGTACGACCGCACCACCACCGATCGGGCCGTGATCGACGACGCCACCCTCAAGCCCATCGACGCCTTCACCGCCGACCCGGCCCCGACCGACGACTTCATCGAGTGGACGCCCACCGCCGACGATGTCGGCCTGTACTACTACACGTGCAACGTCGCGTTCCATACCGGCATGACGGGCGCCATCCGCGTCGAGGCGGGCGACACCTGCCGCGTCGACCTGGACGGCGACGGCTCGCTGACCATCTTCGACTTCCTGGCATTCCAGAACCTGTTCGACAGCGGCGATCCGGCGGCCGACTTCGACGGCGACGGCTCGCTGACGATCTTCGACTTCCTGTCGTTCCAGAACGAGTTCGACGCGGGCTGCCCGTAAGGCTCGGACCGTACGGGTCACAGTTCGCTGTCGCCGCCCTCGGCCGCGGCGACCACGTTGCGCAGTAGCATGGCCACGGTCATCGGCCCCACGCCTCCGGGCACCGGGCTGATGAACGCGGCCTTTTCCTTGGCCTCGTCGAACGCGACGTCGCCCACCGTGCGGGTCGAGCCATCGTCCTGGTGCACACGGTTCACGCCGACATCGATCACGACCGCGCCGGGCTTGATCCAGTCGCCCTTCACCAACTCGGGCACGCCGGCGGCGGCGATGAGCACGTCGGCCGACCGCGAGAGTTCCTCGATGCCCTGGGTGTGCACGTTGCAACTGATGACCGTCGCCTCCTGGCGCATCAGCAGCACGGCGATGGGCTTGCCCACGACGTCGCCGGCCCCCACCACCACGCAGCGGGCCCCACGCAGGTCGACGCCGGTCGAGCGGATCATGCGAAGCGTGGCCAGGGCCGTGCAAGGCGCCAGGCTGCTGCGGCCATAGACGACGTTGCCGATGTTGGCCGGGTTGACGCCCTCGACGTCCTTCTCGGGGTCGATGCGGCGCTGCACCTGGTACGCATCGACCCCCTCGGGCATGGGCAGGTGCACCATGATGGCGTGGCAGTCGTCCTGGGTGTTCAGCAGCAGCACGCGGCCGGCGATATCGTCGAAGCCCGCCGATCCGGGCAGGCTGTGCAGGCGGTAGGTGATGCCCAGGGCCTCGCAGGTGCGCTTCTGGCTCTCGGAGTACTGCCGGGCGGCGCTGTCGCCGTCGTCCACCAGCAGCGCGTCGAGGCGCACGGGCCGCCCCTGGGCCTTGAGCGCGGCCACGCGGCCGGCGATCTCCTCGCGATACCGGGCCGCCAGGGCCTTGCCGTCGATGATGTTCGCTTCGGGCACGGACCATCGTACGTCGCCGCGCGTCACTATGCTGGACGCACCATGGCCAGCAACGATGAATCGGCACGCATTGCTGAACTCCGCGACCTGCTCACGCGGGCCAACCGGGCCTACTACGTCGACGCCGACCCGATCATGAGCGACACCGAGTTCGATCGGCTGCTGGACGAGTTGGCCGGGCTCGAGGCGAAGCACCCCGAGCTGGCCGACCCCGCCAGCCCGACGGTGCGCGTGGGGGGCGAGCCCATCGAGGGCTTCGTCACCCGCAAGCACGCCGTGCCGATGATGAGCATCGACAACACCTACAACGAGGCCGAGGTGCGGGCCTGGGTCGATCGCGTCGCAAAGACCTTGAAGGGAAAGGCCGAGGCGGATCGGTTCGTGTGCGACCCGAAGGTCGACGGCGTGGCCGTCAGCCTGAGGTACGAGAAGGGACTGCTGGCCTACGCCCTGACCCGTGGCGACGGCACGAGCGGCGACGACGTGACCCACGCCGTGCGCACGGTCCGGGCCATCCCCCTGCGGCTGGATGCGCCCAAGAAGAAGCTGCCCGACGTGCTGGAGATCCGCGGCGAGCTGTTCATCCCGCTGTCGCAGTTTGCGCGCATCAACCGGGAGCGGGCCGAGGCGGGCGAGGCCCCGCTGATGAACCCGCGCAACGCGACGGCGGGCACCATCAAGATGCTCGACCCCACCGTGGCGGCCGACCGCAAGCTGGGCTTCGTGGCCCACGGGCGGGGCGAGGTCGATGACGGCTTCGCCGAGTCGTTCACGCAGTTCATGCAGAAGATCAAGGCCATGGGCGTGGCGGTGAGCCCGATGGCGACCACCGCCAAGGACGCCCAGGCGGTGCTGGCGGCCATCGAGACGTTCAATACCGACCGCCACGACCTGGACTACCTGACCGACGGCATGGTCGTGCGTGTCAACCGCTTCGAGCAGCAGGAGGCGCTCGGATTCACCAGCAAGAGCCCGCGCTGGGCGATCGCCTACAAGTACGCCGCCGAGCGCGCCCACACGGTCTTGTTGGCCGTGGAACACCAAGTTGGCAAGACGGGCAAGATCACCCCCCGCGCCACGATGGAACCCGTGCTGCTGGCGGGCACTACCGTGCAGCACGCCACGCTGCACAACTACGGCCAGATCGCCCAGAAGGACATCCGCATCGGCGACACCGTCGAGATCGAGAAGGCGGGCGAGATCATCCCCTACGTGCTGGGGGTGGTGGCGTCGGCCCGCTCCAAGGACAGCAAGCGCATCAGGCCGCCCAAGAGTTGCCCGGCGTGCGGCGGCGTCGTCGAGGTGGAGCCGGCGGGCGCCGAGGACGACCCGAAACAGGAAACCACGCGGCGCTGCGTGAACCCCGAGTGCCCCGCGCAGGTGCGCGAGAAGCTGGTGTGGTTCGTCGGCCGCCGACAGATGGACATCGACGGCCTGGGCGAGAAGACCATCGACCTGACCCGAAAGAACAAGGACATCCCCCTCGAGCACTTCGCCGACATCTTCCTGCTGCACGAGCACGAGGACACGCTGAAAGAACTCGAGGGACTGGGCGAGAAGTCGGTCCGGCTCATGCTCGATGGCATCGAGGCCGCCAAGGGCCGCGGCATGGCGCGCGTGCTGGCTGGGCTGGGCATCCGCCACGTGGGCGAGAGCACGGCCAAGGCGTTGGCGCGCGTGTTCCCCTCCATCGACGCGCTGCTGGAAGCCCAGGCGTGGCAGCTCATGCCCCGGGCGCTCAACTCGATGAGCCAGGCCGAACGCGAGCGACTGACCGGCTCGCCCGACAAGCTCGACAACCCGCCCGAGACCGGGCTGGGCGCGCTGACCGCGCCCATCGTCCACGAGTACCTGCATTCGAAGGCCGCCCGGGACACGTTCGATCGCCTGCGCGCAGTGGGCGTCGACCTGACCAGCGCTGACTACGTCAGCCAAGACCAGCGCGAGCGGCGAGCGAGCGCCGACAATGCGTTCGGCGGGCGGACGTTTGTCATGACCGGATCGCTCGAGCAGTTCGAGCGCGGGGACCTCAAGGACATCCTCGAAGGCCTGGGGGCGAAGGTCTCGGGATCGGTCAGCAAGAACACCGACGTCGTGGTCGCCGGCGAGAAGGCCGGCAGCAAGCTGGCCAAGGCCGAGTCCCTGGGGATCGAGATCTGGGACGAGGACCGCCTGCTTTCAGAGCTGCCCGCCGAGCACAGGCCCGGATAACGCCTGTAGCGGGGCGTCGAACCGGCCGATATTGGCCTGGGCGCGGTCGTAGCGCTCTGGAGGGCCACGATGCAGAGCCTGGAGTTTCGCAGCGAGCTACGCGATCCGGAGGTGGCCATGGCCGCGTTGGTGCGCGCCGGCGCCAGCCCGCTGATCACGCTCGCCCTGCGGGACACCTACTACCGCGTGCCCAGCGGCGTGTTCAAGAAGCGCGAGGCCGCCGACGAGCCGGTGGAGTACATCTTTTCCGATCGGCGCGACCGGCTCGCGCCGCACCTGTGCCAGTTCACCATCTACGACGAGGCGCAGATGCGGCTTCGGTTCGGCCAGATCGACCCGCCCACGTGGCGCGTGGTCGACAAGACGCGTGTGACGCTGATGCGGGCCAACGTGCGCATCCACCTCGACGAGGTCGAGGGGCTGGGCCAGTTCTGCAAGCTCGAGGCGCTGGTGAGCCCGTCGTTCAATGTCGCCCGGTGCTACGAGAACGTGGGCGAGTTGCGCCATGTCCTGGGGCCGACACTCGGCGAGCCGCTGACGGGGACCTACGCCGGCATGCTCGACGCGCTCGAGCCCGAGCGGGCCCTGGGCTAGCGGCTTCGTACCGCACGACACGAATGAAATCGGGACCTGCCGGATTGGTACGGATCTCCTGGGGCGGGGCGGGCCCTGCCGCGGGGGAGCGTTCACCCCAAGCCATCGAGCCCAGGCGGACCGCGTGCCACCGAGCGTCAAGGCCAATCCGGAGCAGTGGATCTCGGCCCATGGCGACGTGCTGTACGCGTATGCGCTGCGGCGGCTTGGTTCACCCGATGAGGCCGAGGACGCGGTGCAGGAGTGCCTGGTTGCGGCGCTCGGAGCGTCTCGGCCCTTCGCCGGCGACTCGGCCGAGCGGACGTGGCTGGTGGGCATCCTGAAGCACAAGGTTCTGGACGTGCTGCGGGCCCGATACCGCCGAAGAACCATCAACTCGGACGTGACTGCGATGCTGGAAGGGCCGATCGAGGACTTTCAGGACGGATACTGGCGTGAGAAGCAGCAAGGATTGGCCGTGGCGGGCGACCAAGGGCCGGCGGGCGGAGATCCGCTGGAGCGGGCCGAGTTCTCGCGTGTGGTCGCCGAGGCGGTCGCGGGGCTGCCCGAGTTGATGCGTGCGGTGTTGGTGCTGCGCGAGGTTGATGGGCTGAGCACTGCGGAGTTGGGAGAAGCCTTGGGCGTGAGCGATTCGCAGGTCTGGACGTTGGTGCATCGGGCCAAGGCCCGCCTGCGCCGCGAGCTGCGCGAGCACGGGGGCGACCAATGAAACCGTTGCGAACGCTCCCAGCAACACTGTGGTACGTGCTCACGCTGCGGTGCGAAGAGGCCGATCGCATCCGGGCGAACTGGGGCGACCCGGCCACGACCCGATCGCAGAAGGCCGGCGAGCGGATGCACAGCGCGTTGTGCGGGTCCTGTCGGGCGGCGCGAAGGGCGATGCGTCAGATCGGTGAGGCGCTGGAAGACTTCGATGCCGCCGCGCCCGCCGAGCCGATGCCCGAGGGCGCGCGTGAGCGGCTGGCCAAGCGGCTCCAGCAGCGCGACAGCGACGCTCGATAAATTTTCGAGAGCACCTGCAAGGAACACACAGCCGGCACGACCCATCGTGCGCGGCGGCGCGGTGTGCGCGTCGCCCCGGGGGTGAGAGACCCAACGATGGAGAAGAAGCAGATGGCACGAAACACGATCCTTGTACTGGCCGCCGCGGCGACGACGGCGGCGCCGGCGCTCGCCCAGACCGTGGAGATCCGCATCGAGAACCTGCAAGAGCCGGGGGGCATGGCCTTTACGCCCTTCTGGGTGGGCTTCCACGACGGCAGCTTCGATGTCTTCGACGCCGGCTCGCGCGCTTCGGGCGGCATCACCGAGATCGCCGAGTTGGGCGACACTGGCCCGCTGTCCATGCGCTTTGCGATGGAGCAGCCCGGCGGCGTCGACGCGACGTTTGCCGACCCCAGCGGCCCGCCGGTGTTCAGCCCCGGCGAGAGCGCGACGATGCGCTACGACGTTGGTGATGCGACCGTGAACCGGTACTTCAACTACGCGTCGATGATCGTGCCCACCAACGACCTGTTCGTGGGCAACGACATGGCCCGCGAGATCTTCGATAGCAGCGGTAACTTCCTGGGCCCGGTGACGATCAACATCTTCGGCCGCAGCGTGTGGGACAACGGCACCGAGGTGAACGACATCACCGACGGTCCGGCGTTCGTCGCCGGCATCGACGCGACGGCCGGCACCGATGAGTTCGTCGACATCCAGTCGTTCTTCTCGCGGCCCGGTGCGGACGACTACCTCGCCTCGATCATCGGCGTCACCACGGCGCCCGGGGACGAGATCACGCGTGTCTTCAGCGAAGACGACCTGATCGGCCGCATCACGATCGTGCCCGCGCCGAGCGTGGCGTCGGTCGGTCTGCTGGGCGGCCTGGGCCTGCTGGCGCGGCGGCGACGCTGACTCAAGAACTCCAAGGACCGCAGCTTCCAAGGCCTTGGTTCTGCGGCGGTTCTTCAGCACGCCCCGGCCGGGCAGGGAGCACGGCCGGGGTTTGTGATGCGCTATCGCGGATCGTGCGGGTCTTCGAGCAGCAGGTACAGCGCGTTGTTCACGAAGTCGGGCGAGCGCGTGAGGCCCAGGTGATCTTCGCTGATGAACTGCACACGAGACCAGCCGATCGGCGAATCGAGCCCGGCGGAGTAGCCGCGGCCCTGGCGCTCGTCGGCCAGCGCACTATCGCGCGTGACAGTGTCGTCGCCGGGCCGTCGCTCGGCGACGCGCAGGCGGCCGTCCTCTCGCACCGCGAGCACGGCGGGCGTGTGCCTCGCATCGCCAATGAAGATCGATAGCTCGACGCCGGGCGGCGGCGTGGCGGGCACGTCCAGCGCCCGGTGCACCTGCTCGGCCCGGGCCAGGCACTTGGCCAAGTGATCCAAGGCAATCGCGCGACGCTCGTCGGCATCGTCGATGTCGGGCAGGAGCCAGCGCAGCACGCGATCGTCCTTGTCGCCGGCCAGGCCCCACCCGAAGCGCTCCCACGTCGCTACGTCGTAGATGTCGATCGGCTCGCCGGTGGTTTCGTCGATGACCGCCCGGTGCCGCGTGCGAGGCAGCAACTGGTAGATGGCGGGCATCGTGCCCAGGATGGCCGGGCGGTAGTTGGGAAACAACGGGTTGAGGTTCAGCCCCTCGACGAGTTGCTCCAGGGCCTTGACCGAGCCGGCATTGGGCGTGCCTATGAGGATGGCCTTGCGCACGTTCTGCGCACCGGCCCAGGTCAGGTCTGGCAACGAACCGTCTTCGGGCAGCTCGGCAGTGCCGTAGCGGAGGTAGTACCGCAGCACGAGGCCGCCCATGGAGTGCGCGACGATGTCGACGCGCACGGGCTCGTCGTTGGGCAGGCCCCGGCCCAGTCGCACCTGTCTCTGGGCATCGAGGACGCGTTCGTGGAGTTCGGCGGCGTTCTCGGTGATGTCGCGTCGCCAGTCGTAGCCGTACTGGAAGCAGGTGTAGTGCAGCCCGCCGTAGTCAATGGCGCCGCTGTTGCCCAGTTCCTCGTCGCGGTACTCCCCTACCGCCAGGGTCATGAGGATGTCGACGTAGGCGCCGATGCGTATGCGGCGGAAGGGCGTGATGTCGGCCACGAGCAGGTCGAGCACGCCGGGGCTGAAGCCGGCGTCTCGCAGTTCCTTCAGCGGGACGCCGCGAGCCATGGGCAGGGCGATCTCGCGGGCGCCCGAGGGCTTGTCGGCATCGGCGGCCCCGTAGGTGAACGAGCCCCAGATCTTCTGCCCGGTCTCGCTGTTCTCAAGCCGAGAGCCCAGGATGCCCGGGATGACGACCACCGGCGTGCGCGCGTCGCCGATCTGCTGGGCGGGCGTGTTGTAAATAGCGCCGAGGTCGGCCGCCGGCCTCCCCGCACAACCGGCCAGCAGGCAGACCAGCGAGCCAACCAACATGCAGGGCTTCGCGAGCCCCTGGGCCGCGGCCATGGGCTTACGGGCGAGGCGATGGCGCTGGTGATGGAGCTTCGAACGGGCCATGACCGCCCTCGGGGCACTGCGGACGAGGGCCAAAACGGCGGCGGCCGGAACGGAATGGGCAGACCCGGACTTGAACCGGGGACACCGGCATTTTCAATGCCGTGCTCTACCAACTGAGCTATCTGCCCCGAGGCCTTGGGAAAGGGCTTCCCACGGCGTCAGGGGCGAGTATACACCGGCTCGGGCCGTGCGGAAAGCGGCCCGCTCGCTTGATGGCCGCGGGGCTCGGCACGATCCGCGATACCCTCAGGTCCGGCTCGCGAAGTGCCGATAGCCAGCGTGCAGGAGGGCCCGGGGCTTGAGCGAGCCAGCGACAACCAAACAAAGTCCTCGTGCCAGGGCCCCTCGCGTCCTGGCGATCGCCAGCGGCGGGGGGCATTGGGTCCAGCTCCTGCGGCTTCGACCCGCCTGGGCCGGCGCCAAGGTCACCTACGTCAGCGTCCGCCCCGCGTATGCCAGCGACGTGCCGGGCGAGCGGTTCATGGCCATCAACGACGCGACAAGGTGGGACAAGGTCGGCCTGGTGAAGATGGGCCTGCGGCTGATCTGGATCATGCTCCGCGTGCGGCCCAACGTGGTCGTGTCGACCGGAGCGGCGCCGGGGTACTTCGCCATCCGGCTGGGCAAGCTGCTGGGCGCCCGGACGGTCTGGCTGGACAGCATCGCCAACGTCGAAGAGATGTCGATGACCGGCACGCTGGTGAAGGACCGCGCCACGCTCTGGCTGACGCAGTGGCCGCACCTGGCTGGCGAAGACGGGCCGGCGTGCCACGGGAGCGTGCTGTGATCTTCGTGACGGTGGGCGCGCAGATGGCCTTTGACCGCATGATCCGAGCGGTCGACGAATGGGCCGGCAAGAGCGGGCGAACGGACATCTTCGCCCAGATCGGCCCGGCGGAGTACACCCCCCGCCACATCGCCCACACGGGCTTCCTGGAGCCGCCGCAGTTCGCCGAGCGTGCCAAGGCGGCTCGGGTCATCGTGGCCCACGCGGGGATGGGCTCGATCATCACGGCGCTGACGATGGGCAAGCCCATCCTGGTCATGCCCCGTCGCGGCGACCTTCGGGAAACCCGTAATGACCACCAGATCGCCACGGCCAAGCGGCTGAGCGAACTCGGCAAGGTTTCCGTCGCGATGGACGAGACCGAACTTATTGAGGGTTTGGAGCGTCTGGAAGACCTGGCCGCGGCGGGCGCGATCGGCCCGTACGCGCAGGAATCGCTGATCGAGGCGATCCGCGGCGTGGTGTTTCCCGGGCAGGCCCGATAGCCAACTGGTACGATCATGGCGGCCCTCGGAATGGCCGATAGCCCCTGGGCAATCACCCAGGGAGTGGACGTACATATGAGCCAAGCGACGATGAATCAACACACCAGCACCGGGGCCGCGACCTCCGCCGCGAGCGCGCTGCATACCAAACTTGACACGAACACCGCGCTCGTTGGCGTCATCGGCCTGGGCTATGTGGGCCTGCCGCTGGCCGCGAGCCTGCACGCGGGCGGCTTGCCCGTGCTGGGGCTCGATGTCGACACCAGCAAGATCGAATCGCTCGAGCGGGGCGAGAACTACCTCAAGCACCTGGGCGAGGACATGACCCGCACGCTGGCGGTGAGCGATCGCTTCGAGGCGACCACCGACTTTTCGCGGCTGGCCGAGGCCGACGTGGTCATCGTGTGCCTGCCCACACCCCTGGGCAAGCACCACGAGCCGGACCTGAGCTACGTGGTGATCGCGGGCGAGCAGATCGGCAAGACGCTGCGGGCCGGGCAACTGATCGCGCTGGAGTCCACGACCTATCCCGGGACGACGCGGGGCGAGTTCCTCGAGGCCATCGAACGCGAGGCGGCCAAGCGCGGGGTGAGCCTCAAGAGCGGCGAAGACTACTTCGTCGCGTATTCCCCCGAGCGTGAGGACCCCGGCCGCCAGAGCCACACGACCAGCACCATCCCCAAGCTCGTCGGCGGGCTGGACGAAACCTCGACCGATCTGGCGATGAAGATGTACGCCAAGGGCATCGAGAACCTGCACCGCGTGGACAGTGCCGAGGTCGCCGAGGCGGCCAAGCTGCTGGAGAACATCTTCCGCGCGGTCAACATCGCGATGGTCAACGAGATGAAGCTCATCCTGACGCGGATGGGCATCGACGTGTGGAAGGTCATCGAAGCAGCCAGCACCAAGCCCTTCGGGTTCATGCCGTTCTACCCCGGCCCTGGCCTGGGCGGGCACTGCATCCCGATCGATCCCTTCTACCTGACCTGGAAGGCCCGCGAGTTCGGGCACGTCACGCGGTTCATCGAGCTGGCCGGCGAGATCAACCATGCCATGCCGGCGTACGTCGTCGATCGCCTGGCGACCGCACTCAACCAGCAGGGCAAGCCCGTGCATGGCTCGAAGGTGCTCGTGCTCGGTCTGGCGTACAAGCCCGACGTGGACGATACACGCGAGAGCCCTTCGTTCGAGGTGATCGAGTTGCTGCGTGATCGCGGCGCGCACGTGGAGTACAGCGACCCGCACGTGCCCAAGACCGTGCCCGTGCGCAAGCACGACCTGCAGATGCACTCGGTCGCGCTGACGCCCGAGAACATCAGCGGCTTCGACGCGGTCATCGTCGTGACCAACCACAAGGCGTTCGACTACGCGGCCATTGCGCAGCACGCCCGGCTGGTGGTCGATACCCGCAACGCGATGGCGCCGCATGCCCTGGGCATGGGCGCCCGGCTGGTCAAGGCTTGAATCGGTGGCCGCGGCGCTGACCACACCCAGGCCCCAGGGCCCAGCGGCCGCGGCGCAACCCGTGCGCACGTTCGACGGCGTGATCTGCTTCGGCGGCGTGGACTGGTGGTACCACAACCGCGGGCACTACGACCTCCAGATGATGCGCGAGCTGAGCGCGCACGTCCCGGTACTGTACGTCAACTCCATCGGCATGCGCGTGCCCAGGCCGGGCAAGGGCGGCATGTTCGCCAAGCGCGTGCTGCGCAAGCTCAAGAGCTTCAGCCACGGGCTGACGCGCGTGCGTGAGGACTTCTGGGTGCTCAGCCCGGTCGTCGCGCCAGCGGGGCTTGGCGCGAGCATGAACGAGAAGGCGCTGGCCTTGCAGGTCCGCCGGGCGGCGCGCCAGGCCGGCATAAGCAGGCCGCTGGTGTGGGTCGCCTGCCCGCCCGGGCAGCCGGTGGTCGACGCGCTCGAACCCGTGGGCGTGGTGTACCAGCGCACGGACCGGTTCGAGGAGTTCAAGGGCGTGGATCGCGATCGCATCGCGCGGTTCGACCGCCTGCTGAAGGAACGCGCCGACGTCACGCTGTTCTGCTCGTCGTGGCTGATGGACCAGGAACGCGACCAGCCGCGCGAATCGGCGTTCGTCGACCACGGGGTGGACTTCCAGCCCTTCCTGGACGCCGGCATGGGCGACACGCCGCTCCCCGAAGACACGAGGGCCCTGAAGGGCCCGATCGTGGGCTTTGTCGGCGGGATCGACGCCCACACGTTCGACCCCGAGCTGTTCGTGGAGGTCGCCCGCCGCGTGCCCGAGGCCACCTTCATGCTCGTGGGCGGGTGCAGCCTGCCCGAGGGCTGGTGCGAGCTGCCCAACGTCACGATGCTGGGCCAGCGGCCGTATGACCAGGTGCCGGGGTACATGGCCGCGGCCGACGTGCTGATCATGCCGTGGAACCGCAGCGAGTGGATCCGCGCGTGCAACCCGGTGAAGCTCAAGGAGTATCTGGCGGTGGGTCGACCCATCGTCAGCACGCCGTTTCCGGAGTTGGAACGATACCAGGGGCTGGTGCGTGTTGGGGAGACCGCCGAAGAATTCGCGCAAGAGATCCGTGCGGCACTGCGCGGTTCGTTCGACCCCGGCCCCGGGCGGGAGCGTGTGCGCGAGCAGACGTGGACGGCCAAGGCGAACGCCGTGCTGGACGCGCTGGCATACCGCGACATCGAGGCGGAGGGTTCGACAATGACGACGGTGGCATCGACCACGACCGCAAAGGTGCCGCGCGATGGGGTGGCCGGCGGGTGGACGCCCGGGCGCTTCGCGTGGCTCTTCGTGCTGCTGGCGCTGGCGGTGGTGGCGGGCTTGCCCTCGTGGCAGAACGTGTTCGGCTTGGCGCTCCGCAGCGATGAGTACTCGCACATGCTGCTGGTCCTCCCGGTGGTGAGCATCCTGCTCTGGCAGCGGCGTGAAGACCTCGTGAAGATCACGCCGAGGTTCAGCTTGGCCGGGCCGGCGATCGCCGCCGCCGGCGCCGCGATGGACTTCGTGGGCTTCGCCTCGCAGATCGACCTGCTCAAGGACCTGGGGATGATCGCCATGGTGCTCGGCGCCATCGTGACCGTTACCGGGCTGCGATGGGTGCTGTCGGCCAAGGCCGCTTTTGTAGCGATGCTCTTCCTCGTCCCGGTGCCCGGGCGGGTGCGACAGCAGATCTCGCTGCCGCTGCAGGAGGGCGCGGCCGTGATCACCCAGTGGATCCTCGAACTGTTCGGCCAGCCGATCATCCGGCACGGCAACGTGCTGGTGATCAACGGCATCGACGTGGGCGTCGCCGAGGCGTGCAACGGCATGCGGATGGTTCTGGCGTTGGCCCTGGTGTCCTACGCGTTCGTGTTCATCGTGCCGCTGCGCCCCTGGGTGCGGGTGGTCATCCTGCTGGCGACGCCGGTCGTGGCCCTGATCGCCAACGTGTCGCGGCTGGGTCCGAACGTCCTGTTCTATGGCTACACCAACGATGAACTGGCCAAATTCGCCCACGATGTGAGTGGCTGGCTCGTGCTGCTGGTGGCCCTGGGGGTGCTGTGGGGCTTCGTAGCGCTGTGCCGGTGGATGGAGATCCCCATCGAACCCGCGCGGGAGGGCAAGCCGTGATGCCCGAGGGAGCGACCATGACCAGGGCCGATCTCCAGAAGCCGCGGCGGATGCTGCCCGCGGTGTTGACGGCGTTGATCCTCGCGGCGATGTCGGCGTACACGCTGGCTTCATTTCGCCCGGGCGATGGTGGCGAAGCCTACTTCGGCGCCGTGCGCGAGGCGATCGACGCCCTGCCCGAGCAAATGGGTGGCTATTACAGCGAGAATCGAACGCCACAACAGGCCGCCCAGCAGTTGTTGCGGCCTAATCGGATCGTGCAGCGCTTATACCACAACCCGGCAGAGCAGTCCTCGTTCTCGCTGCTGGTGGTGCATTGCAAGGACGTTCGGGACATGCAGGGGCACTACCCGCCGAACTGCTATCCGAACGCGGGGTGGAGCATCGACGCCGTGACCGAAGAGCAGATCGAGCGCGAGTCGGGTGGTCCGATACCCATCACGCGGTACGTCGTCAGCCGCGGCGAGGGCGCCGAGCGGATGACCAGGGTAATCGTGAACACGTTCATCGTGCCCAGAGCCGATAGCCCCCTTGGGCCGGACGACCGCGTGCTGGACGAGGTGACCAAGACGCGGTGGAGTTCGGGCTTGGGAGCCGCACAGGTGCAGATCACCACGGACGCGAACATGGACGAGGCAACCCGGGCCGAGATCGAGCGCGGCGTGGCCGAGATGCTCGGGGGCGTGATCGAGACGATCGCCAATCCGCAGCGGGCCCAGCGCATCGAGCAGGATGAACAGGCCGAGCAAGCCGAGCAAGGGGAGGGATCGTGAACATCCAGCAGGATTCGAATTCGGATGTCTGGATGGAGGGCGACGAGCCGCAGGGCCAGGGTTCCGGACAGGCCGTGAACCCGCTGCTGCTGGTGCATCGCGCGCTGCGCGGGCGGTACGCGCTCGCGCTCATCGTGGGCATCACACTAGCCATCCCCGGCGCGCTGGTGGGCCACAGGCTGGTGCCTCCGGTATACACGAGCGAGGGGATCGTGACGATCGATCCGACCCGCCCCGTATTGCTCTATGAGAACGAGTTCAACGAGGCGATCACGGCATTCGAGTCGTTTGTGCGTTCGCAGGCGCGCCTGCTCGAGAGCCCGCTCGTGATGCAGGAGGCGGCGAAGAAGCTGCAGGAGGAAGGCGCCTTGTCGACGAGCGCATCCAACTGGGCGCGCATTCAGGGCGCGACGGAAGTCATCGTGCCGCGCGGCAGCCGGGACATGATCGTGCGGGTAACGATGACCGATCGCACACTCGCCCAGCAAACGGCAAGAGCAATACTCGTTTCGTACGAGACCTTCGCAAATGAAGAGGCGAGGCTTGTTTTTGGCGATCGAGTATTAGCGTTGGAGACTGTAAGGCGAGACGCCTTAGATGACCGCAATGAGAATCTTGCTCTAGCGCGACAGAAGTCTGAAGAAATGGACATTGTCGACCTCGAGCGTCGGCGGGTCTTCGTTCAGGAACAAATCGAGGCGCTCGATCGCCAGATCCAGGCTCTTCAGATTGAGGCCCCCGCCCTTCAGGCGCCAAGTCAACGACTAGAGGGGCAGCAAGATGACGAGGCAAGCCAGGACGAAGTGCAAGGAGAGATCGAGCAGGCCGATGCGACGCGGACAGATCCGCAAGGGGGCGAAGTCTCGGCAGAAGGCGAGCCGAACGTCCCAGAACTGACCGCCGAGGATCTGGCCATGATCGACGCAGACTTGAATGCCTTGGTGAGCCAGCGACGAAGTCTGCAGCAGCAATTGACGGCCTTGCTCGCACGCGTGACCAAACGGCATCCGGACTATCTCGCGGTTGAGGACGAACTGAAGTCTGTACTTGAACTCATCGAGTCGCGCAGGAGTGAGCTACTGGCTTCGGGTATAGGAAAGGTTGGCGCCGGTGCTTTTGGTGGCCTCAACCAGCGCTTGGAAGCGATTCAAGCGATCCGCGAAAAATATGTCCGGGAGAGCAAGGAACTGAGCCAGGTCGCGCTGGATATTGAAGCCTACAACAACGCCGCGGCGGCTGCGCAGGCCCGGCTTGAGTTGGCCGATCGCCGGCTGGAGAGTCTGCAAACCGAAATTCGGGAGTCGAGGGAAGGCCGCGCTCGCATCTCGCAGCAGGCCGAGGTGCCCTTCGGGCCCAGCAAGGACCGTCGCAAGCAACTGGCGGCCATGGGCGCCGTGGGCGGCTTCGGGGCTTCGGTGGCCGGGTTCGTGGCGTTCGGGCTGTTCCGCCCGCGGTATCGCTACGTGGCAGACCTCGAGGACGAGGCGGCCTCGCCGCCGGTGCTCGGGCTGGTGCCGCAGGTCCAAGACGGGCGGATCGAGGGCGACGAGGCTGCCCGGGCGGGCGTGCACCAGATCCGCAGCCTGCTGGAATCGATGCCCCAGTCTGGCGGCGGCCGGGTCGTCGTGATCACCAGCGCGACGGCGGCGGAGGGCAAGAGCACCCTGGCCGCGGCCCTGGCCGCGTCGATGGCCATGGCCGGACGCCACACGCTGCTCATCGACGCCGATCTGATCGGCCGGGGCGTCACCAGCCGGCTCTCGGCCCGGCAGCTCTCGGGCCTGAGCGACCTGGTGGCCAATCGCGACACGAGCGAAGAGGGCTACGTGCACGAGGTCGAGGGACGCAAGAACCTGGACCTGATGCCGGCGGGCGTGGCCGAGGGGTTCGAGCCCGAGCAGCTTTCGGCCCAGGCGATGCAGGAACTGGTGCTGCGGATGCGCCGCCGCTACGACGCGGTGGTGATCGATACGGGCCCGATCCTGGGCAGCCTGGAGGCCAACGCGGCGGCGCCGCAGGCCGACCAGGTCGTGCTGGTGGTGTCGCGCGGACAGAATACTCGATTGGTGAAGCTGGCAATCGACCGCTTGCGGCGGTTCAGCGTCGCGCGGATCGGGCTGGTCTTCAACCGGGCCGGGCGGGCCGACATCGAGCGCAGCACGAGCGCGGCGTCGGTCAGCATCCGCTCCCGGGCCGCCTCGCGGCCGGCCGATGAACAGTCGCCGCCGATCTCGGCGAGCGCTTGAGACGCGGCAGTTCTGAGGTGTCCACCGTGCAGGGATTCGTAGACGGGAGGAAAGCGCCATGAACCGGCGGAGTAAGCGACGGCTGATCGTTGGGGGAAGCGTGGTGGGCCTGGTGCTGCTCGCAGGCGTCGGCGGCACGGTCGTGCGGCAGATGCAGCGCGAGCGCATCGCCGAGTCTTCCCGCGAGAAGGGCCTGATCGCCTACGAGCAGCAGGAATACGTCGAGGCCGTGCGCCGGCTCCAGATCTACGCGCGCTACGACGAATCCGACCCGGCCGTTTGGGTGGCCCTGGGCGACGCTCGCCGCTTTGTAGAACTGCCCAACAACAGGCACCTGCTCGAGTCGGTGGTCGCTCTGGATCAGGCCATCCAGCTCTCGCGCGATCAGGGCAAGCCCGAGCACATCCCAAGAGCGTTGGAGATCCTGCTGGATGTCCACGGCCAGCTCAACAACTGGCGTGAACTCGCCGAGACCGCGGAAGACTTGCTGGCGTTGCAACCGGACAACCTCTATGCCAGCCGGCTTCTCATCGAGGCGCACCTGCTCCGCGGCGATAACGACGCCGCGCTGGCCGCGGCCGACAGGCTGGTGGAGAACCAAGGCCACAGCATCGAGGCGTACGTCGAGAAGGCCGGTGTGATGAGCCGGGCCCGCGTCCCTTCGCGCGAGATCGTTCGATTCGTCGAAGAGGACGTCGCGCAGCGGCACGCGGGCACCGCGGGCCTGGCGGTGATCCGAGCGAGCATCGAGTTCGACGCCGGCCGGCCGGTGGCGGCGCGGGACATCCTGGTGCGGGCCGCCGAGGCCGGGCCCGGCGATGGCGTGGGCGCGAAGCTGCTGCTGGACGCGATCGAAGAGGTCGCCGCCGCCACACGCGACATGGCGCTCTTTGATCGATCCCAGGCCTGGCTCTTGGCCTGGCTGGAAGACCCCGCTCTGGCCGCCAGCCTCTACGAGGTTGCCGCGGGTCGCGCTTGGCGGCTGGGCGACAGCGCGACCGCGATCGACATGGCCATGCGGGCGCGCGACGCCCTGGGCGCCAGCGAGGCGACATTCGCGTGGGGGCTGCTGGGCGCCATCGAGACGGGGCTCGGCGATAGCGACACGGGGATTGCGCTCAAGGGCGCGTTCGAGAGCGCCATCACGCCGGCGACCCGGGCCCGTGCAGAGAACTGGGAAGAGGTCATCGACGCCTGCGAGCGCCTGGTCGCCGGTCAGCCGCCCTTCGAGCAGGCCACGAGCATCGCATCGCGCGCGGCCGAAGCGCCGCGGGGCCCCAACGGCGTGGCCGGCTATCTCGAAGGCGTCGCGCAGTCCGAGCGGTTCAACCTCGATGCCGCATCGGCGCGACTCGCCCAACTCAGCCGGCAGCCCAGTTGGCGTCGTGCTCGGCTCGTGCACGCTCGCGTGCTGCTTGGTATGAATCGGCCCGATCGCGCCGCCGCGATCCTGGCCTTGGATGGCGACCTCACGCGCACGCAGGCCGGCAGCACCCTCTATGGCGAAGTGCTCGCCGCATTGTCTGAGACCGGCGTGAAGCAGGAAGAGATCGCTGCGACGCTCCGAGACGAGCTGGAAAGGAACCCCGAAGCCGCGGTGTTGCTGGCCGCGGCCGGACGCAGCGCTCTGGCCCTGGGCGACATCGACTCGGCCATCGAGTTCGGACGCCGCCTGGCCAACGCCGAGGCGGCGCAGGCGACCATGGCCGCGGTGCTGCTTGCCGATCGCCTGGCCGAGCACGACAACGCGCTGGCACGAGCGATCGTCGATCGCGTCGTCGAAACGGCCGAAGCGCCCCTGGAGTTTGCCGCGGCGGCGGTGGGCATGGCCCAGCAGGGCCGCGTGGACGAGGCACGCGCCCTCGTGGAACGGCAGGCCGCGGGCGAGCCCAGCCAGCAGTGGGACTTCGTGCGCATCCAGCTCGCCAACGTCATCGACGACGCGCAGAGCCTGCGGGAGCTGGAGCAGGTCTCTTCGAGCAACGCCGACGACGCCCGCATCCAGACCGAGATCCTCTCGGGCTCGGTGGTGTGGAAGGACGACGAGTTGGTCGGCACCGTAATCGGCCGATTGCTTGAGGCCGAAGGAGAAGAGGGCCTGAACTGGCGCGTGTTCGAGGCCCGCCGGCTGCTGGCGAGCGAAAGCCGGGAGGACGCCAGGCGTGCGGCCCAGCTCTTCGGCGCCGTCTTCGAGAGCGAGGCCGGACGCCGTGACAGCAGCGCGATGATCGTGGCCGCCGAAGCGTTCGATCGCTCGGGCGTGCCCGAGTCGGAGCTTCTCGCACTGTCATACGCCGCCGATGGGGACCAGCCCCTGCTTGGCTTGCCTCGGCTCATCGACCGCCTCCAGAGCCTGGGCCGCAGCGAGCAGGCCGGCACGCGTCTGCGTCAGTTCGTCGCGATGGGTGATGTCCCGCGTGACTTCCGCCTGGTGCGCCTGCAACTGCTCGAACGCCAGGGCATGCTCGAACTGGCCGCTGGAGACATCGAAGCCCTTGCGCAGGAAGGCGAGGCCGAGTTCGTGCTGCGTAGGGCGATCGGCACGCGCCCGCGCGGCTCGCTGATCCCGCTCAGCGCGGATGAGGAACGCGTGCTTGACTCGGAGCTCTCGCCCGAGGACCAAGTGCTGGCGGCCCGGTTGCTTGCACGGGTTGGCATGGTCGATGAAGGCCTCCAGAGGCTGCGCTCGCTGCCGGCGACGTCCGATGCGGGGACGCGCGAGCTGCTCGTCGCAGCGTTCCTGGCCGACGAGGGCAGGCTGGACGAGGCGATCGATGGGCTCCTCGCTTACGCGAAGTCGGATAGCGACGCGCAGGCCTGGATCGAGGCAGCGCGCCTGTACGTCGGCGATCGCCGCCTGAACGAAGCCAAGGACGTGCTCGACCAAGGTCTGGCCGCGCTGCCGGGCGATCCGGCCATTGCCAGCTTCCGCGAGTCGCTGGACGAGCAGAGCGAGGCTTCCACGTTCGATCGCATGGCCCGATTCACTGCCGCGGCTGGCGATCGTGATGACGTCTCGGAGGGCTTCGCTCGGCTCGCGGAGATCTGCGATCGATACGTGCGAGGCGAGATCGACGCCACGGGGGCGGCCGCTGCGTTTGAAGAGATCTCGAGCGAACAAGCGACGCTCTATCCGGTGTGGCCGCTGCTCATCGCCGGATACGAGCACATCGGTGAATCGGAGAAGGCCGCCGAAGCGGCGCAGCGTGCGGTGCGCGCCCTGCCCCAGGACTACAGGGTCTCGCGCGACGCGGCGCAGTTGTTCATGCGGCTGGGCGAATTCGATGCGGCGCTGGGCATGGCGGCACAGTGGCAGTCTCAGGCCCCAACCCCCCAGACACGGGCCGATGCCGAGTTGGTGCTCGGCGTCGCCGAGTTCGCGCGTGGCAATGCCCGGCGCACCGTCGCGCTGCTCGAGCCCCATCTCGACCTGATCATGTCCAGGGCCGCGGACAACGCCGCGGTCATCCGTGCCTTGTGCGAGGCGCTGGTGGAGATCGACCGGATGGAGGACGCCGAAGCGATCCTGCTGCCGCTCGCGCAGAGCGATCGCCAGTGGGCGGCGTTCATGGCTTCGGCCTCGACCGCCGGGCCGATGACGCCGGCAAACGTCGCCCGCGCTTCGCAGTGGCTCGAGACCGTCGGGCCATGGCTCGAGGACGATGCGCTCGGTGCCGCGTACGTGGCCTCGGGATGGAACTCGCTGTTCAAGACCACCCAGGACGAGGCCTTTGCGCGCCGAGCGATCAGGTATGGATCGACGGCGATCGCCGCCGGCGGCGAGTCGTGGCGGTTGCAGGCCGCGCTGGGGGAGGCCCACGAACTGATTAGCCAACCCCGAGAGGCCGTGTCGGCCTACGAGCGATCGCTCGAGCTGGCCGGCCAGGGCATTCCGGCCCTGCTGAACAACGCGGCGTGGGTCTACACCTCGCAGTTGGGCGAACACGATAAAGCCATCGCGAAGGCCCAGGAAGCGGTGCGGCTGGCCGGCCCGGCCTCGGCGGATCGAAGGGTGCGGCCGACTCTGGCGGTCTTCCATCACACCCTCGGATCTGCCCAACTGGCGGCCGGCCAAGCCGACCAAGCCCTGGAGACCTTTGACGCGGGGATCCAGCTTGCCGAGACCGTGTCGCTCCGCCTCGGGCGGATCGAGGCCCTTCTGGCTTTGGGGCGTCGGTCCGAGGCCGGCGATGCCTATGCCCGAATGCGGCCGTCGGACACGTGGACCGAAGCGCAGCGGGAGAGGCACGCTTCGATCGCCGCCGTTCTCGGATCGGGATAACCGAACAAGAACCTACTTATAGGTAAAGAGTTCTCGAGTTCGGGATCCGCGTGAGAAAATCCGCGCAAGTACGCTTGCATTGATGCCCAAACACGTGGTATTGTTAGGGTGTTGGCGAGCAGAGACTCGTCAAGAGCAAGAAGAGAGTTATCGGATCGCGTCCGGAGGGAGCTTTAGAAATGACCAAGGCGCTTCTCAGTGGCCTCGCAGTGGCCGTCGTCACGGCTGCGGCATCGGCCAGTACCGTTTCCATCGAGTTCGGCTCGAGCAGCCGTCACGACCCGCTTCCGGGCGCGCCCGGCACGGTCGAGCGTAACCGTGGTGGCGAGTTCTTCGTCACCGGCGCGCTGGGTAGCTTCAGCTCGTTCTGCTTGGAGTTCAACGAGGGCATCGGGGAGAGTTCGTACAACTTCTCGATTGACCGCGGCGCGATTGCTGGTGGCGTTGGCGGCGGCAACCCGGACTTGATTGGGCGCGAGACGGCTGAACTGTACCGCCAGTTCGTTGCCGGCTCGCTTGGCCCGACCGGCGGCCAGAGCCTGACCGCGTTCAACGACGCGTTCCAGGACGCGATCTGGTTCCTCGAGGAGGAGCTGGGCGGCGTGGACTTCGACGCTGCGACCGCGATGGCCTCGAGCGTGAACTTCGTGAACCTGAGCGCCTCGGCCCAGTCGCTGATCAACAGCGTGTGGGGCACCACCGCCGGCGTTGGCCGCGTCCGCGCTCTGAACCTGTATGACATCAGCACCGGCGCGAACCGCCAGAGCATCCTCTACATCACCGCGATCCCGCTGCCCAGCGCCGGCGCGCTGGCCCTGGCTGGCCTCTTCGGCGTCGCCGCCGTTCGCCGCCGTCGCGTGCTCTGACCAACCCTCCCGGGTCTGGCCGCGGACAACCGATGACCATCCGCGCGTGCTGGTTTCCACCGGCACGCGTTTCTCATGCGCTGGCCGAACGCGTGAGCGGCTAACGTCTCCCCCGTATGGCACGACGCGAACCACGCCCCACCGCTGCGATCCTGGCCGTCGGCGACGAGCTGGCCCTGGGTGAGAAGCTGGACACCAACTCGAAGTGGCAGGCCGACCGGCTCGGCGCCATCGGCCTGCGCGTGGTCGAGCACCGCACCGTCCCGGACGAGCTCGACACGATCGCCCGGGCCATCTGCGAATTGTGCGAGCGGGCCGATGTCGTCCTTGTTGGTGGCGGCCTGGGCCCCACGGCCGACGACATGACGCGGGAGGCGCTCTCGTCGGCGCTGGGGACGTTGACGGGCAAGCCCCAGCCGCTCATCGAAGACGAGGAGGCGCTGACGGCTATCGAAGCGTTCTTCGAACGCACCGGACGACGTATGACCGACGCGAACCGCGGGCAGGCCCTGCGGCCGCAGGACGCGGAAGGCCTGCCCAACTCCGAGGGCACGGCCCCGGGCATGCTTGCCCGCGTGCATGTCAGCGGCCGAGACCGGTTGGTGGCATGCTTGCCCGGCCCGCCGCGCGAGATGCGGCCGATGTTCGAGCGGTTGGTGGAGCCGCACTTGCGCCGGCTTGCGGGTGTGGCCCAGGCCGAGCTTCGCGTGTCCCAGGTCTTTGGGCTGGGGGAGAGCGAGGTCGCCACCCGCATCGCGGATCTCATGCATCGGGGGAACAACCCGGCGGTCGGCACGACGGCGTCGTCGGGACTGGTGACCTGCCGGGTGCGAGTCGAGCCCGGCAAGACGGTCGCCGGGCCATACCACGCAGCCGACCCGTTCGAGGCGGTCGAGGAGGCCCTGGCCCGGATCGCCCAGGCGGCTCCCGGCTACGTTGTCAGCGAGCGGAGCGAGACGCTCTCGGCGACCTTGCTCCGTGAAGCCGAGGAGGCCGGCGTATCGCTCGCGACCGCCGAGTCGTGCACGGGCGGCCTGATCGGATCGCTGCTCACCGCCGAGCCCGGGAGTTCCGCCGCCTACCGGGGCGGCTGGGTGACGTACAGCAACGCGATGAAGGTGGCCCAACTGGGCGTGCCCCAGTCCGATCTGGACTTCCACGGCGCTGTCAGCCCCGAGGTCGCTCGGGCCATGGCGGCCGGCGCGGCGGCACGATCCGGGGCCGATATCGCGTTGGCGGTCACCGGCATCGCCGGCCCGGACGGCGGCACGTCCGAGAAGCCGGTGGGCACGGTGTGGATCGGCGTCGCGGGCAATGGGGTGGAAACCTCCGCTCGGGGGTTCCGTTTTGGGGGCGACAGGCAGTCCGTGCGGCTCTGGTCGGCCAACACAGCGCTCTTTATCGGCCTCTTGGCCATCCGTGGCCGGCTCGACGTGCGGATTCTGCGTGAGCTGGACTAGCTCGATTCCGCACAAATCTGTGTCCTGAAGTCCAGACCCCCTTGATTCGGGTTCGGATTCCGCCGATGACCTCTGGCGAGCAGTCTTGCCGGAGGTAGGCGACGATGCATGGTGGCAAAGCCAAGCCCCTGACCAGCGTGTACGAGCACGACCCCGAGATGGCCGACATCGTCGCCATGTTCGTGGCCGAGATGCCCGATCGCTCGGCCGAGCTCAGGTCGGCGTGCGAGGCCGGCGATCTCGAGGCGGCCCTCACGATCGCGCACCAGCTCAAGGGCGCGGCGGGCGGCTACGGGTTCGAGCACCTGGGCGACATCGCCGCCTCGGCCGAGAGCTCGCTCAAGAGCCTTCGTAGCGCCCACGTCGGCCCTTCTGCCGGCTCCTTGCTGGCGGCCGCGGGTCCATTGCTGGAAGCGCTTTCGCGTGTTCGGCTTTCCGTTGAGAAGGCGGCCTGAGCCGTGGTGCGAGTGACAGGGAGCGAGCCGTGAGCGATACCGCCACACCATCTGCGACCAGTTCGAACCGGCCGATCGTGCTGGTGGTGGATGATTCCCCGCTCGTGCACCGGCTGCTCAAGGCACGGTTGCGCGACGAGTCGATCCAGCTCATGCACGCCAAGAGCGGCGACGAGGCGCTGGAGCTCATCTACGCCAACGACGTTGCCGCGGTCTTGCTGGATCTGAGCATGCCCGGCAAGGACGGGTTCGAGGTGCTCCGCGAGATCGGCGGGAAGGAAGCCACCGCGCACATTCCGGTCATCGTGCTCTCGGGCCAGCAGGACTCCCAGGACAAGGTCATGGCCTTCGGCCTGGGGGCGATGGACTACATCACCAAGCCCTTCGACCTGGCCGAGCTGCGGGCTCGCCTGCGCTCGGCGCTGCGGATCCACCGCCTCGTGCGTATGCTCAGCGAGCGTGCGCAGCTCGACGGCCTGACCGGCCTCTGGAACCGCAGCCACCTCGACGAACGCCTGGCACAGATGGTGTCTTCGAGCGAGCGAAGCGACCGCCCCTTGTCGCTGGCGCTGCTCGACCTGGACCACTTCAAGAGCATCAACGACAACTACGGCCACCCCGCCGGCGACGCGGCGCTCCAGGGCGCCGCCGAGCTGATCGCCAACGCCGCACGTTCGGCGGACATCCCGTGCCGATACGGTGGCGAAGAGTTCGCGTTGCTGCTGCCCGAGACCACGCCCGAGCAGGCCGAGAAGCTCTGCGATCGCATCCGCGAGAGCATCGCCGCCCGCGATTGGCCGGCCCACCCCGACCGACGGATCACCGTGTCGATTGGCGTGGCCGGGTCGACGGGCGCCACGGGCCTGCCGGCTGAGGATTGGATCGCCCACGCCGACGCGGCGCTCTACAAGGCCAAGGAAGGCGGCCGCAACCGCGTGGTCGTCACACCGCTGGCCAAGGGTCGCCCCAAGCTAGCCGCCGCCAGCTAGTTCGACTCGCCTGCTGGCACGCCGCTAGAACGGGACCACCACGCCCAGATAGATCAGCGCCGCATCGCGTGAGGGGTTGCGATCGTCGCCGCGCGTTCTCGCGTTGGAGATGTGGTGCCACCGCACCCCACCGATGAGCCGGACGCTCTCATCGATCTCGTGCGTAAAGCCCACGCCCACGCGGGGCATGAAGTTGAACCCGGTGCCCTCGGGCGGCACGGTGTCGGTGGTGCCGAGCAGGCCGATACCGGCGTCGGCGAACAGCGTCCAGCGGTCGCGGGTCAGGAAGTGCCACCGGAAGCCGAGGCTCGCGCTCAGGCCGAACGCCGAGTCTCCGCCCCGCTCGTAGAAGTTCCACAGCCCGGCCTCGAGCAGCCACTCGATGTCGTCGACGAGGAAGCGGTTGTAGCTGAACGTGAAGCCCTGGTCGAAGGCGCTGCCCTGGAAGGCCGAGGAGAAGCCGACCACCCAACTGTCGTAGCCTTCCTGCCCGTAACGGAGGGGATCGGCCCGGGGGCCACCGGCCTGCTCGTCCTGCGGGCTCCACGGCTCATGGATAAATCGCAGCGGCGGCGTCGGTGCACCGGCCTCTTGCGCCATCGCGACCGGGCTACCGCCGACCAGCGATGCCAATACAATGGAGATTCGGGCCGCTTCCCTGCGCATGGCGTCAAGGATACCACCGCTTGGGGGGTCGGTCCGCCTCCACGATCGCAGCAAGGAACCCATGCACGAGCAAGACCATACAAGCCGGCGGCTGACCAGCCTCGAGGAGGCGCTGCTCTTCGGCGAGCGCTCGACCGATGAGATCCGCGACATCGCCGAAGAGGCCATCCGCCGGGTCTTGGTCTTGGAGCGTCGCCTGGAGGCCCTGGAAGAGCGTCTGGGTTCGCTGGTGCAGCCCGAGCCCGACCTGCCCGAGCACGAAAGGCCCCCACACTCGGCGGGCTAACAATCGGTGATTGCCCGTGACTGCCCGCGACTGCGATCCATCCGCAGCATTGGCTTGGCCAGCGTCCGATCCGATCCGAACCCGAACACTGCGAAGCGAGCCCGAATTGCCCCCGAAGACCGATCATCGCACGACCTGGACCGGCGCCACCGTGCGCGCCTCGTTCATCGAGTACTTCCAGAGCCTGGCCGACGCGCCGCACACCTTCGTCGCGTCGGCGCCGGTCGTCCCGATCGATGACCCCACGCTGCTGTTCATCAACGCGGGCATGAACCAGTTCAAGCCCATCTTCCTGGGCCAGGTCGAGCCCAGCAGCGACTTCGCCCGGCTGCACCGGGCGGCCAACAGCCAGAAGTGCATCCGCGCGGGCGGCAAGCACAACGACCTGGAGGACGTCGGCAAGGACACCTACCACCACACGTTCTTCGAGATGCTGGGCAACTGGTCCTTTGGAGACTACTTCAAGGACGAGGCCATCCGCTGGGCGTGGACGCTGCTGACCGAGGTCTGGGGCCTGCCCGCCGAGCGGATGTACGCGACGTACTTTGGCGGCGACGCGTCGCTCGGCCTCGGGCCCGATGAGGAGGCGCGCGACTTCTGGCTGCGTTTCCTGCCGCCCGAGCGCGTGCTGCCGTTTGGCGCCAAGGACAACTTCTGGGAGATGGGCGACACCGGCCCGTGTGGGCCGTGCAGCGAGATCCACTTCGACCGCGTTGGTGGCCGCGATGCCTCGGGCCTGGTGAACGCCGACGACCCGGAAGTCATCGAGATCTGGAACCTGGTGTTCATCCAGTACGACCGCCAGGGCGATGGTTCGCTGAAGGAACTGCCCGCCAAGCACGTCGACACCGGCATGGGGCTTGAACGCGTGCTCAGCGTGCTGCAAGGCAAGCCCAGCAACTACGACACCGACCTGTTCGCCCCGATCTTCAAGGCCATCGAGCGGAGCACCGGCGCCCGCACCTACGCCGGCAAGCTCGGCCACGAGGACGAGGGACAGGTCGACTTTGCCTACCGCGTGGTAGCCGACCACGCCCGGGCGCTCACCTTCGCCATCACCGATGGCGCAGTGCCCAGCAACGAGGGCCGTGGGTATGTGCTGCGACGGATCCTGCGAAGGGCCGTACGCATCGGCTGGCAGAAGCTGGGCGCCAAGCCCGGCATGCTCAGCGAACTCGTGCCCGTCCTGGTCGAGCACTACGGCGAAGCCTTCCCCGAGCTCACCAAGGACCCCCAGCGCGTCGCCGGCATCATCCGCGAGGAAGAAGAGAGCTTCGGCCGGACGATGGAACGTGGCGTGAAGCTCTTCGAAGAGGTTGCTCAGAAAGCTCAATTGGAGGCGTTCCAGCAGCTTCCATCCGAGGAAATCGAAAGTGTTCAGCAGTTCGCTCTAAAGTACGCTGACGCGAAGCTTCGAGGATGGGATCAGAGTGGCGCAAGCTACCCGATTGCCCTCCCTGTAGATTGGCGAGCTTATGGCGGAGCATTTAAGCCTGAGATCTCCGGCGCCGATGCGTTCCAGCTCTACGACACCTTTGGCTTCCCGCTCGACCTCACGCAGATGATGGCCGAAGAACGCGGGCTGGCGGTGGATATCGACGGCTTCCACAAGGCCATGGCCGAGCAGCGCGAGCAGTCTCGCGCCGGCGCCAAGACCGGCTCGCGCGGCGACCTGGTGCTGGACGCCGAGGCGATCAGCCGGCTCCAGAGCCTGCACGTCAAGCCCACCCAGGACGTCGACAAGTACCACGGACGCGAGATCCGCGCCCGGGTCAAGGCCATCTGGAACGGCCGCGACTTCGACGAGCACGCGACCGCCAGCGGCAGGACCGACGCCATCGGCGTGGTCTTCGACACCACGAACTTCTACGCCGAAGCCGGCGGCCAGCAGGCCGACCGAGGTCGCGTGTTCGTCAGCAAGGAGACACGGACCAGCGCCCGGGACCCGCACCACGGGGGCGAATTCCGCGTGGAAGACGCCCGCAGCTTCGGCGGGTACGTGCTGCACACCGGGCACATGATCCGCGGCGAGCTGCGCGTGGGCGACGAGGTGACGCTGAACATCGACAACGAGCGGCGCCTCAAGGTCGCGGCCAACCACACGTGCACGCACCTGTTCAATTTCGCCCTGCGCAAGGTCGTAGGCCAGGACTCGGCACCCGAGCAGCGCGGCTCGCTCGTCGCGCCCGATCGTTTGCGGTTCGACTTTGACGCCAGCGGCCCGATCTCGCCAGAGAGCCTGGGCCAGATGGAAGCGATCGTGCGCCGGGTGATCGAGCAGGACCAGCCGGTGCACGCCGACCTGGTTGCGCAGGACAAGGCGCTGTCGATCCACGGCCTGCGGGCCGTCTTCGGCGAGAAGTACCCCAACCCGGTGCGCGTGGTCTCGGTCGGCGCCGCGATCGATGACATGCTGGCCGATCCGTCCAGCGAAGCGTGGATGGGCCACTCCATCGAGCTGTGCGGCGGCACGCACCTGTCGAGCACGGCGCAGGCCGAATCGTTCGCGATCATCCACGAAGAGGGCGTGGCCAAGGGCATCCGGCGCATCGTCGCCGTCACCCGCCAGGAAGCGCGCGACGCCATCGCGCGGGCCGATGCGCTCGAGTCTGAGATTGGCGCCGCCGCCAGGCTCGAAGACGCGCAGCTCGAGCCGGAGATCGCCCGGTTGTCCAGGCTCATCGACGAGGCCACGATTCCCGTTGCTCGCAAGGACGCGTTGCGAGGCGAGCTCTCGGCGCTCCAGGAGCGTGCCAAGCAGGTGCGCAAGGCGCTCGCCCAGCAGGCCAGCAAGAAGGCCGTCGAGCAGGCGCGGACGCTGGCCGAGAGCACCGGCGACGGCAACCCGTTGGTGGCGATCATCGACGCCATGGGCGACCGCGGCGCGATGCAGTCGGCCGTCGGCCAGGTGCGCAAGGCGCTGCCCGATTCGCCGATCATGCTGCTGAGCCTGGACCCCGAGGGCAAGGTCGCCCTGCTTGCCGACGTGCCCCAGATTGCCATCGATCGAGGGCTGAAGGCCGGCGACTGGATCCGCGACGTGGCGTCGATCGTGGGCGGCAAGGGCGGCGGGCGGCCCAACCAGGCCCAGGGCGGCGGCCCCGATGGACAGCACATCAATGCCGCCGCCGACAAGGCACGCGAGGTCGCGCTCGGGGCGATGGCCTAGAACCCTGCGTGAGCGATCCTGACCGCAGCCCGAACATCGCCCGATGGCGACAGAACATGGGCGGGTGGTCGGCGGGCATCGACTTCGCCGCCACGGCCATCACCTGCGTGCTCATCGGCTTTGGGATTGATTTCTTTGCCGGCACCAGCCCCTGGTTCCTTACCATCTTCCTCGTGGTGGGCATCGTGGGCGGCTTCGTCGCCTTCGTGCGCACGGCCATGCGTGTGAATCGGGGGCCGAAACATTGAGCCAGACCGACACGCCTTCCTCGCAAGGGGCGGACAGCACCGAACCGCTGATCGCGGCAACGCTGACCGAGCGCCTGCGTTGCGCGGCGTGCTCATACGACCTGCGCGGGCTGAGCGTGCTCGATCGCTGCCCCGAGTGCGGCATGCGCATCGCTACGAGCATCCTCGCCGTCGTCGACCCTCGCGCCCAGCAATTCGAGCCCATCCGCCGGCCGAGATCGGTCGCGCTGGGGCTCATCGCCTGGTCGAGCGGCGCGCTCGTTGCCGCGGCCTGCGCCTGGTTGCAGCGCGTGGCCGAACTGCCCGGCCTGCGCAGCGACCCATACCTGTTCGGGGCGCAGACGGCTGGCGCGGTCGCAATGATCGGCGCACTGGCGATCGTCGTATCGGGCGTCGGCGCGGTGGCGTTGGTCCGTCCCGCCGGCCATATGCCCGCGCGAGGCACGCGCTTGGCCGCGATCGGCGTGGTGCTCTTTGCGCCGTTGGCCGTCGCGTACTTCGTGCTGCACGGCATCGTGGACCCTGGCCTGCCCAGCCCATACTTCGGCCGCTTCCCCGACGCGGAGCGTGTGCTCGTTCGAGGCCTGGAGTTGTCGCTCATCGCGATCGTGGTCCTGCTGCTGCGCCAGAACGCGCGCGAGCTCGCAACACGATCGGCCATCCTGCGCACGGGCCGGGTCGATCGCCAGACCATGTACGCCGTCGCCTTGAGCGCCGCGCTTGGGATCGTGGGCGACGCCATCCGCCTCGTCGCGGTCGAGGCCCAGGGCGTTACGGCGGAGGTCCTGAGCATCGCCGGCGTGAGCGTGGTGGTGGTCGCCTCAGCCTTGCTCACGCTGGGGCTGGCGGGCGTGGCCATCGACTGCACCCGCATCGCACGCGCCCTGCTGCGGTCGGGCAAGCGGCTGACCAGCATGGTCTCGATGGTGGACGTGGCCCGAGCCGAGCGGCAAGCGACCTCGCCATGATACAAGACGACCTGGCAGCCATGCCCGAGGGCTTCGCCGAACGGTTCGACGCGCTGCTTGAGGCCGAGCTGGCGGCCCTGCCCGAGCACGTCCACGCCGTGCTGGAGGAAGTGCCCCTGCACGTCATGGACGAGCCCGATCCAGCCATCCTGAAGGACCTGGGGGTAGACGAGGACGAGTTGGCCGAGGCCGTCGAAGAACTCTGCGGTCTGCACACCGGCTTCATGCTGACCGAGAAGCCCCTGGAGCTCGACGGTGTGCTGCCCAACGAAATCCACCTATTCCGGCGCGGGATAGCCCGTATATCGGGGGGCTGGAACGCGGACGATGCAACGCTGGCCGAGCAGATCCGAATCACGCTGCTGCACGAGATCGGGCACCACTTCGGGCTCGAAGAGGACGATCTTGATGCATTGGGTTTCGCCTGAGGCGCTCCGGCTTTGCCGGGCGGGCGGGTCAGGCGGCATCTAGCATGAAGCAAAGCCCGTGGTGGCAGTCGCTTGCATCGATCGGATCGTTTCCTCGTCCGACGGGCTGGAGAGACCAAGCAAACGTAAGGAGGCCCACTTGCGCCCCAATCGCACTCTGACGTACCTGACCGCCGGCGTCCTGGCCCTTTCGGCGGGCGCGACCCACGCCCTGGCCCAGGCCCGGGATCGCATCGGCCTCCTGGAGATCACCGGCACGCCGGCCGACGCGCCCAACCCGCTGGCGTGGCTGTTTGGTGAGGAAGAGCCCACGCTGAGTTCGCTGGTGGCCGCCATCGAGGGCGCCCAGGGCGAGCACAATCTGGACCACTTGGTCATCCGCCTCAAGGACGCGGCGCTCAGTTGGGCCCACGTCGACGAGTTGGGGCAGGCCATCGAGTCGGTGGAAATCCCCGTGACGCTGTTCGCCGAGCAGATGGGTCCCACCGACCTGATGCTCGCCAGCTATGCCGACAAGGCCATGATCCAGAAGGCCGGCGACGTCTCGCTGCCGGGCCTGTACATGGAAGAGATGTTCCTGGCCGACACGCTGGACTGGGTGGGGCTGAACGCCCAGATGATCCAGGTCGGCGCGTACAAGGGCGCCAACGAGCAGATGACCCGCAGCCAGCCGAGCGAGGCCTGGAACGATAACATCAATGGGTTGCTCGACAGCCTGTACGGCCACATGGTCGGCACGCTGGCCCAGGGCGAGGGCATGTCCGTCGCCCGCGTCGAGAGCGCCATGGAAACGCTGTGGATGGCCAACGCCGAGGACGCCGTCAAGGCGGGCCTGGTGGACATGGCCGTCGACCTGCCCGAATTGGGCGACGCCGTCGCCGGGGCGGGCAGCAACCCGCGGTGGATCACGCTGAGCGCGGGCGCCGACGCCAGCGAGTTCGACACGGCCAACCCGTTCGCGATGCTCCAGAAGCTGATGGAAGAGCCCGACACCGAACTCACCGGGCCGACGATCGCCGTGCTGCACCTGACCGGCACGATCATGACCGGGGACTCGGCAAGCGGCGGGCTGTTCGGCGGCCAGACCATCGGCAGCCGAAGCGTGCGCAACGAGCTCAAGGCGCTCGGCGAGAACGACATGATCCAGGGCGTGGTGATCCGCATCGATTCGCCCGGCGGATCGGCGACCGCCAGCGAGATCATCTGGCAGGGCGTGCAGGAACTGCGCGAGACCAAGCCGGTTTGGATCAGCGTGGGCAACATGGCCGCCTCGGGCGGGTACTACATCGCCGTGGGCGGCGAGAAGATCTATGCCAACCCCTCGAGCATCCTCGGCTCCATCGGCGTCGTGGGCGGCAAGATCAGCATGACCGAGCTGTACGACACGCTCAAGATCAACGTCGTCGGCCGTGCTCGCGGGCCGCGGGCGGACATGTTTGCCTCGGCCGAGCCCTGGAACGACTCGCAGATCGCCATCGTTCGCCAGAAGATGACCGAGGTGTACGACCAGTTCACCGGCCGCGTCGTCGCCGGGCGCCCGGGCATCAACCTGGACCAGACCGCCGAGGGCCGGCTGTTCCTGGGCAAGGACGCCGTGGGCCTGAAGATGGCCGACAAGGTCGGCACGCTCGACAACGCGGTGGTCGACCTGGCCGACCACGTGGGCCTGACGACCTACGACGTGCGGCACTATCCGGGCCCCAAGTCGCTAACGGAGATCCTGGAAGAGTCGCTGGGCGGCTTCATGGGCGCCTCGGCCCTGAACCGGGCGTCTGCCTCGGGCGACGCCTCGGCGTTGCCGATGGTCCGTGCGGTGCGCGCGGCGGTGGGCGAGCGGACGTGGTCGCAGATGGTGCAGTCGCTCAACGCCTTCAGCCTGCTCCGCGAGGAGCCCGTGGTGCTGACGGCGCCGAGCGTCGTGACGTTCCGCTAAGCGCAGAAAGATCCCAGGAAAGCAAGAACCCCGGGCCGATGCCCGGGGTTTTGCGTGCTCGGCGCGGTGCGAGGGCCCGCTCAGATCTCGGTGACTTCCTTGCACTTCTCGGCCACGCGCTGGTCGATCTCGGCCTCGTGCTTCTTGAGCAGTTCCTGGATCTCGTCCTTGAGGGTCTTGATCTCGTCTTCGGAGACGTGGGCGTCGGAGGCCTTGGCCAGCGCGTCGGCGTGCTTGTTGGCGTCCCTCCGGGCGTTGCGGAGCACGACCTTGGTTTCCTCGCCCATCTTCTTGCAGCGCGCGACGAGCTGCTGGCGCCGGTCGGAGGTCAGGGCCGGCACGTTGATGCGGATGGACTTGTCCTCGACGACGGGCGTCAGGCCCAGGTTTGAGGCCTCGATGGCCCGGCGGATGTCGCCGACGGCGCCCTGGTCGAAGGGCTTGATGAGCAATTGCGTCGGCTCGGGCACGCTGATGGCCGCCAGCGCCTTGAGCTCGGTGCTCGCCCCGTAATAATCGACCTTCAGGAACTCGATGAGCGCCGTGCTCGCGCGGCCGCTGCGAACGCCTCGCAGCTCCTGCTTGAGGTACTCCACGCCCTTCTCCATGGCGTCCTCGGCTTCAAGCAAGATGGTGTCTGGATCGGTGGACATGGGTTGCCTCCTGGGGCCAGCGTCATGTTACGCCCGAGGGCCTAGCGGACGGAAAGCCGGGTGCCGATGCTCTCGCCGCGAATCACCGCGGCGATGTTGCCGGGCTTCTGGAAGTTGAAGACCACCACGGGCATGTCGTGCTCCTGGCACATCGCCAGGGCGGTCATGTCCATGACACCCAGGCCCCGATCGATCGCCTGGGCGAAGGTCAACCGATCGAAGCGCGTGGCGCTCGGGTCCGTGTTGGGATCGGCGGTGTACACGCCATCGACCTTGGTGGCCTTGAGCAGCGCCGCGCAGCCCAGCTCCATCGCCCGCAACGAGGCGCAGGTATCGGTCGAGAAGTACGGGTTGCCGGTGCCGCCGGCCAGGATCACCACCCGCCCCTTCTCCAGATGGCGGATGGCCCGGCTGCGGATGAACGTCTCGGCGACGGCGCGGATCTCGATGGCGCTCATCACGCGGCTGTCCACGCCGACAGAGGTCAACGCCTCGCGGAGGGCCAACGCGTTGATGACCGTGCCCAGCATGCCCATGTGGTCGGCGGTCGCCCGCTGCACCAGCCCGGCCTGGGCCAGTTGCGCCCCGCGGATGATGTTGCCCCCGCCCACCACGATGGCCAGTTGGGCCCCCAGCGTGGTCGCCAGGGCCAGCTCACGGCAGATGTCGGTCAGCAGCGTCGCGTCCACGCCCGCACCGGAGCGGCCGAAAGCCTCTCCACTGAGCTTGAGGAGCAACCGCGTGGGTGGTGGCTGGCTCGCCGGGGCATCCTGGGGCGGGGCTTGGGTTTGTTCGGAGGGCTGCATGTTGCGAGGGGCTCCGTGCGAGGCTGGGCACCGGGCCTGGCATCAGGGAAACACCGATCCTGTGCCAAGATGGTGCAACCCGAGGCTCGCCTCCCTGGTAGCGAAGTCAGGGTAGGCACCCGCAGGGATCGGGCCGGGCTGTCGGTGTGGCCGATGTACACCACGCGACTGGTCGGCTGCGGCCCCCAACCATCCCAGGAGGTCGCCCTCGACCGACAACCCCTGGCACCCGACCCCGCCCCACCGCTATGGCATCACCCGACGCTTCCATCCAGCAAGACGACCAGGCCGAGGACCACGCCCCAGGCGTGCTGGCGTGGATCAACCGCCACAAGGTGCCCCTGGCGGCCAGCAGCGCGGCGGTGTCCCTGCTGGTGCACGTGATCGTGCTGCTGATCGCGGCGCTGATCCAGATGAACCAGCCGGTGGCCCAACTGGGCTCGGGCGCTCCCGAGGTCGAGTTCGCGGTGATGACCGATGCCGAACTGGCCGAGATCGCCGCCGAGGAACTCGCGCTGGAGGCTCCCGATGCCGAGTCGGCCAGTTCGGCCTTGCAGTTGCAGGCCGACCTGGACCTTGGCGCGCTCGAGATGGACCTCTCGGAGCTGGCCGACACCACGGGCGACGTCTCGCTGCAACTGGGCGGCGGTGACCTGGAGGGCGTGGGCCTGGGCGTGGGCGACAGCGTGGGCGCGGGCGCCAGCTTCTTCGGCGTCGAGGCGCGCGGCAACAACTTCGCCTTCGTCGTCGATACCTCGGGCTCGATGATCAACGACGGCCGGCTCGCGTCGATGCAGCAGGAGCTCATCAACTCGATCTCGGGCATGTTCAGCTCGTCGAACTTCTTCGTGGCGTTCTTCAACTCGGGCGCCAGGCCGCTGGGCGATCGCGGCACGGTCTGGGCCGAGGCGACCGATAGCGGCAAGGCCTGGGCCCGCTCGCACATCCTCGCCACGCGGGCCGAGGGCGGCACGCAGCCCCTGCCGGGGTTCCAACTGGTCGCCATGCTCGACCCCCAGCCCGACGCGATCTACTTCATGACCGATGGCGAATTCCGCGAGGAAAACGCCGACCAGATCCTGGCGATGTTCCGGCGGACGGGCATCCCGATCCATTGCATCACGTTCCGCAGCCGCGAGGGCGAGGCGGTCATGCGTCGCATCGCCGCCGGCACGCGGGGGACCTACACGCACGTCGAGGGCCCGCGTTGAGGCTGCTTGGCGTGTTGATCCTCGCGATGGTCGCTCCGGCCCTGGCCCAGGGCGATGCGCTGGTGCTTCGCGCCTTCGAGACGCCGCCACCGGGTCAAGCCATGGGCGTGGGGCCTCAGGGCGTGCGCGTCCGGTCGCCGCAGGGCGACGTCGTGGTCGTGGGGTGGGATCGGGTGTTGCACGTGCCCGCGTCGCTCCAGGAGGCCGCGGCGCCGTTCGAGCAACTGGCCGAGGACGCGTGGCGGGCGCGCGTGCGGCTGGAGCGCGGCGACCTGGTGCTGGCCGAGCCGTTGCTGCAAGAGGCCTTCGACGCCGCTCGAGCGCAGAATGGAGGGCTGCGAGGTCCCACCGGCCTGGTGGTCGCCGAGGGCCTGCTGCGTTGCCGCCTGGGGCGAAACGCCAGCGCCGCCGCCATCGAGCCCTGGCTGGCGTGGGTCGACGCGGCCATCGTGCGCCAGCCGCGCACCACGTTTGCGCATCGAGACTGGGCCCGCCAGGCCGGCCTGCGCGAGGTGATCGACCCGGCGACCGAACTCAGCCCGATGCTGCCGCCGATGTGGCTGCCCTCGCCGTCGCTGCGGCTCGTGCCACAGCTCGAGGGCATCGAGGGCGAGCGCAACAAGGCATCGGCATTGCGCCGGCTCTACCAGGCGGCTGCGCGGCACGAACTGGGCGAACGCGTTGTAGAACTGCCCGAAGTGCCGCGCGAAGCGGGCAGCGAGCTGGTTCGGGACATCGTCGCGGCCCGCGTGCTCGACGAGTCGGCGCGCGCCAGCGCGCGGGCCCGGCTGGAGGCGGGGCTGGCCTCGGCCGAGAGCGGCTGGAAGGTCGCGTGGATCACGGCGGCGCTGGGCCGCTCGCTGGTGCTGGAATCGAGCGAAGAGCTCCGCCTGCGCGGCGTGGCCGAACTGCTTCGCGTGCACGTGCTGCATCGCGAGCGATCGCCGGACCTGGCCGACATTGCGCTGGCCGAGGCGGCGGCGGCCCTGGATGACCTGGGCCAGCACGAGGCAGCCCGAGGCCTGGCGACGGAACTGGCCAGGCTCGGCCCGCAATCGCCGGTGCTATCGTGGCCACCTGTGGCACGACTGCTCGACCCTTCCACGGCCGTCGCACCGCCGACGCCCGCTTCGGACCCATCCGCCACGGACGGAGGCCCCTCATGATTGTTGTTCCGGGCGCGATCCTGCGCATGCCGCTCGACGCCGCGGCGTTGCTCGCCCAGGCCGGCCAGGCCCAGGCGACCGCTGACGAGGGCAAGACGCTGCTCCAGCACATCCTCTCGGGTGGGCCGATCGGCATCGTCATCATCCTGCTGTCGTTCACCGCGGTGCTCATGGCCGTGTGGCTTGCCGCCGAGATCCGCCTGCCGCGATTGGCCCCGCCACGCATCGTGGAGGGGCTCGATCGCCTGCTGGCGGCCAACGACGTGCGCGGCGCGCTGGCCTTCTGCCAGAGCGACGAGAACCGCTGCCTGCTCACGGGCATGTTCGCCGCCGCGCTGACGCGCTGCCTGCGGTCGCCCTTTGGCCTGCTCGAGCTGCGCTCGGCCCTGGAAGAAGCCGGCCAGGAACGCTTCGCCAAGCTGCAACGCAAGACCGACCCCATGGGCCTCATCGCCGCGGTTGCGCCCATGCTCGGGCTGCTGGGCACGGTGGTGGGCCTGGTTGGCGCTTTCGAGACCCTGAGCGTGAGCGAGGGCGTGCGGCCCGAGGCGCTCGCGTCGAGCATCTCGGTGGCGCTCATCACCACCGTGCTCGGGCTGATCGTGGCGATCCCGAGCACCGCGCTGCACAGCTTCTATCGCAACCGTGTGGATGCCCTCGCGCAGGACGTCGCCGAGCTGACCGAAGAGCTCGCCGCGCGCATCCAGAGCGCCAAGCCCGCGGGCGGCGCGGCGCCGAGCCCGGCCGGACGTCCCCCCGTCGCAGCTTCGTCACGCTGAGGCTCGCCCGGAAAGAAGCACGATGCTCCTCGGATCCAAGCCAGCACGACAGCGTTTCGGCGTCAACATGACGCCGATGATCGACGTGGTGCTGCTGGTGATCATCTTCTTCCTTTACACGGCCCGCTTCGCCGAGGTCAGCCGCACAAGCGTGGACCTGCCCGACGAGCCGGGCATCGAAGATGCCGCCACGGATCCTGATGCGCTGCTGATCGACGTGCGTAGCGATGGCGTGTTCCTGGTCAACGGACGCGACCGCACGCTGGAGCGCGTCGTCGAGATCGTGCGCGAGCACGCCGACCGTCTGGGCGGGCCCGAGAACGTCCGCGTGCTGCTCCGCGCCGATCGCGGGGCGTCGGCAGGGCCTGTGAACGAGCTGGCCCGGCGCCTGACACGCATGGGCGTGCGGCAGTGGAGCCACGCCACGGTCGACCGATCGGGCAGGGGCTGAAGGCATGCGCGTGCGACCCAGGACATTCCGCGGCGAACCGGGCGACCTGCCGCTGACGCCGCTCATCGACGTGGTGTTCCTGCTGCTGATCTATTTCATGGTGACGGCAACCATCACGCCGCCCGAGAGCCGCCTGGCGTCCACGCTCCAGGGCGAGCGCGGCGCCGGGCAGCAGCGCGACCTGCGACCCCAGATCATCACCGTCGATCGGGACCAGGGCACGGTGACCTACCGGCTGGGCACCCGCGTGTTCGCCGATCGCAACTCCCTGCGCAACGCGCTCGAACAGCTTCCCAAGGAGGGCGGGCTGTTCGTCCGCGTGACCGATCGCGCCCCCTGGTCGGCCGTCGCGGCCGTCATGCAGGACGCCGCGGACTCGGGGTTTGTCAAGAGGACCTATGTGCCAGCGGACTAGACGCATCCTGTGCTTCGGCGCGGCCGCACTGGCCGCGACGGCGACGCTGCGCGCCCAGGATACCGACAACCAGTTCGCCGAGTACCTCCAGCGGTACGAACTGCGTGAGGTTGAGGCCGCCGATCTGCGAGCGCGGCTCGATGATGCGCCCGCCGACGAGCGCCAGCCCATCGCCGCCCGGCTGGCCGAGCTCTACGTCGAGATGCTCGGCCTCGCACAGACCCCCCAAGAACGCCAGCGCCTCGAAGAGCTTGGCCGCCGGCTGACGCGGCAGATCCCCGAAGAGTCGGCCGGCGACCTCCGCCTCGCGCTGGTTCGGGCCCGGTACCAGTGGTCCAAGGAGATCGCCGAGCGGGCACGGCTGAACCCTGTGGCGGCCGACGACCTGACCGAGGCCGAGCGCACCCTGCGCGACCTGGTGCCCGAGCTGTCCTCGATCGCCCAGAACGCCAGCGAGGCCATGAACCGCCTGGAGCGCAGGCGGGTCAACGTCGGCCTGGACGAGCAAGAGCAGGAGGCCTTCGAGTCGGCCGCGCGTGTGCGATCGACGGCGCACTACCTGCTGGGGTGGACGCGGTACTACCTCGCCGTGATGACCGGCGGCCAGCGCTTCGCCAGCGATGCCCTGCGCGACCTGGGCGTGCTGCTGGGCGCCGAGAACAACCGCCCGGCCAGCGTGGAACGCGCAGACGAACGCATGATGCGGTTCGACCACGTTGCCGATGCGGCGATCGCGGCGGCATTTTGCGAGTCGTACCTGGGCAACGCCGACACCGCCCTGCGATGGCTCGAAAAGATCGACCAGGCGTCGACGCTGTCCGAGGCCATCCGGGACCGGCTTTTCGTGTGCCGGCTGCTGGTGTTTGGCGAGGCCGGGCGGTGGCGCGACCTGGCCTACCACAGCGATCTCATGCGCCGATCGCGTCGTGCCGATGGCAAGGACGGGCTCGAACCCCTCGAGTCGCAGTTGCTGGCGCACATCGCGTGGGAGGCGCTCTCGGACCGTCGCCTGCCGCCGCGAGACCGATCCGTGCTCGAAGAGATCGCGCACGCGGCGATCCAGGATCTCGTTCGGCAAAACCAGGTGGGCGTGCTGCGTTCGCTCGTCGAGCAGTTCGGCACGTCGTCGCTGGAGGGCGAGGGCTTCATCTTCGCGTACGTGCGCGGCCAGAACGCCTACGAGCGCGCAACCGAGGCGTACGAAGAAGCCGGGTATACCGACGGGCAGATCGCCCAGGCCGACGCCGTAGCGAACCTCTATGCCGACGCCGTGCGCGCCTTGGACGCCGCACTGCAAGCCCAGGACGTGGCGCGATATCCCACCGAACGAGCGCAGGCCATGCAACTCGCGGCGATGTCGGCCTACATGGGCGGGCAGTTGCTTGAAGCCGCCCATCGATTCGAGCGGGCCCACGAGGCCTCCGAAGACACCGAGCAGGCCGAGCGATCGCTATGGCACGCCATCGTCGCGCTCGATGCCGCAATCCGCCAGGGCGACGACGGCCAGCAGGCCCGCCGAGACCGGCTCGTCACGCTCTACCTCCAGAGCTTCCCGGGCACCGAAAGGGCCGCACGGCTGCTGGTGGCCCAGGCGGGCACGGCTTCGGCCGATGACCCCAAGGCCATCGAGATCCTCCTGGACGTCGAGCGCACCTCGCCCTTGTACGAGGCCGCACGACGCCGGGCCGAGCGTTTGCTGTACCAACGCATCGGCCGCCTGACGGGCGACGCGCGTTCCGCGGCCACCCTGCGCTACCTGACCGTGGCCGACGAACTGCTGTCGCTCGAACGCCGGCGCGCGGCCACGGGCACGGTGGAGGCCGCTTCGGCTTCGGCCGATCGCGCCCTGGCGCTGACTCGCGCGATGCTCCAGGTCATCCTGGGCTCGCCCGTGCCCGACATCGCCCGGGCCGAGCAGTTGCTGAGCGTCGCCGAGGAGCTTCGCCTGCGCGTCGGGAGCCCGCAGGCGAACATCGAGTCCGAACTCGCCTTCCGCCGGCTCCAGGTGCTGCTGGCCAAGGGCGACCTGTCCGCGGCGCGACGGCTGGCCCGGACCTTTGACGACGAGGCCGGATCGTTTCGTGCGCTGGCGAACCGGGCCATGTATGCCTGGGCGGCCGAACGCTTCTCCGACAGCCCACACACCGCCGAATACGCCGCCCAGGTGGTGGAATTTGGCAGCGACGTCATCGCCGAGCTTGGCAGCGATGATGCGACGCTGGCAACACCGCAGGCCTTCGGCGTGCACACGATGGTGGCGCGCGCCGCTTGGGTCTTGTCCCGCAGCGAAGCGCCACCCGAACGCCAGCGCGAGATGCTGGATCTGGTGCTGGCGATCGATGGCCGGCTTGTCTCGGCCGATGTTGCCGACGCGTTCTCTCTCGTGCGATACGCCTACGCCAGCGAACTGGCCGGCCGTGAGAGCGACGCGCTCGACGCGTGGCGACGGCTGATGGCCGGAGCGCCCGAAGAATCGAGCATGGCGCTCCGCGCACGCTACGAGTCGGCCCGCCTGCTGGCGCATGAGGACCCGGCGCGCGCCATCGAGGTCCTGCGTCAGCACCTGCTGCTCTACCCAGGCACGCCCGAGCCCTGGGCCGCACGGCTCGCCGAGCTGCTCGAACTGGTCGAGAAGGGCCGGGACCTGCCCCCGCCGGCCTTGGAGGATGCGCCATGAGCGAGCGCCATCCCCCACCACCGCCCGTACCGCCACAGGGCCCCAGGCCCACCCCGCGCGAGGCGGCGATCGCGGGCATCCTGGGGCTCGATCCCAACGCCGACGCGGCCGGCCTCATCGGCGTCGACGCGGCCAACACCGACGACGGCGAGATCGTCGAAGCGCTGAACCAGAAGCTCGCCATGGTCAACGCTCACCGCTACGGCGGCACGCCCCTGGGCGACGAGGCGCGCCTCGCGCTGCACGCCGCTGCCGCCCAGTTGCTCGGTGGTCGCCGGCGAAGCTGGGATGGCGACTCGAGCGCCCAAGCGGATCTTCCCGCACGCTGGTCACGTACGAGCGCGCTGCCACCCGCGCAGCAGGCGCTCCAGCAAGACGCCGTGATGGCGCTCGGTGCGCACGGGGGCTGGAACGCCACGACGATGCGGCACCTCTCGATGCTGGCCCACGCGCGGGGGCTCACCGCCGACGACCTGGCCGTCGCGCTGACGCGGCTCGCGCGGCAGAGCGGGCCAGCCCTGCCCAGCGTGCAGGCAACGAGCAACGGACGCGGCGCGGGCGACGACCAAAGAACGGACGATTCCGGTCGATTCGAGCCCGAGCAGGTTCGGGCGCGATCCTCGGGAGACATGGCGCTGCTGGGAGCGATGGCCGTCGCGGTCATCCTCACGCTCGTGGCGGCCGCGGCCGTGCTCATCGCCATCCCGGTCATGCGATCGGGCGGCCTGAACGCCCAGCGAGCGGCCGAGCAGGAGCAGGCCTCCGCGACGGGTGCCGAGCAGCCCGCGGCCGAGACGGACCCGCAACCAGCAACCGGCGACACTTCGAGCGATCGCGTCGCCGAGCTGTCCACCGATCGCGCGGCCGTTCCCGACACGCGCCTGGACACGATCCTGACCGACCTGCGTCTGGCGGCCGAGCGCCGACGTGCGGATGACCCCACGGCCCAGCGCGTGCTCGAGCGCGCGGTGATCGCGCTGGCCGACAACTGGCCGCGGATGCCCGCCGACCGACGCCTGGCCGCGCTGGGCCTGGTGATCGACCACCTCTACCTCGTCCGGAGTGATCCGGCGGCAACCCGGCGTGTGGTCGACTTCCTCATCGGCCCGATGAGCGCCGATAGCTCGCCCACGCTGGCCGCCAGGGTGTTCCAGGTTGCGCTCGTGGTCCGCCTCGCCCAAGAGCCCGACCTACCCGGCGCGGTCGTCGAGGCCATGCGGGTGTTCCTGCTCAATGAAGCGCCCGTAGAGGCCCGTGCCGCCGGCGACTTCTCGTCGGGCCTGGCGGTCGCCTTGCGCGACGAACTGGCCAAGCTGAGCGACTCGGACGGGTTTGTCGCCGAGCCCGATGCGTGGCAGGCCTGGCTCGCGTGCGCGCAGGGCCTGTCGGCGAGCGAGCCGACGCTGGCGCAGCGGTTGATCCTGGCCGCGCTCGAAGCCGTACTGCTTCGGGGGCCCGAGCCCACCGACGAGCGTGTCTTCCAGATCGTGCGCCGCCTGGTCGTCGCCTTGCCCTGGCGCGCCGAGGACGAGAGCCGCGGACGCGTGCTGGCCTGGTTCGATGATCCGGCCGTGACGGTGGCTGATCTGCACGCGGTGACCAACGTGCTCGCAACCGCCTCGAGCGCCGCGGGCGTGGACGCCACGATGGTGCTGCCGGTGTTGGCCAGCCAGGCGCAGCGCGTGCAGGTGCGCGATCGCTTCGCCGCCTCGTGGAACGTCCAGTCCGTGATCGCCCACGACGTGGTGACCAACCGATGGCTGAGCGAGGCCCGACGCCACCTGGACGAGCTGCTCCCCCAGCAGCAGACGCAAGCCGCCTTCGATGCCGCAATCTCGGCCCGGCTCAACGCCGCCGGCGCGCTGCTCTGGCAAGGCCGGGCCAACGAGGCCGACACGGTCATGCTCACGCTACGAGACGGGCTGAACACCACCGCCAACCGCGCCGCCGCGGGCACGCGATCCATCTACATGGCAAGCCACAGCGACCCGAGCCCGTGGGCGCTCGAGTACCTCCAGGAGCGCCGGCCCGAGCTCCAGATCGACCTGCTCGACGAACTCGCCCAGCGGGGGCCCACGCACGCGGTCGAGGCCGAACTGGTCGCCTTAGCCTTCCTGCGCGGGTCGACCATCGGCATCCGCCAGCGCGCGGGCAACATCCTGCTCGGGCACGCGCGACGACCGGTGGTGATCGCCGCCGTCCTGGAGACCCTGCCGCTGCCCGGCGCCGATCCGCGCCGACGGGAACTGGTCGAGATGGTCACCGGCGTGCGTCTGCCGCGGGGCGACAACTGGGAACTGGTCGCCCGGCGTGAGCTGGTCGAACGCTTGCTCGAACTGCTCGCCGCCGAGGGCGAACTGGCCCAGATCGATCGCGCCGCCGCGGCTATCGGCAACGCGTACTCGACGGCGCTCGTCGCTTCGCCCGAGGCGAGCTCCGAAGACACGCTGCCCACCGAACTCGCCGCCGAGTTGCTCTGGACCAACGCCAGGGCGCGGGCCGACCGCCTCGTGCCGCCGACGGTGTGGCCCTGGACGCCCGCGGAAGTCGATCGCCGTCTGGCGGGAAGGACGCGCCTGGCCGGCGGCCGCGTGCAGTGGTTCGCGGCCTACCAGGCGGCACTAGCCGAGATCGAGCTGTACAACGCCGCGGCCGACCGGCCATCGCTGGCGCTGCGACTGGCCGATGAGCTCGAGTCGATGCAGGACGATCGTCGCACGGCCCGCTCGGTGCTCGAGCAGATCGCCATCACCGAACGGACGCGTCTGCGCGTCTGGCTCCTGGTGCTGTCCGACGCGACGGCGGGAGGCCCGCAATGAGATCGACCTGGATGCTGCGTGTCGCTCTGGCGTATGCCACGTGCTGGCAGGCCGGCCCAGCCCTGGCGCAAGACTTCGCGCCGCCCGTCGAAGAGCCCTCCGCCGAGCCGGCCGAGACCGAGCCCTCGGAACCGGTGGCCCAGCCCGACGCCGGCGAGCGCGAAGCGACCTCCTGGCGTTCAGCGATGGAGCGCGTCCCACGCCTGCGCGAGCGGCTGGCAGCGCTCGACGCCGCCGACGCCATGGCGTATCTCGAACTGGCCGAGGAAGTCGCCTCAGAAACCGGCTCGCCCGAGGATCGCGACCTGGCGCGCCAGCTCTACGCCATCGCCTACGACCTGGAACGCAGCACGCGGGCGCGGCCCGAAGTGTTGGCCGGCGCGTGCCTCGGGCTGGCCGCGCTGGAGACCTCCGACGAGGGCTCGGCCTGGCTCTTCGCGGTCGCCAGCCTGCTCGACCCGCGCTCGGCCCGCGGCACGGGCGCGGGCTTTGGCGCCGTCGCTGTGGCGCCCGACGTCGCGCTCGACGCCGCGAACGCGCTCGGCCTGGCCCGCGCGGGCGAGGGCCGGCGCGCCGCAAGGCTCTACGAAGATCCGCAGGTGCGCGACGTCTTCGAACGCTACGGCGAACTGCTCGGCGGGAGCGGCGGGCTCAGCGGGCTCAGCCGCTTCGAGCGGGCGCTGCGAGACTGGCCCGACCTGGAGTGCGGCGGCTCGAGGGTCATCACCCGGCGCGGCGAGGACGGCGTCGAGACGCTCATATGCCCCACGTGCCGAGGCAACCCCGGGCCGCCGCTGAGCGAGCAGGAGTTCCTCGCCCATCTGCGCTTCGAGAGCCGGCTGCTCCGCGGCATCCATCAGAGCTGGGGCGCCCAGGTCGCCGCCGACGGCGGGGCCCCGCTGCTCGATCCCGATCCGGATCGTGTGCCCGAGTTGCTCGCCGCCCGGTACGGCGTCGATCCTTCGGCCCGCATCTGGCAAGACGGACAATGGACCACCCAGGAGCTGCCCGAGACACCCCAAGCGACACCGACGGACGACTCGAGCTCGGACGACGCCGCGACCGGCCCATAGACTGGCCCCCCACGAAGGAGCCACGCCCATGTCCGACGCCGCCGCCGACGCCAAGCCCACGACCACCGAAGCGCCCACCGAGTCCCCGTTCAAGCCCGAGATCGTCTTCGAGGACTTCGCTCGCGTCGATCTGCGCGTGGCCAAGGTGCTCGAGGCCAAGGACCACCCCAACGCCGACAAGCTGCTGGTGCTGAAGCTCGACGACGGCAGCGGCACGCCGCGCCAGATCTGCGCGGGCATCAAGGCCTTCTACAAGCCCGAGGACCTCGTGGGCAAGAGCATCGTGATCGTCGCGAACCTCGCCCCCCGTCAGCTCCGCGGCGAAGAGAGCCGGGGCATGCTGCTGGCCGGCAGCGACGCTTCCAAAGGGGCCGAGGAGCGCACCGTGGCCGTCGTCAGCCCGCTGAGCGACCTGCCGCCCGGATCGATCGTGAGCTGAGCGCGTCGCATCAAGAGATCAGCAGCTCGATCAGTTGGGCCGACGACGAGGGCCGCCCGGCCGACCACCACCTTCGCCCTCACGCGTGGCCCGGTCGATCATCGACTGCACCTCGGCCTCGATGCGCTGCGACCGCTCGGCACGCTCCTGCTCGAGCTTCTCGCGAGCGCCCTCGAGTCGCTGCGTGGTCCGACGCAGGAACTCCTCGCGTGCGGCAAGCTGCGCGTCGTACTGGCGTCCGACGATCTCGGTGAGCTCGCGACGCAGTTGGCCGAGCGCCTCTTCGGTGAGCGAGCCATCCAGCTTGGCCTGGCGGACACGGCCGAGCAGGTCGGCGATGCGCACGCCGTTGCGCAGGCGTTCCAGCGCGGGCCGGAACTCCTCGGACTCGCGCTCCTTGAGCTCGATCAGCCGCTCGACCTCACGCCGCAGCCGGAACACCGCACGCCGGGCGTCTTCGGAGTCCCCCGCTTCGCGGAGCCGCTGGGCCATCTCGGGCGCGTGCTCCTCGAAGAAGGCCATGACGCGGTTGCGCCACAGCGTGTAGTCCTCGGGGTTCATGGCCTGGGGCGCTCGGCGATCGCGATCTTCCGGGCCGGGCTCGCCCATGGGCCCACGCACGCCCTCACGCCCGCGTTCGGCAAGCAGGCCGAGCACGCCCAACTCGCCGCGCTCGCGCAGCTCGGCGAAGATCTCGCGTGGCGATTCGCCCGCATCCAGGCGATCCATGATCTCGATGACGCGTGCTTCCTGCTCGCGGAGGCTCTCCAGACGCCGATCGAGCATCGCCCGCAGGCGCTGCGGGTCGGGCTCGAAGCGCTCAGGCCGCTCCTGGCGAGCCTCGCCGTCCTGCGCCATTGCCGACGGCAGGCCCGGCAAGGCCAGAGCCAGCAGCAGCCCCACGATCACGATCGGTGCCAGCACGCGGCGTTCGAGCATCATCCAGCCTCCACCGAGCCGTCCAGGGACCAAGCCTCGACCGTTGGCTCCCAGTCCTGGTCCAGAGCCTCGGCCTCTTCCACCAGCGTATCGCTCCAGTCGGCCTCGCCAAAGAGATCGGCATACGCCAGCACGTCGCTCACGTGCTCGTCGACCGATTCGTTGCTGGCAACCCTGGGGCCTTCCGTCGTCGTCGGCGTCGACGGCCCGAGCAGCGAAGACCCCGCCCAGGCCAATAGCGCGACAGCAGCCGCCGCCGCCAGCGGCGCGAGCCAACGCAACGGGCCGATCCTGCCGGCCACCGAAACCCGCCCGCCCTCACGCAACTCGGCCACCGACGCGTCGAAGACACGCGTCTCGAGGCCTTCGGGAGCGTCCTCGGGCAGGGCCCGGATCTGTTCGGCCAAGTCGTGCAGGTCGTGCGGAATGTCGTTCATGCCGTCCTTCATGGTGTCCTTGCTCGAGCGATCCATCAACCTTCTCCCTCCTCTTTCTTCCTTCAGAAGCCCAACGCCCCAATCGACAGATTCATGCATGCTCGTGCGTCCGAGAAGAAAGACACGCTACGCCGTCGATTGCTTGGCGCCCTCCAGCACGCCGCGAAGCTTCCGCAGCGCCCGGTGATGCCTGGCTAGAACCGTGCCCAAGGGCTGGCCCAGCAGCTCGGCGATCTGGTTGAAGCTCATATCCGCTCGGTGCCGCAGTTCGATCACCTCGCGGTCGGCTGCCGAGAGCCCGCCCAGGGCGGCCCGCAACGAGCCGAAGTCCTCCGCCGGCGCTGCCGCGGGTTCGCTCGCCGCGGGCATGGCCTCGGCGGCATCACCCAGCTCGTGCGTCTGCCGCCGCTTGCGGGCCCGCGCATCATCCCGAAGCCGGTTCATGGCCACCCGGAACAGCCAGGCGTCGAAACGCCCCTGCTCGCTGTACTGCCCCTGCCCCACCACACGGGCCACCGTCACGAACACGCTCTGGGTGATCTCTTCGGCACGCCCCTGATCGCAACCCCGGCTGCGGAGCAACCCGTACACCCGCTTCGCGTACGCCCCCACGATCTCCCGCCACGCGTCCTCGTCGCCGTCGGCCGCCGACGCCAGCCATTGGCGGACCAGCCCCTCGTGCTCGAGGGGGCCGCCGGCATCGGGTTGCTGGTCGTGCTCGTGGCTGGGCATGCCCGGTTCGCTTCCCCGCCCATACCAAACGCCGCAGGCGGGGCCCCCATTGCATCGGCAACCGGATAGCCTCTCCGCCATGCTCGCCTTCACCGTCACCGCCACCACCACCGACCCCGCCCAGGCCCAGCGATTCATCGACTGGCTCTCGCCCGACCCCGCCAAGGGCACGGCGGGCCACGCCGCCGACGTCGTCAAATCGGGTGGCCTGAGCGCCCAGATCGTACGGATCAACCCCAAGACCCCGGGCGAGCCCATCACCATCGACTGCCGCTACCTCTTCGAGTCCGCCGAAGCCTTCGCCGCCTACGAGAACGGCCCGGCCATCCCCCTGCGGGCCGAGGGCCGAGAACTCTTCCCGCCGGACGGCCCGCTGAAGCTGGTGCGGACGGTGGGCGAGGTGGTGGTGGAGGCTGGAGTGGAGCGCTAAAGATCCCGCCGATGCTGGGCCGCCATCAGATCCCGTGCCGCATAACCGCGTGCGTGGCCTTCATCGCCACCCTGCTCGTCGGCATCCTCGCCCCGCCCCCGGCCATCGCCCAGCAAACCAGCTACGTCACGTGGACCGAGCGTGAGTACGTGTACACGCCGGGGTACATCGACGAGTTCGTGGCCGAGTACGACGCGGACGGCGAGCACTGGCCGGTGCTGCAGGACGCGAACTTCAACGCGGTGGCGTTGGCGCACCGGGACGGCCGTGTGGCGCGTCAACGCGTGCTGAGCCCGCATGGGCGGGTGTTGCAGGAGGATTCCGGCTTTGTATCGGGCTCGCCGAAGACGCGGATCGGCCACCAGGGCCTGTTCGCCGAGCGGTTGGACGCGGACACGCAGCAGGATCCGCAGGCGGCGGGGGCGTTCATCGCGTGGCACAACCGGAATCGCACGCTGCTTAGTGAGTATGGGAGGTTTGGGCAGAGGGATCCGTATGGGAGTGGAATGCCCCTCAGGACCTCTCTTGCTTCCAGCGGCCATGCCGTTTTTGTCGAGCACATCGGAACTGCATCAGCATCCCAATTCATGAATGGCGTGAACATCTATGCCTACGTGATGTCGACTCCGACACAAGAATCTGACCCTACTGGTTTGTTTGGCTTCTTCGGCGGCATGATGACGGGTCTGCAGGTCGCAGACAGCTCTTTTGATGCGATGGACATGGCATACATGGGAGTCTCAACCGGGTTTGGGGTGTGGTCCATGATCCAGGACTACTCGTCGATGCAGCAACTTGATGCCATGTGGGCCGAAGATTGGGACTCGTCTGATTCGTACTATGAGTACTACGGCACTGCGGACGCCTGGGGTCCAACGTCGTTCGGCGGGGGCGGCAGTGCTAGCGGGACTGTGCAAGCTGGTTTGAAACGGGGACCAGCACTTCCAGGCAAGCGGCTGCCCATCAACCCGCGCCATATCAACGGTACTGCGGGAATGGGGGCTACGCTGCCGTTGAATCGGGCCGCGGTTAAGGCAGGAGGTGGCATTCCTGATTTTGCAAAGAAGGATGGTGCAAGTCTTGTGAGCTATGTCAAGGCGATGTATAACCATCCGCACAAGCCTGCGACTCCACAAGTCGCGCAAGAAATCTGGGACATGGCGAAGCGGGATGGGGTTAGCATCCAGTATCATCTTGGGCATACCGGATCGAGTAAGCGGCACGGGGGAGATGGGTCTGCCAGGTATTCGTTCCCGCACTTTAATATCGGTGGTAGGGATCCCAATCATGGCAGATATCATGTAGCGCTGCCCATGGGGTGGCGGCCGAGGTAGGTTCGAGATGATGTATGGTGTAGTTCGGTTGCCTGATCACTTCTCGCCCGTTTATCGGGGAGTTGCTCGTCCGACGACACCTCCGCCAGAGAATGGCACCCCAGAATCACACCCGTATGCTGCAGGATGGGTAGCAATATCCTCGGAAATCTCGGATTATCCAGGATTCACTCGAGATTACAATCTGGCCTTGGAGTATTTCAAGATCGTCAGAGAAAAATTTGGACGCGATGTCTATGAGTGCATTGCTGTTGAGTCAATAGGGGTAAAAAGCGAGTATGGTAAGGAAATGGTGTTTCTAGGCTATGACGTTGCACAGTATGATGCGAATTCACTGTGTCAAGATTGGCTGCTGCCTTCACGCGGAGAGCGAGAGCCTGTTGCGACGACATGTCAAACAGAACTAATTCGTCAAAGTACCAACGCATTTGTACAAGAGTTTCGAGCAAGGCTCAACCGGTGCGGCTTGTTCGGCTCTGCAAGTGACGCTATTAGATGCTTGAAAGCTGCTGGTTTGATCTGGGATGATGTAGAGGAGCACTCAGTGCAGGCAATCTGGTCCGTAGCTGGCTAGCGACGTTGTGAGGTGGACTGTAGCAAAACCGACGAGTGGCGGACGGAGGTGTACCTGTACGACGGCGCGCGTCGGATAGCCGAGCAATGGCGTGACCGGATCATCGGGAACAGCGGCGGCGGGAACAACGGCAACCAGCAGAACAGCCAGACGGGCTACGTGACGTGGACCGAGAGTGAATATGTGTACACGCCGGGTTACACCTAGCGACTTTCGGTGGGACGGCGAAGCAAGAGCTGGCTTCGCGCCCACGTCTGCCAGGCTTCAGTCTCGCCCTCGAGACTGATCGTTTCCAAACGCTCAGTCGTTTGGTCGTTGGTTCGCCCCGCCCGCACCTCCAGCCTGGTCAGCGCCTGGACCGTCGGCCGATGCCCCGGATGCACTTCAAGGGCCCGGCGATACTGGGCGAGGGCCTCGTCGACGCGGCCGGCCTTCTCGAGGGTGAGGGCCAGGTTCATCCGCGGGTCGGGGTGGCCGGGCATGAGGCGGCGGGCCCACTCGAACTCGTTGGCGGCTTCGTAGAGGTCGCCGCGTTCGAGCAGCAGCACGGGGACCCGTGCCCGCTCATTCTTCCGTCGACGCCTCACTCGTCGTCGTACCCGCCCCGCACCAGCGTCACGCTGCGGCCATCGCTCGTGACGATGCGGCTCGCATAGATCTCCGGACGCCGACCCGGAAACACGTCGTCGTCCGCCACGCCGAACACGGTCACCACGTCCCCCGTGCTCACCGGCATGCGGTTGCGCCAGCCGATGTACACGCGGATCGACCCCGAGTCATCACGCAGCACGAACTCATCGGTGTCGCGGATGCGCTCCACCGTGCCGCGCAGGTGCACGCTCTGCCCGCGACGCACGTCGGCGGTGCGCACCAGCGGCTGCTCGGGCTGGTTGCCGGCCTGGGGCTGTGCCTGAGCGGGCGGCGCGTCGAACTGCGGTCGCTGCAACTCAAACACCCGGCCCTGCGCATTGGTAATGTCGTACGCGTACACCTCGCGCAACACCCCGCCCGGCCCACGCGAGTCGACGATGCCCACGACCGCCACACGCTCGCCCGGGCTCACCGGCATCGCGTTCGTCCACCCGATGTACACCCGCACCGAGCCAGAGTCGTCGCGGATGCGAAACTCGTCCGAGTCGGTCAATCGCTCCACCACGCCCTCGATCCGAACCGTCTCATAAGGACGCAGCTCGGCGATGGGCGTGGTCGTCGTCGGCCGAACGCTGGTCACCACCTCGACCTGCGACCCCCCGGGCGCAACAGGAGCCGCGGCATCACGATCGGCCAACTGCACCGCCGCGCCACCCTCGGGCTGGATCGACGATGCGTAGAACTCCGCCGGCAGCGGCCACGGGTCGTCATCCCTCGTGCCACGAACCACCACCGTGTCGCCCACGTTCACGCCCAGCCGATTGCGCCAGCCGATGTACACGCGGATCGACCCCGACTCGTCCACCAGGCGAAACTCATCGGTGTCCAGGATGCGCTCCACGCGGCCCCGCAGCGTCGCCGACTGCCCACGCCGAACCTCGCCGATCGGCGTCACGCTCTCGACGTCTCGGGGAGCGGCGGTCGGGGCCGGAGCAGCATCGGCCGCGCTCGGCTGCGCAAAGCTCAGCGTCACCCCGCCGGGCAGTTCCAAGCCCGTCGCCAGCACCTCGGGGCGAGACAGCCCGAAAGCCATCTCGTCGTGCACCACGCCCTGCACGACCACGATGTCCCCCACCGCCACCAGCGGCGCGCCGCTCCAAGACAGCACCACCGGCACCGTCCCCGTGCTGTCCGCAAGCCGGAACCTGTTCGCATCAAGCACGGCGACCACCTCGCCCCGCACCCGCACGCGATCGCCACGCTTGACGCCGGCGATGTCGCCCACCATCGCCGGAGCATCCACCGTCACGGTCTGCAGGTCCGCCGGCGCCATCGCGCACGCCGGCATCACACCGATCGACCACGCCGCTCCAATCGAACCCAGCACAACAGCAACCATCGTGGGACGCATCGCAAAGATCTCCTTCTCGGTGGGGATTCCACCATGAGTGCGAACATTGAGCCGGCATACGGCCCGTTGGCACCGTTGTTCGGAGGTGATTTTGAGGATTTGCGTGCAAGAACGTGCTTGCAGGATCAGGTTTTCCAGAGAGTCAATTCGGGAGATCGCCAACCCGCCGACACCACAAGCGGCGAGGCTTCGGCGAAAACGGTCGGTAGCCCTACCATCCAACAAGACCGAAGCGGGACCGCGCCGGCCACCGAACGAGACCTTTCCGTCATCCGTAACTGGCCAGCAGGTCGATGCTGGGTTTCCGCTATTCCCCCTTTCAGGCATCGCCGCCGGAGCCCCGCGTGCCCAACTCAGACGAGCGGCTATTCGAGCAGTATCGAGCGGGAGACCTCGACGCCTTCCGCCAGCTCGTCGAGCGTTATCGGAATGACCTCACCCGGTTCCTCTACCGCCTCACCGGCTCGGCACACGCCGCCGAGGACGTCTTTCAGGACACCTTCCTCCAGGTCCACACGTCGGCGGCCAGTTTCGACACTTCTCGGAGGTTCAAGCCCTGGCTATTCACGATTGCGGCGAACAAGGGGCGTGACTACCTGCGTAAGAAGGGCAGGCGCCCGGCCTCGGAGCTCAACGCCCCGATCGCCAGCGACGGAGAGGGCACGACGTTCATCGACCTGCTGGAGGTCGACGTCCCCGCGCCCGACTCGGGTCTCGAACGCCAGGAACTGGAGCGGCTCGTGCAGGACGCGGTGCAAAGGCTCTCGCCCACGCTCAGGGAGATCCTCCTCCTGGCGTATTTCCAGCGGCTGAGCTATGCCCAGATCGCCGACGACCTGGAGATCCCCCTGGGCACGGTCAAGAGCCGCCTGCACGCGGCGGTGGCCTCCTTCGCAAAGCACTGGAAGGCCGTCATGCACGAACGCAACCTGACCGAGACCGGGCAAGCCGATTCAGACTCGAAGGGGAGCACGCGGTGAACCACAACGATCCGAACAACCAGCCCAACACGGGCCAAGAGGCCCGGCTGAACGAGCCCGACGCCCGAGCCGTCGACCGATGGATGGACGGCCAGCCGGCCGAAGACGCCCGAGACCTGCGTCTGGCCGAGTTGCTGGGCCTGCTCAACGCCGACAGCGCCATCTCCGCCGACTCCACCCTCACCGACCTCACCATGCTGCGTGTGCTGCGGGCCAGCGGCTCGCGGGTCGCCGTCGATGCCCCCGCCGACGCGACCTGGGAACTGACCCCGCTGGACGCCGAGGCCCTGGACGCCTGGATGCTCGCCGGCGGCCGCGTCGACCGCGTGCCCGCCGCCCTGCGCGAGCGGGCCGCCCGACACGAGGCCATGGCCAACATGGTCAGCGGGGGCCCCACGCCGGCGATGTCGGCCGACCTGGTCGACACGCTCATGACCCGCGTCGCCCAGACGCCCGCGGCCACCCAGACCAACGACCAGCCCGAGATCGCCGGCCGCATCCGCCTGGCCGACCTGATGTCGATCGCCGCCGTGCTGGTGGTGGGCGTTTCGGTCATCTGGCCCATGCTCACCTCGATGCGCGACGCCCACTACCGGACCGTCAGCTCGGCACGCATGGCCGCGGCTGGCAATGGCATGGCCGCCTACGCCGCCAACTACGGCGCCCTGCCCCAGGCCAGCGCTTCCCTCGCTGGAGACCCATGGTGGGAAGTGGGCCAGAACCCAGCCCACTCCAACTCGGCCAACCTCTTCACCCTCGCCCGCGATGGCTTCGTCGAGCTCGCCCAGCTCGCAAGCCCCACCAACCCCATCGCCCCCACCAGCACCAAGGCCGACGACGCCAGCGACTGGGGATCCCTTGAAGAGGTCTCCTACAGCTATCGCAACATGTTCGGCGGGGCCGGTTCTGGCAGGGGCAGCGACGCCTTCGCCCTCACCCCCACCAGCGCCCTGCTGGCCGACCGCTCCCCCATCGTGCCTCGCTCGCGCCGCGGCGAGGCCGCCCGCGCCGACGCCAACTCGATGAACTTCGCCGGCCGGGGCCAGCACGTGCTCTTCGGCGACGGCTCGGTGCGATGGCTCACCAGCCCCGTGCTCGACAACGGCGACAACATCTGGCTGCCAGGCACCATCGAACGCGACTTGGCCCGCGACGGCCAGGCCACCCTCACCGGCCGCGAGACGGCCGACGGGCCGGAGGACGCGTTCCTGGTGCCGTGAGGTGGGTTACTCGCAGCCCGCATCGAACGCGTTCTGGAAGGCCAGGAAGTCGAAGAGGGTGAGTTCGCCGTCGCCGTCGAAGTCGGCGGCGGCATCGCCGGCCGCGAAAGCGTTCTGGAAGGCCAGGAAGTCGAAGATGGTCAGCTCACCATCGCCGTCGAAGTCGGCTGGGCAGCCGCCGTTGACGCGCAGGACGGCCATGCCGGGCTCCACCGTCAAGGGATCGCCGGGAAACTCGATCACGTCGTCGTACACGCAGGCCGAGACCTGTGTGAGGAACGGCATCGTCAGCGTGACGTTTCGGGGCGTCAGGTCGTCAACCACGAAGTAGATGTCCATAACGTTCAGCGGATTGTCGAAGGACATCATAGAGCTGAATGGATCCGGACCGAACACTTGGAGGAATGCGAACGGATTGAGCAAGCCTCCCCCCCCGCTCGGGGGGAAGCCGGCATCGCATGGCGCCCTGAGTGGAAAGTCAAGCTTGCAGTCATACCACGCATAGCCCACGCCAGATCCCAATTTCTCGATCGGGTGGCTCAGGCGTATATCAAACTGCCCCGCAGCGACGAGCGGACTTCCGCCATCGCATTGCAGGTCGGTCCATGCCCAGACCTGCACGATGGCCGTGGGGTCGTCCCTGGTCGGGTGCTGGGCGACTACGAGGTCATAGCCCGTGTTGTAATCTGGGAGCGGCTGAGCCAGGCCCATGGTGCCCGAGAGCCCGAGCGTGACCAGTGTCGTACATGACGCATTCATCTTGATCTCCTTCGCTTCGGATTAGGGGCACTCGATCGAAAGCTCGATCGCGGCGATGAAGTCGAGCCTGTCGGCGTGGCCATCGCCGTTGACGTCGGCACGCAAGTCGCCGGCGATGAGCCACTGCTTGAGCGTTACGAGGTCGTACATGGTGAATCGACCGTCTCGGTCGAAGTCGACGCGGCAGCGGGCCACGCCCGCCGAGTCCGGGCAGTTCAGGGTGAACCCGGTCGGCAGCATCACGCGCTCGAACCCCTGGCAGATCGCGTCGAAGTGGGGGGTTCCATTGTTCAGGAACCCGTCGTCATCGTCTGCTGCAAGAACTTCGAGGACGGTGGTGTCTCGGGCGGAAAGGTCGTACGCATCTGTGAGTCTTGGCCCGTGTACGAAGCACCATCGAGGGTGTGGTTCTGGTGTAGCTAGAAATGACCATGCAACAAAAAGTTTACGTACATTCTCGGGATCGGCCGGGTAGCCAGACCACATCAAGTCTCGGATCTTGCGCCAGGCAAGTACGAGTTGGTCGCCCCTGTCGTAGTGGCTTAGATTGCAATTCCTGGCAGTACTCCACGTCGCGTCGATGACTTCGTAGTTCCGACCATGCCGCGGCTGTGTGGGCGAAACGCAGCCGCCGGATCCAAACCCAACGATGTCTCCACCCGGTTCGACATAGAGCAGCGAGAGGATGTCTGCGTAGCCTTCATGGATACCGAAGACGGTCCCATCACCTTGAACGCCAAAAGCTTCCCACAGGGCGAAGTGCCCGTACTCGTGTGCTATGATCGTTGGGTACGCAAAGGGAGGCTTGCTGCCGACAAATTCGGGCTTGAAGGTGATCATCGGCAGGCTCGTGCCCAAGTGATAACCGGGTGCATAGAACCTCGCCCCGCCTGACAACGTGTTCGTGGAGTTCGGGGCGACGATCAGGTCGTCGTCATCGATTCCGGGGATATGTTGATTCTGCACCTTGTAAAAGGCCCTGGCCGACTCCACGACCGTCCATGCCGTCATATCTGAGATACGGGCTTCCGGATCCACGCCCGTGGTCGTCGCATATACGAAGTCGGCGGTGCCGCTCGCGTCCGGGGCAACCTCGCTGCTCGGAGCCCATGGCACCGGGCTCGTGAAAGCAATGTCGCGCCCGAGCCGAAAGTGGGCGTGATCGGGCACGAACCTGACGACCGACGTTGGGGTGAGCGTCACGCCGAGGAACGCGTAGTCCCCTAGATCATCGGTGTACGTCGAGGCGACCGCCGTGCCGCCGGGCTGATCGGCCAATTCGACGAGCATGTTCGCGATCGGGACGTTCGTCGTGTCCTCGGCCAGAACGAAGTCGATGCATTCCAGCCCGGTTTCGTATGGCTCATCGCCCATGAGCACGAGCCCGGTGACCGATCCCGACACGTCGTCGGCGAAGTTGAACGAGCCCTGTCGCTCTGCGAGAACCTCGCCGGTGACCGCATCGATGAGCACGTAGAGAGTGTCCCCTCGGCCGGTCGGATCGCGTCCGATCATCGACCACGCCTGCCGGGCTTCTCTCGGGTCGCTCTCGGATACGTCCAAGCCGCTGGGCACAAGTTCCAGGACGGGCTCGGTCCAATCAATCTCTTCTCCCTGTGGGCGAGGCCGCGACAGGGTCTCCGCGATCGAGCGGGCTTGCGGCCCGTGGATCAAGCGCTGGGGCAGGCCGCCATCGGGCACATTGAGCGCAGCGGTGCGCACGTAGCTCAGGCTCCAGTTGCCCTCATCGTCCTTATGCGCCATTGCACGGCCGTAGCTTTCGGGCGCTGAGATGGGGCCATCGAGGCCGTCGATGGTCTGGACGAACCGCATGAACGTGCGGTCTTCGCCCCACTCTGTCACGTGAGTGATCTCAAAGTCTCGGCTGCCGCGGCCGAAAACCTCGCCGTGCTCAAAGAGCCAGTCTTCGAGCGCCTGGCGGGCGGTCGGCCGGGTGGTCATGCGCTCGCCAGTGACAATCTCGGCACCGCCCCAGTCTTCCTCGTACGGAAAGTGGATGATGAGGCCGGGCCAGCGATCTCTGAGCCGGCTGGCTTCTTCAACGGCCGAGGCCATCTGTGCACAGGCGGCTGGCGGTGCGACAGCCCCCCCCCAGCAAGCCCAGTGCCGATCCGGCCGCGACGACCCCTACGAGCCAGTGGTGTGCCTGCATCGCGTGTCCTTCTCGTGCCGCGTATTGAGCCCCGAACGGGCGGGGACACTCGTACACACCCGCCGGGAACTGTGAGTGTGACCGAAAATCGAAGCAATGTCAAGAGCAATCCGCGTTGATACCGACTAAAATCCGAATATATGGCTGAGCGGTTCCCCATTGCGAACGGCGAGTGGTCTGCGCGGGGGCGTTGGGCCTAGCATCCCCGCTCCCATGGGCCCGCGGCCCAGGGTGCCTGGAAAGGGTTGATTGCCATGCCGAAGACCAAGACGCACAAGGGCACGCTCAAGCGGATCCGGATCTCCAAGACCGGCAAGGTCCGCCACCGCTCGGCCAACCACAAGCACTTGAGCTCGCACAAGTCGGGCAAGCGGCTGCGTCAGCTCCGCAAGGACCGCTTCTTGAGCAACCCCGACGCCAAGCGGCTCGAGAAGCTGCTGTTCCGCCGCCTCCGCGGCCGGACGCAGGCCCGGGGCTCGCTGAAGCGCAGCCCCAGCCCCGAGCAGCGTCGCGCCGCTCGTGAGGCTGCCGCCGAGAGCTGAGCCCTGCCAGGTTCGATCGTTTGACAATTTTGGCCTCGGCCCGGGCCATAAGCCGGCAGGATCCACCCGCCGCCCCGTGTCGAGAGCAGGAGGTTCATTGCTATGCCCCGCGTTCGTATCGGCTCCGCTCGTAATCGTGCCCGCAAGCGCATCCTCCGCGACGCCCGCGGCTACTACGGCGCTCGTGGCAACCATCGCTACCTGGCCAAGGACGCCGTCGTCCGTGGTGGCGCCTTCGCCTATGCCCACCGCCGCCTGCGCAAGCGTGACATGCGCAAGCTCTGGATCACCCGCATCACCGCCGCCTGCAAGATGCGTGGCACGCGCTACAGCGTGGTCATCAACGGCCTGAAGATGGCCGGCATCGTGCTGAACCGCAAGATGCTCAGCCAGATCGCCATCGAGGACCCCAAGCTCTTCGACAACCTCGTGGAGACGGCCCTGAAGCACACGACGGCCGGCAACCCCGGCGAGTTCAAGCCCGCCGCGGCCTGAGGCTGGACAACGTTCGCAACAAGATCACCCACGCCTTGGCGTGGGTTTTTCAATCCTCGCGCATGAACTTGCGGAGCTGGGCCTGGGCCTTGTCCAGATCTTGCTGGAGCCGGCGGACCTTGAGCAGCGAGCGCACGCGGGTGAGCAGTTCGAGCTTGTTGACCGGCTTGGTCAGGAAGTCGTCGGCCCCGCAGTCGACCGCGCGCTCCACGTCGGCGACCTCACCCAGGGCGGTCACCATGATGATCGGGATGCCCCGTGTGCTCGGGTTGGTCTTCAGGTGCTCGGTGGCCTGGTAGCCGCTCATGCGCGGCATCATGATGTCCATCAGGATGAGGTCGGGCGGGTCCTTGGCCACCATCTCGATCGCCACGGCGCCGTCGTGCGCCACCGCGACGTCCACGCCAAGATCATCCAGGTAAGCCTCGAGCAGCTCGGCGTTCTGGGGGTTGTCGTCGACGACCAGCACGCGGCCGGATATCGGGCCAGTATTGGCCAGATCGGTCTGCGGGGTCGCGGCGGGATCGGGTGGACTGTTCGTCATGCGGGCCTCCGAGCGGGAGCCTAGGCCGGCCAGGCGCGGCTGCGGGCTGCTACGGTCGCCCAGGTTCGGTCAGGGCCGGCCGGCGGTTCACCCGGGGCGGGCCGCCATGCCGATGTGGACCCAGGACGAGGGCATTCGAAGCGTCACGGAGGTGCGGATGGTCGGGCACGATCGCGTTGGTCTTGGGCTTGTTGAGCGTCTGGCCCCGATGGTGGCGGCGCTGTGTCTGGTGCTGCTGGCGTCGGTCGCCCAGGCAGGGGCGACGGTTGAGCAAGACCTCCAGCGGGACCTGGAGCGGGCCATCGCCAACGCGGGCCTGGAGGGCATGCAGGTGGGCGTGAGCGTGCTGGACCTGCGCACCGGCCGCCGGCTTGCCGACATCGACGCCGACCAGCCGTTGATCCCCGCATCGAACATGAAGCTGCTGACGAGCGCCTCGGCGTTGCTGAGCCTCGGCGAGGGATTCATGTTCGAGACGCGTTTCGAGCTTGAAGGCGAGCGCCTGATCGTGGTCGGCTCGGGTGACCCGGGCTTTGGAGACCCCGCCCTGCTGGCCGACCTGCCCAAGCCGATGGACATCGACGCGATGCTGGACTTCGTGGTCGACGCCATCACGCAGTCCGGGGCGACCACGTTGCGCGAGATCGTGATCGATGACCGCGTGTTCGATCGCGAAGCCGTGCACCCGAGTTGGCCTACCGAGCAGTTGCAGTATTACTACTGCGCCGAGGTCAGTGGGCTGAACTTCCACCTGAACATGGTGAACGTGTTCGCCTATCCGACATCGATGAACCAGCCCGCACGGGTGGTGATCGAGCCCGAGGCGAGCGCGGTGGAGGTCCAGAACACCACGAGCACGGTGGCGTCGCGAACCTCGACCGGACGCCCGCAGCCCAGCAGCATCCACATCCGCCGAGACGGCGAGGGCAATCGGCTGCTGGTCTCCGGCCGCGTGTCGCGATCGGTGGGCGCGCCCACGTCGCTGCGCGATCCGGCGATGGTGTTCGGGCAGTTGCTGGCCGAGCGCCTGGAGCTCGCCGGCGTGGTCATTGGCGCTCCGCACGAGGCGCCCGCCGACGTGGTTCGCCGCCCCGAGGCTCGCGAGACGCTCGACGGCCGACCGATCCTGATCATCAAGACGCCCATCACCGAGGTGCTGCGCCGCTGCAACTCGGACAGCTACAACCTGCACGCCGAGGCGCTCTTCAAGAAGGTCGGACATCAGTGGACCGGGCAAGCGGGGAGCTGGTCGATGGGGGCGGCGGCGATGCGCGCCGTGCTGGTCGACGCGATCGGCCCGAATGCGGTCCGTAGCCTCCGAATCGCCGACGGGAGCGGCATGAGCCGGCAGAACGCGATGAGCGCCGACACGCTGTGCGCACTGCTTGCGCACATGAACCAGCTCAGCAACGAACCCGCCCGCGCCGCGTTCCTGGACTCCCTCGTGCGCCCCGGGGAAGGCACGCTGAGCCGGAACTTCATGGAGCCCGAGGACCTGCGACACGAGATCTTCGGCAAGACCGGCTTCCTCAACGGCGTGCGGAGCTTCTCGGGCTATGTCGCGCCCAAGGGCAGCGATCGACCGGCGGTGGCGTTCGCCATTCTCATGAATGGTTTTGATCGGGGCCAGAGCCTGCGCAGCCGCGATCTGCGAAACGAGATGGTCCGCCTGATCGACCGCGCGAGCGCCAGCCTGTCGCCGGGCGCCGTTGTCGTCGAGCCGGGAACGCCCTGAGGCGGTCTAACCCGGGCCGACGATCTCTCGTACCCCGTCGAACCTGCTGGCGATCGGGCTGAGGCGATCGGCGGCTTCGGCGTCGCCGCGGATGACCGGCGGCCACGCGCGCACGCCGTGCCCACGCAGCTTGCCGGTCGTCTTGGGCGTGGCGTCCCACGCGCGCACACGCCGGCCCTTCGGCGCGGCGAGCGCGTCTCGCCCGGGGTCGCTGCTAGCCAGGAAGTGGAACATCGCCTCGTCGACGTTGTGTACATCGACGCCCTCGCCCAGAAACACCACATAGGGCACGGCGTCGCCGATGGCCTCGAGCACGCGCGCCCAGAGCGTCTCGACCGCTTCGCCGCGCGCCTCGGTGGCGATGAACAGCCAGCCGGGCACGGGCATGGCCGCTCCTGGGACACCCGAAATGCTCTGCGCATCGGGCAGCGAGCGCGGCTTCGGATCGTCGTGCAGGCGATCGCCCAACATCTTCGTGGTGCAATCGAAGCCGATCTTGGTGCCCGCGCCCAGGGCCGGCGCGGCATGATCGAGGATGTCCAGCGGCCCTTCGGTGAGCACGACGTCGCTGATGGGGTCGCAGCGCTCGGCCGCGAGTTGCAGCACCGCCTTGGCATCATGCACGTCGGCGTCGTCATCCACGATGAACAGGCACTTGGTCCAAGCCATCTGCCCCGCGCCCCAGATGCTCGCCATCACGCGCCGGCCCTGCATGGCGTAAGCCTTCTTAATCTTGATCATCGCGCAGTTGTGGAACGCGCCGAACAGGGGCAGGTCGTAGTCCTCGATGTCGTGCACGATGGTCTTGAGCAAGGGCAGGAACAGCCGCTCGGTGGCCTTGCCCAGGAAGTAATCCTCCTGCGGGGGTAGGCCGACAACGGTGGTGGGGTAGATCGCTCTTTCGCGATGGGTCAAGGCCGTAACCTTCACGATGGGGTATCGATCGGGCATGGAGTAGAAGCCGGTGTGGTCGCCGAAGGGCCCCTCGAAGACGGCGCCCGGGCCCAGTGGCTCGTCGGTCTCGCGCGGGTCCCATCCGGGATAGCCGGCTTCGGTGCTCACCTGCCCCTCGATCACGAAGTCGGCATCCGCAGGCACCCACAGAGGCACGGTCTTGGCCCGGCACATGCGGATGCCCTTGCCATTCAGGAAGCCGGCCATCAATAGCTCGCTGATGCCCGGCGGCAGCGGCGCCGTTGCGGCGTAAGGCAGCACGCTTGGGCCACCCAGCGCGATCGCCACCGGCATGGGCTTGCCCAGCTTCTTCCAGCTCCGCCAATGGCTCGCGCCGTCGTGGTGCAGGTGCCAGTGCATCGCCACGCGGTCCTTGCCCAGGAGCTGCACGCGGTACATGCCGATGTTGTGGCTCGCCGGCCGCTTCTCGTTCACGTCGTCGACATGGATGGTGTGGATGCCCGCCAGGGTGATGTAGCGGCCGCGGTACTTCGCGTTCCATTCTTCGTCGGAGATGTCCGGATGGCCGAGGTCGGCAATATCGTCGTTGATGCCGGCAGGGTACCCCACGGCCTCGAAGTCGCCGTCCATCGGCCAGCAGCGCAGGATCGGCAGCTTCGTGAGGTCGATGTCGCTGCCCGTGCGCACGACCTGCTGCACCGGGCCGGCCTTCTTCATCCGCTTCGGCGGGATCTTCAGCAGCGGCGCGAACTGCCTGGCCTTAGCGACCACCTCACCCAACGAGCGCGGCGGCTGCGGCTTGGTGAGCTCGCCGATGAGGGTCGCGATGTCTTCCAGCCCGCGCTCGCCGGCGTGATGCCCCAGCGCCATCTCCATGCGGCGGTAGCTGCCGAACGCGTTGATGAGCACGGGAAAGTCGCTGCCCTGCACGTTGGTGAAGAGCATCGCGACACCGCCGCGGTCGTGGAATCGCGGGTCGTTCTGTTGGGTGGCTGGGGCGCAGGCGCCGGTCGCCCTGGCCTTGCTCATCAAGTCTGCCAGATATGCGACATCGAGCACCGGCGACACCGGATCGGAGACCTCCACCAACTCGCCCGCATGGCGAAGGGCATCCACAAAATTGCGCAGGTCGCGGTACATACCCTCAACGTTATGGCAATCCAACCCCCAACCACGCCCGCCAGCGGGGAGCCCCGCGAGGAACACCCGTGGGCCGCGCTCGAGCGCGTGCAGAGCCCGCCGTCCGCTTTCGCCTGTGCGCACACGCGAGACTGGCCGGCCTACTTCAAGGCCGTCGCCGGCAAGGAACCCCGCGACACGCTGCTGAAAGCCCTTGAGTTGTTCGAGCGCCCGGGCTTTGCCATCGACCTGGGCTGCGGCGAGGGGCGCGACACCGTCGAACTGCTCGCCCGGGGCTGGCGGGTGCTGGCCATCGACGGGCACGAGATGGCCGTCGACCTGGTCGCCCACCACCCCCGCCTGCCGGCCGAGGCCCGCGAGCGGCTGGAGATCCGCCACGCCGAGATGGAATCGGCCGAGCTGCCGGCGTGCGACCTGCTGAACGCCAGCTTCAGCCTGCCCTTCTGCCAGCCCGATCGGTTCGACGCGTTATGGGAACGCATCCACGCCGCCATCCGCCCCGGCGGGTTCTTCGCGGGCCAGCTCTTTGGCGATCGTGACACGTGGGCTGCGTTGCCCGACCGCAGCCACCAGAGCCGGCGACAGGTCGGCGCCATGTTCCGCGGCCGCTACAGCCTCGAGCAGTTCGAGGAGGTCGAGCGCGACGGCCAAGACGCCCGCGGCAACGCCAAGCACTGGCATGTGTTCCACGTCGTCGCGCGGCGATGCCCCGATGGCTCGTGGGATTGCGCCGATCCGAACTCGCCGCATTGACCCCGGCGCTCGATGACCGGTTCGGAAGGAGGCCTTTGCCCCATGGTCGCACGCCAGTGGTCTGGCTTGCGCGCGGAGGTACCCTTGCCCAACCATTCGCATCGAACCGCGTTCTCGGCGTGGAATGCGGCGTGGGCAATCCCGAATCAGCCTCTTCGAGGAGCCATCCATGACCGATGCCGTCGTGTCCATACGGGATATCCACAAGAAGTACGGAGGTCTCGGCCGCCGCGTGCATGCCCTGCGCGGCGTCACCATGGACGTGCCGAGGGGCTCGATCTTCGGGCTGCTCGGGCCCAACGGCGCCGGCAAGAGCACACTGGTCAAGATCCTCATCACCGCCGTCAAACGCTCAGGCGGCAGCGGCACGGTGCTCGGCCAGCCTATCGGCAAGAAGGAAGCCCTGGCCAAGGTGGGCTATCTGCCCGAGCACCACAACCTGCCCAAGCACCTGACCGGGCGGCAGGTCATCGAGTTCTTTGGCGCCATGGCCAGGATGCCCAAGGCCGACCGCCGCCGGCGGGCCGACGAACTGCTCGACCTCGTGCACATGCGCGATTGGCACAACAAGAAGGTGGGCGGCTACTCCAAGGGCATGCGCCAGCGCATCGGCATCGCCCAGGCGCTCGTCGCCGATCCGGACCTGGTGATCCTCGACGAGCCCACCGATGGCGTGGATCCGTCCGGCCGGCGTGATATCCGCCTCATGCTCCAGCAGATGCGCGACGAGGGGCGGACCGTGTTCATCAACAGCCACCTGCTGGGCGAGCTCGAGCAGGTGTGCGATGCGGTGGCCATCATGCACAAGGGCCAGGTGGTGTCGATGGGCAGCATCGAGCAACTGACCGACGGCATGCTGCGGTACGAGATCGAGATCGATGCCGGTGGCAAGAGCGAGGGCGAGGGCGAGTTGGAGGCCGCCGCTGGCACGTTCATGCGCGCTCTGCCCGAGGCACTGGCCAAGGGCAAGAGCGAGCGCCCCCCGCCGACGGCCGGCCTGGCGCCGCCCACGGACGAGGGCCTGGCCAAGCGCGTGGGCTTGCGGGGCGAACTGGCCACCGGCGAGAGCGTGGAGGTGCACGGCAACCGCCTGTGGATCGGCACGACCGACGCGACGACCATCCAGCCCGTGCTCGACGCGATCCGCGCCAAGGGCGGGGTTATCAAGGAAGTCCGCACGCACCGGCCTTCGCTGGAAGACCTGTTCATGCAGGCCGTGGAGCACGACGACAGCCCCGGCGCCGCCCGACGAACCAAGGCCCCGCGAGGGGAGGTGTCCCCATGATGACCCAGACGCTGGCGTTGATGGTCGACGCCTATCGAGAGCTGTGCGCGAAGAAGCTGTTCTGGATCACCATGCTGCTCAGCGGCCTAGTCGTCGCCGCCTTCGCCATGGTGGGCATCAACCAGACGGGGCTGACCTTCCTGTGGTTCCAGTTGCCCGGCGACGTGTTCGGCCCCACGCTCAACAGCGAGACGCTGCCGCCCGGACTGCTGTATCGCACGATGTTCGCCAGCCTGGCCGTGCCCATCTGGCTCAGTTGGGTCGCGGTGATCCTGGGCCTGGTGTCGACGGCGGGCATGATCCCCGATCTCATCCAGAGCGGGACGATCGAGGCGGTGCTCAGCCGGCCCATCGGCCGCGTGCGTCTGCTGCTGACCAAGTTCGTCGGCGGCCTGCTGTTCATGGCGTTACAGGTGGGCGTGTTCACGGGCCTGGCGTTCCTAGTCATCGGCTTCCGCGGCGGGTCGTGGGCGTGGGAGATCTTCCTGGCCATCCCCGTCGTCGTGGCGATGTTCAGCTATCTCTTCGCGATCTGCGTGCTGCTCGGGTTGCTGACGCGTTCGACCATCGCGGCGTTGCTGCTGACCATCCTGGTATGGATGATCGTGTTCATCTTCAACACCGGCGACGCGATCGCCGTGAGTGCGCACGAGCAGGTGAAGGCCAACCAGCGCCTGGAGCAGGCCAGGCTGGAGCGCATGGAACGCAACGCGACCCTGGCCATCCTCAACGATCTCAACGAGCAACGAGCGACCGATGGCCTCGAACCCCTGGAAAGCTACGAGCCGACCGACGAGGAACTGACCACCCGCGACATCCGCATCGAGCCCAAGCGGGCGCAGATCGAGGAGATCGAGTCGGGCGAGCGCCTGGCCGAGACGTGGCGTCGGGGGATCTACATCGGCAAGACCGTGCTGCCCAAGACGCAGGAGACCATCGGCCTGCTGGAGCGATGGACGGTCGACCGCGAGGCGCTCCGGCAACTCGGCGGGCCCGGCCCGGAGGACGAGGACGCGCGGGCCAGCCGAGACGCCCAGGAAGCGGCGGCCGACGCCATCGGCAACCGCCCGCTGTGGTGGGTGTTGGGCACGAGCTTCCTGTTCGAGGCGATCGTGCTCGGGCTGGCGGCGCTGATCTTCAAGCGTCGCGATTTTTAAGAGTCCTTGAAGAGCGGATTTCCGCAGATCCATCGCGGTATGCTGGGCCATGCTACGAGTGATCTGCCTTGTCTGCGCGCTTACGCTGGCCGGCGCCTCGCACGCCCAGTTGCGTGTGGGCATCTGGAACATCACGTTCTACGACGGCGAAGCGGAACTCGACGACGCGTTCCGAACGGTGCTGTTCGACTCGTTCGATGGCCGCAGCTTCCGTCCCGATGTGCTGCTCATCCAGGAGATCAACGCGCCCTCGACATCGCGCTTCCTCGACGTGCTCAACAGCGACCCACGGGGCGGGCAGGACTGGGTACGGGCGACCGTCTTCGACGGCCCTGGCGTGTTGGACACGGCGGTGTACTTCCGCTCGAGCAAGGTCGAGAGCGCTGCGGGCACGCTCGTGTCGCCCGGCGGCGGAGCCCCGAGGCATCCGCGGAATATCACGCGGTACACGCTGGACTTGGTAGGCTATGAAGACGCCGCGACCAGGTTGGTCGTGTACAACACCCATATGCAGGCGTTCAGCACGCCGGAGAACGAGCTGCGCCGGCTGGATGAGGCGATCAAGATCCGGGCCGATGCACAGATGCTGCCCGAAGGCACGCACTTCCTGGTCGGCGGCGACCTGAACGTGAAGCGCAGCACCGAGCCGGCGTACATCGAGCTGACCGAGTCTCGCCGCAACGACGACGGGCGGGTCTTCGATCCCATCGCCTCGCCGGGCGAGTGGTTCAACAACCCGGGCTTCGTCTTCATCCACAGCCAGGATCCGATCACACAGATGGACGATCGGCTCGACCAGATCCTGCTCTGCGACGACCTGCTCGACGGCGAGGGGCTGGACTATCTGGGTGACTGGACAACGCCGTTTAGCACGAGCACCTTCGACGATCCCAACCACAGCTACCGCACATGGGGCAACGACGGCAGCACGTTTGACCTCCAGATCCGCCGCCGAGGCAACCGCATGGTGGGCCAGGCGATCGCCACGGCGCTCTTCGAGCACACCCAGGGGCTCGGCGGGCACATCCCGGTGTACCTCGATCTGCTGCTGCCGCCGCGTGTGGGCGCGCCGCAACGCGTGAGCTTCGGCCGCGTGCCCCAGGGCCAGCAGCTTGCGGTCCAGGTCGAAGCCTCCAACACCGGCGACGTCGATTTGTGGCAGCGCGACGACACCATCGACGCCCCGCCCGGCGGCATCCAGCCGCTTCGCTACGCGCTCGAGGGCGACGCGCGGCTTGCCGTGCCCGGCGGAACGTTCGTCGACGAGGCGGGCGACGGCGGCGTCGTGCACCACGTCGGCATCAACACGTCTGAGCCCGGCCCGTTCGAGGCCGAGGTCCGCGTGCTCAGCAACGCGCCCGATGAGCCCGCCCGCACGGTCCGGATCGTGGGCGAGATCATCGCCTGCCCGGCCGACCTCGACGGCGATGGCTCGCTCACGGTCTTTGACTTCCTGGCCTTCCAGAACCTGTTCGACGCGGGCGACCCGACCGCCGACTTCGATGGCGACGGCAGCCTCACGCTGTTCGACTTCCTCGCGTTCCAGAACGCGTTCGACGCGGGCTGCTAGTACTGGAATTATCGGTCGCATGAGAGGCGATGCGCCCTCGCGCCGATGTTCTATTGTAACCTGACGTGCAGGACCCACGCCACCGTTCGTGGGACACTCGGGGAGGTCAGCCATGCGAAGTTATGTTGGAAGCCGTTGCTGTGTTGCCTGGGCGATCGTGGCTTTGTGCCTGTCGGCGCCGACACTGGCGCAGTTCGAGGAGGTCGCCTCGCTGCGGCCGGGAGACCTGGAAGAGGCCGACGAGTTCGGCTCGGCCGTCGCGCTCCTGGGCGATCGATTGCTCATCAGCGCCCCCGGCGCCGATGGCACGCCCGGATCTGGCGACAGGCAGGGCGCGGCGTACCTGTTCGACGTCGCGACGCGCACGCTCGTTGCACGACTCGCAGATGCAGGCTTCGGCCTGTTCGAGGATTACGGAGCGTCGGTCGCGCTCGGACCGACAGTAGCGATCGTTGGCGCTCCGAACGGCGACCTTGGCGGCTCCGATGGCCTGATTTTCATCTACGACGCGCGGGACGGCACGCTACAGGACCTGTATCGTGTTCGCGGCCTGGACGTCACGGACGACTTCGGCGGCGCCGTCGCCATCGACGGAGAGATCGCCGTCGTTGGGGCAATCCGTGCCGATGGTGTGCAAGACAACTCCGGCGCGGCGTTCTTGATCGACCTGACCGACCCGACGGATCCGCAGGAACTCTCCCAGTTGGATCCGGCCGATGGCAGGTTCTCCGATGAGATCGGCGCGGCCGTCGCGATCGATGGCCATCGGGTGCTCGTCGGCGCACCTCGGAAGGGGCTCGCCGGCGCCGCGTACCTATTCGACATCACCGATCCCGCGGCGCCGATCGAGTTGGTGAAGATGACGCCTCCAGACACCGGCAGCGGTGGCCTGTTTGGCGCCGCTCTCGCCATCGAAGGCGACCTGGCGGTCGTCGGATCTCCAACTCGCACCGTGGGTGGCGTGGTCAGCGCCGGCGCTGCGTTCCTCTATGACATCAGCGATCCCGCGAACCCGGTCGAGATCGCCGAGTTGGCGGATCCTTCCGGCCAGGAGTTCGACCGCTTCGGCGGCGCCGTGGCCATCAATGGCGAGATCGTGGTCGTCGGCGTCGATACGACCTTCAACGACGCGGGCAGGGTGCTCGCCTTCGATGCCCAAACCGGGGCGCTGATCGGCGAGGCCGTGCCCGACGTGCCGGTGAGCGACGCTCTCTACGGCGGGGCGGTTGCCCTCGATGGTGATCGCCTGGTCGTCGGGGCCAGCGGCGATGACTCGCGCGCGATCGATGCCGGCGCGGCGTACCTGTTCGCATTCACCGGCGGATGCAGGGCCGATCTCGACGGCGATGGCTCGCTGACGATCTTCGACTTCCTCCAGTTCCAGAACCTGTTCAGCCTGGGCGACCCGACCGCCGACTTCGATGGCGACGGCAGCCTCACGCTGTTCGACTTCCTCGCGTTCCAGAACGAATTCGCCGCCGGCTGCTAGGCCGGGATCGGCTCAGCCCAGCCACGAGTCCTCGAAGGCCATCCCCGGCGCGACCACCGCCGCGTCGCCGCGTTCGAGCATGCCAGCGACCGGGTACGCGCAGTAGTCCAGCGCAAACGCTCCGGCCGGGCGATGGTTGCCGCTGGTGCCCAGGCCGCCAAAGGGCAGCTTGCTGCTGGCGCCCGCCGTCGCGCAGTTGAGGTTCACGCAACCCGCTCGGGCGTCGGCCATGAAGTCCCTGATCGTGTCCTCGTCCTTCGTAAAGACGCTCGCCGCCAGGCCGTAGCGCGTGGCATTGAGCTGCTCGATGCCATCGTCGTAGGAACCAACGGTCGTAACGCGGAGCATCGGGCCGAAGACCTCGACATCGCACCCCGCATCGTCGCCATCGTCCGCCGTGAACTTCTCGACGCGCACCACGCCCGGGCTGATGTAGGAGCCCCCTTCGAGCGACGCCGGCTTGGTGGCCTGCATCAGGATCTCACCCCCGCGCTCGGCCGCCCTGCTCTGGAAGCCCAGCACCGCGTCGCGAGCGTGATCGTCGATGATCGGCCCCATGAACACCGGCGCCTCGCTGCGCGGCGGGCCGATGACCATCGACGCGGCGGCCTTCAGGATCGCCGGGATCAGCTTGCCCGCCACCGCCTCGTGCACGATGAGCCGCCGCCCGCACGTGCAGCGCTGGCCGGTCGTCACGAACGCGCCGCGCGCAATCTCGATCGCGGCCTGCTTCAGGTCGGCATCGGGCATGACCAGCACGCCGTTGTTGCCGCCCATCTCCAGCGCGACGATGCGGCCGGGCCGATCGAGGTTGCTCTCGAGGATCTTGCGACCCACCGGCCACGAGCCCGTGAAGGCGATGCCATCCACGCCCTCGTGGTTCACCAGCCTCTGGGCAACATCCGCCTTGCCCTGCACCAGGTTGACCACGCCCTTGGGCGCGCCGGCGTCGTCCAAGGCCTGCTGGAACAGCTCGACGATAAACTGCCCAACCGCCGGCGCCTTATCGCTGGGCTTGAGCACCACCGTGTTGCCCGTGAGCAGCGCCGGCACGATGTGCCCGTTGGGCAGATGGGCGGGGAAGTTGAACGGCCCCACCACCGCCATAACGCCGTGAGGCCGGAACCAGCAGCGGCCTTCCTTGGTCTCGCCCAGTTCGAGCGAGAAGCCGCTCACGCGGTGGCGGCCGGTGTTGGGACCCTGCTCCAGCGTGATGTCGACCTTGCCCGCCAGCGCGGCGGCCTCGCCCTTGCAGTCCCACATCGCCTTGCCGGTCTCTTGCGCGATGAGGTCGGCGATGTCGCCCGCGCGCTCCTGCACGAGCGCCTTGTACCGCAGCAGCACGTCGGCACGCCGCTCGACGTCCCACCGGCTCCAGGGCTTGAGCGCTTCCTGCGCAGCGCGTACCGCTTTCTCGACGTGATCCACCACCGGCGCACCCGACCACACGACACGGCCACGCTCGGCCGGGTCGCAGGACACCAGCGCATCGCCCTCGATGGGCTCGTAACGGCCACCGATGAGATTACTGGGCGAGTTGGCGAGAGCGGCAGTGGCTGCGGCGGTCATCCGGCGTTCTTCCTCCGAGTCTTCTTGGGGGTTTTCTTGGCGGTCTTGGCGACCTTCTTCTTCGATGCCTTGCGGGCGGGCCGCTTGTTGGGCTTGGCGGCGGGCTGCTCGAGCGTGGGCATCGGGTCGATGATCGTCATCGCCACCTCGTCGCCCTCGCTAGCGTGCAGCGCGGCCATCGCGTCCTTGGGCAGGCTCACACGATCGCCCCGATCGGCGATGGGTGTCTGGATCGCCGCGTACTCGCCTTCCTTATCCAAAACACTCACGATCGCCAAGCTCTTGCACGCCGACGCGGCGGCGGCCTTGCCCAGCCTCACCTTCCGCGTCGCGCGAACCAGCGGGATGTCGTCGGTATTCGCGTGCAGGTGCGGCCCGCCATCGAAGGGATCGATCGTGCCCTCGTAGCGGAAGCCCAGCTTCTCGAGCATCTTCCGCGCCGGCACCGTGTCCTTGCCCACCTGCCCCACGCCCCGCCGAGCCTTGGCCGGCAGCAGCGTGAGATAAATATCCTCACGCGGCAGCAGGCTGAACATGAACTCGCGGCTGTACTGGCAGAAGCGATCCGCCTCGTCATAGCTCAGGTTGATGAACCGACGCCCGAAGGCATCCCAGAACTCGTTGTCCCCCGCGTCGCTGATGGGCGCCATCATCTCGGCGAGCACCCGGTCGGCGAAGTTCTCGCGGTACACGCCCATGAAGTGGAACCGCACGAAGCTCAGCAGCCGCCCCAGCCGAGCCTTGTGCGCGCGATACGCCGGCTGCAGGATCAGCCCGCCGATCTCAGTGGGGCTGCTCTCATCCAGGTGCAGCGTGGCGACCTTGTGAGTCGTCCCCGTGTGCAGGCTCTCGCTGTAAAAGCTCCGCTCGGTGATCTTGAAGCTGACGTTGGGATTCCCCGGCCCGCCCATCGCGCTCACGAGCTGGCTCGAACCCAGGACGGCCCCCGTCTCCGCGTCCTCGAGCACGAACATGAACAGCTCGCTCTCGCTGAGCGTCTTCTTGAGGCCATCACCCGAGCTGCTTCGGCCCTTCCGCGGATCGCGCTCCAGCGGCTCCCCACGCCCCACCTGCTTGAAGCAATCCCGGCTGCGCAGGATCTTCTCGGTGATGATCTCGCGATCGGGTGGAAGATTGATGAAGTGGACCATCTTGGACAGCTTCAGCAGCGTGTCCACGTCCTCGATCTTGGCCCGGCGGATGATGTGCATAGAAGTCTTCGTTTCGTTCGTCTCTGCCTTCGGTCAGGTCAGCACAAGGAGCACCGGATTGTTGCGTCCCGCCACGCCAGCGAGCCAGCTTCGTAGGTTCGTGTACGCATCGACGATCCCATCCAGGACGATGTCATCGCGATCCCACACCGACGGGTACACATCGTTCTTCGCCATGGCCTTGAGGTCGATCCGAGCCTGGAACTGCTCGGGCGAGATCGCCTGCAGGGCTCGACTCGCTTCGGCCACTTGTGCCGCGTCCATGGCTCGCGCGGGGCCGTAGCCGAATTCCTCGCCGACCTCTTCGCCGCCCAGGATGAAGCCCTCCGGCGAGTCGACGGTGTCAACGTCACCGGTCAGCACGAAGTGGACGGCGTGCCAGTCCTTGTCGAGGTCCAGCATCGACACCGGGGCGTCGTCGCCCTGGCCATCCTCTTCGGACTCCATCCACGCGATGAGCGTGTCGGGCTGCGGATCAGCCACAAACGAGCGGTACTGCTCGTTTGTGACTTCAACAAATACGGCGACCATGCTCATGCTGTGTTAGCCCGCCACCCTGGCCAGCGCCCGCTCGACCACCTCGAACACCCGCGGCCAGTCTTCCATCTTCATCACGCCCATCGGCGGCAGCATGCGCACGTGGTAGGGGCCGTGGCCGCACCAGAAGAGGACGACGCCCTCCTCGAAGCAGGCCTTGCACGCGGCCATGACCTTCTGCTTATCCCCGCCGAAGGGCGTGAAGCGCATCATGCCGCCCTCGCCGCCGACCAGCTCCTTGCAGAAGAGCGCGGGCGGGAACCAGTCGGGGTGCTTGTCCATGAGCGCCTTGACCTGCTCGCGGAAGGCCGCGTGGTGCTTCGCGTTGCTGCCATCCTCGCCGTAGTAGTCGCCCCCGTCGAGCATCTCCAGGATGCGCGTGCCGACGGTGAAGTCCGTGCCGGCTCCGGTGAACGTGCCGCTGAGCAGGCCGGGCTTGGGCTTGTACTCGTCGGTCCACAGCACGGCGCAGGCCTGGGTCATCTTGCCGACGCAGAAGACGTCGACATAGTCCCCCAGGTCGTACGTCTCGTACGCGAACATCTGGCGGGTCCGGCCGAAGCTCTGGATCTCGTCGTCCCACACGGCGATGCCCTTGTCCTTGCACACGTCCATCAGGGCCGTGAAGAACTCGCGCGGGGCGGTGTTGAAGCCGCCCTCGCCCTGGACCAGTTCAAAAATAAAGCACGCGTGCTGCTTGGGGTAGCGCTCGATGAACTGGTTCAAGCGCCACACGCAGTGGTCGATGAACCGCGTCTTGCCGCCCACCTCCTCGGCCGCCTGGTCGTTCCAGAAGGGCATGTAGTCGACCTGGGTGGTCAGCGGGATGCCCTCGCGGCCGGCATGAGAATCGCCGATCTGGGCCATGGTGACCGATCGGCCCATGAAGCAGTGCTTGAAGGCCAGCACGCGGCTGGCGGGCGCGTGCTTCTGGTAGCACACCTTGATGGCGCTCTCGTTGGCCATCGCGCCACTCGTCGTGATGAACGCCTCGCTCAAGCGCGAGTTCCGCCCGGCAAGCTCCAGCAGCTTCTCGCCGAAGCGGTACGCCTCGAAGTTGCTCATCAGGTTGCCGCTCTTGGCCACGTCCTCGATCGACGCCCGCGCCTGCGCCCGGATCAACTCCGGATGGCTGTGCCCGAAGATGTGCACGCCAATCCCGCAGATCATGTCCCACTTCACGCTGCCATCGGCCAGCTCCACCAACGCCCCGTTGCCCACCCCGCTGCCGATGTACTTGTACAGCAGCGGCCGGCCCTTCATCGCCTCGGCCCGCTTGACCATCTCCTCGAAGCTCGCCGCCGCCTCGCCCTGGGCGGGCCGGACGTCGGTGATGGCCTTGCTGTGCTCGGCCACCCGCTGCACGATCGTGTCGATGGCCCCCTCGACGGCCGGGTCGGTCGCCAGGGCGTGGCCCGTGAGGCCGGGGGCCAGGACGGGGGTGGAAGCGGTCGAAGGCTGCGATTCGAGGCGGGTCATGCGGGTCTCCCTGGATAGCGGCTGCAAAGCCTCCGAAGGGTAGGGACGGCGGCGCTGGGGTACATGGCTTCTATCGGCCCCTTTCAACCCCGACCAAAGTCCTTCAGGACCGCTCTCGCGCTACCGTCGCTGAACCCCCATGGACCACAATCTCCTCAACCTCCTGCTCATCACCTTCGTCGCCGCGATCATCGCCGACGTCTCCATGGCCTTTGGCGTCATCCCCTTCTTCTTCATCAAGAACATGTCGCAGAAGCTCACCGGCATGTTCTCGGCCGCCGCGGGGGGCATGATGGCCGCCGCTAGCCTCGTTCAGCTCGTCGGCGAGGGGCTCGACCGGGCCCCGGGCTGGCAGGGCTGGGAGGTCGCCGCCGGCCTCGCAGCAGGAGCGGCCTTCTACTGGATGGCCGTGAAGTGGATCAGCGGCAACGGCGACTTCGACATCGCCAAGCTCCGCGAGACCGGCGGCAAGCGGGCCCTGCTCATCGTCGCCGCCATGACCGTGCACAGCCTGCCCGAGGGCGTGGCCATCGGCGTGGCGTTCGGGGCCGACTTCCGGGCCGATGGAACCCTGCCCACGCTGGGCGTCAGCATCGCCAGCGCCCTGGCGGTCCACAACATCCCCGAGGCCATCGCCATCACGCTGGCCCTGATGGCCGCGGGGCTGAGCGTGAAGGCCTGCCTCTTCTGGGCGCTGTTTACCAGCCTGCCCCAGCCGCTGGCCGCCCCCTTCGCCGCGTGGTTCATCTGGATCTTCGAGCCCTTGCTCCCCTTCGGCATGGGCCTGGCGGCGGGGGCGATGGTGTTCTTGGTGGTCGACGACCTGATCCCCGAGGCCCTGGAAAAGGCCAGCAGCACGGCGGTGTCGATCGCCTTCGTGGGCGGCGTGGTGGCGATGATCATGCTGGGGCGGCTGGTGGGCTTGTAGATCGCCGTGTCGCTCGTACGCTCTGCCGTGCCCGCCACCTTCGCAGAGCGCTCCACCCCCGGCATCGCCTCGGCCGTCGCCGTGTTCGAGGTGGTTGGTGACATCGCGGCGGCATGCGACGCCCTCGGCTTCAACGCCCCCGCCATCGGCCACGCCGTGCTCCGCACCGTGCCCGACGTCGACACGCTGCTGGCCATCCGCCCCACGGACACGACGCTCCTGCTGACCCCCCACGGCGGCGTGCAGGTCTGCCGATCGCTGACGCAAGCTCTGCTGGACGCCGGCCTCTCACGCACCAAAGCCGATCCCGCCTGGCCCGAGGCCGCCAGCGACGTCGAGGCACGCATGCTCACCATGCTCGGCCATGTGCGCGGCGAGCGCGCCATCGGCCACCTGCTCAGCCAACCATCGCGGTGGGCCTCCAACCGGGAGCAAGTCCCGCAAGACATCGCCCGCGAGCTCGCCCGCCTCCTCCACCCGCCCCTGGTCGTCGCCACCGGCCCGGCCAACGTCGGCAAGTCGAGCCTGGCCAACGCCCTGGCCGGCCGCACTGTTGCGCGCGTGGCCGATCGGCCGGGCGTGACACGGGACGCCGTGGCGGTGGACCTGGAGCTGGACGGGCTGGTGGTGCGCTGGCTGGACGCCCCGGGGGTTGATCTTGCCGACGACGAGGTGCTCGCCGAGGCCCAGGCCCTGGCCCGCCGGGTCATCGACGCGGCCGACCTGGTGCTCTGGTGCCAGGAGGCCGCGGGGCCCGAGCCCCAGGGCGGCGATCTTCTCGTCGCCACCCGGGCCGACCTCCACCCCGGCCCCGCCCCGGCTCCCTGGCTCGGATGGGCCGACGCCGCCGTCTCGGCCACCACCGGCCAGGGCCTGCCCGAGCTCACCCGCCTCGTCCGCCAGCGCCTGGTCAGCGACGCCGCCCTGGCCCACCACGGGGCGTGGGCCTTTTGGGAGCCGCCCTCCTAACCTTCTCTCATGGACGAACGCCAGGGACAGATCAAGGACCGCGCGGGGCTCGACGAGTCGCGGATCAATGAGGAATTTCGCGACTTCCTGGTCAAGTGGGGCCCGCGCCTGCTGATCGTCGTCGCACTGGTGGCCCTGGCCTTCAGCGGCCGACGATTCCTGAACCAGAAGGCCGACGAGCGGACCGACGAGGCCTTCGTGCAACTCGCCCTGGCCACCTCGAGCGAGTCGACCAGCCCCGACACGCTGCTCGCCCTGGCCGACCAGTACGACGACATCGGCGCCGTGCCGCACCTCGCCAGGCTGCATGCGGGCGACGCCTACCTCGCGGCGGTCCGTCGCGGCGTGGTCATCGGCGCCCAGCCCGACCAGACGGGCAGCTTCCCCGAGGAAGAGCTCCTCGACGGAGAGCTTCGCGGCAGCTATCTCGGCCAGGCGCGGCAGGCCTTCACGCAGGTCAGCACGGCCGAGGCCTCCGACGTGCTGCGCGTCCGCGCGTTCATGGGCCTGGCGGCCGTGGCCGAGGCCATGGGTGAGTTGGACACCGCGCGCACGAATTACCAGCGCGCCGCCGAGATCGACCGCGGCGCGGGCTACGGCGCGATGGCGCGCATCGCCGAGGCTCGCCTGGCCAGCCTCGACGCGCTGGCCAGCCCGGCCGACCTGCCGGCCATGGCCCAACTGCCCCAGCCCGAAGCGCCCGCCGTCGAAGACACCACCGCCCCCGGCGAGCCCGACGCGGACGACCCCTTCGGCCTGGGTGGGCTGGGCGACTTCGGCGATCTGAGCAGCGGCATGTTCGACGAGCCGGCCGGCGAGCCCACCCAAGACCCCGGCGAGACACCGGGCGACACACCCGCCGAGCCGACGCCCGAGCCCACCCAAGACCCCGGCCAGTGAGCCAGGCCTCCGAACTTCCGCCGCTCCCCCCACTCATCGACCCCGGCGGCAAGATCGACCAGGACGCCCTGCGCGCCGCCGTCGAGCGCTTTGGCCCCGACGACGCCGACGCCCGCCGCGTCGAGCTCTCGCTCCAGCGCGACATCAAGGACCGGCTGGACAAGTACCTCACCAGCCGGATTCCGTTCATGAGCCGCAGCCAGATCCAGCGGATGATCGACGACGGGGCGGCGATGGTCAACGGCCAGCCCGCGCGGGCCTCGACGAAGCTGCGCCTGAACGACACCGTCTCGCTCGTGCTGCCCCCGCCACCCAGCGGGCACATCGAGCCCGAAGACATCTCCATCGACGTGCTCTACGAGGACGACCACCTCATTGCGCTCAACAAGCGGCCGGACATCATCGTCCACCCTGCGCGCAGCCACAACACGGGCACGATGCTCAGCGCGCTCGCCTGGCACTTCCAGCATTCGTCTGGCGGCGAGCTGAGCCCCGTCGGCGCCGATTTTGCGCGCCCCGGCGTGGTGCACCGCCTCGACCGCGACACCACCGGCGTCATCGTCTTCGCCAAGACCGAAGAGGCCCACTGGAAGCTCGGCCAGCAGTTCGAGAAGCGCACGACCGACAAGCGATACTTAGCCATCGTGCACGGCGAGCCCAAGGGCGCGCTCGACCCCGACATCGAGGCCATCGACGAGCCCATCGGCCCGCACCCCAGCAAGGAGAAGGGCTACCGAGAGAAGATGGTCGTGCGCCACGACCAGCTCGGCAAGCCCAGCCTGACCATCGCCCGCGTGCGCGAGCGCTTCCGACTGCACGACCGGCCCGTGGGCGACCAGCACTTCGCCCTGCTCGAACTCGAACTGAAGACCGGCCGCACCCACCAGATCCGCGTGCACTGCAGCCACCGCGGCTGGCCGATCGTCGGCGACGACATGTACGGCGGCCGGGCGTTTGAGTTGCCAAGCGGCGACACCATCACCCGCCAGATGCTCCACGCCGCCCTGCTCGCCTTCGACCACCCCATCACCGGCCAGCCCATGGTGCTGACGGCCCCGCCGCGCGAGGACATGCTGGGGCTGATCGCGCACCTGCGCGAACACACGACGGGCACGAGCAATCCGGATGGGTGCGTGCCGCTCTCGCGGTTGGGGGTTGAGGCCTGATCGCAAGAGCAATCATGCCTATGCGATCAGCCCGCACTCCGGGCACGTCGAGACGCCTTCACCCAGTTCGTACCCGCACGCGGCGCAGCGGCCCTCCCACCGGCGGACATAGCGCCGCCACCAGCGCGGGAGCGTGAGCAGCAGTAGCACGCCGGCCGCATACACCACGATGTTGCCCAGAAGTCCGGGCCAGAGCGGACGCACGGGGATGGCCCAGACGATGGCGCTGCTTGGACGCTCGCGGTACACAAGGCCGACGCCCTTGCCTGGGCCGCCCGCGCGCGGCATGACGCCGGCAGTGTACTGCCCGGTGGCATATGGCCAAACGCGCCACCCGACCACGGCGGTGAACGGGAACCCGCCCCAATAGACGTCGTAGCCGGCGTACCGCGACCGAAGCTCTTGATGCACGGCCTTGGGCACACCGGCGTTCTCGAGCGTCGACGGGTGGATCTCCATCTGCCCATCATGGGCAACCACGAACACTCGCTCGTGCCGCGTGCCGCCCGCCCCCAGCTCCCAGTAGGCCATCACATCGGCGCTGCCCTGCTCAAACGGCCAGGCACCGGCGCTCATCGCTCGCGACTCGCGCGACAGCCGCACGCCCGCGCCGACCGCCACGCTGGCAGCCGCCAGTAGGGCGCCCACGACCAACGCGAGAACAGTCCGCCTCGCCAAACGCCGGGGGCGCGCGTCTCGATCCCGCCATGATTCGTCGCTCGAACTCATACCCCTTGGTACCGGTGCACCGACCGATGGCTGCACGGACCGATGGCCTGCATCGCGCTGCTCTGGCGGGCCAGGCGGCGGATGCTGGCAGGCTAAGTCAACGCCCCAAGCGCTCCGCAGCCAGCCGCCTCAGGCCCTCGCCCGCGCCGCCGCCATCGCCTCCACGAATGCCTCGAACAGGTACTCGCTCTCGTGCGGGCCCGGGCTGGCCTCGGGGTGGTGCTGCACGGCGAACACGGGGCGGTCCTTGAGCCTGAACCCCGCCACCGTGCGGTCGTTCAGGTGCGTGTGCGTGACCTCGCCGCCCACGGCCGCCAGGCTCTCGGCCTCGACGGCGAAGCCGTGGTTCTGGCTGGTGATCTCTACGTGGCCCGTCGCCGCATGAAACACGGGCTGGTTCGCGCCGCGGTGGCCGAACTTGAGCTTGTACGTCTTCGCGCCCGCCGCGAGCGCCAGGAGCTGGTTGCCCAGGCAGATGCCGAAGGTCGGCAGCGCCTTGCGCTGCTCGAGCACGGCCTTGAGCGCGTCGATCGTCGCCTGGACGGCGGCGGGGTCGCCCGGGCCATTGCTGATGAACAGCCCGTCGGCGCGCTCGTCCTCGAGGATCTTCAGCAAGTCCTGAGCGGGCGTGTCAAAGGGCACCGCCACCACCTCGCACCCACGGCTCAAGAGCTGGTCGTAGATCGCCCGCTTGGCCCCGCAGTCGAGCGCGACGACCTTGTACGAATGGCCGCCGCCGGCGATGGGCTTCAGGCGCCACAGCCGATGCCCGGGCTCGACGCGCGCGGCCGTGCGCGGGCTGACGTCGGCGGCCAGGTTCTGCCCGGTCATCGACGACACGCCGCGGGCCATCTCCACGAGCTGCGCATCGGTGATCGACTCGTCGGCGGTCATCGCCCCGCCCATGGCCCCAGCCACGCGCAGGCGCCGCGTCAGGGCCCGGGTATCAATGCCCGTCAGGCCGAGGATCTTGTGTTCCTTGAGGAAGTCGCTGAGGGTCTTGGTCGCCCGGTAGTTGCTGTGCAACTCGGCCAGCTCGCGCACCACCAGCCCGGCGGCCTGGATGCGCGGGCTCTCCATGTCGACGTTGTTCGCACCGGTGTTGCCGATGAGCGGGAAGGTCTGGACCAATATCTGCCCGCGGTAGCTGGGGTCGGTCAGGCTCTCCTGATACCCGGCCATGGCGGTGTTGAAGACGACCTCGCCGGTGGTCACGCCCTCGGTATGCCCAAAGCCCCGACCAACGAACAGCGAGCCATCGGCCAGCGCCAACCGGGCGCGGGGCATGTCGGCGGCGGATGGCGCGGTATCGGGCTGGTGGGGGTCCTGCATCGGGGCATCATAGGAGCCGCCGCCCGCGGGCCCGTATGCTGAACGATGCTCGAGACGCTCTTCGGCACGGCGATGGAGGCCCCCCAGGCGTGGCACCAGGGCCCGGCCCGGCTGGTGCTGGCCGTGCTGCTGGGCGCGACGGCGGGCTTCGAGCGCGAGAGCACCGGGCACTTCGCGGGCCTGCGCACGCACGCGCTGGTCGCCCTAGGCGCCGCGGGCTTCGCACTCATCTCGTGCGAGCTGTTCGAGCACTTGCTCAAGACCGCCCCCGCCACCGCCGGGCAGGCCACGCGCATCGTCTCGGCGATCGTGGGCGGCGTGGGCTTCCTGGGAGCCGGAGCGATCATCCACGCGGGCACGAAGGTCAAGGGCCTGACGACGGCGGCGGGCATGTGGGCCATCGCCGCCAGCGGGACCGCGGCGGGGCTGGGGCTCTTCGCGGTGGCGGTGACGATCGCCCTGGTGTGCGTGGGCGTGCTGCTGGCCAGCATGCTGGACCGCGAGGCCCAGGAGGTGGACCGGGCCGAGGACAATTCGCCGCCCGACGAGAAATAGCCGCAGCCGAACGCCCGCGCCGCGGTACATTGTGGGGGAAGCGGCCCGGGTCACCTCGCGACGGAGGATCGGGCCAACGCAGGGGAGCACGTGCATGACCAAGCGAGTGTGGGCCGCTCTGGCGGCGATCGGGTGCCTTGTGGCAGCACTGGACGCGATGGCAAGCCAGGCCACCGAAGGGGCCTTTGCGCTGGTCGCACGCCCCGATGCTGGCCATGCCGTCGTCGAGATCAACCGCCGAACGCTGCTGGACGGCCGCCGGGGCTCGACCGGCGTCCATCGCCTCGCAGTTCCGGGAGGCTCGGCGATCCAGGTCGAGCTCGAACCCTTCTCGATCTTCGCGCCCGAAGCCAGGATCCTGGTCGTCGACGACGCCGGCGAGCGCGCGGCCGACTTCGATCCTGCGGCGGTCCGTTTCTGGCGGGGCTCGGTGCGGGGCGTGCCGGGCTCGCACGCGTTCCTGAGCGTGGCCGAGGGCTCGGTCATCGGACGCATCGAGATGGGTGCCAGCCGCCCGACGTACGTGATCAGCAGTCGCGGCGGCGATCCAGCAGCCGGCGGCGTGATGCTGGTCGAGGGGCAGGTCGTGGTGTTCGAGGCTACCGAGCACCCGCCCGCGCCCCGGGCTCCGGTCTTGTGCGGCACGGGCCTGTACGAGGGCGTTGGCATCACGCCCATCGGCCCCGCGGGCGAAGCGCCGCCTTCGACCGATGGGCCCGATTCGCCCGGATTGGCGCCGCTCGACCGCGGCGTGGCGCCGGGCATGCGGCGCATCCGGCTGGCCGTCGACAGCGACTACGAGTTCTTCGAGCTGTTCGACGACGAGCGTGAGGCACTGACGTACCTCGTGCAGGCGTACGCGCAGGTGAGCGATCTGACGATGCGCGATGCGCTCGTTCGCCTGGATCTGGTCTACCTGCGACTCTGGACCACACCCGACGATCCGTACGACATCGGGGCCGGGATGCCCACGACACTCCGAGACGTGGCCACCTTTGAGATCGGTCAGCTCATGAGCGGATCGAAGTTCGCGGGTGCGGGAGGCGCGGCCCGCGTCTGCGCCGCACTCTCGTGGGTCGCCTACGCCACGGGCGACATGGGCGACCCGACTCGGCCCTACGCGCTCGGCCAGGACGTGCGAATCGCCGCCCATGAGGTTGGCCACAATCTCGGCTCACTACACCCCCACGACTACGACGTCGACGAGTGCGATGACCCGACGAGCAGGCTCCGTCGCGGATCGCTCCTGAGCTACTGCGCGCAGACGTTCAGCGGCGGCACGACGCTGACCGACCCGCACTTCCACACCAGATGCCTCCAGGAGATGCTCCGCTGCCGCCTGCGCGGCATGGTCAACGACTGCAACCAGAACCTGATCGACGACGCCGAGAACATAGTCGGCGGCTTCAGCCAGGATCTCAACGGCAACGGCGTGCCCGATGAGTGCGAGGACTGCAACGACAACGGCATCCTCGACACCGACGACATCGAGGCCGGCACGAGCCTGGACCTGAACGACAACGGCGTCCCCGACGAATGCGAGGCCGACTGCAATGCCAACGGCGTGCCCGACGACCTGGACATCGCTTCGCTCACCAGCGTCGACGCCAACGGCGACGGCATCCCCGACGAGTGCCAGGCCGACATGGACGGCAACGGCGTCTTCGACTGGGTGGACATCTTCGAGGACATGAGCCTGGACATCGACCGCGACGGCGTGCTCGACGCGGTGCAGGACTGCGACGGCGACGGCGTGCCCGACATCCTCGCGCTGGACCACGCCCACAACATCTGGGCGGTCAGCTCGGGCGATGCGCGGATCAAGGAGTACCACTACCGCAGTGGCGTGCTGCGTGAGCAGAGCGCCGAGGGCGAGTTGGTCGATCCCATCGACGTGCTCGTCACGCTCGACCGCCGCGTGCTCGTCAGCGACGCCGGCGATGGCGTGGGTGGGGGGAGCGGGGGCAGCGTGGTCGAGTACGACCGCCTGGGCGTGCTCGTGCGCGAGCTCGTCGCCGCGGGCTCGGGCGGGCTGCTCTACCCCAGCGCGATGGTCATCGCCCCCGACGGCTCGCTGCTCGTGGCCGACCGCGACGCCAACAGCGTGCTGCGCTTCGACGTGGGCACCGGCGACTTCCTGGGCGTGTTCGTCGAGGCCGAGAGCGGCGGGCTGCTGGCGCCCTATGGCCTGACCATCGGCCCCAACGGCAACCTCTTTGTCAGCACCGACCACGCGGGCGTCATCGAGTACGACGGCGTGACGGGCACGCACGTGCGGCAGTTCATCGAGCACGGCGCGGGCGACCTCCACCACGGCCGGGGCATCCTGTTCATCCCGCGGCCGGCGTCGCTCGGCCGGGGCTGGCGCTGCCTGGTGACCAACGGACGCAACCACAACGTCCTGGAGTTCGACGCCGACACCGGCGCGTACGTGGGCGTCTTCAACGAGGGCGACTTCCGCGGCAGGCTGCGCGATCCCTGGGGCCTGCGCCTCGGCCCCAACGGCAACGTCTTCGTGAGCAGCGCGAACCTGCACACGCGCACCGCCCCGCCGCCCGCCGGCACACTCGCGACCGATACCGCCGGCCTGCACCTGACCCGCCCGCACATCTTCCAGTACGACGGGACCAGCGGCAAGCTCATCAACGCGTACGTGCAGGCCATCGACTCGGGGCTCGACCACCCCAAGGGCTTCGACTTCATGCCAGGCCCGCTGGACCAGAACGCCAACGCCATCCCCGACGCCTGCGAAACCGCCTGCATCGCCGACTGCGACGGCTCGGGCACGATCGACCTGATCGACTTCCTGTGCTTCCAGAACGCCTTCGACGCGGGAGACCCCAAGGCCGACTGCACCGCCGACGGCGTGCTGGACGTGTTCGACTTCCTGTGCTTCCTCAGGGCCTTCGACGCGGGCTGCCCGTAGGCGTACGGCCGTACACTCGCCGCGGTGCCCGAAGGCCTCTTCCCCCAGCATGACGCCACCCCCACCGGCCCGTATCTGGCCGTCGCGCTCGAGCGCTCCATCGATGGCCGGACGCTCACCTACGCCCCGCCGCCCGAAAGCGACGAGCCCGCCGAGGCGCTCGTGGGGCGGGCGTGCCTGGCGCCACTGGGGCGGGGGGGCCCACGTTCGAACACCAGCGGCCAGCCCACGCGGGGCGTGGTCGTCGCCGTGGGCGGGCCGGAGCTGCTGGCGGGCTTTGACCCCGGCAAGGTCAAGCGGCTGCTGGCGCTGGGCGAGGCGCGGCTGCCGGCGAGCGTGCTCGAATTGGGCCGGTGGATCAGCGACTACTACGCCTGCCCCTTGGGCATGACGCTGGCGGCCATGCTGCCCGCGGCGGTCAAGAAGGACGTGGGGCGCAAGCAGCGCGTGGCCCTCAGGCCCACGGGCAAAGAGCCCGAGGGCAAGCTGCCCCCCGCCACGAAGAAGGCCTACGAAGCGCTGGCCGCCATCGACGCCGAGGGCGACACGGACGCCTGGCCGCTGGACGAGCGCGAGCTGGTGCATCGCCTGGGCCTCAAGAACGCCAGCCCCATCCGCCGCCTGCTGGCCCTTGGCGTGCTCGAAGAGGTGACCCTCACCGACGTGGTCGCGCGCACCGAAGACGCCACGCCGCTGGCCATCGAGGACGCGCCCGCCCCGACGCCAACACAAGAACAGCGGGCCGTCATCGACGGCGTGCCCTTGGAAGGTTTTTCCACCCACCTGCTCTTCGGCGTCACCGGCTCGGGCAAGACCGAGGTCTACCTGCAACTGCTCGAGCGCGTGCTGGCCCAGGGCAAGAGCGGCATCGTGCTCGTGCCCGAGATCGCGCTGACGCCCCAGCTTTCTTCGCGATTCATCGCGCGGTTTGCCCCCGTGCTGGGGCCCCGGGGCGTGGCGGTCTTGCATTCAGGCCTGAGCGCCGGCCAGCGGCACCGCGCGTGGGACGCCGTGGCCCGGGGGCTGGCCCGCGTCGTGGTCGGGCCGAGGTCCGCCTTGTTTGCTCCCCTGCAGAAGGTCGGCCTCATCGTCGTCGACGAGGAGCACGCCGGCGATTACAAGCAGGACCAGGCCCCCCGCTACCACGGACGCGACGCGGCCATCAAGCGGGCCCAGATCGAGGGCTGCCCGGTGCTCTTAGGTTCGGCCACGCCCAGCTTAGAAAGCTGGCGCAACGCCCAGCTCGGCCGCTCCACCCTCTGGAAGCTCACCCAGCGCGCCCCCGGCTCGGCCGGACTGCCCATGGTCGAGGTCGTAGACTTGGGCGTGGAGCGCAAGCGGGCCCGCGAGCTGCACCACCGCATGGAGCTGCTGGGACCGACCTTAGAAAGCGCCCTGCGACAAACGCTCAACGCCGGCGGCCAGGCCGTGCTGCTGCTCAACCGCCGCGGCTTCGCCCGCGTCGTCGCCTGCCCGGACGCCATGTGCGGCTGGACGCTCCAGTGCGACGCGTGCTCGGCGGCGATGGTCTTCCACCGCAAGGGCGTCCTGAGCCGCAAGGGCGTGCTGCGCTGCCACCACTGCCTGGCCGAGCAGGTGCGCCCAAAAGCCTGCCCGGCGTGCGGCAAGGGATTGATCCTCTTAGGCCGCGGCACGCAGAGATTAGAAGACGAGCTGGCCGAGACGATCGGCTTGAGCGACTCCGAGATGGCCCGCATGGACGGCGACACCATGCACCGCGCCGCCGACTACCAGGGCGTCCTGAGCCGCGTCGCCGACGGGTCGATCCGCGTGCTGCTGGGCACGCAGATGATCGCCAAGGGCCTGGACTTTCCCAACATAAGATTGGTCGGCGTGGTCGACGCCGACACCGCCCTGGGCATCGCCGACTGGCGCTGCCAGGAGCGGACCTTCCAACTCGTCAGCCAGGTCGCCGGCCGCGCGGGCCGGGGGGACCAGCCCGGCCGCGTCATCGTCCAGACGCTCAGCCCTGATCTGCCGAGCATCCAGGCCGCCGCCACGCACGACTACGAACGCTTCGCCGCCGATGAGCTGGCCGTGCGGCATCAGGCCCACCTGCCGCCCTTCACCCGCTGCGCCTGGATCGTCGTGCGCGATCGCCTGTACGACAAGGCCGAGGCCCGGGCGGCCCAGATCGCCGGCCTGCTGGCCGGGGCCTTCGGCGCCAAGGCCAGGATCGAGGGCCCCGCCCCCGCCCCGCTCGAGCGGACCCACGACGAGTACCGCGTGGGGATCGAGGTCTACGCCCAGAGCGCGGCCGCCCTGCGCGACGGGCTCTCGAAGATCCGGGCGAAGCACGGCCTGGTGAGCGACGCGAGCGTGGCGATCGACGTCGACCCGGTCAGCATCTGGTAGGCCGCTGCGTGGGGAGATTCGGCCCGAGGGCCTACTCGGGGCACCCCGCGTCAAACGCCGTCTGGAACGCCAGGAAGTCGAAGATGGTCAACTCGCCATCGCCGTCGAAGTCGGCCTGCATGTCGCCGGCGTCGAAGAGGTTGAGGTAGGCGAGGAAGTCGAAGATGGTGAGGGTGCCGTCGAGGTCGAGGTCGGGCGGGCAGATCTCGCAGCCAAGATCGAAGGCGTAGGCGGCGCCGATGACGATCGCAGGAAATCCCGGCACACCCTCCTCGGGCGCGCCGATGATGGCGGTGTCTCCCTCGATCGCCACGGTCTTGCCGAAGTACCCGGGGACCGCCGGGGCGGCCGCGCCGGGCTCCATGATGGCGACCTCGCGCCAGGAGCCGTTGGCCATGCGGTGGAAGACGTAGGCCACGTTGTGCCGCACGTCCTGGGTGCCCACGACGAGCACCCCATCGCCCATCCCCAGGCCGAAGCCGAAGCCATGGCGCTCCTCGGCGTCGCTGGCGGTGATCTCCTGGCGGAGCGTCCACCGGTCGCCGTCGAGCTCGTAGGCGAACACCACGCCCTGATCCTCGAACGCGCGATCGGCGCTGTCGGCCGACACCATCAGCGTCCGGCCGTCGAAGTCCATGGCCGTGCCGAACTTCATCCAGTACGCGTCGTGCTCGCCCTCCAGGTCGGGCGGCAGCAGCTTCTGCGAGTATTCGAGCGAGCCGTCGGGGTGGCGGCGGTACACAAACACCGATCCGTGCCGGGCATTGCTCCGAGCCATGTGCGCCCCATCGGTCACGGCGCTGATAAAGGCCCATCCATCGGTAATCTCGATGCGGAAGCCGAAGTTGCCGGCCGACTCGACACCGTCGGGACGCGACATCACATCCTCGAGCGTCCAGCCCCCGGGCCCCTCAATATAGTGGTAGATTCGGTGGTGGTGCCGCACCAGGGCGGTGCCGCCGAGCAACGCGACGGTGGATCCGTAGAGCCCGAGATCGGGAACATCGGCCGGTGGTAGGAGTCGCGCCGTCTCGGCCCACTCTTCGCCGGTAAACTCGAAGATGTGGCCCCGGCCCAGCGATGGCAGTCCATCGTGACGCATGCTCGAAACGAGCATGCGGTCGCCATCGAGCGAGAGAGTGCCGAAATTGTCCCAACCGCCGACATCGAATGGCACCACAACCTGAGTGCGCACCCACTGGCCGTCGAACCGCCGGTGGGCATACACGGCGCCCGTACTGCATGATGTGAGGGGGCCACCGGCGCACAATGTACTCGCTGCGAGGTCTCCGGTCACAAAGTGACGCTCGTTCAGCCCCATCGAGGCGCCAAAGCCGGCGCGAATTTCTTCTGGGCCTTCCAACCTCTGCACCGGACAGGCCGTCTGGGCGAAGGCGGACGCTGGGCATGCGACCAGGGCGGCGAGGCAGATGGCTGTGCGCATGCCTGTATTGTGCCGCAAGAAGCCTCGGGATGCAAGCCCATTTCGGGTCCTCACGGTGACTACTTTGCCTGAACCGCTCAGATTGCCTTGACAGCCACGCCCGCCGTCCTTCGTCCTGCCTTACTCACACCCCGCGTCGAACGCCGTCTGGAAGGCCAGGAAGTCGAAGACCGTCAGCTCGCCATCGCCGTCGAAGTCGGCCGTGGCGTCTCCGTCTTCGAACAGATTCAGGAAGGCCAGGAAGTCGAAGACGGTCAGTTGGCCGTCGAGGTCGAGGTCTGGGGGGCAGCCAATGCAGTTCAGGTCGAACAGGTACGCCGCCCCGCTCAGATCGCGCGCATCGGGGGTGATCCAGTCGTCGATAGCGCCAACCAGCGCGTGGTTGTCCTCGATGACCATCATCGACGCACCGTAGAACTGC
>JAVJRZ010000013.1:0-101304 GCA_040219675.1 Phycisphaerales bacterium | reverse complement strand
CCATGACGTCATGGGGCGGCGCGGACGGACAAGTGCTCATTGGCGCCCAGGACGACATCGCGCCGCCCTCGGACCGCTACGGCGCGGCCTACTTCTTCGACCTCTCCTGCGGCGCGTGCGCCCCCGACCTCGACCTCGACGGGAGCCTCACCATCTTCGACTTCCTCCTCTTCTCCAACCTCTTCCAGGACGGCGACGCGCAAGCCGACTTCGACGGCGACGGTGAGCTGACGGCCTTGGACTTCCTGGCGTTCCAGACGGCCTTCGACGCGGGGTGTTGAGGGGGAAGAGACGGGGAGATGAAGAGACGAAGAGACGGAGTGAAGAGGGGATGGCGGGCGGTGCGTTTGGCCGTGCTCTGCCCACTTCGTCTCTGTGTCTCTTCGTGACTCCGCCTCTGCCCCCACCCCCGAATACCCGCGTTCGCCTTCCGGTTGGCACCACCAGAACGCCCAAAGAACGCGCCCGCTTGGGCCGATTGGATAACATTACCAGTGTGATGCCGGCTGATCGCCCTGCGGTGCCAGGAGCGGCTGCTGGGCCGGCGTGAGAGCGGAAGCCAGAGGGTTTTCCCTATGTCCAACGGGCCTCGAGCCGTACCTTCGTCCGTCAACGGGTGGAATGCCGCCTTCCTCGACGATGCCTACGCCCGCTACCGGGAAGATCCCCAGTCGGTCTCGGCCGATGTGCGGGCGTTCTTCCGCGGCTTCGAGCTGGGCGGATCGGGGCAGGGCTCGGGCTCGGGCGGCGATCCCAACGTGGAGTTCCACGCCAAGGTCGACGACCTGGTGTTCGCCTATCGCGACATGGGGCACCTGGCCGCGAAGCTGGATCCCTTCGGCCGCCCTTCGGAGACCGTCGCGTGCCTGCAGCTCGACGAGTACGGGCTGAGCCAGTCGGACCTGTCCCGCGAGGTGAACAGCGAGCGCCTGGGCATGCCCGGGGCGAACACGCTGGGCGACGTCATCGAGCGGCTCGAACGCACCTACTGCTCGAGCATCGGCGCGGAGATCATGCACGTGCCCAGCCGCGAGGAACGCGCCTGGTTGACCGAGCGTTGCGAGCGTGACGGCGGCCATATCCGTTTCGAGCGGGGCCGGCGGGTCCACATCCTGCGGCAGCTCCTCCAGGCCGAGATGTTCGAGAAGTTCCTGGGCCGGCGCTACCCCGGCGACAAGCGCTTCAGCCTCGAGGGCAGCGAGACGCTGATCCCGCTGATGAACGGCGTGCTCGAGCACTTCAGCGAGCACGGCGTCGAGGAACTCGTGATCGGCATGGCCCACCGCGGCCGGCTGAACGTGCTGAACAACGTGCTCGGCAAGAGCTACGAGCAGATCTTCACCGAGTTCGAGGACACCTGGGAAGAGGACTACACCCAGGGCGGCGGCGACGTGAAGTACCACCGCGGCTATTCGGGCGAGCGTCAGTTCCCCAATGGTCGGTCGTTGCACGTCGCGCTCAGCAGCAACCCCAGCCACCTGGAGGCCGTGGGCCCGGTCGTGCAGGGCCGCACGCGGGCCAAGCAGCGGCATCGCGGGGACAAGCAGCGCGGCCTGGTCGCGCCGGTGGTGATCCACGGCGACGCCGCGGTCATCGGCCAGGGCGTGGTCGCCGAGACGCTGAACTTCTCGCAGCTCGAGGGCTACGGCACGGGCGGGACGATCCACGTGGTGGTGAATAACCTGATCGGCTTCACGACGTCGCCGCGCGATGGTCGGTCCAGCCGGTACTGCACCGACGTGGGCAAGATGGTCGGCGCGCCGGTGCTGCACGTGAACGGGGAGGACCCCGAGGCCTGCGTCATGGCCGCCTTGATCGCGGTGGAGTACCGCCAGACGTTCAAGAAGGACGTGTTCATCGACCTGCACTGCTATCGCCGGTTTGGCCACAACGAGCAGGACGAGGCCAGCTTCACCCAGCCCGTGCTCTACGGGCTGATCAAGAAGAAGAAGAGCGTGCTGAGCGAGTACGCGGCGTACCTTCGCGGCGAGAACGTCATCACCGATGACGACATGGAGCAGATCCGCGACCAGCTCGATTCGGCGCTGGAGCGGGCCCAGGAAGCGGCCAAAGAGAACCCCTACGACCCGACCATCGACCCCGGCAGCGCCCGGTGGGTGGGCATGACCCACAAGTACAGCTTCGAGGAAACGTCCACGGGCGTGTCGATGGACACGCTCAAGGAGGTGTGCAAGGCGCTCGGCTCGGTGCCCGAGGGCTTCAAGGTGCACCGCAAGCTGAAGAACCTGCTCAAGTCTCGCAAGGAGCTGCCCGAGTCGGGCGAGGTCAGCTACGCCGACGCCGAGAGCCTGGCGTACGGCACGCTGCTGCTCGAGGGCGTGCCCGTGCGTTTGAGCGGCCAGGACAGCCGGCGTGGCACGTTCAGCCATCGCCACGCGGTGCTGGTCGACAGCGAGACCGCCGAGAGCTACACGCCCCTGAACCACATGCGCGCGGTGGGCGAGCCTCGGACGGGGCTTGAGCCCTTGCAGCCCGGGCCCGATGGCCGCCTGGCGCAGGCGAAGTTCTGCGTGTATGACAGCCCGCTGAGCGAGTTCAGCGTGATGGGCTTTGAGTACGGGTACGCCTTGAGCGATCCGAACATGCTGGTGATCTGGGAGGCGCAGTTCGGCGACTTCGTCAACGGCGCGCAGGTCATCATCGATCAGTTCCTGACCAGCGCCGAGCTGAAGTGGGACCGCTGGTGCGGGCTCGTCCTGCTGTTGCCGCACGGCTACGAGGGCCAGGGCCCCGAGCACTCCTCGGCCCGGCTGGAGCGCTTCCTCAAGGCGTGCGCCGACGACAACATCGAGGTGTGTTACCCCACGACCGGGGCGCAGACCTTCCACATGCTGCGGCGCCAGGTCCGCCGGCCGTTCCGCAAGCCGCTGGTGGTCATGACGCCCAAGAGCCTGATCCGCACGCCCACGAGCCGGATCGAGGAGCTCACGCGTGGGCGCTTCATGGAGATGCTCGACGACCCGATGTTCCAGGGCGACAAGCCCGAGGGCGATCGCGGCGCGGTCAAGCACTTGATCCTGTGCAGCGGCAAGCTGTACTGGGAGCTGGCCAAGCGACGCGAGCAGGTGGGGCGCAAGGACGTGGCGATCGTTCGGATCGAGCAGCTCTACCCGTTCCACACGAAGCTGCTCAACGACGTGATGTCGGCCTATCCAAACGTCGAGCGCGTGTGCTGGGCCCAGGAAGAGCCGCGCAACATGGGCGCCTTCCACTTCGTCGCCGACCGGCTGCGGACCGAACTGCGTGCGTGCCTGCCCGATGGCGAGGTGCATTACATCGGCCGGCAGGCCAGCGCCAGCCCCGCGACGGGCAGCAAGCGCCGCCACAAGGTCGAGCAGGAGCGGATCCTCACCGATGCGATCGGGCCGCTGAAGGACGATGACGACAAGGACGCCGACAAGTCGGGCCCCAAGCTGGTTCGGGCTTCGGCGTAGACTCACCTCGGGCGAAGCAGCGATAGGTTCTCCAGGAGCGCAAGGATGGCTACGAAGATCGTGATCCCCGAGGTTGGCGAGTCGATCACCAGCGGCGTGATCGCCGCGTGGAGCGTGGCCGACGGCGAGTACGTCGAGCGCGACCAGACCGTGCTCGAACTGGAGACCGACAAGATCACCATGGAGGTGCCCGCGCCCGCGGCCGGGGTGATCAAGCACGGCGCCGCCGAGGGCGACGAGGTCGACGTCGGCTCGGTCGTCGGCGAGATCGACGAGTCGGCCGAGAAGCCCAGCGGGGGCTCTTCGGAATCGAGCGCGGAGTCATCGTCGAAGTCGTCCCAGGAGGAAAGCAAGGACGGGTCGCAGTCGACCGCGAAGCCCGCCGAGGCGAAGCGGGAGCAGGCCCAGAACGGCGCCGACAAGTCGGGCAAGGCCGACTCGGGCAAGGCCGGTTCGGATCAGGGTGGCTCGACCGCCGTCAAGGAAGAGGCCGCCAGGACCGGTCGAGTGCCGCAATCGCGTGTCGAGCACAGCGGCCCGGTGCACGCCACGCCCGTGGCCGAAAAGATGGCCGGCGAGCACGGGATCGATCTGTCTTCGATCGTCGGGACGGGCGCCGGCGGCCGCATCCGCGAGCAGGACGTGCTCGCGTACCTGCAGGCCGGCCACCATGCGAATGGCGCGACCAGCAACGGGGCCGCATCATCGTCGCCGAGCCCGCGGGGCGTGCATCGCGAGAAGATGTCCCGCCTGCGGCAGAGCGTGGCCAACCGCCTCGTCGAGGCGCAGCAGACCGCCGCGATGCTCACGACCTTCAACGAGGTCGACATGTCCGCCGTCATGGACCTGCGCAAGCAGTACAAGGAAGACTTCGAGAAGAAGCACGGCGTGGGCCTGGGCTTCATGTCGTTCTTCGTGAAGGCTGCCGTGCAGGGCCTCAAGGCCTTCCCGCTGGTCAACGGTTACATCACCGAAGACGAGTCGGGCAAGCCGGTCATCCAGACGCACGAATACTGCGACGTTGCCATCGCCGTGGCTAGCCCCAAGGGGCTGGTCGTGCCGGTGCTGCGCAACGCCGAGAAGATGAGCTTTGCCGACGTCGAGAGCGGCGTGAAGGAACTGGCCACCAAGGCCCGCGACGGCAAGCTCACCATCGACGAGATGACCGGCGGCACGTTCACCATCACCAACGGCGGCATCTTCGGCAGCCTGATGAGCACGCCCATCCTCAACCCGCCGCAGTCGGCGATCCTGGGGATGCACACCATCAAGAAGCGCCCGGTCGAGGACCCCAAGAACCCCGGCAGCATCGTGCTTCGGCCCATGATGTACCTGGCGGTCAGCTACGACCACCGCATCATCGACGGCGCCGAGGCCGTGCAGTTCCTGGTGACGATCAAGAACTGCATCGAGAACCCCGAGCGCATGCTGATGGACGTCTAGCCGACGTCGCTTGACAGAAAACCGATCACATATTGGCGATCACGAAGGCGATCCACAGCAGCAGCGCCGCCTGGAAGCCCGCGACCAGATCGTCGAGCACCACGCCCCAGCCGCCGGGTATCTCCTGGAGCCGTCCGGCGGGCCAGGGTTTGACGATGTCCAGCGCCCGGAAGTACACGAACGCGAGCAGGAGGGCGCCCATGCTCAAGAGGGTGTTGCCCGGGACGGGCATGAGCGCAAGGCACAGCGCCATGCCGGCGACCTCGTCGGACACGACCTGGCTGGGGTCTTTGCGGCCGTAGCGGGCCTCGGCCTTGTCGCCCAGGAAGACGCAGGCCAGCGTGAAGGCGATCGCGATGGGCAGCATCACCAGGCGCACGGCCATCCAGTGGGCCTCGGCGGGCAGGATGAGCACCAGCAACATCGCGAGCAGCACCGGCGGCAGCGATCCCCACGTGCCGGGGAAGGGCCGCATGTGGCCCAGGCCGAAGAAGGTGACCCAGCGCAGGTTGCCGTCGGGTTTGGTGATCAAGGGGTTTCCTTCGCGTTGTCTGTGGTCTGTGTCTGTGGCCGGCCGCCCAAGCGGATGGCCCGCGTGACGTAGGGCACGGCCGAGACGGCGGTGATCAGGGTAGTGCCCCATGCGGCGACGTCGACGCTCCAGCGGGCCCAGCCGGGGCTGGCGGCGCCCCACAGGCCGGCGACGAGCAGGCAGCCGGGGATGGCCACGCTCTGGACGATCATCTTGGCCTTCCCCGAGGCCGAGGCCGAGAAGTCGACGCCCCTGGACTCGAACACCCCGCGGATGGAGGTGACGAGCAGTTCGCGGGCGAGGATGACTACGGCCATCCAGCCGGTGAAGCCCGCCGCCATCCGGGGACCCGCCTCGGTGGAGACCGCGAAGTTGGGCGTGGCCAGCATGATGGCCACGCCCAGCACCAGGATCTTGTCGGCGAAGGGGTCCATGACGCGTCCGAAGATGCTGATAGCGTTCCACTTGCGTGCCAGATAGCCGTCCAGGGCGTCGGTGATCGCAGCCAGAACGAAGAAGGCTGTCGCTACCAGGAGCGCGGGCTGGGGTCCCTCGGCGCCCGCGAGGGGCGGCGCTATCGCGAGCAGGGCGACAACGACCGCGGCCATCGCCAGTCGTGCCATGGTCAGGGCGTTGGGGAGCTGTCGTTTCCACGTGGCTTGTGGCACGGGGCCAGCATAGGACGCCTCCGGGTTGGCTTCGGGAGACCCGCAGCCTGTCGTCGGCCCCAGGATTTGCACCGCGCCCGACTGGGGCTGCGGGTGGACGGTCGACGGCCTTGGATCTACTGTCCGTCCTCCCTCGCCGGCCGGGAACGTGCCTCCCGCCGGCCGGTCTTGGTTCCATCTCCCGGCACGGTCGCGAGCCGTCTGCAGGACGTCTATGGATCTGATCGTGCACCCCGTGTTGCTGTTCCTGGCGCTCGCCATCGGCGGTGTGGGCGTGGCATTGTCCATCCCGCGGCGCAAGTTCCACGCCAGCCTGATTGGCGGCATCGTCGCCGCGACGGGCGTGGGGCTGTTGATCGTCGCGCTGGGCGGCGGGGCTCTCGCCGCGGGCGAGGGCCTGCCCAACCCGTTCTTCCACGTGCTGGCGATCATCGCGCTGGGGTCCTGCCTCCAGGTGATCACCCACCGGCGGCCGGTCTACGCGGCGCTCTACTTCATCCTGAGCATCCTGTCGACGGCGGGGCTGTACCTGCTGCTGGCCGCCGAGTTCATGGCGTTCGCGTTGGTGATCATCTACGCCGGGGCGATCCTGATTACCTACCTGTTCGTGATCATGCTGGCCAGCCAGAGCCAGGTCGAGGGCGAGGAAGAGGGCATCAGCGAGTACGACGCGGTCGGCCGCGGGCCGATTACCGCGACGATCACCAGCTTTGCCCTGCTGGCCGCGCTGACCGTCATGCTCTTTGCCGGCCTGAAGGACATCAGCCCGCGCGACGCCGGGCGTGTCGCGGCTGCCGAAACGGCCGTCTTGGAGCGTCTGCCCGGCAAGGTGCAGAAGACGCTGTCGCGCGAGGGGCTGATCTCGCAGGGCGAGACGGTGAAGGGCCTTGAGACGTCCGAGTCGGGCGTGAGCGCCGTGGTCGAGAGCGCCGGCGGCGGCTCGAGGCTGGTGGCCCTGCCCGAGGGCTTGTCGCCGACCAACGCCGAGGGGCTTGCGTTCAACCTGCTGGGGGATTACCCGGGCACGATCGAGATCGCCGGCGTCATCCTGCTGATGGCGATGCTGGGTGCTGTGGTGCTGGCGCGCAAGTTTGCGCAGATCGACGAGGAGGCCAAGGCCGCCGCCGCGGCGGCGCTGGCCGAGCAAGCTTCGTCCGAGGGAGGGCGGCCCCATGGTTGATCTGCTGCTGGCGCAGTCGGCCTTCCCGCAGGCCATGGGCGAGAGCGTGCTGGCACACTATCTGTTCGTGTCGGCGGCGATGTTCACGCTGGGTCTTGTTGGCTTCCTGACGCGTCGGAACCTGATCATCATGTTCCTTTGCACGGAGATGATGTTCCAGGCGGCCGGCATCGCGCTGATCGCCTTCAGCCGCTACCACCTGAACTACGACGGGCAGACGTTCGTGATCTTCGTGCTGACCGTTGCCGCCGCCGAGGCCGCACTGGCGCTCGCGCTGGTTGTGTTCCTGTTCCGCAAGCGAGACTCGCTGAGCGCCGAGGCGTGGGCGGACCTCAAGGGATGACGATGCTGGCGAGCCAACTTCCCATGACGTTGACGACCATGCTGGCGGCGGCCGATGGGCCGCACCTGGTGACCGGCGACGCCCCGCAGTGGGTGGCGCTGATGCCGGGCCTTCCGCTGCTGGGCGCCGCGTTGTGCGTCCTGTTCGCGTGCCTGAACGTGAAGAGCAAGCTGCCCGGGTATGCGACCGTGGCCCTGCTCGGCGGCGGGTTCATCACCGCGCTGGCGGCCTTCGCGGGCGGCCAGGACAACTACGGCGTAGCGACCCTCTTCCGATGGATCCACGCCACCATCGGGGCCAACAGCGAGACGAGCATCGTCGCGAACTTCGGCTTCTACATGGACGGCCTGTCCATGCTTTGGATGCTGTTCGTGACCGGGCTGGCGACGGTGATCGGGCTGTACTCGACCGAGTACGTCGAGCACGACAAGGGCTTGGGCTATTGCCGGTTCTTCTTCGCGTTCAACCTGTTCGTATTCAGCATGTCGAGCCTGGTGATGGCCGACAACCTGCTGCTGCTCTTCCTGGGCTGGGAGGGCGTGGGCCTGTGCAGCTACCTGCTCATCGGCTACTTCTACAAGAAGCCCGAGGCGGTGGCGGCGGCCAAGAAGGCGTTCATCATCAACCGCATCGGCGACCTGGGCCTGCTCATGGCCATCGGTGCGACGTTCGTGGTCTTTGGGACGCTGGAGTTCGGCCCGCTCTTCGCGATGGTCGCCGAGGGCATCGACGCGAACGGGCAGGCGATCGGGCACACCTGGGTGGTCGTGGTCATCCCGCTGCTGCTGACCGCTGGCGCGTTCGGTAAGAGCGCCCAACTCTTCTTCTACGTGTGGTTGCCCGACGCCATGGAGGGTCCGACCCCGGTTTCGGCCCTGATCCACGCGGCGACGATGGTGACGGCGGGCGTGTACCTCATCGCCCGCATGTTCCCGCTGTATGCCGCCGACGACGCGATGATCGCGCTGACGGTGGTGGCCTGGGCCGGGGCGATCACGGCGTTCTGGGCGGCGACGATCGAGTTCGCCCAGTACGACATCAAGCGCATCATGGGCTACAGCACCATCAGCCAGCTTGGCTTCATGTTCGCCGGGCTGGGGCTGCTGGGCACGACGGGCGCCGTCTTCCACGTGTTCACGCACGCGTTCTTCAAGGCCACGCTCTTCCTGTGCTGCGGCGCCGTGATGCACGGCTTTGGCGGCCAGCTCAGCCTGCGGCGGCTCTCGGGCGTGATGTGGATGAAGGGCTTTGGCATCACCGGTGTGTGCATGTTCATCGGGTGCCTGAGCCTCAGCGGCGTGCCGTTCACGGCCGGGTATTTCTCGAAGGACATGATCCTGGCCCAGGCGTTCGCCACGCCCGGCGACATGATCGGCGGGTCGTTCCTGATCGGCCTGCTCTTGCTCCTGACCGCCGCGATGACGGCGTACTACACGTTCCGGGTGTTCTTCCGCGTGTTCGTCGGGCCCAAGCACTTCGAGCCGGGCGAAGACGATCACGGCGACGACCACGGCCATGGCGAAGACGGTCACGACGGCCACGCGGGCCACTCGGCTGGCGAGGAAGAAGAGGGCGACGCCCTGCACACCGGCTTCCATCCGCACGCGCCCGGCTGGGCGATGAACGGTGCGATGGTGCTGCTCGCGGTGGGCACGATCCTGGTCGCCAGCCTGTACTTCGTGAACAAGAAGGAAGACCACGGCTGGGCCGGCACGATGGTCAAGCACTCGACGGCCGCGTATCCGTCGCCCGGCCTGTCGCACAAGGACGCCAAGGCGCCCGCGAGCGAGCCGGTTGGGCCGCCCGCTTCGGGCGAGCCAGCCGAAGCCGAAGCGCCCGGGGATGCCCACGGCGATGCGCACGCCAAGTCGGGCACGCTGTTCGGGCAAGACCCCTTCAAGATCATGTACTACGTGTCGGCCGGGCTGGGCCTGGTGGGCATCCTCGCCGCGGCGTGGTTCCACGGGCCCAAGGGCGCGTGGGGCCTGGGCATCGGCAACCGCGAGCACCCCAGCAAGGTGCGGATGGACGCGGTGGCGGCGCGGTTCGGGCCCATCCCCAAGTGGGCCGAGAACAAGTGGTACGTCGACGAGCTCTACCACGCGATCATCGTCAAGCCGCTGCTGGTGTTCAGCCACGTGTTCCACGCGTTCGACAAGCTGGTGATCGACGGGCTGGTGGACCTGCTGGGCGCGCTGCCGCGTTGGCTGGGGTCGCTGCTGCGGCCGAGCCAGAGCGGCGGGCTGCACGGCTATGCGACGGGCATGGTGGCCGGCACGGCGGTGCTCGTTGCGTTGCTGGTCATCGTGGCGTTGGCATCGTGATGACGCGGATGGAGGAATCGTGAGCCTGCTTCACCTGCTCATCCTGACCCCCCTGGTGTTCGCGGTGGCCATCGCGATGGCCCCGGCGCGTCTGGCCAGGACCATCGCGACAATCGGTGCGCTCGTGCCCTTTGGGCCGTTGCTGGTCGCGTTGGTGCGGTTCGATTGGTCGAACGGCGGCGTGCTCCAGTTCGCCTCCAGCGTGGATTGGATCGCCGACATGGGTCTGCGGCTGGGCGTGGGCGTGGATAGCGTCTCGCTGCTGCTCATCGCGCTGACGATCCTGCTCGGGCCCATCTGCGTCATCGGCAGCTATACGGCCGTCAAGGAGAACCAGAAGGTCTTCTACGGCTGGCTCACGGGCCTCCAGGCGGCGATGGTGGGGGTGTTCGCGGCGACGGACCTCATCGGCTTCTACGTGTGCTTCGAGTTCACGCTGCTGCCCATGTACGTACTGATCAACCTGTTCGGCTCGAGCAATCGCAAGCGGGCGGCGACCAAGTTCTTCCTGTACACCTTCACGGGCTCGATCATCGCGCTGGCCGGTTTGGTCTACGTCGTCTTCCACCACCGCAGCGTGGAGGGCGTGTGGACCTTCGACATCCCCACGCTGTCGGTGACGGCGATGCAGATGCCCGTGCAGGCGCAGGCCCTGGTGCTGCTGGCGCTCATGCTGGGCTTCGCGGTGAAGGTGCCCCTGTTCCCGGTGCACACGTGGCTGCCGCTGGCACACACCGAGGCGCCCACGGCGGGATCGGTCATCCTGGCCGGCGTGCTGCTGAAGCTGGGCACGTACGGCATCTATCGCTTCGTGCTGGGCTTCGTGCCCGAGGCGGTGATCGCCTATGCCCCCTTGATCGCGGTGCTGAGCATCATCGGCATCGTGTACGCCGGGCTGATCTGCTGGGTGCAGAAGGACGTCAAGAAGCTCGTGGCGTATTCGTCGGTGAGCCACCTGGGCTTCTGCGTGCTGGGGCTCTTCGCGCTGAACAACGTCGGCGCGACGGGCTCGGTGCTCTACATGATCAACCACGGCCTGTCGACCGGGGCACTGTTCCTGTGCATCGGCATGATCTACGAGCGCTACCACACCCGCTCGATGGATGAGTTGGGCGGCCTGGCCAGCACGATGCCCATCTGGTCGTCCTTCATGGTGTTCTTCGTGATGGCGTCGGTGGGCCTGCCCGGATTGAACGGGTTCGTGAGCGAGTTCATGTGCATCATCGGCACGTTCCAGAGCTCGCCCGCCTGGGTGCTCGAAGGGCGGGCCGGCGCGGCCGGCGGTTCGCTCGGGCCTTGGTTCGCGTTCTTCGCGGGCACGGGCGTCATCGTCGCGGCGATGTACCTGCTGTACATGACCGGCCGGGTCGTCTGGGGCACGCCCAGGCAGCCGGCAGACTATCACGAGCATCCCGAGCTTCCCAAGGACCTGAACGGCCGCGAGATCGGCCTGCTGACGGTGCTGGCGGTGGGATGCCTGGGTCTGGGCGTGTATCCGACGCCGGTGATCGAGGCGATCGAGCCGTCGGTGGAGCGCACGCTCGCGCCGTATCAGGACCTGCTCGAGGCCCGCGCGCAGCAGCTTTCGCTGGATGAAGGGGAGGGCTAAGGCGCCATGGCCGAAAAGATCGCGCTCATCTGGCCCGAGATCGCGCTGTTCGTCACCACCTGCCTGGTGATGATCCTGGGGCTCTCTCCCGACAAGCGTTGGCGTTCGCTGTGCCTGCCGGCCTCGGTTGCCGGGCTCGCGGTCGCGGGCTTGCTCGCGGCGCTGGGCATGGCCGAAGGCGGGCCGATTGGCGATTCGACGCTGCCGAACCTGCCCGGGTTCGTGAAGGTCACGGTGGCGGTGGTGGGCATCCTGCTTGTGCTGACGCAGGCCGGGCTGATCGACCGCCGGGAGGAAGCGCTGGTCGCCGGCGGGCGCGGGTTCAACCCGTTGCGGACAAATCGAGCCGAGTACTTCTCGATGGTGCTGTTCTCGCTGACGGGGCTGATGCTGTGCGCCTCGGCGGGCGACCTGATCTGGCTCTTCCTGGCGCTCGAGCTCACGAGCCTGCCCACGTACGTGATGGTGGCGATGAGCAGCTCGCGCGATCGGGCCCAGGAAGCCGGCGTCAAGTACTTCTACCTGGGCGCGCTCGGAGCGGCAACGTTCCTGTACGGCTTCGTCATGCTTTACGGCGGAACGGGAACGCTGCACCTGACCGAGATGGCCGCCGTCATCGCCCGTGAGGGCATCAACCCGATCACGATGGTGGGCCTGCTGCTGTCCATCGCGGGCCTGGGTTTCAAGATCGCCGCGGTGCCGATGCACTTCTACACCGCCGATGTGTACCAGGGCGCGGCGGCGCCGGTGACGGCGTTTTTGGCCTTCGTGCCCAAGACGGCGGGCTTCGTGGCCCTGCTGCTGATCTGCTCGACGGTCGGCTGGAACTTTGGCGAGAGCGGCTCGGCCCTGCCCGAGCCCTTGCGGGTCATGCTGTGGGTCATGGCCGCCGTCACGATGACGGTGGGCAACGTGCTGGCGATCCTCCAGAGCTCGGTCAAGCGCGTGCTGGCGTACTCGTCGATCGCCCACTCGGGGTACATGCTCGTCGGCCTGCTCGCCGGTCCTGGTGATGGCTCCTTCGCCGCCAGCGGCGTTTCGGCCATCCTGTTTTACCTCGCGGCCTACGGCGTCATGAACACGGGCGCGTTCGCCGTGATCGCCTGCCTGGAGCGGCGTGCTTCGGATCGTGGCGAGCCGCTGGAGGTCGAGGAGTTCGACGACCTTCGTGGGCTGTGGAAGCGCGAGCCGGCCCTTGGGGTCGTGCTGGCCATCGTGACGCTGAGCCTGCTGGGCTTCCCGCCGCTGCTGGGCTTCATGGCCAAGCTGCCGCTGTTCACCGCTGGTATTTCTGCCGGCGAGATCGCGCTGGTGGTCATCCTGGGCGTCAACTCGGCGATCGCCGCGTTCTATTACCTGCGCATCCTCAAGGCCGCGATGATCGACGACCCCAAGGGCGAAGCCGGTTCGGCCGAGGCCGCCATGCACCACCCCGCCTACGGCCTGCGATTTGCCACGGGCGTGTGCTCGGCTGTTGGTGTGATCGGCCTGGCGATCCTCGCGGGGCAGCTCGCTGGTACGGCTACGACGGCATCCAGCTATGCGGCGCCCATCGCCGACGGCGCGGTTGCGCCAGAGGGCACGGTGACGGTCGAGGGTGTAGAAGCGGATCGCACCGCCCTGCCCAGCGCCTAGCACGTTTCGGTTCGAACTCGGTTTCCAGCGAGGGTGACGCGGCAAGCGCCGCGGCGGCGCAGGTTCAGCCTTCAGCAACCCTGCGGACGATCAGACGCTGGATGCCCAACCCGACGATGCCCAGCACCAGCCAAGCGATGAGCCAGGTGGTGGTGGGCACCTGCTCGATGGGCAGCGGTGTGCCGGCGAGCGACTGCATGTGCATGGCCCCGATGGGCCAGACGGCCGCTCCGAGGAACGCGGTGGTTGCGCTGGCGATCCGGGCGGGCCAGATGGCGCCCAGCATCGCTCCGCCCAGCCCGCAGGCCAGGATCACCAAGGCCGCCTCGCCCTGGACGGTTTCGGGCACGCGTTGCCATGCCGCGCTGGCCTTTTTGGTGACGACCTCGGCGGTCAGGCCGGCCGGCGTGTCGGGCTCTTGTGGCTGCTCGCCGGCGTCGGACGGCGCCACCTCGTCGGACATCGAATTCGGCGTGTCGGGCCAAGCGACCGGCTGCACGACTGGGGCGGGGACGCTCGCCGTCGGCGGCGCCGTGCTGGGGGCGCCGATGATGCCCTCGGGCAGGTGCGGGGCGAACAGCACGGCCAGCCCGGCCGCGGCCGCGGCGGCGGTCGCTCCCGAGGCGGCGGCAACGACGAGCCGCATGGCAACCAGGGCGATGACGACGCCCACCGCCGCGCCGACAGCGCCGGCAACGATCGACCCCGGCAGGCCGGCGATGTCGGGAATCTGGACCTGCTGGGACAGCCAGAACGCGGCGAAGAGGCCGGCGGTGCCTCCGGCCGCGGCGAAGGCCAGGCTGACGGCCCGAGCGCCGGCGGCCCAGAGCATGATGCCGACGACCACCGCGATGCCCGCGAGCCAGGCGGCATCGGAGCCGTCGGTCGCCGCGAGCAATCGCTCGACGAGCCCATCGGATTGTCCGATGCCCGAAAGCACGGATTGGCTCCCTCCTGCACTGCGTCCCATAAGGACCTCATGCCGGTCCCTTCAGGGTACGCGTCACCCACCGGGGTAGATCGGGTCGACCGCTTCGCGGCCGGCAGCACCGGCCCGGTCGCGTCCTGGGTCGGTGGTCATCTGGCGCGTTTCGCCCGGTTATTCGCAAAAACCTGCGTGCTATCGGTCGAGTTGCCCGCGCCTGCAACCCGGTGGCCCACGCGGCCGTACAACATGCGTGGTCGGCGTCCCTGGGGCGCAGGCCCGGCCCGGGTTTCGGCCAGCCCCCGCTTGCTGGCAGGAGGGACTCGGGTCGCAGCAGCCGACGGGGGCGCTCCGGCAGCCCGCATCGGCGACAATGGTTCGCAGTATGTTTGGACTCCGACGGCCGGGCGCGTTGCCCCGATCCGAGGACCCTGTGGATGTGCGAACCGCGGGAACTGCGAGGTTCACGATGTTGGTCGATCAAGCGAAGATGGCACTGGCCGAGCGATCGATTGTCGGCCTAGTCTGGCGAGGAGCGGTCTGATATGCTTGACGGCTCCGGTCGGCGTGAGGATGCGACGCGACCGAGTCTGGGATGGACCCCAACGCATCCGGATCCGGCAGGCCGCGGGCACGGTGCCCCGCCCTGCCTTGGCCCTCCCGGCCCCGGGAGCGGCCGCCACGGCGCAGCACTGCGACCGTGCGCATCGGGCGAGCCACCCCGGTTCGCTTGAGTTTGGCCGGCCACAAGCCCACCCAGGCCGGCCAGGAAGCCCCGAAGAACCACCGCGCGTTGCGGTGTTGTACCAGCCAGCGAGGAAGCGGCCATGAAGCCCAACCGCCGTGCAAAGACCCGCCCGTATGTTCGTCGTCGCTCGCTCGTGCAGGACGCCTCGCATGGCGCCGCCGCTCGGCTTGCAGGGCTCGCGGGTCGCGCCACCCGGCCCGACGTCGAGCCGCTCGAGCCCCGGCAACTGCTCTTTGCGCTGACGATCGATCCGGCTTCGGTTGATCCGACGACGGGCGTTGGCTTCGCGACGGCGTTCTTCGGCTACACGGTGCCCTACCTCCAGTTCGCCGACGACATCGAGATCGAGGAGGACGAGGTCGTCGAGGAGAACTTCGACGAGGCCGGGGCGCCCAACACGCCCATCATCTCGCAGACGATCTTCGAAGAGTCGCTGCTGTTCGTGCGGCACAACATCGCCCCGACGGCCGACTTCCGCTACGTGCTGCCCGTGGGCGCCGATCCCGAGGATGAGGGCCGCGAGGTCGAGGTCCTCATGCAGACGGGCGAGCAGTTCACCTTCTCATTCCTGAACTCCGAGGATGATCGCGATTCGTTCCGCGGCATCCGCAGTTTCTCGATCGACTTCTTGAGGACGGCTACTAGCACGCAGGGGCTGGACCTGGAAAACACCCGCGTCTCGCTGCTGGTGCGCGGCGAGGTCGTCGAGTCGTTCGAGGGCCGAGACGAGTTGGTGAACTTCCGCACGGGCGGCGGCGGCCCGACCGACGGCATCGGCACGTTCGTGTTCCGCCGGCCGCCCGACGTCTCGGGCGAGGCCGCGCCGGCGTTCGATGCCATCCGCTTCGAGTCGATCGGTGGCCCGAGCGACCGCTTCCGCTTTGACAACATCTCCGCCGAAGTGCCTCCCGGCAACTTTGCCGATGTCGTTACCAGCCGCATCTTCGGCGCGGCTGTTACCATCGCGGGCACGGCGGGTACGACCGTCGAGTTCTTCGATCTGTTCGGGCGGCCCATGCAGGCCACGTTCGCCCTGGGCGCGCCCGAGGGCGCCGAACTGCCCATCGTCGACCTGAACGACGACGGGGTGCCGGACTTCAACGATGGCATTGGCCGTATCGTCTTCACGAACGCGGACGAGGCCACGACGGTGACCATGCTCGGTGGTCGCATCGAAGCGGGCGACCCGGACCCGGAAGCCGACGCCGCCGCGGGCGGGTTCAACTTCTTCCTGATCGAAGAGTTGACCCAGTTCTCTGATGACTTTGAGGACGCGGGCTTCGGCTATCGCGTCGTGCCGGGCGGGGATGGCGAGGTCGACGGCCTGCCCGAGGCCGCCGGCTCGATCATCATCGGCTCGCCCTTCGAGCGCGACAACACGTCCGCAGCGACGTACGACCCCGCTGGTGCGGCGAGCTTCAACTCGTTCACGAACCCCGACCACGGCATCTTCGCCCTGGGCACGCAGAACGTCGGCACGATCAACATCCACGGCCTGCTGTTCGGCTCGTCGGTGTTCAACGGCGCGGTGAACCACCTGGGCTTTGGCTCCGTCCTCGGATCGATCACGGTCAAGGGCGATCTGGGCTCGTTCACCGCGACCTCGGACGTGGGCCTGTGGGCTCCTGACGAGAGCAACGACATCACCAAGACCGGCTCGCAGCTCATCGTCGAGCGCACGCTGGGCCAGGTGCACATCGCCGGCCGTTCGCTGATGGACACGACGGTGGTGGGCGAGCTGAGTTCGTCCACGCTCCGCCCGCCGCGCGACGTGACGCGGTACTTCGAGCTCGAGTCGCCCCGGTCGATCGATCTGGACAACGATGTGGAGGACGTGCTGAGCGATCTGTTCCTGAACGGCACGATCAGCACGTCGATCGCCGCCGCGAACGAGGGGCTGGGGCTGTCGCAGCTCTTCGACGCTTCGCCCATCTTCGGGCAGCAGCTCTATCGCAACGACTCGATCGGCAGCGCCGAGTTCATCGGCAACATCGGCAGCCAGGTGCAGATCATCGGCGACCTGAGCTTTGGCGACCCGATCAACACCGGCCAGGACAACGTTGACGTGTTCGCCATCCCGCTGGACGGCTCGCGTCCGCTCGTGGTCGAGGGTGTTGCGGACGATCCGTCCTTCAACTACAGGCTCGTCGACGCCCGAGGCCGCCAGGTGGCCGCGGCCGACGCGGGCGAGCGGTTCATCAACACGGGCCGGTACTTCATGGAGTACACGCCCGAGTACGCGGGCGTGTATTACCTGGTGGTCGCTTCCGAGGCCACGGGCGCGGTGACTTCGGGCGCGTTCTACGCGTTGAACGTCTCGGGCATGGCCCCGGTCACGCTGGGCGCGTATCGGACCGCGTCGGGCATGGGCTTCCCGGCCAACCAGTTGGCGCCGGGTGTTTCGGGCGTGAGCACGAGCATCTCGATCAACGTGCTGTCGGGCTCGGTGGGTTCGATCCGGGCCGGCACCGACCTGGTCGACGGCGCGGGCGCCATCGCCAGCGCGGACGACAACATTAACTTCAGCGACGATGATGGCGAGGCGGACGATCCGGCCGATCGCCGCTCGGACCTGGCGGGCGGCAGCTTCACGTTCGCCGGCTCGTTGTTTGACATCTACGCGGGCTCGGACATCGAGACCGGCGGCTCGCCGCTGCTGTTCCAGATCGGCGGCGATCTCGGCTATGTGGTGACCGGGCAGTCTTCGATCATCGGCACCGGGCCGGCCGAGGGCGACGTGTACGCCGGCGGCGCATCGATCCTGTTCACCGTGGGCGGCAGCATCGGCTACTTCGACGTGTCGGGCGGTATTGGCCTGGACTTCGACGTCGATGATCAGGCCCTGCCGGGCGAGAGCGCCCCGGGCTCGATCGTCTTCCGAACCGGCACCGGCGGCGGCGCGGGCGACATCGGCTTCATCCGCGTGGGTTCGCACGTGGCCAGCGACTCGGTGAGCGTCATCACCTCGCCGGGCTCGACGGTCGGCGGCTTCGCGGTGTCCCAGGACATCGACTTCGAGGACGGCGACGCGGTCTTCGGCATCGACTCGTTCGGGCGCGCCTTCGGCCAGGGCGTGAGCTTTGACCTTGGCGCCGGCAGCGACCTGCGCTTCCTGGACACGCCCAACCTCAACAACACCTTCGGGCCGAATGCTGGCATCGAGCTGATCATCGGCGAGTCGGTCGAGCTGATCGACGACGCCGGCGGCCGCTTCCAGGTCGAGGTGAACGGCGTCGGCGCCGTCGGGACGGTGGTGGGGTTCCTGCGGTTCATCGCCGTCGACTCGGCCGAGGGTGTCGCGCTGGCGACCATCGAGGCCGACCTGACTGGCGGACGAACGCTGGACATCAGCACGATCGAGGGCTCGGTCGACGATGTGATCAGCATCGGCCGGATCGACATCACCGGCGCTACGGCGCAGTCGGCGGTCGAGATCACCGGTCAGGTCCAGGTGGACGTCTGGCAGATCATCCAGACCGGCGGCGGTGCGTTCGATTCGATCATCAACAACACGCCCCGTGGTGACATCGTGGCCATCGATGTCGCGGGCATCAACGAGGTCCAGATCACCGGCAACCTGGGCCGGACCCAGTTGCCCGAGTACGGACCGCGCCGCATCTCGCCGTTTGTTGGCATCAACGGCGAGCAGGTGCAGGGCATCGGGCGTGATACGACGTTCACCCTGCCGGGCGCGCAGATCGATCCGGATTGGGGCGGCGGCGTGTATCGCCCCGTTGCGAACAACACCTATGCGCCCGGCGCCGCGTTCCTGACGGACGTCGGCTCACCGTTTGATGCTTATCTGGACGGACTCTTCGTCCGTGCGGGGGATCTGGCGGAGCTGCGCGTCGGCGGCGCCGTGGGCGACGTGATCCTGAGCCCCACGGGCATCATCGAGGACATGCGGGTCAACGCCGAGATCGGCACGCCTGCTGGCCAGGTGCCCGGGGCGTTTGATGGCATCTTCGGAACGATCTTCGCTGGTGACATCATCGATCTGGACGTGGGCATGGGGCTCGCCGCGAGCGTGCAGAACGCGTTGGCGACCACCGGCATCTTCGCAGTCGACGACATCGACAACCTCGTTGTCGAGGACGCAACGCTGTTCGGCAGTGTTATTGCCGCGAACGCCGTTCCCGCGGCTGGGGGCGGCGAGCTCGACGGCATCGATGGCATCACCCTGCGGAACGCACAGATCATCGACGGCTTCATCGGCGCCGCCCTGCTCGATGAGTTCTGGATCGATATCAACTACAACGATGCGTTCGTCCGCACCGGCGAGATCCGCGTGGTCACCGGCGACGAAGACTCGCGCATCTTCCGCACTCGCATCGTCGCGCTGACGGCCGAGAGCATCGAGCTTGACGGCGATCTCGACGCGGTGCAGATGGAGTTCAACAGCTCCGTCCAGGACATCGCCGCGGGCAACATCGTCAACAGCACCGGCGGCGGCACGCCGCGTGAGCTCTTCCGCTCGTTCATCAGCATCGGTGGCGATCTGGACACGATCCGCGTCGGCGAGACCGGGACCACCACCGGGACCAACGGCGTCTTTGCCGACACGTTCCTGGAGGTCAACGGCGAGGTCCGCGAGTCGATCGACGGCCGGCTGTTCCAGCGGTCGGAGATCCGCGTCGCGGGCACGATCCGCGACTTCGGGGCCGAGAACATTCGCGCGACGCAGATCATCACGGGCCAACTCCGCCAGCTCACGGTCGATGGCGCCATCCGCGCCTCGGAGATCAGTGTGTCGGGCCCGCTTGTCGAACTCTCGGCGACCGAGATTACGGCGACCAACATCAGCGTCACGGGCCCCGACGGCCGCCTCGAGAACCTGACCGTCGAGACGCTCTTCGACGGCTCGATCCTCTCGACCGGGCCGATCACCCGGATCGAGGCGACCGCCGGCGATCTGCGCGGTTCGCTCGAGACCCGCACGGCCCGCGGCAACGTGGCCGAACTCGTGGCTTCGCGCGACATCCTCCTGAGCACCGACATCAGTGGCACGCTGACCAACGTGACCGTGGGTCGCAACCTGGGCGATATCAATGACCCGAGCGTCCTGCTCGTGCGCGGCAACCTGGCCGGCATCGACATCGCCAATGGCGGGCTCTACTCGGACGTCCGCGTCGCGCAGGCCATCACCGGCACGGTGGTGATCGGTTCGCAGCCCGGCCTGCCCAACAACAACCGCATCCCGACCGGATCGGTCGAGGCGTACGGCCGCATCGACTCGGTCGTGGTCAACGGCGACTATGCCGGCGACATCATGAGCTTCAGCGGCGGCATCGGGTCGGTGACGATCAACAACGGTTCGCTGCTGCCCAGCGGTTCGGTCTCGGCGTTCAATGGCGACCTGGGCAGCCTGGTCATCAACGCCGGCCACCTGCTCGGCGACGTGCACGCCGATCGCACGATCTTCAACGTGACGGTGAACGCGTCAGAGGACGGCGTGTTCGGCGACATCGGCGTGAACCCGGCCTTGTCGGGCTTCGTTGCCGCGACCAGCCTGCGGAACCAGTTGCCGCCCAGCGTCGGCGCCACCAGCGGCTTCGATGGCCCGAGCATCACCGCCGGCCGCGACATCGGCGTCGTGACGGTCAGCAACGGCTCGATCTTCGAGGCCGTGTTCCACGCCCGCAACGCCATCGGGCAGATCAACGTGCAGGGCGAGGGCAACATCGCCAACGATCCGAACACCAGCGGGTTCGGCACGCAGATCGTCGCCGGCAACTCGGTGGGCATCGTCAACGTGTCGGGTTCGGCTGCCAACCTGCTGGTTGCCGCCGGCCTGTACGACCTGGGCGCCGATGGGCGCGCGGGCGGCACCGGCGTCGCTACGGACGTGAACAAGTCCGGCCGCGTGCGCGAGGTGAACATCGCCGGCGACGGCACCGACGTCGCGGTCGCCGCCGGCATCGTTGCTGGCGACGACGGCGTGTACAACACGGGCGACGACCTGCACACCCTGGGCGTGTCGGTCGTCGGCAGCGTGAGCGTCGGTGGCACGGTCACCAACGTCAGCGCCCACGCCGACACGGGCCAGCCGAGCCGCACCGCGGGCATCACGACCGGCGGCCAGAACACGCCCGTCGTGGGCGGCCGTCTGGCGATGCTCGACTTCGTGGCCGACCAGAGCACCTTCGACTTCTCGACGCTGGGCGAGGTGATCCCCTCCGGTTCGTCGATCAACTTCACGCGTGGCGCCGCCACGGGCACGATCAGCTTCAGCGGTCCGGGCACTGCAGTTTGGGATGCCGCCGGTGCTCGCCTGTTGCTCATCAGCACCAGCATCAACAGCTCGGTGACGGTCACCAGCGATACGGGCGCCCTGGACAGCTTCAACATCCTGAGCAACGACGACGCGTCCATCGGCCGCATCGACGTGCAGGCGATCCTGTTCGGCAACTCGAACATCGTCGTGGATGGCTTCGCTCGCGAGATCGTTCTCGGCGGGTTCCAGGGCTCGGGCGACATCCTCGTCGGCAACGACGTGCAGTTGCTCGAGACCGGATCGCTGCTGACTAGTGGCACGATCAGCGCCACGCTCCTGCGTCAGCTCACCGTCAATGGCGACCTGGGTGGCGAGCTGCCCCAGACCCCCGACGAGTTCGTGGCGCCGACGCTGCGACTGTTCGGCACCGAGGGCATCACCGTCCAGGGCTCCATGCGGGCCAGCATCAGCGTGGACAATGGCATCCGTGGCGCCCTGTTCGTCAACGGCTCCATCGTCGACAGCCAGATCCGCTCGGGGCATGACATCCAGAGCGTCACGGCCTTCGATATGTCCGGCACGGTGATCGCTGCGGGCAACGACATCGGCAGCGTCACCGCCACCGCCAACGCGTTCGCGACCACCATCCTGGCCGGTGCGGACATCGGCCGAGACGCGGCCTTTGGTGGCACGGGCGTGGATGCGGATTCGACCAACGGCGGCAACATTGGCACCGTGACCATCGGTGGCGACTTTGTCCAGAGCTCGGTCTCCGCCGGTCTGCTCCGCGGGGTGGACGGCTTCCTGGGAACGTTCGACGACGTGGTTTCCGGCGGACGCTCGAGCATCGGCAGCGTGAGCATCGCCGGCACGCAGGTGGGCTCGAACCGTGGCTCGGAGAGCTTCGGCGTGTTCGCCACCGGCACCATCGGCGGCGTCACGCTCAACGGCCAGCCGATCACCGAGTCCCGCAACTTCAGCGTCCAGAGCCTCGCGACACTGCCCGAGGTGGTGCAGGTCGAGGACATCGAGGTCGTCTACGACGGCGGCACCTACACCGCCCGCGTGTTCTTCAACCAGCCCATGAACGCGCAGACGCTCGCCGATGGCCTGATCATCAGCGAGGTCCGCGATGGTGGCCTGATCAAGATCCGCCTGGACGAAGGCCAGGACTACCTGCTCACCTATGACGACGCGCAGAACGCTGCCGTGGTCACCTTCTCCGATACCGTGACGCGTCGCGACCTGCCGCAGGTTCCCGGCGTCGCCGGCCCGGGGCTGTACCGCTTCGAGCTCGATCCGAACGTGGTTCGCGGCCAGAACGCCGCGGCCCGCCTGGACGCCGACGGCGATGGCTTCGCGGACGAGGACATCTTCTTCGCCGGCGACGCCTTCGTGGGCGACGTGGGCGACAAGGTCACCCCGAACACGGTCATCATCGACCGCGGCTTCCTGGGCCCGGCCACCGTGGACTTCTACGGCGCCGGCAACCTCGACACCGCGCTGGACGACAAGTTCCAGCCCGATGCGCTGCCCGATATCAACACGCCCTTCACGCTGCGTGGCTTCATCGGCGATCACCCCGACAGCGACGCCCAGGCGTTCTCGCTGGCGAGCGACGTCGATCTATACAGCATCACGCTCCAGGCCGGCCAGATCCTCAGGCTTGGTCCGAACACCGGATCGGCGTTCAACACGTCGATCAACCTCTTCGGCCCCGACCGCTCGCTGCAGTTTGGTATCGACAACGCCAGCGTCACGCTGCCGGCCGATCTCAACCAGCTCCGAGAGGGTGTCGTCACCTTCGGCAACACGTTCCTGATCACGCAGACCGGAACGTTCTTCCTGGCGGTCTCCAACACGACCGACCCCGGCACGCCGTTCGATCCGGACGTGGTCGAGAACATCGAACCCGCCGCCGGCCTGGTCGGCAGCTACTCGATCGAGGTCGAGGTCTTCGACGACGGGGACTCTGGCTTCAGCGCGTCGACCAACTCGGGCAATGGCCGCAACCTCGTCGAGGCGCCCTTCGCGACCTCGTTCGCCGGCCCGGACGGCCAGCTCGGCACGTCCGACGATCGGGCCCAGGTCGTCATCGGCGCCTTCACGTTCACCCGCAACGCCGAGACGGGCGTCATCTCCGGCACCAATGGGCAGGGCATCACCTCGAGCCGCCTGGCCGATGGCACCAGCATCACCGAGGTGGCCTCGTCGATTGGCGAGCCGGGCGCTCGCGGCCGGCCGGGCGACATCGCGCCCGATGTCGACGTGTTCCACCTGAACAACCGCCAGGCCATCCAGGCCGGCGACGAGCTTCGGCTCACCGTGAAGCTCTCGGAAACCGGCGGTGACCTCGGTGGACGCCAGAGCGTGGGCACGCTCGAGACCCTGATCCAGGACTTCTCGGGTGCCGTCCAGTTCGGCCTGTTCGACACGACCAACTCGACCACGGTCTCCGATGGCCAGCTCGTCTTCTCGCCCACCGAGTTCGCGACCAACGCCGGCAGCGGCGCGGAGATCTTCGCCGAAGACGGCATGCTCCGCTACGGCACCGACGAGAACGGCGACTTCTTCATCGTCACGCAGGCGCCGGCCACGGGCACCTATGCCTTCTACATCCAGGGCGTCTTCAACGCCGACTACGTCGTCGAGATCGAGCGTTCCAGCAACACGCCCAGCGTGCAGGCGTTCGCCGGCCCCGATGGCACGTTCGGCACCTTCGACGATCGCCAGCGCATCAACGAGGGCCGCTTCCGCTACACGCTCGACGTGGGCGATGACGGCATGCCCGGCACCGGCGATGACTCGGTCCTGGGCGAGTTGATCACGCGCAGCCAGAACGTCTTCCTCGAGTTCAATGGCGGTTCGCTGGACTGGCTCCAGGTCGGCGACGTGACCACCGACATCCTTCCGTTCTCCAGCGAGGCCCTGGGCTTCAGCGGCAACATCGATGGTGTGCCGGTCGACACGTTCATCCGCCGCGAACTGGTCACCGAGTTGAACGACCTCTTCCAGGGCGCCGGATACGACGTCACGTTCTCCAGCAATGCCAGCGACTTCCAGGGCCAGGACTTCTCGACCGTGTTCATCACCGACTCGAGCGATCCGGTGAACTTCACGTTCTCGGCCGACCCGCTCAACTTCTTCTTCAACCCCTTCGACTTCGGCGTGGGCGGTTTCGGTCTGGCGTTCGAGGAGATCTACGGCTACAGCGAGCGGTCGGACCCCTTCAATGCCGACCGCAACGACGAGGCCGTCGTCTTCGTCCCGCAGCTCACCGCGCTGGGCTTCAACCCCTCCGAGCCGCAGGTCCGCGATCTGACCGAGGCCCTCTCGGCCGCCGTGGGCCGCCGGGTTGGCGAGCTGCTCGGCCTGCGGACGACCGCCATCACCGGTCCGGGCGCCAGCGTCGACGTCTTTGCTTCCAACAGCCCGGGCAACCTGCCCACGGGCGACTACATCATCCCGTCCTTCGCCCGACCGCTGTCCAGCCGCTTCGATCCGCTGGATGACACGCAGTTCTTCCTCGGTCAGCAGAACTCGCAGTCGCTGCTGGATTCCATCCTCAGCCGCTTCTGATCCGCTGATACAGAGGCGTTGCGACCGGAGCCGGCGCTCCGCTTGACAAGCCCATCCCGCCCCGCCGAGCGTTGCCCTCTGGGCCGCTCGGCGGTTTTTTTCTGTGGTTCGCGGTCTTTCCGTTCGGGCTCAGTTGCCTTCCGGCGGCGAGATCTCGTGGACACCCGGGCGAAGGCCCTCCAGCCGCGTGGTCGTCGCATCCTCATCGGGCCAGGTGATCTCCACCGACTCGGCCCCTTCGTCACCCACGGCGAAGACCATCGCGAGCGTGCCCTGCTTGCCCTGGTGCCCCCCGGGGCCCACGACCTGCGCAGTCTGCCAGATCCGCTGGCCTTCCAGAGTGGTGCCAACGCGGACGACGGCGCCGATCGCGTCCGCGTTGATGCCCGCCGCGGGTTGCCCCATGAGCCGGAGCGTGATGGTCGAACGACGCTGGCCATCGGCGGCCCGGTTCTCGAACAGCCGCAGCCTTGGTGTTCGTCCGGCGCGTTGGGCGGCGCCCAGCCTCGTGAAGCTCTGGCCGACCACGATGTCCAGGTCGCCGTCGCCATCGAAGTCCAGGATCGCCGGCTGGCCCGCGCCGATGTGGTCGATGCCCGACCAACTCGTGACGTCGGCGAGCGAGCCATCGTCCTGCTGCCGCCAGATCCGCAGGCGCTGGTTGTCGGGGTAATCGCTCGAGCACACCAGCACGTCCACGCGCCCATCGAGGTCGAAGTCCGCGAGCGCTCCGTAGATGTCGCCCTGGTTCCAGCTCCGCACCGTCGGGTCGGCGGGCGCTCGATCGAGCGAGAGCGCATCGCGCTCGACGAAAAGCGGGCCGGCCACGCCGTCTTCTCGCAAGAGCACGCGTGTCGGGTCGCTGCTCTCGCCGGCCCAGCCGTGCGTGATCTCGGTGATCAGGATGTCGAACCGCCCATCGCCATTGATATCGCCGACGGCCGCATCAAACGTGTTGCCATTGGCGCGGAAGGGCGGTTCGTCGGCCCGGTCGAACCGCGGATCGGTCTTCGCCCGCTCCTTGAGCCACTGCGGGTGGCGACCGTGTCGGATGGCGTCGCCGTCGAGCCCGACGCGTGGAGCCGCATCGAACCAACGCCCCTGCTCGTCGCTCATCCAGAGCCGATTCCACCGTCGCCCGTAGTTCAGTTCGAGGATCTGCGGCGCATGACCCGGTGCTCCATCGCCCAGCACCTGCGCGACCAGCACGCCGTAGGTCGGTCGTCCACCGGCGTCGCTCTCGGTGTCAAACGCGACGCCGTCGACGGGCAGGTCCATCCGAGAGAACGAACCGTCCGCGGCCTGGAGCAGCACGTCGTTCGCGTAGCTCTCGAAGCCCGAGCCATAGCGGGTGTACCACTGGCCGAGCACGATGTCCAGGTGGCCGTTGAGGTCCACGTCGCCCACGGCCACGGCGGCGGTCGTGCCGAGCGTTGCCGCGTCGATGGGCGTGAACGCGCCCAGCGGCGTACCGAAGGTGCCGTCCCCGTTCCCGGCCAGCCACGCGAGGGCTTGGGGCTGGTCTCCGGCGGGGGGTTCGTAGCCATCGGCGTTCACGTCCAGCGATCGCGCGATGATCGAATCGGCCCTGCCATCGCTGTTGAGGTCGGCAAAGACCACGATGTCTCCGCGGCGATGCTCGGGCAGGCCGGTCTGGGCGATCTCGACGAAACGGCGCTTGCCCGGTTCTGCGTCCGGACCTTCAACAGGCCGATTCATGAACACGCGCGTTCGGCCAATGATCAGGTCGTCGAAGCCGTCGCCGTCCAGGTCTGCCGCGCACACGTGGGCGGAGGTGATCGGTCCCTGATGGTCTTCAAGACCGACGCTGGCGGTGGCATCGACGAATCGGACCTGGGCCAGAGCCGAGCCAGCGAGCAAGAGCAAGAGCAAGAGCGGAGCCGTGCGGTGTCGGTGGGCCATGCCGCATGCTAGAGCCCGTCCACCGCGCCCGCCTGGCTCCAGCGATCGCGCATGCCGTTGTTGGTGGAAACAACACCCTCCGCCGAACCGTCGGCTTCCATCACCAAACCCCTGCCCGAGTTGGTCCGCACCGCCAGGGACGCGATGGCAACGCCCGATCCGGCGCGTACGCCGTCGCCGGCATTGTCTCCGCAGACGCATCCGGTGATGATCGAGCCATCGTCAACCACGATGCCGTGCATGCCATTGGAGTCCGCGGCTACCCGAGCGAGCACGCACGCGTACGAGGCGCGGACGCCGCCATTGGCGTTGCTCACCGCGGAGCTGTCGGTCAGGGTTGAGCCGCGTCCGATGCGGATTCCCAGTCCACCGTTGTTCGCGGCAGAAACCCCGTCGACCACCGCTCCGGCGCCCGTTCGGATGCCATCTCCTGCGCACGCGATGGCCGTCGAGTTCGACACCCGGGCACGAGCCCCCAGCACCATGCCATCGCCGGCGGCGCGCCACACTCGGACGTGCTCGACGACACCGCCGACACCGAGGCGGATGCCCTCGCGAAGCGGCCGATCGATGGCGATGCGACGGACGGAGACCATGTCGGCTTGCGGGCCGTCGATGCCAACGGTTGGGGAGATGATGGTCCCGTTGGTGATCGTGATACCTGCGACGCCGTCTTCGATCACGATGCCCGCCTGATCTTCGCAGACGATGGCATAGCCATTCAGATCGATCGTCACGCCGCAAGAACGCACGATGATCCCCGGCGCTTCGGTGGCGAAGAGGTTGCCATCGAGTTGGAGCACGCCCGGCGCCGCCACGACGATCGGTTTGCTCGTTTGGCCGTCACGTTCCGCGCTGAGGCCGACCATCGAGGCCAGCATGGCTGGGACGAGGATGAACAGCATGCACCAGAGGCGTGGTCTTTGCCGCATTGGCCGGCTCCCTGCTTCGATCGGCATCGTTCGTCAGTTGCGGGGGCTGTTGATCCAGCCGTACTTCTGCCCGCGGTCGGTAATCTTCCACCAGTCGGCTTGCCCGTTGTTGACACGGGTGTAGATGCAGTTGGCGGTGAAATCTGCGGATTCTTCGATCCGTTCGCCCCGCGGCCCCTTCTCGAACTTGGTGAGCTCGACCACGCCGTCGGCATAGAGGATGTGCCCGCCCTTGTCGTGACGATCGGTGATCTGGTCCAGGTTGCCCCAGTAGCCCTCGGTAAATTGCTGGTTGTAGAACCACACGCTCTCTTCGATGTAGATCGGCACGCTGCGCATGGCAACGAGCGCCGCCTCGCCCAGCGAAGCTCGGATCCGCGTCGGCTTGGTGCCCGCAGGATCGCGCAGCCTGGCCACCTGCACCTCGCGCCCGAACTGGTAGCCCTGCGTCTCGTCGAACATGGTGTAGTCGAAGTTCAGATCCGTGAAGGCGCCGTACAGCGTGCCGCTGCTGCGCCCGTCGCCCGAGCGACGCTTGTTCTTCGGGCAACCGCAGATCTCATGGGCGTCATCGACGTATTCGAAGATCGCGCCGGGCTTGGATCGGTCGATCGCGCCGGTGTTATCACGGCCGAAAGCCCACGAATCGGCCGGCCAGATCTGATCCTCGTAGTCCGTTGCGTACACCGTCATCGCGGTGCCGATCTGTCGCAGGTTCTGGGCGCAGATCGTCGTGTGGGCCACGTCCCGAGCCCCGGCCAGGCTGGGCAGCAGGATGCCGATGAGGATCGCGACGATGGCGATCACGACCAGCAATTCGATGAGCGTGAAGCCCGCTCGCGGTCTCGACGTTGGCATGAGTGGCCCTCCAGAGGTTCGAGTATACCGTGGGGCGTCCCGATCACGATCGCGAATCTGCTCTACAGCGGCCTTGGAACATTCAGCCAGCCGAAGGGAGCGGGATCCCCGGTCTGCGGATTCTGGATCCAGGCCCGCTGGCCGCGGCGGTCGGTGCCCAGCCAATAGATGCTTGAGTGGTGCCAGTCTTCGGGCTGCTCGATGGTCTCGTCGTCGCCCACCGGTGGCGAGAACAGCACGGCCCGGCCATCGAGCAGGGTGAGGTGTCCGCCGCCGGCGTGCCGTTGCGTGAGTTGGTCTCGATTGAGCCACCGCGCGTCGACGAATCGCTGGTTCTGGATGTACACACTCTCTTCGACGAAGATCGGCACGCCCGGCAGGGGCTCGAAGAGGTCCGCGTCACGGGCCAGCGACATTGATACCGTGGGCAACCCGCCGGCGGCTGGGTCGCGGAGCGTGACTCCGGTGACGTCGGTCCACAGCCTCAGGCCCTGGGTATGCGCGACCATCGTGTAGTCTGTATCAAGCACGGTGCCCGAGCCGAAGGTCTCTCGGATCTCGCTCGGATTGGGCGCACGCCTTCGGTTCTTCGGGCAGCCCAGGATGCTGTCGGCCTCGAGCACGTACTCCCAGACCAGGCCCGGGTCATCGCCGAGGTGGTCGGGGCTGCGCAGCCACTGGTTGGCCGGCCACACCTGCTCGTCGTGGTCGTTGGCGTACAGCAGGCAGGCCACGCCGATCTGCCGGCAGTTCGAAGCGCACGCGGTCGCCTGCGCCGCGCCGCGAGCGGCCCCGAGGCTTGGCAGCAGGATGCCGATCAGGATGGCGATGATCGCGATGACGACGAGGAGCTCGATCAATGTGAAGGCGCGCCGCATGGAATGACTTTTGCTCGCATCGCCCGAAGTGTCGAGCCCGGCATCCGTGAATAGTGCTTTACCGAGTTCACACGAGTTCTTCGCAAAGCAACGCTGCGCTAAGAGCAAGTCATCGTAAGACCAGCTACGGATGAGAACTCTGTCAAAGTCGATCCGCGGCCATTGCCTTGTGCAACAGGACTGAGTTTGATGCGGCATGAAGACCGCCCGAACCCTTGCGTGTCGCGCGTTCACCCTCATCGAGTTGTTGGTCGTCATCGCGATCATCGCCATCCTGATCGGCATCCTGCTGCCAAGCCTGGCGGGTGCCCGTGAGGTGGGCCTGACGGCCGTGTGCAGCAGCAACTGCAAGCAGATCGTGACCGCGTCGCTGCTCTACGCACAGGACAACCGCAAGTCGGAGTTCTGGCCACCCGCACAGTGGGCGAGACTACCCAGGTTCGACGCGCCCGAAGGCCAGGCAACACCCGGCCTGCTGTACGAGTACCTGGAGTCGGCCGACGAGTGCACGGCATGCCCGAAGAACCGCCGGCGCAGCAGCGATGGCTCTGATCAGTCGACGCTGTTCTACACCGACATCGACTTCGATTACACGATGGTCGCTCGTATGGCCGGAGCCACCACGAGCACCGATGTCTGGTTCCGCTATGCCGACCCGCAACTGGGCGGTGGGCTGCCCCGCATCCGTGAGTCGCTCGCCAAGGACGTCTTGCTGGACTTTCCCGGCATGCCGCTCTTCGTCGAAGAGAGCCTGAACTGGTATGGCGACAAGATCGTCGACGGGTTGTGGGGCAATCGCGACCAGGTGACGGATCGTCACGACGGTGGGGGACACATCGCGTTCCTCGATGGCAGCGTCGCGCTGTTCAAGTCGCCCAAGGGTCCTCGAGGCGAGCAGGTCCAGGAAGAAGAAGACTTCGAGGCCAACGACCTCTACGTCAAGGGGCACCCCCGTGACCCCTTCTGGCACCAGTTCGATGGCCAGATCTCCGGCCGCGGCTGGGGATGGATCAACAACCCTCGCTAAGCACCCGATTCGTCCGGCCCCGGTCGAAGGGTGCCGGTACACAGACGTTCCAGATGTTCCAGAAGAGCACGTGAGAGAGGTACGCAACCATGAGTCATACCACGCTTCGTTCCGTCGCGGCCATCGCCGCCATCGCCGGTGGTCTGGGGACCGCCTTTGGCCAGGGTCCGCCCAGCGTCACCGTTCCCAGCGGGACCGACCTGCTGGGCGAGTCGTTCCAGGCGCCAGGCGCCTGGCCCGGCGCCACCGTCTCGGGCGCCTGGTTCAACCTGAACCTGGTCCCCGGCACCGTGCTCGACGGCGCGGGCTCCAACCGCCTGCTCGTCGACAACCAGGCCAGCGGCCCCGTCCTCTGGACCAGCGGCTGGACCAACGAGGGCGACTTTGACGCCAACCTCGGCCCGGGCCTGCCCGACGACCCCCGCAGCTTCCTCGGCGGCGTCGGCGGCTTCTGGGATGACTTCCGCGGCAACCCCCCCGGGTCGACGCCCGGCGAAGGCCCGCTGCGCTTGAACGATGGCCCGCCCACCTACGCGTGGGCCTCGCACCCATTCCTCGGCGTCAAGACCGTGGCGATCGCCAACAACGGCCGTGACAACGCCGACACCGTGTTCGGCCTGCCCGTGGGCACGCTCTATGGCCACGGCGGCGTGGCGGTCGACAGCTTCCGCAGCGGCCAGGCCTACAGCCCGATCGACGGCACGCATCGCAACGGCGATGGCTCGGCCTTCCATAGCTTCTACTGGGTCGGCACCGCGACCGAGGCCGTGGTCGACTTCAGCAGCACCCTGTTCCCCTTCGAGCAGGGCTGGGTTGGCGGTTGGGTGGCCACCGAGCAGGCCGCCGGCACCGGTGACACCGCCTGGATCAGCGGTTCGGGCGGCGACTATGCCAGCCCCGACCTGAGCAGCGACGTCGTCACCTGGGACGCTCCGTTCGCCGAGACCGCCGGCCGCATCGACCTGCCCGGCGACGCCACGCCCGACAACGGAATGTTGTTCACCGTGTACGGCGGGTCGACCAACGATGCCAGCCTCATCGCCGTGCTGCCCGAGGACGGCGGCTGGCGCTTCGCCATGCGTCTGGACGACACCATCGATCCCAGCGGCGGCTCGCTGCGTCCGCTCGACGGCCAGTCGCGCTTCGGCTTCGTCTTCGTGCCCTATACCGCCGAGAACCTCAACGGCGGCTTCGTGGACGGCACCACCGGCGACCTGCTGGGCGGGAGCGGCATCACCGTCACCCGGACCGGCGAGGGCGTATACGAGATCGCCATCCCCGGCAAGGACAAGACCACCGGCAGCGTCAGCCTCCAGATCGCCAGCGAGACCCCGGGCCAGCCCGGCGTGCCCGACGTCGCGTTCGCCAACTACGACTACGACTTCGACCGCGAGGTCTTCGTCGTCAACACCCGCGTGCTCGACTTCGGCGGCGACGTGTTTGGCGAGGCCAGCCCGCTGCGCGACGCCAGCTTCTACTTCGTCTACAGCGACTTCGAGACGCCCATCAGCCTCGAAGCCGCCTGCCGCGCCGACATCGATGGCGACGGCAGCCTCACCATCTTCGACTTCCTGGGCTTCCAGAACCTGTTCGATGCCGGCGACATCGCCGCCGACTTCGACGGTGACGGCAGCCTGACCCTCTTCGACTTCCTGGCCTTCCAGAACGAGTTCGACGCCGGCTGCCCCTGATCCTCGTTTCCTGCTGATCCGATAAGCCAGACCCACACGCGCACGCGGCCCGATCGTTCCAGATGGGCCGCGTGTTGCCGTTTGCGCTGGCCTGGGCGATGCGTTGATTCGATGCTCCAATCGGCGTTCGCGGCGCACGGAGCGCGACTGCTGGATGGAGGCCGGTTATGAGCCGTTGTGCAGATCGCAGAGGATTCACCCTCATCGAGATCCTCATCGTCGTGGTGATCCTCGGCGTGCTCGCGGCGATCGTGGTGCCACAGGCCGCCAATGCCGCCGGCAATGCCGCGCAGACCGCCTTCGCACGAAACTGCAAGCAGTTTGCCGATGCCGCGGTGATCCACAGGTCGCGCACCGGATTCTGGATCGGCGACGGGGGCTCGGGCACCATCCCGGCGGGCCTGGAAGACTTCGTCGATCGCGAATCCTGGGAGAACGGCACCCCGATCGACGGCGTGTGGGACAGCGAATCGCGCCCGGACTTCGATATCACGCTGGGCATCGGCGTGCACTTCCAGGCGGTCGAGGGCCGCAAGGACGCCGCCTACATGACCGTGGTGGACTCCATCCTCGACGACGGCGATCTCACGACCGGCGGGTTCCGCCAGTTCGCCTCGGACCGCTTCTACTACATCGTCGAGTATTGATCGCCGATCCCGATTCGGTGGGCGCGCACGGGAACGACCGACCGACGGTTGGCCGGCCGGCCGCCCCGCTCTCCCTCGAATCGACGGCACCCTCGGCGCGTACGCCAAGGGCAACGCCCTCTCTCCACCTCATAGCGCAAACCGGTCGGGCGGCTCACACAAGTTCCAGAGATTTTTTTTTGGGGGCCGGCCTCTACCAGACCGTGACCGCCGCGCGCTGGAACGGGTAGATCGAGCCCAGCCCCAGGATGCCCGTCAGCTCATCCAAGGCCGCCTTGCCCTCGTCGAGGAGCTTGGGGTCGCCCAGATCCGCCGGCGCGAGGCTTTGGCGGTAGTGACGCTCGATCCAGCCCTCAAGCTGCGCCGAGACCGCATCGGTCAGCAACACGCCCTGGGCGACCGCTTCCAGGTCCTTGGGGCCTAGAACGACCCGCAAACGCAGGCACGCCGGCCCGCCCCCGTTCTGCATGCTCTGGCGGACATCGGCAAATACGGCCTTGCCGATCGGATTGCCCGGATCGGACACGATCCCATCGATGGCCCGCACGATCGTGGGCTCTTCCTGGCAATCGGTGGGGGCGATCAACGCCATCCCCCCCTCGGGCAGGGTCACCAGTTGGCTGTTGAACAGATACCGCTTGACGGCCACCTCCAGCGGCACGGCCGACTCGGGCACCTCCACGTACACCATCTCGAACCCCTGGGCCCGGCAGGCGCGTTGCAGGTCGCCGAGCGTGCCGGTTCGGTCCGCGAAGGCCAGTTCATGGGCCAGCAGCACCGGGCCATTGCCCACCGCGATGACGTCGTTATGGAAGACGCCGGCGTCGATCGCGTCGGGGTTCTGCTGGGCGTAGACGACGCGCGCAGGATCCAGGCGATGCAGCCGGGCGATCGTGCGACTGGCCTCGAGCGTCTGCCGGGCCGGAAAGCGTCGGGGCAGCCGGATCGAGCCCTCCCCGGGGCCCAGCCGACCGTACACGAATAGCTCGACGCCCGGGTCGCCGTGCGATGCGGCCAGGCGGGTGTGGTTTGCGGCGCCCTCGTCGGCGTAGTCGGGGGTCGAAGGCAGGGCATCGTGGACGGCGAAGCGGCTCTCGTCTGAGAAGATGGCTCGCAGCGTTCGGGCGGTCTGCCCGGGCTCCAGAGACCGGTGGGCATTCGTCACGAGGTTGGCCACCGTCAGGTGGACCCGGCCGTCACCGGTGTCCGCGGCCGGGGAGACCGTCGCGGCGTTGGCTGCCCACATGCTGCTGGCGCTGCTCGCGCCCGCCAGCAGCCGCGGGGCCTCCAGGGCCGCCGTCGAGATCACAGCGGCGTCGTCGGCTCCGGTGATGCCCGTCGCCCGAAGGAACCCGATATCGGGGCGGACCTGGGGCGGTAGCACGCCCTGGCGCAGCCCCAGGGACCGAAGCAGGTTCATCTTGGCCAAGCCCTGCAACGCGGCCTGCCTGGGATAAGCCACCAGACCGGCGTGCTCGGCGCTCAGCAGATTGCCCTGTGCCAGGCCCGCGTAGTTGTGCGTGGGCCCGATCAGGCTGTCGAAGTTGGCCTCCACCGCCCCCGTGGCCGGGGCTGCTGAGCCAGACGTGGAAGGGTCGGTTGCCATCGGGCATTGTTGGGCCGCCCGGCTGCTGGGGCTTTGCCCGGGCGTGCAGCGGACCTATCCTGTCCCCTTACCGGCCCCATCGTCTAGTGGTTTAGGACTCCGCCCTTTCACGGCGGCAACACGGGTTCGAATCCCGTTGGGGTCATTCGCTCGCCGGCCGGCGGCCTCCAGCCCGCCCGAACGTCGGTGCTCACCTTGGCGTATCAACGAAACGACCTGAGACCTTGAGCCGTGTCGGTTGCTGTCGGCTGGCAGCCGCCGGGGACCGAGAACGTGCCGGGCGAGCGGCAATCCCGTGGTTTGCGGAGACAAACCACCCGCGCCGACGATAGACTACAAGGCCGGGGCGACGCCGCCTCGGACGGAGGATGCCTGGGTAGCCATGAGCGACTGGATCGATGCCGAAGCCCACGTGGAACGGGCGCACGATCTGTATGAAGCCGGTCGATGGGCCGAGGCCGCCGCTGCGCTCCGAGAGGCCATCGCGCTGAATCCCTATCAGCCGGATTGGCTCTTCAATCTCGGCGTCGCGCTCGAGGCCGACGGCCGATTCGATGAAGCCGCCCTGGCGTTCGGGCAGAGCTACGAGCTTCGATCTCCGGACTTCAACGCCGCGATGGCCGCCGGGGTGAATCTGGTGCGCGCCGGCAAGATGCGCGACGCCCTGCCCTGGTTCGACAAGGCCGAGTCCGCCGAGCCGAGCGAGGTCTATCCGGCTATCGCCCGGATCGAAGCGCACACGCAACTCGGCGAGCACGACGAGGCCGAACTGGCCTTCTACATGCTCCAGCAGCGCAAGCCCGATTGCGGGGAGGCCTACTCGGCCATCGCCAGCAGTCTGCTCGCCCGCGGCTTGCACGATCGAGCGGTCTGGTGCCTGCGTGAGGCGGCCCGGCTCGACCCCGAACTGCCCGGCGTCCAAGCTCGCCTGGCCGAGGCCTACTGGCAGACCGGGCGTCACGAGCGCGCGCGCCAGTTGTTCCTCATCGAGCTGCGCGAGGATCCCGGCGATGTCGGCGTCCTGATGAACCTCGGCCGGCTGCTGGTCGAGATGCGGCGTCTGGACGAAGCCCGCGAGAAGTTCTCGCGCGTGCTTGAGTTGGAGCCCGACCACGCCGAGGCCCACGCCGAGCTCGGCTTCCTCCATGAGAAGCGCGGCGACGCCGGCAAGGCGGTGGTCCACCTCGACGTCGCCCGTCGGCTGGAGCCCGACAACGGCGAGGTCACGCGCCGGCTTGCCAGGCTGCTGCTGGCTTCGCCCAAGGCCGAGGATCGCCAGCGCACCGTCGAATTGCTCGAGGGCGAGGTCGAACGCCTCCACCGAGCGGCCGAGCGCGAGGGCACCGAAGACATCGCCGTCGATCCGGCCGCGTTGGCCGAGTTGGGCGAGTTGCTGATCGATGCCGGGGCCCAGACCCAGGCGATCCGGGTGCTCTCCCGCGCGGTTCGGATGCGGCCTAGCGAGGCCAGGCTCTGGCACTGGCTCGGGCTGGCCCACTTCCACGCCGGCGATCGAACCTCGGGCATCGAAGCCACGCGCGAGGCGGTCCGTCTCGATCCGCGGTTCGTGCCGGCCATGCACAACATCGCCCTGGCATTGCTCCGCGAGAATCAGTGGAGCCGCGCCCGCTACTGGATCCGCCAAGGCATCTCCGTGGAGCCCGAGGACGCGTCGCTGCGCCGCCTGGACGTGCAGCTCAAGCTGCACCGCCTGGGTTGGAGCCTGCGATGGCTTGCCTCCGTCTGGCTGCTGCGCCGCAGGCCCGCCGCCAGCGCCTGATCGCAGGCCCACGCGCCGCGGCCCAACACCACGTCTTGTTCAGCGTTTCAGCCGTGCGATGCCGGCACGAGGGCGACCTCGGCGATGCCGCTGAGTGCCCGCTCCACGTCGGCCGCCGTCGTGAAGGGGCCAAAGCTCAGCCGAACGGTCCCGCCCAGCGATGAGGTGCCCATCGACTCGTGCGCACCGGGCGCGCAGTGCAGGCCGGCTCGGACGAGCAGCCCGTGCTCGAGTTCCAGCAGGTTGGCCGCCTCGTGCGGATCCAGCCCATCGAAGACCAAGCCGAACACCGCGACCCGTTGCTGGGCGCTGACGGGCCCGATCAGCCGCACGCCGGAGATCTCGCGCAGGCCGCCAATGAATCGCTCGATCAAGTCGATCTCGTGCCGGCGGAGGTCCTCGATGCTGCGATCGAGCACGTAGCGCACGCCAGGGATTAGCCCGGCGATGCCGACGGTGTTGTGCGAGCCCGGCTCGTACTTGTCGGGCATCTCCAAAGGCTGCGTGTCGAGTTCGCTGCGAGAACCGGTGCCGCCCTCGCGGAGCGGGTCGAGGCGATCGACGAGTTCCGGGTGGATGCACAGCCCACCGGTGCCCAGCGGGCCCAGCAGCCCCTTGTGGCCCGGAAAGGCCAGGAGGTCGATCCCGTCGGCCTGCATGTCGATGGGCAGGTGGCCGATGCTCTGGGCGGCGTCGACCAGCAGCGGGACGCCGCGCTCGCGGCAGAGCCGCCCGATGTCGGCCACGGGCTGGATGACGCCCGTCGCGTTGCTGGCATGGACGGTGGCCACCAACACCGTGTCATCGGTCATGGCCGCGGCGATATCCGCGGGCGAGCCCACGCCGTCGGCGTCGACGTCGACGCGGGTCCATCGGAATTGGCCGGGCAGCATGGCCGAGAGGGCATTGAGCGGCCTGAGCACCGAGTTGTGATCCATGGCTGTCGTCACCACGTGGATCCGAGCGTCTGGATCGGCGCGCAAGCGCCCGAACACCACGCCCTTGATGGCCAGATTCAGGGCATCGCTGGTGTTGAGCGTGAAGACCACGTGGTCCGGCCGGGGGGCGTTTACCAGCCGCGCGATGAGTCTCCGGCACTCGGCCAGCGCCGCGGCCCCCTGGCGGGCCTCGTCGTAGCCGCCCCGTCCGGGCGAGGCGCCCACGTGCTGGCCGAATTGCAGCATCGCTTCGTACACGCCCGGCGCCTTGGGAAAGCTGGTCGCGGCGTTGTCCAGATACAGACGGTTGGCTTGGGCTTCGGACATCGAAGAAGTCTATGGATCGCGATGCGCCAGGCTTGGGCTCCTCGGGCATTCCAACACCGCCGGGCAGGCCTGTCGTGGCCTTTGCGGCCCATGCGGAGCCCCGGCGGCCCGAGGCGTGTAAAATGCGGGAATGACAAGAGATACCCGCCAGCGCCGGGCGATCCGGTCGGTCTTCGCCGAGGCCGACGGACCCCTTGGCCCCCAGGAAGTGTTGGACCGAGCCCAGCAGGACGTGCCCGGCATTGGTTTGGCCACGGTATACCGCACCATCAAGCTGATGCTCGAGGACCAGGAACTCAGCGCTGTCGAGCTTCCCGGCGAGCCGGCGCGGTATGAGCCCGCCGAGCGTGGGCGGAGCCATCACCATTACTTCAAGTGCGACATCTGCGGCCGGGTCTATGAGATCCAGGGCTGCGTGAGCGACCCGACCAGCATCGCGCCCGACGGCTTCCAGGTGACCCGTCACGAGATCGTGCTGTACGGCACCTGTGCCAACTGCGCCTGATTTTCGGAGCCCCGTGTCCCCACGCGTCACCATCCCGCTGCTGATGGCGATCGGTTGCACAAGCCTCGTTGGCCCGCTGGCGGGCTGCGCGGCGATCGGGCTGGCCCCGATCGCCTCGGTGGCCAACTTCGGGTATGCGGCCTGGGTGGGTTCCAGGCTCCGGTTCGTTGAGGATGCGGGCTTCGAGTCGGTCACGCTCGCCACCGAGCGGGCGCTCGTTGGGCTGGACCTCCGCGTGGAGCTGACCTCCGAGCTCAAGTCGGCCGGTGTCGTGCGAACGCGGGTGTACCAGGTTCGCAGCGAGCGCGGCGATTTGGCGATCCTCAGGCTCAAGCGGCTCTCGCCCACCATGACCGATCTCACGCTGGACGTGGGCATCGGCGGCAATCGGCCCGCCGCCGAGCTCATCGCCGACCATATCCGGTGGTACGTCGACGGCGACACCATCCGTGCCGCCCGCAGGGCCGCCTTGGAGGCCTTTGAGGTTCCGCCGCCCCGGCATGAGATCGACGCCGAGGGCGATCCGCAGTCCCCCCAAGCCCCGGACCAGGCCGGCCCCGACTTCGGGCTCGGGCTGCTTTAGTCAGCGTTGCGGGTTGCCATTTCGGACCTTCGGGCAGATACTCTCCGGTGCCGATCGACCCGGGCCCCAGGGCTTTGGGAATCGGGTCGCACCGGCACGACAAGAGACCTTCGGCACCCGCCCCCAGGGCGGTCCGGCGCTCCATAAGGGTCACAGCAGCGATTCGGGCGGATTCCTCGCTCGTTTCGGCTCGCCCCAAGGTCGCGGCGACCGCCGCCGCCCTTGGGAAGGCGTGGGCCTCACGGAAAGGAAGCGCCACGATGTCCTTCGAAGCCGCCGTCCACGCCCAAGCCATCGATCTGTGCAAGATGTCCCTGGAGATGACCGCCGCGGCGGGCAGCGGGCACCCCTCCACGGCGATGAGCCTCTCGCACATCACCACCGTGCTGCTCTTCCACACCATGCGGTGGAGCCCCGAGTACCCCGATTACCCCACCAGCGATCGCCTGGTGCTCTCGGCCGGCCACGCCGTCCCGGTCGTCTACGCCGCCGCCTGCAAGCTGGGCGTGATGGTGGGCAAGGACGCCGAGAACCGCCGCCCGCTGACCCTCGACGATGCGATGACGCTCCGCCAGCAGGGCAGTGTGCTGGACGGCCACCCCAACCCAATGGAAGGCTTCCCGTTCTTCGACGCGGCGACCGGTTCGCTCGGCCAGGGCCTGAGCGTCGCCTGTGGCCTGGCCGAGGCCGATGTACTGGATAGCCGGGACCGCATGATCTATTGCATCATCGGCGATGGTGAGGCCCGCGAGGGCCAGATCGCCGAGGCGCTCGATTACCTGGCCGAGCGCAAGCTGCGCCACGTCGTGCCGATCTTCAACTGCAACGGCTACGGCCAGGCCGGGCGCGTGAGCGCCCAGCAGGGCCCCGAGAAGCTGGCCGCCAAGCTCCAGGCCTTCGGGCTCGAGGTGCTGACCATCGACGGGCACGATCCCGATGCCATCCTCGCGGCGTTCGAGAAGGCCCGGGCCAATGCTGGCAGTGACGACGCGGCCCCTCTGGCGATCGTGGCCAAGACCGTCAAGGGCTGGGGCGCGCCGTCGATGCAGGGCAACGGCTGGCACGGCAAACCCGCCAGCAGCCAGGCCCTCGAGCGTGCCAAGGCCGAACTCGATGAGCGTCGCGGCGAGCTCACCAGCGCGCTCAGCAGCGCCGACAGCTTCGCGATCCAGCCGCCGCCCGAGCCCGCCGCGCCGGCCGAGGGCACGGGGGAAGTTCCCACCATGGACCAGGCCATGAAGCAACTGGACATGGAGAGCCTGCGCCAGTCGGCGAGCCTGGCGACCCGTCGCGCCTACGGCCTGGCCCTTCGGGCCATGGGCGCCCCGATGCCCCAGGTGGTCGTGCTCGATGCCGACGTGAGCAACTCGACCTTCGCCGAGATGTTCGCCAAGGACGCCGCGCTCGCGCCGCGGTTCTTCGAGTGCAAGATCGCCGAGCAGCACATGATCTCGATGGCCGCCGGCCTGAGCGCTGCGGGCAAGATCCCCTTTGCCAGCAGCTTCGCGAAGTTCCTCACGCGGGCGTACGACCAGATCGAGATGGCCATCAACAGCGGGGCCAACCTGAAGATCGTGGGCAGCCACAGTGGCATTACCCTCGCGGCCGACGGCCCCAGCCAGATGGGCCTGCCCGACGTTTCGTGGTTCCGCAGCTTCACGACCATGAAGGACCATCGCGGCAACCCGGGGTGCTATGTGCTCCAGCCCAGCGACGCCTACAGCGCCTACGCGCTCACGCAGGTCATGGCCGAGTACGAGGGCTGCTGCTACATGCGCACGCACCGCCCGGACGTCGAGTTCCTCTACTCGCCCGAGGACGTTTTCAACCTGGGCGGCTTCGAGGTGCTCAATGAGGGCCGCGACATCGTGATCTGTGCGAGCGGCTACATGGTGCACGAGGCCAACAAGGCCATCGAGATGCTCGACAAGGCCGCCATCCAGGCCACGCTCGTGGACATGTACAGCTTGCCCTTCGACGCCGACAAGCTGCTGGACCTCATCAGCGCCAACGGCGGCTTCGTGATCTCGTTGGAAGACAACTACGGCGGCGCGCTGGGCAGCGCCATCGCCGAGGCCATCGCCGAGAGCGGCGACGGGTTCACCCTCAAGCAGATGCACGTCAAGCACATCCCCAGCAGCGCCCGTACGGCCGACGAGCTCATCAAGCAGTGCGGCCTGACCGCCGAGGACCTGGTGAACTCGGTGAAGGAAGTGTTGCAGGTGGTGTGATCGGGTCGCCCCTCGAGAGTTAGCGGCGATAGCCCATCGGCTGGTGCGCCAGGTGGTAGGCCTCGCGCGCGATCGTCATGACCACGAGCCCCGTCACGCCCAGCGCGGCCAGGATGCCCGTGGCCAGCCAGAGCCCCTCGGTCAGCACCCAGGCCACGGCGTACAGGATCAGCCAGATCGCCCCGTAGCGCCGCAGCTTCTCGGCGGCGCGCGGGCCCGGCCCGGTCTTGCGCACCTTGTGGGTCATGTAGATCACGAACAGGACGCCCAGCGCTGCCACGAGCGCTGCCGCGACGGGGTTGGGCCACGTCGGCCACTCGGCCAGGCCGCTGGCGTTGTACGAGCCGATCAGCAGGATGACCGAAGCCCAGAACAGCCAGCCCGTCGAGATCGCCGCGACCGCCCTTCGGCTCATGCTCGGGCTGCGCCGGCCGATGATCCACGCCGCCCACTCGACGGCCAGCGCGTGCGTCATGACCACCAGCACGGGCCAGACGAACTGGACCTGGATGTTGGGGATGGCCATGTGCCCGGCGAAGATCAGCCCCAGCAGCAAGGGGCCCGCGCCGGGCATGAACTTGCCCACCACGTTGAACGCCAGCGCGGCGGCCGCCACCAGCACGGTGAGCCGTACCGCCGCGGTGCCAAAGAACGATGCGCCCAGGACGGCGGCAAACACCGAGCCGGCAACGATGACCGTCGCCAGATCGAGCCCGATACGGCCGCTGGGGATGGGGCGATCGGCGCCCAGCGCCCGGTCCCGCCGCCGATCGACGATGTCGTTCAGGCCCAGCGTGAAGGCATAGAGGCCGATGGCGGCGATGGCCCCGCCCAGCAGAAGCACCACGAGCGGGGTGGTCCGTATGGCCGCCTCGGGGCGCAGGCTCGCCAACTCGCCCGGCACACCCCGCGTCCACAGGATGATCAGCCAGACATTGCCCACCGCCGCGAACGCCGTGGCGAAGCGTGTCAGTTGGAGCACGTCGGTCAGTCTGGCCAGGCGGTGCCGCACGGGTCGATCGTACAGCCCCTGGCAGCCCGGGGAAGGGGGCCTTGGGCGTGGCCGGACCCTACTATCAGCCAATGCAGGAACCGGATCAGCACGCCCTCCAAGCGCCGGCGGTGGCCATCGTGGTCAGCCGGTACAACGACTCGATCACCGGGCCCATGCTCCAGGGCGCCCTGGAAGCGTTCCGGCAGCGTTGGCCGGGGGCGACGCCCTCGGTGCTGCGGTCCCCGGGCGCCTTCGAGCTGGTCGCCATGAGCAGCGCGGCCCTGCGGTCGGGGGCGTACGAGGCGGTGGTGGCCCTCGGATGCGTCATCAAGGGCCAGACCAGCCACGACCAGCACATCAACGACGCGGTGGCCCAGGGCCTGGCCCGCCTGGCCGCCGACACGGGCATCCCGGTGTGCTTTGGGGTCATCACGGCGGGCACCGAGCAGCACGCCCGCGATCGCGCGGGCGGGGCCAAGGGCAACAAGGGCTGCGAGGCCATGGGCGCGGCTCTGGAGGCCATCGACGAGTTGCGACGCCTGCGGGCTGCGGCGATGCAGAACCGCCCGGACCTGCTCGCCCCCGAGGCCATGCCGCCGCTCAAGGGTGCCGCCGACAAGACCCGCGACCCGCGCATGGCCGCCGGCGCCAACGGCAAGGGGTCGGCATGATCTCGGCCCAGCGTGTTCGCATGGCGGCGTTCCAGATGCTCTACGGGCTGGATGCGAACGATGCCGCCGATGAGCCGGGCGAGCAGTTGCTCGAAACCCTGCGCAGCAGCGTGCAGGACGAGAGCGACGACCTCGAAGCGCGCGAGCTGCGGCAGGCCGAGAGGCTCGCGCTCGCGGCGTACGTGGGTCGGCGCGAGTCCGACGCGCTCTTCGAGCAGCTCAGCCCCGCGTGGCCCGTCAGCCGCCAGCCCGCGGTAGATCGAGCGATCCTCAGGCTGGCGTACTACGAGATGGCCTCGGGCAAGGCGCCCAAGAAGGTCGCCATCGACGAGGCGGTGGAGCTCGCACGGCGTTTCAGCACCGAGAAGAGCCCGGCCTTCGTCAACGCCCTGCTCGACGCGGCCATGCGCAAGCTCGAGGGCGCTGCTGTCGAGCCCGTGGAGCCCAACGCGTGCTGAAGTCCCTTGGCCGCAAGATCAAGGACTCGCTCAAGCGCACCCGCTCGGTGCTGATCGATCCGCTGCGCGACCTGGTCACCGGGCGTCGGCTGGACGACGCGCTCATCAAGGAGATCGAGGCCGTTCTCCTGCGCGCCGACGTGGGCGTGCAGGCCACCAGGCGGCTCATCGAGGGCCTGCGGGCCGACGTCAAGGCCGGCAAGCTGGAGAGGGGCGAGGACGCCATCGCGTACCTCAAGAAGAGCGTCTCGGCGATGTGGCCGCCCGAGGACCTGGGCATCCGCTATGCCGATGCCGGCCCCACGGTGCTGCTTGTGACCGGCGTCAACGGCGTGGGCAAGACGACGACCATCGCCAAGCTGTGCCACGCGCTTCGCGAAGACGGCAAGACCGTGCTGCTGGGCGCGTGCGACACCTTCCGCGCCGGCGCCGTGCGCCAGCTCGAGGTCTGGGCCGACCGCATCGGCGTGGACGTCGTCAAGGGTCAGCAGGGTGGCGATCCGGCCGCCGTCGCCTTCGATGCCTGCGCTGCGGGGGCTTCGCGCGGGGTCGACGTGGTGATCCTCGACACCGCCGGCCGTTTGCAGACGCAAGAAGCGCTCATGCGCCAGCTCGAGAAGATCGCCAAGGTCGCGGGCAAGCGCATCGAGGGAGCGCCGCACGAGTCGTTGCTCGTCCTCGACGCCACCAGCGGCCAGAACGCCGTGGCCCAGGCCGAACACTTCGCCAAGGCCGTGCCCTTATCGGGCCTGGTCATCACCAAGCTCGACGGCACGGCCAAGGGCGGCGTGGTCATCGCCGTCCGCGAGGCCTGCGGCGTGCCGGTCAAGTTCATCGGCGTGGGTGAGACCGCCGAGGATCTCCAGCCGTTCGATCCCCAGGCGTTCGTCGAGGGGCTCTTCGGGCCGGCAGCCGAATCGGCCTGAAGTCCTGCCGCGATCGGCCCGATAGTTTCTTCCGAGGGTCGGTTTTCGCGATCGCTCGGTCTGCAAGGGGTGCTCCCGTCGCGGCGGTATCCGCCCTCGTGGCCCCAAGCGCGTTCGAAAGCGACCCATTGAGTTGGAGCCCTGCGACAGGAGGTCGCGGGCGCTGCGTGGTGCGGCCAACAGGAGGGCGTGTCGATGAAGCCCATCGGATTCGGCTCGGGACCGGTCAATACCAGCCTGCGCATCCTGGGACTGAACCAGGCCGAACGCAACACCGCCCTCGAACGGCTGTCCACGGGCCTGCGGATCAACCGCGCCAGCGACGATCCCGCCGGGCTGATGTCCAGCGAGGCGATCAGCGCTGCGCTGGCTTCGCTGGAGGCCGAGGGCCGCGCCTTGGATCGCAGCCAGGCGGTCGTCAACACCGCCGAGGGCGCGCTTAGCGAGGTGTCGGGCCTGCTGATCGAGGCCGAGGCCCTGGCGGTTGCCGCCGCCAACACCGCCGGCACGTCCGAGGCCGAGCGCGAGGCGATGCAACTGGAACTGGACTCGATCCTCCAGACCATCGATCGCATCGGCAACGGCGCGGAGTTCAACGGCCAGAAGCTACTGGACGGCACCTTCAGCGTGCCCCTGGGCGACGGCGCTTCGGAACGCATCGACGCGTTCGATGCCGGCAGCCTGGGCGAGGTCTACGACATCGAGCCCACCGAGACGCCCGGTGGGGGCGTGCTGGTCGACCCTGACGCCGTCCAGGTGGACCTCTCGGACACGGCCAGCGGTGGGGCCGGTTCGCTGCTGGAGAATCCGGCCCTGACCCAGCGCATCCTGGGCCGCGCACGCGAGCAAGTGATCACGCAGCTGGGCTCGCTGGGCGCCCTGGGCAAGAACACGATCGCGCCCCGATTGGCGAGCATCGGCACGCAGATCGAGTCGCTGTCGAGCGCCCGATCGCTGATCCGCGATGCGGATTTCGCCGAGGAGGCCGCCCGCTTGATCCGCGGGAACATCCGCACCGAGGCGTCCCTGGCGGCGTTGAGTGCGGGGCTGTCCAACGAAGAGCGCGTGCTGGACCTGCTGGGCTGACCGGCCGCTGACCGCCTTGAGTACCCTTGGGGGTGAGCAGCGCCCCTTCCACCCCAACCCCGGCCGACGCCGCGCCGACCGTCCGGGTCGACTACGTCGAATTGCTGCGCGAATGCAGCGAGGCGACATCGCTCATCGAGCACGGCGTGCGCCTGCTCGAGCGCATGCGGTCGCTCTTTGGGGTGGAACTGTTCCTGAACTTCATCGCCGTCGAGGGCCACCCTGGGGTCTTCCAGGTCCTCAGCGTGATGGACCTGCCCGACGGGCCGCTGGACATGCACGAGGTCTTGCCCGGCGGCAAGTGGTGCCAGGATCTTGCGCCACCTGCGCAGGACTGCACGCTGCTGCGGGAGTGCGCCCAGCACGACCGACCGGTGATGCTCACGCTGTCCGATGACCTGCGCGGCGCGGCCTCGCTCGATGGCCGAACCGCGCCACGCCATGCGCTGGTGCTGCCGATCTTCCGAGGCGGGCGTGCGCGCGAATGGGCGGTCTTCTTCCGCTCGGCGCCGTGGGACCTGGGCGAGAGCGACCTGGTGCTGCTGATGCAGATCGCCAACATGATGGGCCTGGCGGGCGAGCGTGAAGAGCTCGTCGAGCGTGTCTCGGCCCTGAACGAACGGCTGACGACCTCGCTGGCGTCGATCTTGCAGGCGCAGCGCTCGATCATGCCGCCCGCGCCGCCGCTCGTGGAGGGCCTGCGCTTCGCCGTGTGGTACGAGCCCAGCGAAGAGGTGGGCGGCGATTACTACGACTTCCGTGACTTCGGCGACGGCCAGTTCGGCGCGGTGGTCGCCGACGTCTCGGGCCACGGCCCGCCCGCGTCGGTGGCCATGGGCATGCTCCGCAGCGTGCTTTTGGCCTATCGCGCCTTCGGCCGGCCGGCCAGCACGGTCGTCACCGACGTCAACCGCGTTCTGTACGAGAGCTTCCACGGCGACCGCTTCGTCACCGCCATCTTCGTGGGCTTCTATCCCAAGAACGGCCGCTTCGTGTACGCCAACGCCGGGCACCACGTGCCGCGCGTGCGCCGTCGTGATGGCCGCGTCGAGCCCATCACCGGCAACGCCAGCCCGCCTCTGGGCATCCTCGAACACCTGGACACCGTCGGGGCGGCCGGGCAGTTGCAGCCCGGTGAGTGCATGGTGCTGTACACCGACGGTGTGATCGAGGCCTTCGATGAGCACCGCGAGCAGTTCGGCGTGCAGCGATTAGACGAGGCCATCGCACACGCCGACCCCGATCCCGACGCCATCGCCGAGGCGATCCGCGTGGCGGTGGGGGCGTTCAGTGAGGAGCAGGTGGTCGATGATCGGTGCGTGCTGGTGGTGAAGCGCGAGCCCTAGCGAAAGAGCCCCAGTTCCTCGATCGCCCGGATCACCCGCTCGTGCACGCTCGGCGGGGCGCAGACGATGCCGCGGTTGCGCTCCAAGCCCTTGCCGTGCTTGAAGTCCAGCGGCATGCCTGATATGTCGCTGACGACGCAGCCCGCCTCGGTAGCCACCAGCGAGCCGGCGGCGTGGTCCCAGATGCGCTCGACGTAGCCCTTCTTCGTGGGCAAACGCAGATACACGTCGGCCTGCCCGCGGGCCACGACGGCATACTTGCACTGGCTGTCCAGCCGCGCCGGCTCGCGCGAGGGGCCCACCAGCGTCATCACGCGCGCGGTGTCGTCGGTGCTGCTGTGGGCCTTCTCGACCGACATGCACGCGCTCACCGGCTCGTGCTCGCCCAGGTCCTTGCGGATGATGCGCGTCGCGTTGGCCGTCTGGTCGGCCAGCGGCGCTTCGAGCGTGCCCTCGCCGGCGACGCTGAGGTAGATGCTGCCGTGCGGGTCGACGGCGTCCAGCGGCGCGTCGTGGGACGTGGGCAGGTTGGGGCACGCCATGGCGCCCACCGTGGGCACGCCGTGGTCGAGCCAGGCCAGCGCGATGGCGTATTGCTGGCCGCGCAAAAAGCCCTTGGTGCCGTCGATGGGGTCCAGCGTCCAGTAGCAGTGGTCGCCCGTGGGCTCGGCGTCGCCCAGGTCGATGGCCGCCAGGAACGCCTCCTCGCTGGCCTCGGGCCAGACCTGCCGGGCGGCCTCCAGGGCGGCCTGCAGGTGCGGCTGGTGCTCGGGCTGGCGCAGGTAGTCGCTGCCCTCTTCGCCCACCAGCACCACGTCATTGCCCAGCCGCGTCGCTAGCACGTTGGCTACCACGGCCTGGCTGGCAAAGTCGGCGATGGTCACCGGGCTCTTGTCGTCCTTGGTGATGGCCCGCAGGTCGTCGAGCCTGGCCTGCACGGCTCGGCAGACGATGGCCGCCTGGGCCACGGCCTCGCGTGCGGCGCGGGCCAGGGCAGCGGTGTCGGTTGGTGTCGTCGAAGAGTCGTTTGGCATCGCCCAGCGTAGCGCCGGCCCGTTCCTACGATCACGCCGATGGCCGTTTCTTCGCCGCAAACCGCTCGCGACACCCCGCACGACGCCCTGCCCACCATCCGCGCGCTCGACGCTCTGGTCGTCAACCAGATCGCCGCGGGCGAGGTGGTCGAGCGGCCGGCCTCGGTGGTCAAGGAACTCGTCGAGAACGCGCTGGACGCGGGCGCGACACGGATCACCATCGAGCTGGAAGCCGGCGGCATCGAGCTGGTGCGCGTGGCCGACGACGGCTGCGGCATGCGGCCCGACCAGCTCCCCATGGCCGTCGCGCCCCACGCGACGAGCAAGATCACCAGCCCCAACGACCTGGACGCCGTGGCGACGATGGGCTTCCGCGGCGAGGCGCTGGCGAGCATCGCCAGCGTCAGCCGGCTGAAGATCCGCTCGCGCCCGAGGCGCGCCAGCGAGGCGGCCGAGCTGCGCGTCGAGGGCGACGACGTGCAGGGCCCGCACCCGGCCAGCGGCGCGCCCGGCACGGTCATCGAGGTGCGCAACCTGTTCTTCAATACGCCCGCGCGCCGCAAGTTCCTGCGCACGGCCCAGACCGAGAAGCAGCGCTGCGTCGACGCCGTCAAGGGGTTGGCGCTCGCGCGTCCCGCCATTGGCTTTACGCTTGTCTGCGACGGCCACACCACGCTCGACCTGCCCGCGAATCAGAGCGCCCCCGACCGCGTGCGCGCCATCGTGGGCCAGGACCTGGCCGAGGCCATGATCGAGGCCACCGGCGTCGCGGCCGAAACGTACAACGTCAACCTGTGGGGCCTGGTCGGCCGTCCGCACGCGGCCCGCGGCAACGCCAAGGGCCAGTGGATCGTGCTCAACGGCAGGGTCGTCCGCGACGCGACGATCGCCCACGCGCTGCGCGAGGCCTACCGCGGGCTCATCGAGCCGGGCCGCCACCCCGTCGCCGTGCTGCTGATCGATGTTGATCCGTCGATGGTCGACGTGAACGTGCACCCCGCCAAGGCCGAGGTGCGGTTCCGCGATTCCTCGGCCATCCACGCCGCCGTCCACGGCTCGGTGCGCGAAGCGCTGGCGGGCGAGGACCTGACGGCGTCCCTGGCCGAGGTGGATCCGCGGAGCGTGCGGCCCTGGCAGCCGTTCGTGCCCGCCGACGGGGCGATCTTTGCCGGGCCGCGCGCGAGCGACCTGACCGCCGACGCACGCGAGCGGGCGGATCGCCTGACCGACGCCGAGGTGCACGCGGTCCTCAGCCGCCCCGAGCCGCAGCCGCCGATGCAAGTGGACGCTCAGGTCGAGCCGAAGGCCACCGATCGCGCCGCCATCGACCGCGCCCCCGACGGCCCGTGGATGCGCCGGGCCATGCAGATCCGCGATTCGTACCTCGTCGCCCACGACGACGACGGCGTGGTCATTATCGACCAGCACGCGCTGCACGAGCGTGTGATGTTCGAGGCCCTGCGCAGCCGCGTGGCCAGCCACGGAAACTTGGAAAGCCAGCGCCTGCTCACCCCCGCGATGGTGGGGGTGGCCGATGCGCCCGAGAAGCTCGAAGCCCTGGCCCCGCTGCTGCCCACCATCGGCATCGACGCCAGCCCCGCCGGCCCCACGCGCGTGGCGGTGCACGCCTTCCCCAGCCTCTTGTTCAGCCGCGGCGTCGACCCGGCCGAGTTCATGGCCGAGCTGCTCGAGGCCGACGACCTTGCGAAGGACCAGGAAGACGCGCTCAGAGAAGTCCTGGACATGATGGCCTGCAAGGCCGCCGTCAAGGCCGGCGACGCCCTGAGCGACCAGGAGCTCAGCGCCTTATTAGAACTCCGCGAGAAGGTCGAGCGCAGCGCGAGCTGCCCGCACGGCCGGCCGACCTCGGTGCGGCTGACGATGCGCGACCTGGAGAAGATGTTCGGGCGGAGGTGACCTTTTCGCTTCGCCAGCGGGGCCCTGCGCGGGCTGCGCCCGGTGTGTGTGGCTCGGGGGTCACCGGCGTCCGCGCGATCGTGGCATCGAGGGGCGACGCCGCACCTATGTGACGCGTGCTACGCGGCGGACCTGGGCCCTTCTTCGGTGCGGTCGACGATGCCGTCGAAGTTCAGGAACGCGTGCTCGCCGAAGAGCTCACGCGCGGCGTTGTCGTAGGCCTCGGCGGCGTCGATCTCGTCGTCGAAGCGGCCCAGGTGCCGGTGCACGCCGTCCTTTCGGATCTGGGCGAGCCACTTGCCTCGATCCTCGTCCCAGCAGACGCCCTTGTACTTGGACGTCGTCTCGTAGCCAGCGCGCATCTTCATCTTCTTGGTGCCGTAGCTCTGCTGGGCGATGTCCAGCACCATCAGGTTCTCGCGCCGGCAGTCCAGGAAGTCGCCGTTGGCGTGGCGGATGCGCCATCTCGAGCCGCGGACGCCGGCGATGATCTGCTTGAGTGGGGTCTGCCGCCCACGCGTGGTCGACAGGATGACCACGCCTCTGGTCTCGTATTGATCGCCGCGCTCGGAGTAGTTCCAGTGCTTGCCCTCGATCAGGTGCAGGTCCTTGGCGTCGATGAGCGCCTCCATGCGCTTCTTCCAGCTTCGGATCGGCACGCGGACCACGCCCGGGCGATCCGGATCGGGGTAGGGCTTGTGCAGCCGGGCCAGTTCCCCGGCGAAGGCCTCGAGCTCCGCGCGCGTGTACATCTTGCAGCGCCCGCGATTGCTGGGGTTGCTGCCCCACGCGCCGATGGGGGTGCGGCCCTGCTGCTCCCAGTGCGACCACGTCGAGAACGGCACGCCGATGAACCGTGCCGCCTGTTGGCGGGTGTAGGTGTGCTCGTCGGTCGCGCGGGCGAAGCAGCAGATGCCCTGGGTCCTGAGCGCCTCGCGGGCTTCTTCGACCTGCTGGGGCGTGTAGAGCTTGCGCAGCGATGGTCCCTTCTTGCCGCGGCCCCAGGCACCCATGGGTATCAGTCCGCGCTTCTCCCAGTTCTGGATCGCCGCGACCTCCACGCCAAGCAGTGTGGCTACCTGGCGCTGGGTCAGCGTGTGGGCCTCGGTCGCGTTGGCCGTGCGACCGAAGCCGATTTCGTCGAGCGCCGCCCTCGCCTGACGGACCTCCTCGAGCGAGTGCATCCGCCGGAAGCCGCCGGTGCCCCCGCCCTTGCCCGGCGACTTGCGGCATCCCCTGGGGATCACGCCGCGGCGGCACCAGTAGGTCCACATCTCCTGGGAGATGCCCGCCAGCTTGCAGGCCTCGGCGCGCGTCAGCGTGTGCTCGGGCGTGGCGGGGGGCTCGAGGATGCCCAGCTCGGTGGCCTTGGCCCGCACTTCTTCCACCTGCGCGGGCGTCCACACGTGCTTGCTGCCGCCGGTGCCCAGCGTGGGCGAGAGCGGCGGCTGCACGCCCTTGGGCACGATGCCTTCCTTCTCCCAGGTCGACCACATCGACGCGGTGATGCCCAGCATCTTCGCCGCCTTGGCGCGGGTGATGGTGTGCTCGGCCGTGCCGCGGCCCTGCGCGCCCGGGTGCTCGCCGCGGTCGATGGCGGCCTTCAGTGCCTCGATCTGCTCGGGCGTGTACAGGTTGATCGGCTGGCCGCCGGCGTTGCGCGATGTCTGGTGGGCCTCGGGCAGCCAGCCCTTGCGCTGCCACAGGTACCACAGCGGGATGGAGATGTTGATCTTCTCGCAGGCCTCGCGCACGGTCAGCGCGGGCGTGCCGTCGATGGTCGGCCGCCGCTCGGCCTCGAGCTGCGCCATGGCCGCCTTGAGCGCCTGGACGTCCTCGGGCGTGTACAGCTTGCGCGCGCCGCCCGCCTTGCCGCGGCCCGCCTTGCCCGAGCCCTCGGGGTTCTGCCCCCAGCGTCCCTCGGGCACGAGCCCGCGCTGTTTCAGCTCGTGCCACGCGTGGTCGCCCACGCCCGCCTGCCGCGCGGCCTCCTGCTGGGTGAGCGTGTGCCGCGGCGTGGCGATGTGGGCGGCGCCCGGGTGCTCGCCGCGCTCGAGCGAGGACCGCAGCTCGTCGATCTGCGCCCTGGTGAACACCTGCTCCTTGCCCATGGAGCCCGGCCACGTGCGCGGCGTGCCCATGGGCGCCCAGCCCTTCTGCTGCCACGCGTACCACTGGGCGCGGCTGAGGCCCAGGCTCGCGGCGGCGTCGGTGAGCGTGATGGCCGGCTCACCATCGATCGTGGGCCCCTGGTTCATGAACTCGGCCAGCGCCGCGCGGGCCTGCTGCACCTCGGCGGGGGTGAACATCTTGCGGCGGTTGCCGCGGCCGTTGCCCTTGGCGGGCGGGGCCCAGCGGCCTTGCGGGAAGCGGCCGCTCTTGAGCATCTCGTACATGCGCGACTTGGAGATGCCCAGCATCTGGACGACCTGGTCGTAGTGAATCGTGTGCTCGGGCGTCGCCAGCCCGCTGCGCTCCACCGCCGCGCGGGCGGCGTCGACCTCGGCCTGGGTAAAGAGCCGGACCGGGCGGTTGTGCTCACCGCCTCGGCCGATCGTGCCCTCGGGCAGCAGCCCGCGCTTCTGCCAATTGCGCCACGCATCGGCGGTCAGGCCGACCAGGGCGCACGCTTCCTTCAGGGTGTAGGTGGCCGGCTGGCTCTTGGTGCCGGCCTGGTGGAGGCCGGTGGGAGCGTCGGCGGTCGTGGGGGCGGCGGTGCGCTCGGTCTGGCGCTCGGTCTGGTGCTCGGTCATGCCATGGGTATCGGTCCTTCGGCCGGCCGGCTTTGGTGGGCGTGGCCGCCGCGGCCCGGGCCGCTCAACGCCGGCAGATGCTGCGCGTCCCGTCGACGAGGCCTGCCTGCACGACCCACCCAAACCCCAAAAACCCGAACACCCCGTCCTCCATCCAGAATCCGTACGCGATAACCCCGAAAAACCGCCCTGGCGCGGCGTGAGCGGGGGTGGGGCGCAAGTGTTGCGCACAGAGAAATCGTTTCCCAACGCTTGGGAACGATCTCCGAGCGTTGGGAAACGGTGTCCGAGCGTTGGTCGCCGGCGTGCGAGCGTTGGGGAACGGTGTTCGAGCGTTGGGCGGCCGCCGCCCAGCGTGGGCCAGCCGCGCGCGAGCCCGCCGGGACGAACCCCCAGCGTTGGCGAGCCGTCCGCCAGCATGGCCGGGCGCTGCGCGGGCGATGGCGGCCGGCGCCCGAGCGTCGCCGAGCCGCCGCCGTGGGCCCGGATGCCGGCTCGGGGCCTCTTGCCGACCGCGGACGTTCGCGGGCCAAAGGGCCGCGTCGCAATGCAGCTGGACCAAGACCGCCGCGCAGCCGCCCTGGCGGCGTTCCAGGGAAGTTTCCTGCGCCCCCCCGCTGGCGGGCTACGAACATCGCACGGCTCCGATTCACCGCCGCGCCGTTGCGACGACGCCTGGCACGCCCTCGCCGCGGCGTGAGCGAGCTCCTCGGCCCCGGCACACCCCCCAGATGCGGGGGTGTCGCAATCTTCACATGAGTTCTTGGCAACGTCTGGGCCCGAATCGTGTTATAGATGGGGAGCACCGGGGTCGTGCGTCGGGAGGTCCGGCGGGTGGGCCTTCGGCGTGACCCGGCCCGAGCGGCAAAGGAGGCGTGCAGGTCGACCGGGCCATGTTTCCTGGGTTCCGGGTGGCCGGCCACCCCACAAGCGTGCCCAGCCAGGCCGGCCCGGTGCTGATGGTGGACGCCCTGGGGTACGCCCACATGATCGTGGAGCTGCGATGCGTGCGGCCCCCGTATTCCGACGGCCTGATCGCCCAGAAGGTCGGCTTCATGTACCGGTTCGCGTGAGCGATCGGGGAGGATCGAGCGATGAAACACCGAACGACCTGGCTCGCAATGTTCGTGCTGCTGGCCTCCGTGCCGCTGGCGTCGGCCCAGCGCGTCCTGCTGGGCCAGTTCGGCGACTTCGAGTTCCCGTACTTCACCGGGGCGATCCTCGACCTGGGGCTGCAGGACGTGACCACGGTCACGGTGCGTCAGGACGACTTCCTCGACGAGCTGCGCTCGCTCCGGTTTGACCTGGTCATCGTGCGTTCGATCGACCTGTTCCAGCCGGACCTGGAAGACGCGATCCTGACCGAGCTGGAAGATCACGTGGCCAGCGGCGGGAAGCTGCACTTCCAGATGGCCGAGCTCGATCGGGCGTCGGACCGCTACCTCGACCTGCTGGGGCTCGAGGCGGCGGTGGAGTTGGAGCTGCCGCTGCACGACCTGCGTGCGCCTATTCCCCCACACCCGTCCGTTGCCGGGGCTGGCTTTGTTGGTGCTCGAAGCGAAGGCCTGAGTCCGGATTACGGTGACACCTTGATGCCCAAATCGAATTCCTTTGTCACGAGAACGTTTGATGTGTCAGGCCCCACGGCTGCGGTGTTATCCGTGAATGGTCGGGTCCTCGTGAATGGGTCACAATGGGATAACTGGGCTCCCTCGCTCGGATCTTCCGGCACTATCGCCACCGAACTGGCATGGCTGCTGTCCTGCCCGGCGGACCTCGACGGCGATAGCGACCTGACGGTGTTCGACTTCTTCGAGTTCCAGAACCTCTTCGACGCGGGCGACCCGCGGGCCGACGTGTTCTACGACGGGCGGTTGGACGTCTTCGACTTCCTGGCGTTCTTCAATCAGTTCCAGGACGGCTGCTGAGCAAAGGAGGAGCTTGCGATGAAGCGATGGATGGTGGTGTTGGCCGCGATGGCCTTTGGTGGTACGAACGCGAGCGCGCACGAGGTGCTCGTGGCCATCGGCGGTCCGGCGACGAACCCGATCGGTACGGCGCTGCGCGATCTGGAGATCGACTTCGAGTCGGGGGTCGGAGCCGAGGACTTCTTGTTCAAGCTGCGCAGCCAGGAGTGGGACCTGGTGGTGGTGCAGACGCTCAATCGGTTCCTGCCGTTGTTCGAGTTTCCGATCTACCAGGAGCTCGAAGCGCACGTCGACCGTGGCGGGACGCTGCACTTCCAGATGGCAGACCTGGAGAACCTGCCGTCGTATTGGCACGGCCTGCTTGGAATCGATGGGGCAGTGGATCTGGAATTGCCGCTCCAACCCATTCTTGTGCCCACTCCGGCTCATCCGCTCTGGAATACGGGGGGGGGTGGCGGCTTCATCGGTCTGAAGGATGAGCGGTATCCACCGGACTATGGCGACAGCCTCGTGCTCGCTCCCGGCACGTTCGCGGTCGGGTACTTTGGGATCGACGGCCCGCCCGCTGTCGCGATCGGTCGCGATGGTCGTGTGGTCATCAACGGCCAACAGTGGGATAACTGGCAGTCGGGAGCGGATGTAGCCGCCAACCAGCTGCGATGGATTCTGTCGTGCAAGGCCGACTTCGACAGCGATGGCGACCTGACGATCTTCGACTTTGTAGCGTTCCAGAACCTGTTCGACGCTGGCGATCCGGCGGCCGACGTGTTTTACGACGGGCGCTTGGACGTCTTCGACTTCCTGGCGTTCTTCAACCAGTTCGAGGATGGCTGCTGAGCGATCAGAACGGGAGCGTGGAGCATGAGTGTCAAGTTCGACCCGGATAGCCCAAACGATCCCCAGGCGTTGGAGGCCACGTTCGACTCGGGCCAGCGGCTAACCGATCGCCCGGTTTCGGTATCCCTGTGGGTGCGCCTGTCGAGCGCGCCGGGCGCCAGCGAGGCGTGGACCATCTGGTGGTTTGGCGAGGCGGGCGCTGGTACGAACGACCTCGTCCTCGAGGCCATCGAGCCGGCCACCTCGGGCGTGCGCCTGCGCGCGACGCTACGCGGCAATACCTCGCTGGCGGTCACGAGCGCCGACCTCACGCTCGACGCGTGGCACTGCGTCTCGGTCGTGGTGGGCGGCCAGTCGCCCACCACCACGCAGCTCTTGCTGTACGCCGACGACAACACCACGCCCGTGTCGGCGACCTCGGGCATCACCGGCCTGGCCTACCCCGATTGGGACGTGTTCGCCCTGGCCATCAACCGCTCGGGCGGGGCGCTCAACCCTGGCAGATGCTGCGCGTCCCGTCGACGAGGCCTGCCGGCATGCCCCACCCAAAATCCAAAAATCCGAACACCCCGTCCTCCATCCAGAATCCGTACGCGATAACCCCGAAAAACCGCCCTGGCGCGGCGTGAGCGGGGGCGGGGCGCAGGTGTTGCGCTTCCCGGGATGATCTTGGGAGTTCCCGGGACGGCGTCGGGAACGCCTGGAACCGTTTCCCGAACGCCCGGGAGCGTTTCCGGAGCGCCCGGGGTGGCCGGCGGAACGCCTGCGATGGCCCGCGGCACGCCGCACGCCGCCGGGGGAATGCTGCACACAAGCGTGGGCGTTCCGCGGGTGGCTGGCGGCGTGCCGTGAGCGTTCTGGGGAACGCCGCGTCTGTCGGCCGCCGGGCCGCCGGGCCGATGGATGCCCGGGCCATCGCATCGGAGGATTCGGGATGACTGACACGGACCCTGCGACCCAGCCGCCCCTGGCCGAGGCCGACGTGCGGGCGATCATCGCCCTGCTGGGCGAGGTCGCCGACCTGCCCGGCGACGCCCTGGCCAAGAAGACCCGGCTCATGGACGGGCTGTGCGAGCTGCTGGACGCCGACGCCTGGATGTGGGTGGTCAGCCGCTTCGACCCCGGCGGCGAGCCGATGGCGGTCTTGTGCCACCACGGGGGGTTCACCGAGCGGCAGCTCGGCCTGGTCTTCGAGGCCACCCAGGACGCGGCCCTGCCCCCGCCCGACCACGCCCCGATGGCCGAGCGCGTCGCCCTGGGCCGGCCGGTCAGCTTCCGCCGCGTCGACCTGGTGCCCGATGACGAGACCTGGTACGGCCCGCACTGGCAGCGCTACCGCCGGCCCATGGGCCTGGACGAGTTCCTCTACGGCATCGTGCCCATCGCCGGCGAGCGGGGGCGCGGGCACCTGATCAGCGGCGTGGGCCTGCACCGGGCGACGGGCCAGGCCGGCTTTACCGAGCGCGACCGGCACCTGCTGCACATCGTCGTCACCGAGATCCCCTGGCTGCACCGGGCCGGGCTGCCCGAGGCCGAGGCCGCCGGCCTGGAAGGGCCTGGTCCAGGAGGTTCTGGTTCAGAAGGTTCTGGCCTGCAAGGGTTTGGCCGCAGCGTCAGCGACCTGACCCCGCGCCTGCGCACGGTCTTCGGCCTGCTGATGCAGGGCTGGAAGCGGCCCCGCATCGCCGAGCACCTGGGCATCAGCGAGAACACCGCCAAGGCCCACATCCGCGAGGTCTACCGCCACTTCGGCGTGGGCGACCACGTGGAGCTGCTGCGGCGGTTCATGAGTGATGGCTCGCCGGATTCGTGAAGATTGGTGCGGACCACCCTCTGGGGTTATTGGCGCGGGGCCGCGACTTGGGGTACCTTGGCTTCCACAGGCGCGCATGGGGCGCGCCCAGCCCCGGCAAGGAGGTCCCCCATGGCATGGTCCGCGTCCACACCACCCACGCTTCGAATCCAGTCAACGCTCATCGTGCTGCTGGTCCTGCTCGCCAGCGTCGTTGCGGCATCGTCGGCCCGCGCCCAGTCGGACGCGCAGATGCTGCGCGACCGGTACGAGGCCTGCCTGGCGGGGCTTGAGATGTTCCGCCGGGCCGAGTCGCGCGAGAAAATCGAGCAGTCCATCGAGGAGTTGCGACGCTTGTACAGCATGGACTGGCAGACCATCCGCGACGATTACCGATCGGGCTCGCTGGACTCCAAGTTCAGGCTCATCTCGCCCAGGGCGTACGTGAAGGGCATGGTGGACGCCAACTACGACGAGCAGAAGTTCCGAAAGGAGCAGCGACGCGTGCTTGACATGCTTGACAAGGGCGCCCACCGCATGCTGATCGAGCGTGTCGCCATCGCCGAGATGGGTGATAGCGCGACGTACAAGGACTTTGTGGCTTGTCTCGGGCGGGATACCGGGAAACGCCACGGCCGTGTCATGCTGCGCGTCGAAGCGGTGCGAGACGGCTACGCCGTCTTGAGCGTGCGGTACGACATGCTGCAGGGCGATCCGCCCGAGATCGATGTCAAGAGCATCTCGGTCGACGGCGAAGAGATCGAGTTGGCTTTTGAGTCACTCGAGCACGGCGACGGGCGGGCACTGCGGATCGAGAACCCGCAGAACGAACCGCTGATGGTGGACGTCCGGACCAGCCACGGCTCGCCGTGGATCCCGCTTCCCATCAAGTCGACAGAAGTTCTCCAGCTCGAGACGCAGCTCGACAAAGCCAAGCTGGACATCGACTCGCTCGAAGACGAGAACGATCTGCTGCGAAAGTGGAATGAACGCCTTGGTCGACGCCCTCAGGTCACCACGCTGACTGACAAGATCGGAGATTGCATCCGCAATCCCCGAACGCATCAGCACGTTGTCGACATCCAGACCTCGCCAAGCGCGACAGGTTACACGTTCCACGTCGATGCGCCCAGGGGCGTTCGGCCAACGCCCGCGGCCGTCTACGCCACATTCAAGCGGGGCACAGCGCGCGATGCGGCGGGCGTGCCGCTGGGGACGGAGATCCGTGTGCGACGCGTCCAGCGCGTGCCCAACCAGCACAAAGCGTCCTTCCTGGTCGAGGTCATCGGCGGCCGCGTGCGGCCGGGCTGGTGCATCGACGTGGACATCGCGGTGGTGTGGGAGCCCGCGGGCTGATGAGACCAGCCAGGCCAACGAAGAGAGAGGACAAGACAACCATGAGCATCACGCCGACCGCCCGAGTGAGCGCCCTGGCCGCCAGCGTCGTGGCCGCGAGCGCCCACGCCCAGACCTGCGACCCCGCCGAGATCTTCGCGCCCCAGGTGCGCTACGGCGATACCTTCGGCGCCACGAGCGTTGCGATCGGGGACCTGGACGGTGATGGCAACGCCGATCTGGCCGTCACCAACTCCCAGAGCGACGACGTCACCGTGCTGCTCAATCACGGAGACGGCACGTTCGCGGCCGGTGTTTCGTACCGCGCGGGTCGCCGCCCCGTGTCCGTGGCAATCGCCGATCTCGACGGCGATGGCAGCGCTGATCTCGTCGTCACCGACTCGTTTCGGGGCGAGGCCAGCGTGCTGCTCAATCGCGGGGACGGCACGTTTGCCCCCGAGGTGAAGTACGGCGTCGGAGGCAGCCCCTGGTCCGTAGCGACCGGTGATCTGGACGGCGATGGTGATATCGACATCGCGATGGCTAACTCAGGGAGCAACGACATCAGCGTGCTGCTGAATGACGGCGACGGCACGTTCGCGGACCACGTGCTCTATGCCGCCGTCCGAAGCCCCTACTCGGTTGCGATTGGCGATCTGGACGGCGACGGCTATGGCGACCTCGCCGTCTCGAACTACGACTCGCCCGGGAGTGTTGGCGTGTATCTCAACAACGGCGACGGCAGCTTTGCTTCGCAAGTGCTCTACGACACCGGCAGCTTCTCCGGGTCGGTCGCCATGGGTGACCTCGATGGCGACGGCGATATCGACCTCGCCGTCACCAACGAGGGAGACAGTGACGTCAGCGTTCTTCTCAATGACGGCGATGGGACCTTCGCACCCGATGCTCGCTTTCCGGTTGATGTGGCGCCCCAAGCCGTTGCCGTGGCCGATCTCGATGCGGATGGCGATGGCGATCTCGCGGTAGCGAACGCGGCGTTGGGTTCGTTGAGCGTGCTTCTGAACTCCGGAGACGGCACGTTTGCCCCACAAGTGCTGTTCGGCTTGGGGCAGGGCGCTGTCGATGTTTCCACCGGCGACCTCGATGGGGACGGTGATAAGGATATTGTGGCGGCGAACATCAACGATACCGATGTGAGCGTGCTGCTGAACCAATGCGGGGGCCCATCTGCCTGTGCTGCCGACCTCGACGGCGACGGCGAGTTGACCATCTTCGATTTCCTCGAGTTCCAGAACCTGTTCGACACCGGCGACCCCATCGCCGACTTCGACGGCGATGGTGAGTTGACGCTGTTCGACTTCCTGGCATTCCAGAACGCCTTCGACGCCGGCTGCCCCTGAACCGGGGGCGTCCTCGGAAAAAACCCTTTGCCTCGTAGATCCAGAAAACCGGCCTCGCTGGCCGGTTTTTCCATGGGGCGGCCTCGCACGACCCGAAAATCTTCACCTGATCCGCCAACTCGGACTGAAGTGCCCCTCCGAACCGCCCGAAAACCTGTCTGCCGGCGTTGGTCGGCCTCGCAGAGTCACGCGGGGCGGGCGCCGGGAAACACGTTTCGGAGATGCAGACATGCCGACATCATCGCGCTATCCGGGCCGCCAGGGCGACCTCATTCCCTGGATGCGGGCTCGGGCCAACACATGGAAGGGCGGCCAGGCGGGGGTGCCGAACATCGGCCTCACCCAGCTCCAGGCCGACGAGTTCGACGCCGCCGTCACACTGGTCGAGGATCGGCTGGGGACGCAGGTCGCCGCGATCGAGGCCGCCGAGTCGGCCACGCGCCTCAAGGACGAGGCCTTCGACGAAGCGCTCCTGCTGCTGGGCAGCTACATGGGCATCATCGACAAGTTCGGCCGGGCCACCAAGGACCCGGGCGTCTGGGCCCGCGCGGGCTTCGCCGAGCCCAAGAAGGGCGGGGAGCGCCCCGCGCCGCCCGCGCCCACCGTGCGCGAGACCGTCACGCAGAGCGACGGCGCGGTGCTCTTCGAGTGGGAGGTCGCCGCCGGCGGCGGCGCCCAGTACGAGGTGCAGCGCTCCATCACCGGCCTGGACGGCGCCGAGGGCGCCTGGGTCATCGTCGACTTCACCGGCGAGAAGAAGTACCTCGACCAGGCCGTGCCCGTGGGCGTGCGCCGCGCAACCTACCGCGTGCGCGCCCGGCTGAGTAACGGCCAGGCCAGCCCGTGGAGCTCGGTCGCCCAGGCCAACTTCGGCACCCAGGGCAGCCAGGGCGGGCCGTTGGCGGCCAAGACCCCCTCGACTGCGCCTACGCCCGAAACCGACGCCGCCTGATCCAGACCAGTCCGGTCCCACGGGGCAGGCAACGCCCGCGCCGCTTCCCATGGGCGCGGGCGTTGTCGTGCGCCCAAGGCCCGCCGGGCGCATCAGGGCCGGGGCGTCCACCCGTACGTCACGAACTCGACGCTCGAAGAGCCGTCCTCGAAGAGGTCGACCAGGGCGTACCCGGGCTCGAACTCCTGGTACGGCCCGCCCCACCAGCCGCCCGAGACCGCGCCGTTGCAGGCGTAGGTCACGCCCAGGTACTCGACCACGTCGGCCAGGTGGATGTGCCCGCTCAGGCACAGGCGGACCTTGCTCGTGCCCTGCGGGTTCTGGTGCCTCTGGAACAGGTCCTTGAGCTTGCGGGCGTCCAGGTGCATCCACGCGCCCGGCACGCGCCAGTCGCCGGATTTCTCGTTCTCGCCGTCGAAGTAGGCGCACGCCGCGAGGATCGGGATGTGGCTGGTGATGCACACGGGCATGGTGGCCGGCGTGTCGCGCAGCGTGCGGTCGAGCCAGTCGAACTGCTCGTCGTCGAGCAGGCCCTTGTAACCGCCGCCGCCGCCCCGAAGCACGTTGGGGCTCGTGCTCTCGAGCACGATGAAGCGCCAGCCGGCCTGGTCGAAGTGGTAGTAGCGGTTGTCGAGCCCGAAGGCGTCGGTGGCCCATTTCTTGCCGTCGGCGGGGTCCAGCGCCAGGATGTCGTGGTTGCCGATGACGCAACGGGCGGGCGTGGACAGCTCGTTCTTCACCACGGCGTTCCAGGTCTCCAGTTGCACCGGCGCTCGCTCGCGGCCGCCGTCGCCGTCGACGTTCATGAGATTGTCCCCGCCGAAGAGGACCAGGCCCGGCGCCTGCGGCTGGCTCTGGACGTGCTGGAGGCAGGCGGCAAAGCCCTCGGCCCCGGCCCGCTCGGGCTGCACGTGCGTGTCGGTCAGGTGGGCCAGGCGCAGCACGCGGCGCGGTCGACCAAGGTCTTGCGCGGCGCGGGCCGTGCCGAAGATGGGTGCGGCCGAGAGGGCGGCTCCGGCGAGCAGGCCGCCGGCAAGGACGTTTCGACGGGTGGGATCTTGGTGCGTCATCCTCCAAGATATCACGGGGGCCAGGACGGTTGCGAACCCGGGCGGCCGCGGCACCAAAACTTCACGCGATCTGCGCACAGGCGCGTTCCTGGCGCTTCAGGCGTTGGGCAGATCGATACCAAAGAACCGGCGCGCATTCGCGTCCGTCGCGCGTTCAAAGTCTTGGAGCGGTTCGCCCCGGGCCTGCGCAATCAGCTTCGCCGTGAGCGACACCATCCACGGCCGGCACGGCCGTTGCCCGCGCACGGGCTGGGGGCTCAGGTAGGGCGCGTCGGTTTCGACCATGAGGCGGTCGGCGGGCGTCAGCACCGCGGCCTCCATCACTTCCTTTGCATTGTTGTACGTCGCCACGCCGGTGAAGCTGAGCATGGCGCCGAAGTCAAGGACTTGCTTGGCTTCCTGTGGCCCCGCCGTGAAGCAGTGAAAGACGAACCGCTCGCCGGCGATGCCGCTCTCGCGCAAGATCGGGATCAGGTCGTCGAACGCCTCTCGGCAGTGGATCACGATGGGCTTGTTGGCCCCGGGCCTTGGCTTGCCCCGCTCGAGCGTGTCCGTCTCGCGGATCAGCGCGAGCTGCTGCATGAGCACGGGCTCTTGCAGCGAACGCGGAGGGTCGCTGTAGTGGTTGTCCAGCCCTATCTCGCCCCACGCCACGCAGCGTTCCTGGGCGATGCAGTGCTTCAGCGGCGTGAGATCGAACGGGCCCTCGGCCGCGTACAGCGGGTGCACGCCCGCACTGCTCCAGACGTTCGAGTACGCAGTGGCCAGGTTCAGGCACTCGAGCGCGTTCATCGGCGTCGTGCTGATGGTGATGCAGCCGGTGACGCCGCGGCGGGCGGCCTCGGCCAGCTCCTCGTCGACGCGGCCCTGGAACTGGGGGAACGTGAGATGGCAGTGCGTGTCGATCACGAGCAACCGTAGAACCCGCTACGACGCAGGGAAGCCACTACCATTCCCCATGCACCGACTGCTGGCCATGGTGGGCCTCGTCCTGGCGATCGCGACGGGCGCCCTCGCGCAGACGCGATGGTACGTCGTCGAGCTCCAGGGCCAGCCCGCGGGCTGGATGACCATCGAGCGGCGCGAGGCGGGCGAGCTGATCACGACCAGGACCGCCATGCGCGTGGCGGTGGGGCGGCAGGGCTCGGTCGTGGTCACCGCCTTCCAGAGCGAGGTCGTCGAACGCTGCGGGGGTAACGTGGTGTCCATGCAGCGCACGGTCGAGGGCGGCCAACGCGAGGTCGTCGTCTGGCGCTTCGAGGGCGAGAACGTCACCGTCGAGCGCAGCCAGCAGCGGTCGACCGTGCCCGCACCCACGGGGGTGTACGTCGGGCCGGCGGCCGAGCGCGCGTACCTGGCCGAGCGCATCGCCGCGGGCGACGCAAGCATCAGCACGCGCGTGGTCGATCCGCTGAGCGGGCTGGAGCCCGTGCCCACGATGCGCGAGCGCGTGAGCTCGGACACGCTGGATCTGGCCGTCGGGCCGGTCGATGCCACGCGCTTCCAGACACGCCGCGGCGACGAGGACCGGGTCGTCCACGAGTGGCTCGATGGCCACGGCGACCTTGTGCGTGCCAAGACATCCATCGGCGCGGTGTCCCAGGAGATCATCCTCAGCGACGAGGCCACCGCTCGGCAGGCCCTGGCCAGGCCGCCCGACCTGATCGATGCCACACGCGTCTTGGTTTCGCGGGCCATCCGTGGGCACGAGCGCGTGCGCACGGCGGTCTTCATCCTCCGCGGCGGCGAGCAGACGCCCAACCTCAGCACGACCGTGCAGACCGCCGAGCGGCTGGGCGACGGGGCCGTGCGCGTGACGATCGATCTTGATCGCGCGAGTGATGTCGTGCAGATAAGCGGCGATGAGCGCATGGCGCTCCTGCGCTCAACCGACCTGCTCGAGGCGAATGACGACCTCGTGCGCGAGCTGGCCGTGCGGGCCATGGGCGTCGTCCCGCCCTCGGGCAGCGATGCGGCCCGGGCCGAGGCGATGCGTGCCTTCGTCCATCGCTACATCACGGCGAAGACCCTGGACGTCGCGCTCGCCAGTGCCGCGACGGTCGCGCGCGAGCGGCGCGGCGACTGCACCGAGCACGCCACGCTGCTGGCGGCGATGCTGCGGGCCGGCGATATCCCCTCGCGGCTGGTGGCGGGCCTGATCTACGAGCCCGGCGGGCCGGGCGCCGAGCCGGCGTTTGTGTATCACGTGTGGACGCAGGCGTTGATCGGCCACGATGCGGGCGAGCGTTGGCTCGACCTGGACGCGACGCAACGCCGCCGACCACGCCACGCCGTGCAGATCGCGCTCTCGCTCTCCGATGGCTCCAACGCCGACGACCTGTGGGCCGGCCTCGCGCCCACGCTGGGTACGATCAGCATCCAGGTGGAGGCAGCCCGCTAATGGTCAACCTTCCACCGCCCCGGCTGCCGAGCCGCAAGACCACCGGCCACAAGGGCGACTTCGGCCTCGTCGCGGTTGTCGGCGGCTGCGCCTTGGCAAAGACACGCATGATCGGCGCGCCGGCCTTAGCCGCCCACGCCGCTACGCGCGCCGGCGCGGGGCTGGTGCAGCTCGTGAGCCCCGACGGCGTCATCAACGAGGCCCTGGCCATCGCCTCGCACGCCACGGGCCGGGCCCTGCCGACCGATGCGGGAGGCGCCTTGCTCGCCAGCGAGTCGGTGGCCATCCTCGATACCATCTTCGAAGAGGCCGACGCCGTGGTCATCGGCCCGGGGCTCGGCCGAGGGCCCGGGCCCGCCGCGCTCGCCCTGCGTGCCGTGCAGCAGAGGCTCACGCCCGTGATCGTCGACGCCGACGCGCTCAACGAGCTGGCCGGCACGCCCCAGCTCGCCCTCGACTTCCACGCGCCGGCCATCATCACGCCCCATCCCGGTGAGTTTGCGCGCCTGGCCGAGGCGCTCGCTATGGACACGAACGCCACCGACGACGCCACTCGCCCGTCGGCTGCTGAGCAACTCGCCCAGCGTCTGGGCTGCGTGGTTGTGCTCAAGGGGGCGCGCACCGTGGTCAGCGATGGCTTGCGGACATGGAGCGACGACACCGCAGACTCGGCCCTGGCCACCGGCGGCACGGGAGACGTGCTGGCCGGCCTCATCGGCGGGCTGGTCGCCCAGTATGCCCGGCCCGTCGCCCATGAACTGGCACGTTCGAAGCTCGGTGGTCAAGGCAGGCATTTGCCCGACGACGGTCGCCTCACGCTGTTCGAGATCGCCCGCTGCGCGGTCGTCGGCCACGCCCACGCCGCGAAGCTTTGGCGTGAGCACCACCACGCCAGCGCGGGGCTCACGCCGATGGACCTGGCCGAGGAGTTACCCGAGGCCTTGACGGCGCTGCGCGGCTAGGGCGCCAGCTGTTGCTGCTGCTGGCCCTGGGGTGGCGGCTGGCTCTGCACGAACATCCATCGCATGTACATCATCAGCCCGACCAGGATCAGGCCGATGCCGAAGCCGAGGAAGTAGGTCTTGAGCTTCTCTTTGGTCTTCATGGAGCGTTCAGCCTAGCTCGTCCGCTTCTTGCGCCGGGTGGGCTTGCTGCCAGGCGTGCCCGGCTTGCCGGCCTTTCCGCGGCGTTGGCGCTTGGTCTTCTTGCCCTCGTCCAGTTCGCTGCGCCGCACCTTGGCCGTGTCGCCCTGGGCGATGCGTTCCTTGAGCTTCCGCGCCTGGTCGCGCAATCGGGCGGCCTTCTCAAACTCCAGCGACTGGGCCGCCTCGAGCATCTCCGCCTCGAGTTCCCGCAAGAGCTCGGCTATGTCGAAGGCCTCTTCGGCGCTACCGGCGGCCTCGCGGGCGGTCTTGCGGGCCCGGAGCTGCATCTCGATGCCCCGGCGGATCTGCTTGCGCACGGTCTCGGGCGTGATGCCCATCTTCTGGTTGTAGGCGGTCTGCTTCTCGCGGCGGCGATCGGTCTCGTCGATGGCGTTCTTCATCGCCGGGGTCATGGTGTCGGCGTACATGACCACCCGCCCGTTGACGTTCCGAGCCGCCCGGCCCATGAGCTGGATCAGGCTCGTCGGGCTGCGGAGGAAGCCCTCCTTGTCGGCGTCGAGGATCGCCACCAGCGAGACTTCCGGTAGGTCGAGGCCCTCCCGGAGCAAGTTCACGCCCACCAGCACGTCGAAGGCGCCCTCGCGCAGATCGGTGATGATCTCCAGGCGTTCGAGCGTCTCGATGTCGCTGTGCAGGTACCGCGTTTTCAGCCCGTTCTGGTCGAGATAACTCGCCAGATCCTCGCACAGCCGCTTGGTCAGCGCGGTCACCAGCACGCGTTCGCCGCGCGCCACCACGGCCTTGCACTCCTCGAGCAGGTCGGGCACCTGCCCGCCCGCGGGCTTGACCTCGACCTGCGGATCGAGCAATCCAGTCGGTCGGATCACCTGCTCGGCGATCTCGCCCCCGGTGCGCTCCAGCTCGTAAGGCCCGGGCGTTGCGCTGACGAACAGGAGCTGCGGCGCCATCCGCTCGAACTCCTCGAATCGCATCGGCCGGTTGTCCAGGGCGCTGCTGAGCCGGAAGCCATGCTCGACCAGCGTCTCCTTGCGCATCCGGTCACCGTTGAACATGGCCCGCACCTGCGGCAGCGTCACGTGGCTCTCGTCGATGATGACCAGCCAGTCGTCGATGTTGGGCCGCTTCGCGCGTCGCTCGTCGTCGCGTTGTATGAGTTGGTCCTCGGTCGCCGGCCGCGAACGCATCGTCGCCTCGTCATCACTCTCGCGCGGAGCATAATCGAAGTAGTCCATCAGCGTAAAGGGCCGCTCGCCGGGCATGCGGCCGTCGAAGAAGCGGCTGTAGTTCTCCACGCCGGGGCAGGTCCCCGTCTCGCGGAGCAGATCGAGGTCGTACTTCGTCCGGGCGAGCAGCCGCTGAGCCTCCAGCAGCTTGCCCTCGCTGCGCAACTCGAGCACGCGCGAGTCCAGCTCTCGGCTGATGTCGTCGCAGATGCTCTCGAGCTGCTCCTCGGGAAGCACGTAGTGCACGGCCGGGAACAGGTGGAACGTATCCTCCTCGGCCAGGACTTCTCCGCTGGTTGGGTTGATCAGCTCGATGCGGTCCAGTTCATCCCCGAACAGGTCCAGCCGCACGCCGAACTTCTCCGACGCCGGCCACACCTCGATCACGTCCCCGCGGGCCCGGAATCGTCCGCGGCTGAACTCGTAATCGCTGCGCTGGTACTGCATCGCCGTCAGGCTGGCAAAGAGCTGCCGCCGGTCTACGCGCCCGCCCCTGCTGAACGTCAGGACCTTGTCGCCGTACGCCTCGGGGGAGCCCAAGCCGAAGATGCACGACACGCTGGCGACCACGACGGTGTCGCGGCGGCTGAGGATGTTGCTCGTCGCGGCAAGCCTGAGCTGGTCGAGGTCTTCGTTGCGGCTGGCATCCTTCTCGATGTAGATGTCCCGCTGGGGGATGTACGCCTCGGGCTGGTAGTAGTCGTAGTAGCTGACGAAGTAGTTCACGCTGTTGTGCGGCAGGAACTCGCGCAGCTCCTCGTAGAGCTGGGCCGCCAGCGTCTTGTTGTGGCTGATGATCAGCGTGGGCTTGCCCAGCCGCTGCACCACGTTGGCCATGGTGAAGGTCTTGCCCGTGCCGGTGGCCCCCAGCAGCACGGCGGCGTCGGCCCCCGAGGAAAGCCGCTTCGTGAGCGCATCGATCGCCGAGGGCTGGTCGCCCATGGGCTTGAAGCTGCTGACGATCTCGAAGGGGCGGGGAGGCACGCGTTATGCTAGCAGCCGCACCCCCCAGCCCAACGATCCGAGGCTTAGGGGCAGCCCGCCGTAAAGTCGTCGATGAAGCGCAGGTAATCCGCGACCGTGAGTTCGCCATCGCTGGTGAAGTCCGCCGCGGCGGCACCCGTCTCGTACGCGTTCTGGAACGCCAGCGCGTCGAAGAGCGTCAGGGCGCCGTCGCCGTCCAAGTCCGCACGGCAGCGCTTGGCGAAGAAGCCGTCGGCGATGTAGTTGCCCAGCGCTCGGCCGCTGCTCAGGCCCTCGATGTTGTCAAAGTCGTAGTGGATGCCGCCATAAATGCGGCTGATGCCCGCCTCGTCGGCCGCCTCGCTGAGGCTCGTAAAGTCGCGGCTCAGGCCCTCGGCCTCGAAGGTGAAGTTGAAGTCGTCACGCCCGAAGAACCGGGCGATGGCCGTCGAGCCCGAGCCCGAGAAGGTGCTGTGCCCGCTCGTATAGGTGGGGAACGGCGGGGTGGGCAGCAGCGGCAGCCACGTAGGGTCCTGCACCGTCAGCGGGTTGCCATCGGTATCGGCCTCGCGGATGGCCGTGACCGGACGCCAGTAGTCGGTGCCATACTTGCACTCCCAGCTACAGATCGCCGCATCAGCAAGCGTCACGTTCAGGCGCCCCAGGAGCCGCGCGTTGTCGATCAGGCCGTTGCCCTCCTGCGCGGCGATGGTCCGGGCGATAGCGTTCCAGTGGCCCGGAGGCGTCACCGTGCCGGCCCCGCCCTCCCAGATGATGGCGATCTCCGTCTGGTCGGCCGTCCGCGTGGCGCTGTCGACCTTGCCGATCTCCTGCACCTCGGCGAGCGAGCGCGCGTACTCGGGTGTGGTGATGTCCAGCGGTGGCACGGGCCGGAACTGGTCGGGCGAGGTCATCGCGAAGGGACGAAGCGAAGCCCACTGCGGCAGCAGTGGTGGGGTGAAGTCCGGCGGCGTCGGTCGCCAGCGCCCGGGAATGGCCGTGGGTTCGTACGGGCTGGTCGCATCGAAGCCGTCGGTCGCCCGGTCAGCCAAAACAGAGGCAGCCACCGCCGAGCCGTGCGCGACGCCAGCATCTCGGGCGGGGCCCGCGGGCAAGGCCGCCAGCGCGGCATCGAGGACGGTGCGGAACTCCACCTCTCGCGATGGGAACAAGGCTACCAGTGTTTCGAAGGCGGCCTGGGCGGCGGCGGCCTCTATCGAGGCCAGCGGCGGGTTCGTCTCGACGAGGAACGCCTCGTGCCGCCGGTCGATGCCGACCACGGCGTCGTGTACCGCCACGTGCACGATCGCCATGGCCCTCGTCGCCGCGGGCGGTGGCGTAGAGGTGTCCGCGATGGCGTCCAGCAGGGCCTGGTTGAAGTCCAGAACCACGTCCTGCGCCGTGGCCACCGGTGCAACGGCCAATGCCAAGCCCACAACGCCCGCGATCGAAGCGCTTCGCTGCAACATCAACATGATTCGTAACCCCCTGCCGAGCCGGCTTTCCTGATGGGCCCGGCTTGCTCGCAGTTGCCTGCGACTCTCTCCACGCTTTGGGCGGCGCTCGCCGCCCACGTTCCTCAAAATACCAGGACACGCGGCGAAGATCAATACATTATCGCTACCAGGTTCGGCTTATCGGGCGTGCGCCTCGGGCATCAGGCGTCCCGACGCGGCCACCGGCCCTCGTCCGAGACATGCTGATCCGACCAAAAAGATTGCGCAGGGGCCTCACGCGTCCGCGTCGAAGCACGCCCACGCCTCGGCCTCGCCGATCGCCTGGCCGGGCGCGATGCCGTCCGCAAGGGCCATGTCCGCCCGCCCGCGATTCGTCGCCGCGAGGATCGAGTCCTCGGGGTTGGGCCGCACGATTGGAGTGTCGCTGCCGAAGAGGATGTCGCGGCTGGGCTTCATGCCGCTGTCGATCAGTTCCCGCAGCGGCAGCACGCGGTCGAGCCGATCGGGGCAGGCCCGCCGCAGAGCCTCGATGTCATACAGCAAGTGGCACGGCTGCACGCTGGCGATGACGCCAAGCTCGGCGAACCGCGGCACGTCGGCCTCGTCGATCACCTCGGCGTGCTCGATCCGCACCGCCCCCCGCGGCGCCCGCACCCGCTCGGCCGCGTCGAGCACGGCCCGCGCCGCCGCATCGCCGATGGCGTGGGCGGCCAGTTGCAGGCCCTCGCCTGTGCACAGGCGGATCGCGTCCTCGATCTGCTTGTCGCTCATGAGCTGCATGCCCGATGGGTGCTCGGGCCGACCGTCGGCGAAGGGGTGGAGCATCCACGCCGTGCGGCTGTTGAGCGTGCCGTCGACGAAGATCTTGCCACCGGCGAGCGTGACACGATCGCTCTGCCAGGAATCGCGCGTTGCCAGCGCGTCGGGCAGGTCCTCAACGAGTGGATACAGCCGCAAACGCAACGCGCCGCCCACTCGATCAAGCGCCGCACCAAGCCCGGGCTGGGCCTTCAGGTCGTGGATCTCCACGAACCCGTGGGCGGCCAGATCCTCGACCGCCCGCGATAGCGACTTCTCGTCGATGTCCTTCGGTTCGAGCGCACGCCAGGCCATGCCGGCGGCGGATTCGTACAGCACGCCCGAGAGCGAACCGCTCCTGGTGCGGCCGAGTTGCCCGCCGGCCGGGTCGGGGCTGCGGTCGCTCAGGCCCAGCTTCGCGAGGGTGCGAGCGTTGACCATCATCGCGTGGTAGTCGAAGCACCAGATCGCCACCATGGCCTCACTGCCGGCCGCGTCGAGCGCCTCGAGCGTGGGCCAGCCCGGTTCGGCCCAGGCCTCGGGCCTGGCGCCATGCGCGAGCACAATGTCGCGCTCCCCGGCGACCTCGGCGATGGCGTCGAGCATCTCCGCCGCGCTCTCGCACTCGGCCAGTTGCACCATCTCCATCGATCGACCATGCGCAAGCACGTGCGCGTGAGCCTCTCGGATCGTGTTCGGCTGCTCACCCACCAAGCACCTCCCCAAACGCCCGCTGGGCGGACGGACCATCCATCGCCGGCTCGCTGAACGGCAACCGCAGCACATCAAACGCCGCCCGCACGTGCACACCCCATTCGTCCACGCCCACCACGACCGGCGACTCGGGCCGCACGCCCGTCAGCCGGGCGCACGCGTTCCCCAGACTCGCCTTGTCGGCGTTGAGCAACTTGCACAGCATTGGCACTTGGGTCCGCAGCGGATTGGGCATGAGCACGTCCTCGGCCACGCGGGTGCGTCCATCCTCGCTGGCGTAGCGCGCGAAGGCGACACCAAGCGACACCAAGCGACACTTGGGCGGTGTCGAGCCGTGGTAGGCCAGCCAGCGGTCGGCCTCAATCTCGTCGGGCTCGGGCAACTCGTGGGCGCTTGGGTCCAGCGGCTCGAGGGAGAGCTCGATCGCCGGGTCCAGCTCCTGCGGGGCGGCGAAGGACCAGTGCCCGGCCTCGTCCAGATCGCGGTGCATCGGCAGCGTTACGGAGCCGCCGGCATCGGCCACGACCAGCCGGGCCGGCTCTGCGCCATCGTCGCACACGAGCATGCCGGCGAGATGGGCCAGCAGCCGTCGCCTGGCCTCGAACTGTTCATCGTGCTGGGGCTCACCCATGGCATGCTCTCCCGTGGCATGATTGTTGCAAGGTCGCCGCGCGAGGTTGCCCGATGGCGCAGCGAAAGCGGCGAACGGGTGCGATCCCGATCGCCGCGAAAGGCGGTGTGATGTGTTTGGCACGGGGGCGCCGCCCCCGTCACCGCGGCTTAGCGCCGGACGGTGCGACGGGTCGCCTTCTTGCGAGCCGTCTTGCGGGGCGCCGCCTTGCGGGTGGTCTTGCGAGCGGCGGTCTTGCGGGTCGCCTTCTTGCTAGCGGCCTTCTTGGCCGTCTTGCGAGCGGCGGTCTTGCGGGTGGCCGTTTTACGGGTGGCCTTCTTCCTCGCGGCTTTCTTCGCCATGAGCATACTCCTGCTCTCGTGCCCGGCTTCAACTTGGTTCCAGCACGCGCCGTTTCACCAGCCGAGCACTTCCACAGACAAAGGGCGCGCGCTGCGTGTATCGGGTCTGTTCCCCATACGGCTTGAGTAGTCTACTAGAAGTTTCTGTTTCGTCCACATTTTTTTGAGCCCGCGCAGCCGGCTCGAAGGGAGTGTCAGGACCATGTCGCAGGCCACCAACATCATCCTCGTGGGCGCTTCCGGACGCATCGGCACGCGTATCGCCGCGATGGCGCGCGACGACGCGCGCTTCCGCATCGCCGCGTGCGTCGATCTCGACCGACCGCACGCCGCCGCGGCCGCACTCGAACAGAAGAAGCCGGAAATACTCGTTGATTTCTCGAATTTTGCGGCGATCGAACGCAGCGTCGAGCTGGCTCAGGAGCGTCGGATTCCGATGCTCGCGGGCACGACGGGCTTCCAAGAGGCGCAGCGCAGGGCCCTGGATGGCCTGGCGTCGAGCGTTCCGGTGCTCGTTGCGCCGAACACCTCTGTCGGCTGCGTCGTGCTCATCGAGATGGCCCAAAAAATCTTTTGCGCGCTGGGCAAAAATTTTTCGCCCTCGATCGTCGAATGGCACCGAGAGGGCAAGGTCGACGCGCCCTCGGGCACGGCGCACGCGATCCGAATCCAGCTCGACCGGGCGTTCGAAGGCCCCTCCGAGCCGACACCGACACAGGTCGTGTCGGTCCGATCGGGCGCGATCACGGGCGAACACATGGTCCGCTTCGATGGCCCCGAAGAGACCCTGGAGATCGTGCATCGGGCCCACTCCAGAGACCTGTTCGCGCACGGAGCGCTCCGCGCCGCCGAGTGGCTCGTACGGCAGCAGCCGGGCATGTACACCATGGCCGACGTGCTGGGCATCACGCCCGGCACACCATGATCGCCGCACCACGCGAGCGGTACGAAAACGGCCCTAGCGGCCCTGCGGGGGCGTTTTCTGGGGCTCCCCGGCGGGTTCATCGGCCTTTGGCCCCGGCTCATCCAGTCGTACCGGCGTGGGGTCCGAAGCGGGCTCGTCCGCGCCAGCCGCAGGCGCTTGCGCGTTGCCCTCACCGTCCGGATCGACCCTGCGAACCGTCACGATCTCGTCCGGCGCGGCGATGACCCCCGTCGACTCGGCCATCTTGCGCACCCGTTCGGCCATCTCGCGCACGCGCTCGGCGTCGTTGCGTTCACGCTCGGCGTTGCGCAGCCCGCCTTCGGGCGCCAGCGTGGTCAGGAACACCCCGTTCACCCGGTTGTACAGTTCAAGCGTCGCCTCTTCGCTGATCTGGGGCGCAACTCTTGCGCGTACCACCCCGCGATACGGGTTGTACCAGAAGCTGGCCGCCTTGCGCCCTTCCAGGTCGAACGCGACGGGGTCCGCCGGATGATCACGGTCGGCATCGTCCTCGGGCGCGATCTCGACCCAGGCGCGATCTCCGGTCAGCAGGTGGTTCAGCGGCGGCTCGTCACCGAACCAGGCGCCCTCGATGGTGTTGGGCCAGCCGCGCCCATTGACCGCCACGCCGCGGGTGGTCGCCTGGACCTTGAGCACCGAGTGGAACCGGGCCAGGGCCAACTCCGTCTGCGTGACCACGTTCTCCACCGACTCGGTCCGAGTCTGCTGCACGACGACCAGCGTGGCGACAACCAGGCACAGGCCCAGAGCCACCACGTCCACCGTCCGACGCAGCTTGGAACGTCCATCCGACATCGCGATCCTCTATCCCCGCCTGGGAGCATCGGTTCACCAGCACCCCGATCCGCCCACGCCCCCCGGCCACCGTCCGGCGGGGTGACGATTGGGGCGTTCCTGCGGGGCATAGGGCCCCAAGCCCGGCCCGCGACGGTCCGCTAAACTCCGATCCACATGGGCATCAAGATCCGAGAACTCGAGTGCGGCGCCGTGTTGTTGGTCGAGCCGATGGCGGGCGTGGAGAGCTGCGCCCTGAGTTGGACCGTCCCCGCCGGCGCGTCGGCCGAGCCCGAGAGCCGCCTTGGCCTCAGCGGCATCGTCGCCGAGATGCTCCAGCGCGGCGCGGGCGAGCGCAACAGCCGACAGCACGCCGACGCGCTCGACTCGTGCGGTGTCAGCCGGAGCCTGGAGGCCGGCGTGCGCACGGCCCGGCTCTCGGCCACCTTCGTCGGGCAAGACCTCGATCGCGCCGTGCCGCTGCTGTCCGACATGATCGTCCGGCCAGCCATGGCCCAGGACGCCTTCGCGCCCTCGCAGAGCCTGGCGATCCAAGAGTTGGACGCGCTGGCCGACGACCCGCAGGAATGGGCGGGCGTCGAGGCCATGGCGCGGCACCTGCCCCCGCCGCTGAACCGCTCCACCTACGGAACCCGTGCGGGTCTCGAGGCCTGCACCCACGCCGACGCCGTCGCGTTCCATAAGGATCGCTACGTCCCAAAGGGCAGCATCATCGCCGTGGCCGGCGCCATCGACCCCACCCAGGTCGAAGACACGTTCAATGCCGCGTTGGCCGGGTGGACCGGATCGGCGAGCTTCCCCGACGCGACCGGCCAGCCCGAGCGCGGCGTGTCCCATGTCGAGGACGACAGCGCCCAGGTCCAGATCGTGGTCGTCCGCGAAGCGCCCGGTGACGGCACGCCCGCCGCCGCGTGCGAACGCCTGGCCGCGGCCATCCTCAGCGGCGGCATGTCGGGCCGGCTCTTCACCGAGGTGCGCGAGAAGCGGGGTCTGTGCTACGCCGTCCATGCCGGCTACACCCCCGAGCAGGCGATGGGCTGGCTGACCGCTTATGTCGGAACCACCCCCGAGCGGGCCCACGAGTCCCTCGAGGTCTTGCGGGCCGAACTCGACCGCCTGGCGACGGCCGAAGGCGGGCCAACGCCCGAGGAGTTCGAGCGGGCCAGGGTCGGGCTCAAGAGCCGGTTGGTCTTCGGTGGCGAGTCGACCGCCGCCCGCGCCGGTGCTCTGGCCAATGACTACCGCAAGCTGGGCCGATGCCGGACCCTCGAGGATCGGCTGGCCGAGGTCGACGCCGTCACCATGGACGACCTGAAGGCCCACCTGGCCTCGTTCGATCGTGGCAGAGAGACGATCCTGACCCTCGGGCCCGCCCTGAAGGGCGCCGGTAGCGAGGCCTGAACCCATGCACGCCCTGACGCTCAGAAGGTTCATCGAGCAGGCCCTGGTGGTGCTGCTCGTGGCGTTCCTCGGGCTGTCGCTGATCTACCCGATCATCCTGACCATCCGCGGCGGCTTTGCCGAAGATCCCGGCGGCGCGGGTGGATGGACCCTCACGCACGTGCTCCGCGTCTTCCGCGATCCGTCGACGCTCGAGGGCCTGACCAACGCGTTCGGCATCGCCGTGGGCACGACGCTGCTCAGCGCGCTCATCGCCATCCCGCTGGCGCTGCTGAGCGCGCGGCACAGGTTCCCGTTCAAGGGCGTGTTCAGTGCGCTGGTTCTGGTGCCGCTCATCTTGCCGCCGTTCGTCGGAGCCATCGGCTTCCGCGCGATCATGGGCCGCGAGGGCATGATCAACACGCTGCTGGGCACCCAGTGGGACGTCATGGGCGAGGCCAAGGCCCTGGGCGTCATCATCGTCCAGGCGCTGCACCTCTACCCCATCCTCTATCTCAACGCTACCGCAGCCTTGGCCAACCTCGACCCGGCCATGAACGAGGCGGCCGAGAACCTCGGGGCCGGGCCCTGGCGCCGCTTCACGCGCATCACGCTGCCGCTCATCCGCCCCGGCCTGTTCGCCGGCGGCACCATCGTCTTCATCTGGGCGTTCACCGAACTCGGCACGCCGCTCATGTTCGACTACAACCGCGTGACGGCGGTGCAGATCTTCTACGGCCTCAGCGAGGTCGAGGGTTCGGCCAGGCCCTACGCGCTCACCTTCGTGATGCTCGCCGCGTCGCTGGCGGCGTACGCGGCCGGCAAGCTCGCCTTCGGCCGGCGCGGCTACGCCATGAGCACGCGCGCCACCCGCGCGGGCAGCGAGGTCGCGCTCAAGGGCGTCCGCGGCTGGCTCGCCTCGGGCCTGTTCCTGGTGGTCACGGTGCTGGCCGTCGCGCCGCACATCGGCGTCATCCTCATGAGCTTCAGCGATGTCGGCCAGTGGTACCAGAGCGTGCTGCCCAAGAGCCTGACGATGGCCCACTTCGGCGTGGCCCTGGCCAGCGATGCGGCGTTCCGGTCCATCGCCAACAGCCTCGTCTACTCGTTGCTCGCCGTGGCGCTCAACGTCACCATCGGCGTCACCGTGGGCTACCTCATCGCCCGCACGCGCGCCATCGGCCGAAGCGTGCTCGACACCCTGTGCATGATGCCCCTGGCCGTGCCCGGGCTGGTGATGGCGTTTGGATTCGTGGCGGTCAGCCTGGCCTGGCCCTTCCGCGGCACGCTCGACCTGGGCTTCACCACCGTCGCCGCGCCGCTCGACGGCGTCATCTCGGTGGTCGGTGTCGATCCCAACCCCATCCCGCTGCTGGTGCTGGCGTACGCCGTCCGTCGGCTGCCGTACATCGTGCGATCGGTGGTGGCGGGTCTGGAGCAGACCAGCGGGGAGATGGAAGAGGCCGCGCTCAATCTGGGCGCTTCACGGATGCGTGCGATCCGCAGCGTGGTGCTGCCATTGATCTTGGCCAACATCATCGCCGGCGCGTTGCTGGTCTTCGCCTTCAGCATGCTGGAGGTCTCCGACAGCCTGCTGCTAGCCCAGAAGCAGGAAGACTGGCCCATCACTCGGGCGATCTACGCCTTCAGCAACCGCCAGGGCGACGGGCCCTACATCGCCAGCGCCATGGGCGTGTGGGGCATGGCGCTGCTGACCGTCACGCTGGTGGGCGCCAGCGCGTTGCTGGGCAAGAAGATGGGTGCGATCTTCCGCGTTTGAGCGGGCTTGCGGAAATCGCGGAAGTTTGCTGAAACTAACCCGCGGGCCTTCCAATAAACAATGGTCCGTGAGTACCTCCCCGTTAGAGAAAGGAAGATCCCTATGCGCCCGAACACTTCTCGAACTCGCGCCGCCGTCATCCTGCTGCTCTCCGCCGCCGTCCTGACCGCCCAGGGCTGCGTCGTCGCGATCGGCAACCGTGGCGGGCAGGACGAGGACGGCAAGATCCGCCTGACCAGCAGCGAGCGCGAGTCGGCCACCGTCCTCCGCGAGGGCGGATCGCTGCCCGACTTCGCCCAGGTCGAGCGCGAGCGGCTGGCCCGCCTCAACCCGACCACCTCGGTGGCGGAGTTCACCGAGACCTTCCCCGAGGCCGTCTTCCGCGGGTCGCGGACGGTCGAAGGCAGGGACGTCGTGGTCTACGAGGTCCGCGATCGCCGCATGTACCGCTACGAGGGCTCGAGCTACGGCAAGATGCACGATCGCCCCGTGTTCTTCCGGTTCATCGACGATGAGTTGGAGAGCTGGCGCACCGGCCGCGACTCGGATGGCCCCAAGCAGTGGTTCAGCCTCGACGTCGACGGCTAAGCAACGCGGGCATCGCCCGGGCTAATCGGCCATCACGCATCGCCCCTGCGCCCAGCGGCGGAGCTGGGCGACTTTCTCCGCCATCGTCACGCTCAAGGGCGGGCTCGCCTTGAGCACATCGACAAGGCTCTCGGTCGTCACGTTCTCGCGGCGGGCGAACGCCTCGTGCCGCGCCGCCGAGATGCCCTGCTCGATCTCGGCGCCGCTGTAGCCCTCGGTGACCGCGATCAGCCGATCCATGTCGAAGTCCGCCGCCTCGAGCCTGCGCTTGCGCAGGTGGATCTCCAGGATCGCTCGGCGGGCCTCCTCGCCGGGCAGGTCGACGAAGAAGATCTCGTCGAAGCGGCCCTTGCGCATCAGTTCGGGCGGCAGGCTCTCGATGTCGTTGGCGGTAGCCACCATGAACACCGGCTCGCGGTGCTCCTGCATCCACGTCAGCAGGCTGCCGAACATGCGCCGGCTGAGCCCGCCGTCGCCGCTGGTGCTGCCCATGGCGGCAAAGCCCTTCTCGATCTCGTCGATCCAGAGGATGATGGGCGCCATGAGTTCGGCCTGCCGCAGAGCGCTGCGCAGCCGGCTCTCGCTCTCGCCCACGTAGCGGTCGTACAAGGCCGTGGGATCCAGCCGCAGCAGCGGGCGCTTCCACGCGGCGCTGATGGCCTTGGCGCACAGGCTCTTACCCGCCCCCTGAACGCCCAGCATCAGCACGCCGCGCGGCGAGTCCAGCCCGTGCTCTTCGGCTTCGGCCTCGGTGGTCAGCAATCGGCTGGACAACCACTTCTTGAGCGTCTTCAGGCCGCCGATGTCATCCAGCGTGGTGGGGGCGTCGATGAACTCCAAGAGCCCGTCGGCCTGCACGTACTCGCGCTTGCTGGCGATGATCCGCGGCAGGTCGTCGCTGTCGAAGCGATGGTCATCGCGTACCACCTCGGCCACGATGTTGCGGATCTGTCGCCGCGTCAGCCCGCGCAGGTTGCGGATCATCGCCTCCCACTCGCTGCGCTTGACGTCGACCTCGATCGGGGCGTGGCGATGGTGGGTGCGCAGTTGTGTCCGCACCAAACGCTCGATCTCTTCGATATCCGGCGGATGGATCTCGTACTCGGCCGCATAGTGCCGCACGGCCGGGGTCGTGACGCGGTCATGGTCGATGAGCACGAAGAGCTGGGCCTGCTCATTGGCGCGGAACAACGCCTCGCGCAACGCTCGAGACACCTTCACCTCGTCCAGGTGGTGGCCCAGGTCCAGCATGACGTAGATGCCCGGCTGACGGTTCCGCGTGATGTGCCGGAGCGCCTTCTCGGGCGCTTCGGTGTCGTGGACGGCGTTGTGGTCCTCGATGGCCGCGTCCTGCAACCCGCCGGTCAGCGTCCAGCGGAAGCAGGCCATGCCCTGGTCGGCCGCCGCATCACGCACCAGATTCAGCGCATAGACCTCCTCGGCCGTGGCGATCGTGATCGCCGGCTGGCTGGTGACCTTCATCAGCGAACGCAGCCTGTCGAGATTGGTCTCGGTCATCGCGTCGAGCATACGCGGGCAACCGCGAAAGCCCGATCTGAAGGCCCGATAATGATCCAAGGCCGCAAACCCCGAAGAGGTAGGGGTGCATCCGTCTTGCACCGGCGGTCCAATCGTGGTACGTTGGCATCGCAGGGCTGGGTAGAGGCCGTAACGCCACCGTGAAGGTTCGGCTAAGCCCTATTGTACGAACGGATCCAAACCGGGCCTGCCTGTTCGGTTGCTAATTGGGTTCGAGACATCGGTCTGCGGCGGCCCAAAGTCGCCCGCGGACACATCCGGGGAGGTTCACCATTATGCAAGACTGGAACTGGACTCGCGGGCGAACCGCGAGGGCGTTGGCATGTGCGAGCGCCATGCTGGGCGCGACCACCATGGCGATGGCCCAGCAGGGCGGCCTGGCCCAAGAGGGACGCGACGCCGGCGGCGTGCAGTCGCCGCTGAACTTCGATGACCTCATCGAGTACAGCATCGAGCGGCTCGAGTTCGAAGGCGGGGCCCTGGGCGCCGACCTGAGCACGACCGTCACGCTCGGCGACCAGGTCGTCACGCTCGACCTGGCGCCCCACAGCCTCCGCGCTGCGGACTTCCAGGTGCTCGTCCAGCAAGAGGACGGCTCCATGAAGCGCTTCGTCCCGCCGGCGCCCACGACCTATCGCGGCGCCATCGAGGGCATGCCCGGCAGCACCGTGAACGCCGCGTTCTTCGAGGGCTCGCTCTCGGCCGTGATCGACCTTGCCGGTAACGGTGAGAATCTCTGGATCGTCCAGCCGCTGAAAGAGCGGGTCATGGGCATGGACGCGGCCTTGCACGTCGTTCACCGCGAAGAAGACGACATCTCGGCCATCGGCGGCATCTGCGGCACGCCCAACGATGCGCTCGGCGGCCTGATGCCCCCGGCGGATCCCGGCGCGCCGGGCGTCGACGAAACGCTCGTGCTCGAGCTCGCGGTCGATACCGACTTCGAGTTCTTCCAGCTTCGCGGCTCGGAGGCCTCGGTCATCTCGGCCGCAGAGGCGCAGGTCAACTCCGTCTCGGCCATCTACGAGCGCGACGTCGACACCACGATCGAGATCACCACGATCATCGTTCGTCCGACCTCGGCCGACCCCTACACCACCAGCGATGGTGGCGGCCTGCTCCAGCAGATGACCAACCACTGGCGTACGCAGCAGACCGGCGTCCGCCGCGATACCGCCTCGCTCATCAGTGGCCGCGACTTCGCCGGCGGCGTCCTCGGCGTCGCGTGGCTCAGCGGCACGTGCACAACCACGCTGGGTTACAACGTGAACCAGTACCGCAACCTCGGTTCGGCCGCTCGCGTGGCCGTCCTCGCCCACGAGATCGGGCACAACAACACGCTCCAGCACTGCTCGGGCTCGGGTTGCCGCATCATGTGCGCCGGCATCGGCGGGTGCTCGGGCATTATCACGAGCTTCGGAAGCTCGTCCCGCACGATCATGCGGAGCTTCCTTGAGCGGGCACGCTGCATCGACCCGGCCGTGACCGAGCCCGATCCGCAGCCGCTGCCCTTCATCGAGACCTTCGACGACGGGACCACGCTCGATCCGGATCGCTGGGCCGAGGCCAACGCCGTCCAGGTGACGCCCTCGGTGGTGAACCCCGTCAGCGCCCCCAACGCCCTGACGTTCCAGGTCGATGGCTCGGTCACCACGACCCGCTACGACGTGCCCTCGTCGACGCCCATCTACGTCAACATCTGGTCGCAGCACCGCTTCGTCGAGGTCGGCAAGTTCCTCCGCGTGGAGTACTTCTCGACGTTCACGGGCGACTGGGAGCCGCTGGGCGCCATCCAGTCCGACGGCACCAACCAGACCCAGTTCATCTACAACGAGTTCAGGCTCCCGCTCGAGGCCGCTGGCGACCAGTTCCGCCTGCGCATCACCTCGGTGGGCGCCGACACGGCCGACGCATGGTTCGTCGACAGCATCGGCATCGATGAGTTCTGCCGCGTGGACCTCAACCGCGATGGCACGGTGAACCTGTTCGACTTCCTGTCCTTCCAGACCTTCTTCGATCAGGGCCGGCCCGAGGCCGACTTCAACAACGACACCGTGCTCAACGTGTTCGACTTCCTGGAGTTCCAGAACCAGTTCGGCGCGGGTTGCAGCTAACGCCCCGTCCATAGCCCGGCTCGGCCGGGCGGGATAGACAACCTCCAGCGCTCGATCGGCCCCGCGTCGATCGGGCGCTTTTTCTTTGGTTCCTACCATGCACGCAATGGATGCTCCCGCACGGCCCACCACCGATGAACCGCCCGCCGCTTCGCCCTCGTTCTTTGAGGCCGTTTCGCTCATCGGCAAGGACATCAAGCTCGCCCACTCGGTCTTCGCGCTGCCCTTCGCGTTGCTGGCGGCCTTCATGGTTGCGCCACGGAGTTCCGGCGGCTCGATCGACTGGGGCACGATGGCGGGCCTGCTCGCGCTCGTGCTGGTCTGCATGGTCGCGGCTCGCACGTGGGCCATGGTCGTCAATCGCATGGCCGACCGGCGCATCGATGCTCGCAATCCGAGAACCCGCGGCCGGGTCTTCGCCGCGGGCGCGCTCCCACCGGTCGTCGGCTGGGTGACACTGGCCGTATCCGCGGCCGCGTTCCTCTCGGGGTGCGCCCTGTTCGGCGTGTTCTTTGGGAATTGGTGGCCGGCGCTGCTCGGCGTGCCCGTCCTCGCCTGGATCGCCTTCTACTCCTTCACCAAGCGGTTCACATGGTGGTGCCACGTGTTCCTCGGCGGCGCGCTCGCGGCCAGCCCGCTGGCGGCGGCGATCGCGGTGGGGGGAATCGATGCCCTGGCCGCCGCGGCCCTCTGGCTTCTGGCCGGCATGGTGCTGCTGTGGGTCGCGGGGTTCGACGCGATCTACGCGCTCCAGGATCTGGACTTCGACCGCCAGGCGGGCCTGCGCAGCATCCCCGCCCGCTTCGGCTGGAAGAAGGCCAATGCCCTGAGCCGGCTGATGCACGCGGCTTCGGCGACCTGCCTGATCGGCGTGCTGCTGTCGTGGCCCGCCTTCGGTGTGGTCTTCGCGATCGGCGTTGCCGGCGCGCTCGCGCTGCTCGCCTACGAGCACGTCGTTCTGGCCCGCCGCGGCGCTGAGGGCATCCCGATGGCCTTCTTCACCATCAACGGCCTGGTGAGCGTGCTGCTCGGGCTCGCGGGCATCGTCGACGTGCTGGTCTAGCGGCTGGTCTTAGCCATAGAGCACGAACGCCAGCGCGAACAGCAGGCCCAGCACGACAGCGTTGTTCAGCGCGTGCGCCACGATCGGGCCGATGAGCGAGCCACGCCAGGCGCGGATCATCGCGAAGTTGAAGCCCAGGATCGTGACGGGAATGAGCTGCAACGCCGCGTACCCGTGCATCAGGCCGAAGACCATCGCGCTCAGCACCGCCGCCACCGGCAGCGCGAGCCGCGCCCGCATGTGGCGGAAGAGCGCCCCGCGGAACACCAACTCTTCACACAGCGGCGCCCAGATCGTCGCCAGCGTGAAAAGCATGATCAGCAGCACCGGGTCGAGCGTGCGGACGAGTTCCAGGATGGGGTTGGTCGGCGCCATCGCGTCGCCGTCGCCGGGAAAGAGCTGCTGCTGGACGGCCAGCAGCACGAACATGAGCGCCATGCCCGCCAGTACCAGGGGCAACAGCGCGAGGTAGCCGGCAACGCCAGCGACGATCTCCACCAGCACACCCTTGCCGGCGCGAAGGCCCAGGTCGTCACGCAGCCGCTGCCAGCCCGTGCCGCGCAAGAGCGGCCAGAGCGGTACCAGCAACAACAGCCATTGCGCCGGCAACGCGAGCATGCCCGCGATCATCAGCGCCGTCTCGCCGAGCAAGGCGGCCAGACCCTGAACGATCTGGAGCAAAGCGAAGCACACCACGAACAGCACCGCCGACTCGAGATACACGCTGCCGCCCGGCGCGGGCCTTGGCATGGTGAACTTCACAGAACCCATGCCCACCAGCACCAGCGCCGTGATGCCCAGGGCCACGCCCAGCAACACGGCAAGCCCGACGACGCCGATGAACAGCCCCAGGAACACCAACGGCACGAGCGCGCCGTCGAGCAACTCCACGCGCTTGGCGTCGTTCTTCGAAAGCCCCGCGATCGCCACGAGCTCGCCAAAGAACCCGTGGCGGGTCTTCAGGCCCTCGAGCGCCTCCGCATCGAGCAACTCGGCGGCCCTCGCGTCCTCACTCTCGGCCAGCTCGGCGTACACGGGCCGCAGCAGCTCCGCATCCTCGATCAACTGGCCCCGCCGCGCCTGGGCGTTCGCATCGTCGGCCGGATAGAACTCGTCAGCGGCCAATCGCAGATCGTCGATGATGCCATCGAGTCGATCGGCCGCCTCCTCGGGCCCGATGATCTCCCCGGCCGAGATCGCAGCCCGGAAACGCTGCAAGGGCGTCGTGGCGGCGTCGTCGACTTCCTGCTGGAAGCTCGCCCCGCCCTGGCCCAGCGCGAAGCTCGCCCGGGCGCCAAGCCGCGTCGAGACTTCGACGTTGTCGCCGGTGGGAGCGGCGATCTGGTCGGGCTCAGTATCCGGCGTCGCATGCGCGCTGAGCTGCTGGAAGATGACCACCACCGGCAGTGCGATCAGGAGGATCACCCAGGCCAGCCGGGCGGCTTTGGGCGTTCCCGGATCAGCGATGCGGCCTTGACCGCTCCCATCGGATTGTGTGGGCGGTGATCCGGCGGTCTCAGGCATCGGGGGGGGCTGATCCATCGCCCAATCATCGGCCAGAGGCCCCGCCAAGGCCACCCAACCCGCCCCGCTGCCCCCCCAACGCACCAGGCCCGGGCGTTCGGGGCTTGACGGGACCGGCCGGCCGTCTACCCTTCTCTTCGCGTCGAGCGGAGGCGGCTGGTGGCCGCGAGCCCCCTCGGCGGACCGAATGGTCAATCCTGCGGTCTTGGCCCACCAGCCAGGCCCGCCCGCCCCGCCCGGTAGGCGGCGTACGAGAAGTGCCCCCGGCGACGCCCTTTTGGCGTCCCCGGTCGCAGGAGAACGTCATGCGTCGGCAAACGTATATGGCCAAGGCCGGAGAGGTCCCCCAGCACTGGCACTTGGTTGATGCCAAGGACCAGGTGCTCGGCCGCATGGCTACCGAGATCGCCCAAGTGCTCATGGGTAAGCATCGCCCCGAGTACACCCCCCACGTGGACACGGGCGACTACGTCATCGTCACCAACGCCAGCCAGGTGAAGCTCACCGGCCGCAAGGACGCCCAGAGCGTCCGCACGCGGTACACCGGCTTCCCGGGCGGTCTGAAGGTCGAGACCTTCGGCTCGCTCCGCGAGCGCCGGCCCGAGGCCCTCGTTGAGGACGCCGTCCGCCGCATGCTTCCCAAGAACCGCCTCGGCCGCGTGATGCTCAAGAAGCTCAAGGTCTACGGCGGCGAGGAGCACCCCCATCACGCACAGCAGCCCGTGGAGATGAAGCTCTCATGACCGACCAGATTGCAGACGAGCGTTCGACCGCGGGCGCCACGACCGGCGCATCCCTCCTGGGCGGCAGCGCCCTGGCCGAAGCCGTGGCTGCCGACGAGGGCGGCGAGCCCATGACCCGCCGTGTTCGCGAAGCCGTGCCGCCCGATCGCCACGGCTGGTGGTGGGGCACGGGCCGCCGCAAGAGCGCCGTGGCCCGCGTACGCATGAAGCCCGCTGGCGAGGACGGCAAGGGAGACGTGCAGATCCAGTGCACTCGCAAGAAGTTCAAGAGCGTGGACGAGTACTTCACCGAAGACCGCGACCGCGCCGACGTCTACGCCCCGCTGGAAATCACCGGCACCAAGGGTCGCTTCGACATCGTCATCCGCGCCAACGGCGGCGGCTACATGGGCCAGGCCCAGGCCGTCCGCTTGGGCATCGCCCGCGCCCTGCGGGACTACGACCCCAGCCTGGAAGACGCCCTGCGTGACGCGGGCTACCTCTCCCGCGACGCCCGCAAGGTCGAGCGCAAGAAGTACGGCCAGCCCGGCGCCCGCCGCCGCTTCCAGTTCTCCAAGCGCTAAGCGAGCCAGCAACACGCCTTTCCATGCCAAGCCCGGCCCAAGTGCCGGGTTTTTCGTGCGCGCTTTCGCCCAACCCGTCGCCGGATCTACCCGATAACCCCCACATGGACGCCACGCCCGACCAGCCCCGCCCCCTCGAAGAACTCCGCCGCCTCATCGACGAGGCCGACGAGAAGCTCGTGGCCCTGCTCAACGAGCGGGCCAGGCTCGTCGTCGAGGTCGGCCAGCGCAAGCAGGCCGACGGCACGCCCATCTACGCCCCCGATCGCGAGCGCATGGTGCTCGACAAGGCCAAGGCCCGCAACCTGGGGCCGCTCAGCGACACGACCATCGAGGCGATCTACCGCCAACTGATGTCCGGCTCCTTCGCCCTCGAGCGGCCGCTACGCATTGGCTACCTGGGGCCCGCGGGAAGCTACTCGCACCTGGCCGCCCGAGCCCACTTTGGCGCCAGCGTCGAGTTCGCGCCCGTCACCAGCATCGCCGCGGTCTTCGACGAGGTCATCAAGGGCCACGTCGACTACGGGCTCGCGCCGATCGAGAACAGCACAGCCGGCGGCATCGTCGAGACGCTGGACGCCTTCATCGAGCACGCCGGCGAAGTCTCGATCTACGCCGAGGCGCAGGTCGCCATCCGCCACGCGCTCATGGCCGGCTGCCCGGCCGAGGACATCACGCGAATCTACAGCAAGCCCGAGGTCTTCGCCCAATGCCAGCACTGGCTCTCCGCGCGATACCCCAAGGCCGAGCTGCTGCCCGCGGCGTCTTCGAGTCGGGCGGCGATCAAGGCCTCTGAGGAAACCGAGCAGGCCCGCGCCATCGGCGCCCGCCCGGGCACCGCCGCAATCGGCACCACGCTCGCTGCGGAGCTCTATGGCCTCAGCGTGCTGGTCGAGTCCATCCAGGACCAGGCCAACAACATCACCCGCTTCGTCATCCTCAGCCGGGAGCGCACGGGTCGCACGGGTCAGGACAAGACCAGCATGCTCTTCGAGACCAGCGACGAGCCGGGCGCCCTGGCCGACGTGCTGGCCGTCTTCCGCACCCACGGCGTGAACCTCACGCACATCGAGAAGCGCCCCAGCGGCCGCGAGAACTGGACCTACACCTTCTTCGTCGACGCCGCCGGCCATATGCAGGACGACGCCGTCGCGGCCGCCGTCGAAGACGCCAAGGGCAAGTGCCGCCGGCTGACCGTGCTGGGCAGTTATCCGCGGGCCAAGGGGCTGCTGTAGCGGCCGAATACCATCAAGGCATGGCCTTGGGCAAACGGCGAAACCAGGATCTGCAGCAAAGCGTGACGCAGCGTGCCTGTGGCTCGTGCGGACAAGACTTGACCGGAGCGCCGCTCAACCAGCCCTGCCCCGAGTGCGGCTGGCGGCCCAGCATCCTCTGCGTCGGTTGCGGCTACGACCTGGCCGGCCTCGATGAGCAGGGCCCGTGCCCCGAGTGCGGCACGCCCATCGCCGAGTCGATCCGCGGCGACGGCTTGGCCTTCGCCGACACCGGCTACCTGCGCACGCTCAGTCGCGGCCTGCACATGGTCCGCTGGAGCGTGTCGCTCGTGCTGCTGACCTGGATCGGCGGCATCATTACGCTGGTGGCGATCTCCGCCGCAGGCGTGCAGGTCCCATCCTGGGTCGAAGACGCGGTGATCACAGGGCTCATGCTCGCCTCGTGCTGCCTCTACGTCGTGGGGTGGTGGGTCGCCACGACGCCCGACCCCCGAGACGAGGGCCAGGGCCAATCCAGGGCCGCCATCATCGCCAGGTATGGTTCGATCGCCATCATCGCCGCGGTCGCGTGCATGCTCGTGCTGGGCAACTGGCTGGCCGGAGCGCGGGACGCCGTACGCATCGCGATGCTGCTGGCGTTCATCGTCCAGCACGGCGCCGGCTCGCTCTACCTGCACCAGATCGCCCAGCGAGCGGCCAACGCACGCGCGGCCAAGCTCGCGCGCAACGCCGCGGTGGCCATCGCAACGCTGGCGACCGCCTGGACGATCGACGCCATCCTCGACGCACTCAACATCAGCCCGCCATGGGGAAGCGGTGGGGGCGCGACGGTCCTACGGCTGGCGATGTCGCTGCTCGGGCTGACGATGTTCATCGCCGGCATCGTGGCGATCGCGCGGCAGTTCACCGCGGCCGGCTTGGTCCGCAAGGACATCGCGCGGTTCCTCGGCGCCAACAACGCCAACAACAAGACGCAAAAACGGCCCGAAGGCCGCTGAAAATCCGGTCGAAGCACGAATCAGCCGTCGGCCGCGTCCTCGATGGCTTCCCCGGCCTTCTCGACATCTTTGCCCGCGCCTTCCATGGTGTTACACGCCGCGGCTGCGACGGCCATCGCCACGAAGATCCCGGTCAATGCGGTGCGAACCAGTCCGGGCTTCACTTCTGTCCTGCGTTCCATGCGTGAACCTCCCATGTGTCTCCAGCCGAATGCCGGAGACGTCAAGGTGACCCTATGCGCGCTCTGGCCGAGCTTCCCGTCGGGCCGGCAAACGCAAGAACATGCCTACATCGCCCCGCCCTCGAAGATCACGCGCTGCTTCACGCGCCTGGGGTCGGGTTCGGGCACGGCGCTCAGCAGGCTCTGCGTGTACTTGTGCTGGGGGTTCTTGAGGATCTCGTCGCGGCTGCCCGTCTCGACGATCTTGCCCTTGTACATCACCGCGATGCGCTTGCACACGTGCTGGATCACCGCCATGTCGTGGCTGATGAAGAGATAGCTCAGCCCGAACTCTTCCTGCAGGTCGGTCAAGAGGTTGATGATCTGGGCCTGGATGCTCACGTCAAGCGCGCTCGTGGGTTCATCGCACACGATGAACTTGGGCTCGAGCGCCAGTGCGCGCGCGATGCCGATGCGCTGGCGTTGCCCGCCGCTGAACTCGTGCGGGTAGCGGTCGGCCGCCGCCGCGGGCATGCCGCAGCGCACCAGCAGTTCCTCGACCTGCTTGCGCAACTGGCGGCGGTCCTTCACCAGGCCGTGCACGATCAGCGGCTCACCCACGATGCTCGCGATGCGCATGCGCGGGTTCAGGCTGCCGGCGGGATCCTGGAAGATGATCTGCATGTCCCGCCGCAGGGCCTTCATCTCGGCGCCCTGGGCCCTGAAGACGTCCTTGCCCTCGAAGGTCACCGAGCCGCCCGAGTTGGGAATCAGCCGTAGCAGCGTCCGGCCCACGGTCGTCTTGCCGCAGCCGCTCTCGCCCACGAGCCCGAGCGTCTCGCCCCTGCCCAGCTCGAAGCTCACGCCGTCGACGGCCTTGACGTAGCCGGTCACCCGCTGGAGCAGGCCGCTGCGGATCGGGAAGTGGGTCTTGAGGTCTTTCACCGACAGCAGCGGCGGCCCGCTCCGGCTGGGAGCGTCGGCCTGCGTGGCGGGATCGGTGGGCGCGGTTGGGGCGGCTGGAGCACTCATGGCCGCCATCCTATGGGCCCAAGGCCCCCGGCGACGATGGTGATCGACCGACGATCAACCGCTTCCGCAGCAGGCGGATGACAGCCAGGAGCACCGCAGCAACCACCAGCAGGCCGAACGCCGTCCCTACACCCGCCGCGATGCCCCAAGGCGCAGCCCGATGAAAGGTGTGGCAACCCAAGAGGGCGGTGCCCATGCCTCCGGGCGACACGCCGGCCGCCGGCAACAGCAAGGCCATGCCCGAAGGCCGACCGCCTGCGGCCGTTTGGAAGGCCTCGGCCAACTCGGCTAAGGCATCCAACTCAGGGTCGGTGACGACCGCGCTGGCCGAGCCGGGCCCGACGCCGCCGGCGTCGAACAACCGGGCCATGCCCTCGCCCGCGCCTCCATCACCCATGGCCAGCAACTGACGCGTCGAGTCGACCAGCCGCCAGTGGTTGCCCTCGAAGGGCAGTTCGAGCGAGTAGGTCGGCAGCCCCCGGTTGCTGGGGTGGTTGATGCCGCTGGATGCATTGGCCCCTACGACGATCACGACGCGGATGCTGCCCTCGAGCACCGGCGGGTTCTGAGACCACGTGCCCGTCGGCTGGGCGCGCAGCAACTCCTGGTGGATGGCCAGGGCATAGCCGGCTGTGGGGATAAACGAGTGGGTGATCTGGACCTCTTCGACGCTGGCGGCTCCGATCGTGCGGGTGTTGGCCGCGCGTGCCGCGATCGGTGCGAGAAGCGCCGAGCCGAGCCCAACCAATACGAGAAGAAGAGCCACCACGACCACAAGCGGGGGCCCACAACGCAGCGCCGCCCGTGGTGTCAGCAGACCCACCGTCGAGTACAAGGCTCCACACTCGGGGCACGCTGTGATCCGGCTCGGGTCCACCGCCTCATGCCCGCAAGCACCACAGGCCAACACCGGTCCACGGCCGCGCAGCGCACGCCGCGGGCTATCGAGGCCCGCGGCCGCTATGAGCAGCCATAGAGCAACCAGGCCGCCCAGCACGCCGACACACCACCAAAGCACGGTCCAGATCATGGCTGCCCCCAATGTCGGGCTCCTCGATGATGCTCGCTATATTAGTGGATACTATGCTTTCCTCGTCCCTCGGCCCCAGGAGCCCGCCCATGCGTTTGGCACTCGCGCTCTCGACCCTGCTCACATTCAGCGGGGTCGCGTGGGCCCAGCCCGTGCAGGAGGCTCCGCCGGCCGACCCGCCCGCGTCGACCGATGTGGCGGCCGATGAGGCGCAGGCCGACCAGACCTCGGCCACCCAGCCCGCCGAGAGCGCGGAAGACGCGAGCCCCGCTCAGGCCGCCCGGCCGCCCATGCCCACCTTCCTGTACACGGTCGACCAGAGCATCTATGCGACCAACGTGCCGCACATCGATGGCGGTGGCCGGGTCACCAGCACGCTTACGCGGACCGAGTTTGACCTCGTCTGGCTCGCGTCCCAGCGCACGCGGGCGGTCTTCCAACTGAGCAACGAGTTCGCGTTCTACGACTTCGACGACGCTTTCCGGCTCGATCCGATCGATGGCGAGCCCGCGGGCAGCTTCAACCGCCAGAACATCGACGTGCTCGTGAATCACAACCTCGACCGGCGGTGGAGCCTCATCGCCCTCGGTGGCATAGGCCTGGCCCGCGAACGCAACGCCGACGTCAGCGACTCGATCGTCTGGCGCGCGGGCTTCGGCACCGCGTACCAGGTCACCGAGAACATCTCCCTGGGCGCCACGCTGCTGGCCAGCGCGTCCCAGGAGGGCAGCGTTGAGATCTTCCCGCTGCCGGCCATCGACGCGACGTTCGAGTTCGACGATCGCTGGACGCTGCGCCTGGGCACGATCCAGGGCGCGCGGCTGACTTACAAGGCAACCGAAGAGCTCGACGTCTCGCTGCGGGCCGGGTACAACGAACGCAACTACCGGCTCGACGACGATGGCTTCGCGCCCGGCGGCGTTTTTCAGGACAAGTCGGTCGACCTTCGGCTGGGCGTCGACTGGCGACCAGCCCCCGGCCTGGAAGTCAACGCGGGCGTGGGCTCGGAGCTCTGGCGGCGGTTCAAGATCCTCGACGACAACGGCAACCGGCTCAGCCGGGTCGAGACCGACCCGAGCATCGTGTTCTTCGCCGGCGTGTCGTACCGCTTCTAGCGCTCGCCGGTGGGCGCCGGCCGCGTGATCGGCTCGGGCCCGGTGCCGAACGCGGGCGCGTCGACGAGCTCGGCCGAAACGATGCGGGGCGGGTTGGCCGGCCGGCCGGCACGCGGGTGCGTGGGCGGGCGAGTGGGATCCTCGAGGGGCGTCTGCTCGATTGCCAAGATCACGTCCGTGCCAGAGACGGCCTCACCGAACGCGGTGTACTGCGCGTCGAGGTCAGCCGTCGCTTCGCGGCTGAGGGCGACGAAGAACTGGGAGCCATTGGTATTGGCGTCGCGCGTGCGGGCCATCGAAAGGACGCCAAAGCGGTGTTCCAAGCTGCTGGGCTCAAGATCGATAAAGAAACCCGGGCCGCCCTGCCCCGTGCCGGTGGGGTCGCCCACCTGGATCACGAACGGCTTGCCCGAGTGGTGGATCGGGACAACGCGGTGAAACATGATGTCGGTATAGAAGCCGCCTTCCACGAGCTGGCGGATGTGCCACACCGTGTTGGGCGCCTCATCGGGGCGCAGGCGGAACAGGATCTCGCCCTCGGTCGTCGTCATCTTCACGAGCTTGTCGACGTACAGCCGCAACCCTGAGAAGATCGGTTGCCCGCCCTGCCAGTCGATGCCGTTGCGCGTCGCGGTGGCCATCCGCGGGGAGACCAGCGGCTGGATCACCAGCGGCGGCCCGATGGGCGCGCCCTCGCCGCCGTCACCGGCCGCAAAGAGCTGCGCATACAGCACCCTCGGCTCGTTCTGGCCCCACAGGATCGGGAAGAACGTCGCCAGGTCGACGCGGCCGGCGAGCACCTCGGCCCGGGCCACGCGTGCCCCCGAAGGCTCGAACAGCACGATCGCCGGGTCTCCGCTCTGGCCGTCGGGCACGCTCACGCTGACGGGGATCTCGCGGCCGAACCCGTAGTAGGTCCGGTCGGGCGTCAACTGGGCGAGCGATGCGCCCGGGATGGCCCACAGCATTGCGAAGGCCAGAACCATCGCCCAGGCCGCCCTCGCGGAAAGAAGCCGACCCCTCGCGTCACTCAGGAACATGGCGTGTCCTCCTTCTTGGCGGCCCGTGCCACGGCGGGCAGGCGATGCCGATCGACCGCCCACGAGGCCCGGGACGATAGAACGCCAACGCCGGCCGGGGTGCGCGAACAGCACCAGCCCGCGCATCTTGCTCGAACTCGGAGAAAGCTGGTGGTTGCGTCGGATCAGCCCGGGCCGTCGCCGCTCTGCGCGGGGCCTTCGAGCTGACGATCGATCAGGTCCCACGCGGCCATGACGACCGACGAGCGAGCCCCGGATTCCTCCATGGGGAGCCTGGAGAGGATCCGTCCGCCGTAGTCGCTGAACCACGTGACCGAAAGGTCCGCCCGCATCACGTTCGAGCCGACCTTGTGGTTGTAGTCGCTCCGCAGACGCATGCCGTCGGCGATCAGCGCCGTGCGGCGGGGCTCGATCCGGCTCAGCCGGCGCTGGCCATCGGGGCCAGCGCCGCGGTACTGGTAGTTGCCGACCACCACGGCCGGCGAGTCACCAAAGCTCTCGGCGTAGGCCGAAAGCGGGTGGGCGCCATCGTGCGATGGGCAGAAGTAGCAGGCCGCGTTGTCCAGGTACTCGCCGTGGAAGAGCAGTCCGAGGCCGTCCCAGCCGCCCGTTTCCGGATCGAAGTCCAACGGCGCCGAGCTCACGCCCGACAGGCGGAGCACCAGCATCTGCTCGGCCCGGTTGCGCTCGCTGTCGTAGAAGGTGGTGGGGGGGATGAAGTCCTGATTGGCGTCGGCGTACATCAGCATGCCGATGCCGACCTGGCGGACGTTCGACGAGCAGACCACGCGGTGGGCCGTCTCGGTTGCCTTGGTCAACGCCGGCATCATGAGCGAGATCAGCACCACGATCACGCCAATGGCGACGATCACGTCGATCAACGTGAAAGCCCCGCGAGCGGGCCTGCTTCGCGCCAGTCTGCCTCGACTCAGCCGGATTGTTTGTGGTTCCCCACCCATCCGCATTCCCCAGAGCGGCTGTTTCCTGACGTCTCCAGTATACACAAATCGAACAGGTTCACACAAGGGATTTATTGTCCGCTAACGCCAAAACTTCAGAAGTACCGAACAAAATACGTTTCTATACGCAAAAAGCCCCATTCCCACACCACGATCGAACCGGACGGAACCCCAATGCGAATACTCTCGGTGGCCCCGGGGCGCCGGGCGGGCTCGTCCGTGCGCCAAGGCCACGTTGGGCAGGGATCGCATGACCAGGCACCCCCGAGATCCGAAAGCCGATCTGGACCTGATGCGCAGGGTCGCGTCGGGTGACGAAGCCGCCATCGGCGATTTGTACGATCGCTTCGGATCGCTCGTGTACCGCATGGCCTACCAGACCATGCCCACCCGGGCCGACGCCGAGGACGCCGTCCAGGAGATCTTCGTGCGGCTGTGGACGACCGCCGACCGCTACGACCCCAAGCGGGCGGCGCTGGTGACCTGGGTCATGCTGCTCAGCCGCCGGCACCTGGTCGATCGCCTGCGTCGCAGCCAGGCCCGCCTGCGGACGACCTCGCTGGGCGATGCCAGTGGACAGACCCCAGACACCAGTTCTGGGGAGATGAAACGGTTGGAGCAAGACGAGCGTTATCGGGACGTATTAGAGCTTGTAAAGTCCTTGCCCGAACTGCAACAGCGCGTGGTGATCCGTGCGTATCTAGGAGGGCAGACGCTTCGCCAGATCGGCGAAGAGTTGGACACGCCCATCGGCACGGTGAAGTCCGCGCTCAGCAGGGCGTTGGTTCGGTTGAGAGAGCGAGCGGTCGAGGAAGCCACGACATGAACACGATGGAACTGATCGAGATGGCTGTCCTGGACGCGATGGACATGCTCGAGCCCGACGAAGCCAAGGCCTTCGAGGCCGCTTTCCTTGCCGCCCCGCCTTCCGTGCAGGAGCGCGTTCGCATCGAGCAGGCCCGCCTGGCCAACCTCGAGCGCCTGCTGCCCGATGTCTCGCCCGATCCCCAACTGCGTCAGCGCGTCATCTCCGCCGTTCGCGAGGCCATGCTGGCCGAGGCGGTGGCGCGGGCTTCGGAGTCCGAAGACGACGCCGACGAGCCGTTCGTGCTCCGCAAGTCGCGCGGCGTGTCGCGGTATTGGCGCATCGGCGCGATCTCCGGCGCGGCCGCCGCGGTCGCCCTGGGCGTGGCGTTCTGGCAGGCCACGGTGCGGTACAACGAGCTCAACGAGCGATTCGTGAACAACATCGGCCTGCAAGGTGCGATCAACGCCTACGGCGCCGACTCAATGGACGTGCTGCTCAGGCCGCACCTGGTCAAGGACGTCGTGTTCACGCCCGTCGACCGGGCCGCCACCATCGAGATCGCCCTGGAGCACCTCTCGGAGAAGCAACTGGGCTTCCTGCACTGTGGCAACCTGCCCACGCAGCCGAACATCGAGTACGCCCTGGTGCAGATGGACGCCAACAACCAGATCGGCCGCACGATCCACCAGTTCGCCTCGAATGGCCGGCTGACCACGCAGCGCCTGGAGGGCCTGGTGCTCGAGAGTGGCATGCAGCTGGCGCTCATCAGCGTGAACCTGGCCAGCGGAACCAAGCAGGTCATGGCCACCACGACCATCACCATCTGATTCACGCTCGAAGCCGCGATCTAGCGAAACCGATTCGTAGCCGCAGCCGCGTCAGCCGATGCTGATGCGGCGGTCTTCGTGCTCGCCCATCTCGTCGACCGCGGTGGCGCCCTCGGCGGCGACCTGCTCGCGCAGCCGACCGAGCCTGCGCGAAAGTAACCCGCCAAGCCCCGCGCTGACGAGCACAAGGCCGGCCAGGATGCCCCCCGCGTAGATCGGACGCTCGTTGGTCAGCGGTCGCGTCTCGGCCGCTGCTTCCTGGGCGACCACGCTGGGCAGGCCGTCAGGCCGTCGCTCCCGAGCGGCGTTGGCCTGGCCCACGAGCGCGATGGCAAGCGTTTCGGCGACGCGTTCGGCCCGATCGGCGCCCTGCTGGCGGATCTCTAGCTTCAGCTCGCCGTCTCGCCCCGAGACCCAACTGACCGAGTCCTCGACGAACGACCGGACGGCGACGGCGTCGCCAAGGCCCAGCAAGCCACGCTGGCGCATCCGCTCGGCGGCAAACTCGTAGAACCGCGGGTCACCCATCAGCTCCTCGTGGAAGCGCTGCCAGCCGGCCAGGTCCTCGGGCAGCACGCTGCGCCCGCGGGCGTCGTGGGCAACGGTAACTGACGCGGCGTACGTGGGCGTGGCGACCTCGCCCGCCGCCAGCCAACTCGCTCCGGCCAGCACGAACAGCGCGATCGCGACCCCGGCCATGCCCACCCCGAGCCTGGCCAGCCCGGCCAGCGGGCCGGCCTTGACCGGCGCTTCGCGCTTCGGCGCCGGGGCCGCGGCTCCCGGTCGTGCGGCGATCGCCTCGCTGCGCTCGCGCAGCAGCGCGCTGGCCTTGGCGACCTTGGCCTGCTCCTCACGAAGCGATTCGCGCACGTACTCCAGGCGGCGCTTGCGACGCACCAGGTGCTGCGCATCGGCCGTCAGTGGCTCGGTTGGCTGTGCCAAGGACGCTTCATCGAGCCGCTCGCGCAGCTCGGCGATGACGCTCGCGGCCTCGCGCAGCTTGCCGCGGGTCTCTTCCAGTTCATGCAGCACGGCCTGATTGGCCTGGCCCTCGCTCGACTCGGCGGATGATGCCTGGGCCGCGGCCCGCTTGGCTTCGACCAGTTCGCCCTCGAGCTGATTCACCCGGGCACGAAGCAGATCGGCCTGCTTGGTCTGCTCGGCGAGCCAGCGCTTCTGCTGCTCCAGGTCAGAACTCTCGCCCGAGAGCTGCTCGCGCTGCTCGGCGGCCTGTCGGCTGAGCTCGGCGAGCTTGCGGTCCTGCGAAGCCAGTTGCTCGGCCCGCGCATCCAGCGACGCCTTCTGCTGCTCGAGCTCCTTCCAGCGCTCGGCCATGGTCGACGCCTGGTCGTCCAGGTCCTTCTGGCGTTCGTCGAGCTCGCGGGCCGTCGCTTCGAGGGCCTGTCGATCTTCTTCGACGTCCGAGAGCTGCTGGCGGGCCTCGTCGGCGAGCGCCGAGATGCGCTCGCGTTCGGCAGCGAATGCCTCGCGTTCCTGCTCGAAGGCCGCTTTGGCCGCATCGATGCTCTCCCGCTGGGCGGCCAGTTCGCTGCGCGTGGCGTCGTGGCGCGCCTTGGCCTCAGCAAACGACTCGCGGGCTGTCTCCTCGCGGCGATCGAGCTCCTCGAACCGGGACTGCGCAGCCTCCAGGGCCTCTTCGTGCGCTCGGCGATGCTCCTCGAGCTCGCGCGCTGCCTCCGAGAGCGATCGGGCCCGCTCCTCGACCTCGCGGCTCTGACGCTCCAGGTCCTCGCGTTCGCGTTCGCGGTCGGCATGGGCGACGCGCAGGCGATCCAGCCGCCGCTCGATGTCGGCCATCACCCCGCGGATGTCCTCGGTCAGCCCGCTCGAAGGCGGCTGCGGCGCGGCGTGCTCGTGATGTGTTTCGGTATCGCTCATGTCGTCTTGCCCTTCCAATGCACGAGCCTGAGCTCGGGCCGCCGACGTGCGCTGGCCGGCAGCGGCAACGAGGTGGTGGCCAGCGGCGTCCGCGGATCGAGCCGACGCTGGCGCTCCATGCGATCGTGCTCGCCAAGGGTCTTGCCCAGATCCCGAACCATCTTGTCGCAGGCCGCCTGGTCTTCACGCAGCCGGCGGGATTGCTCCTCGATCCATCGCTCGCGGCGGCGCACTTCCGTCTCGCGTGCTTCCAGAGCCTCCCCGTGCCGGGTCCAGCGCTGCTCGAGCAGCAGCTTCTCGCGGTTGATCGATTCGACGTGCGACTCGAGCCGGGCGATGCGGGCCCGCGCGGCATCCAGTTCCGATCCCGCGCCGCGTTGCGCCTGCTCGTACTGGTCGGCACGCTCGCGGAGCTCTCGGCACTCCAGGCGGGCCTCGCGAAGCTGCTCGCTCAGGTCGCGGACACGGTCGGCCATGCCGCAGGCGTCCGTCAGCCGCTCCACCAGCTCGAGCGAGGATTGCTCGCGCTTGGAGATCAGGTCGTCCATCGCCTTGGCGTGCTCGGCCGCAAGCGAGGCCTGCTCCTCGACGAGCTGGCGGATCTCGCGCGATCGCTCGGCCTCGGCGCGCGCCGATTCCAATTGGGCCTTGGCCTGCGCTCCGGCGCGGTTGCACTCGGCCTCGCGGTTGGACAGTTCCTTGGCGCGAGCCTCGAGCTCCTCGGCCGCACGCTTCGCGTGCGCATCGATCGAGGCGGTCAGGTTCTCGGTCAGGCGGGCGCGACGACGCTTCAGGCGCCCAGCGAGCGTCTGGCGGCGATGGGTCAGCTCACGCTCGGCCTGCACGACCTCGTCGGCCAGGCGTCGCAGTTCGGCCGACTGGCGATCGATCTCGACCTGCCGCTTCAGGGCGATCTGGAGCGTTCGGTCGATCTCGGCTTGCCGCTGCTCGAGTTCCTCGGCGTGCCGCGCGGTGGTCTGTTCGCACCGGTTGACCAGCGCCGTCAGTTCGCGCTCGATGGCCGAGAGCGTGCCGTCGACGTCGCCGTCGATGTTTTCGGACGTTGCCGGTGCCGAGTCGCTGGGACGCGATACCTCCGTGGCGTCGGCTGCGTGGGCGCTGGTCTGTTCGTTCTTCTCTGCCATGGCTCCATCCGGGCGGACGCAGGGGGCCGCAGACCCGCCCTGTCATCGGCAGGCCGAGCGGTCGACTGAACGTCGTCCGGAGAGCAGGATGGCGAATTCAGGCCAGGCGAGTTATTGGACGTTTATCCGACTCTCTTGCTCAATGTGACGGCATGAGGGAGAATACCGAAAGAACGCCGGAACAAAATCGGCCGATCGTGGTATGTTGAAGGGGAAGCGTCCGGCGGCGTGGCTGGACAGGGATATGCTTAGACGCTTGGATTCACCTCGCCCGTGCTCCAGAGCGGCCGGCGAGTTCGAGAACTTTTCGAGGAGGCAGCTCACATGAAGCGCAAGGGTTCGACCACCAGCATCGTCATCGCCACCATCGCCGGCCTCTCCGTGCTCGGCATCGCCGGGTATCGCATGATGGCCGGGGACTGCGGTAGCTGCGCGATCACGGGCAACGAGGTTGCCGCGGTTTCGACCGCGACTGCGACTGAGAGCGACTGCGGCGGCTGCGCCCTGTGCCCGGACAGCGCCGAGGCCACGCTGGTTGCCACCGAGGCTGCCACCAGCGACTGTGGCGGCTGCGAGAGCGCCGTTGCGAAGGATTGTGGCTCGACCTGCTCGGACGAGGCCGCCGTCCAGGCTGTCTCCACCGAGGCCGCCGGCGACTGCGCCACCGCGTGCGGCGACGCCTGCGCCGGCGACGCCTGCGGCGTTGACGCCGAGGCTTGCTGCGGCAAGTGCGACAAGGGCCAGGAGCTGGCCAAGGCCCCCCAGTAAGCCCTCAGGCTTGCGAACAACGAGCTTGCTGACCCACTCGTGGGTCGGTGCAAAGGGATCTTCCCTGCAAGCCGCGTGCGACCCACGCGGCTTTTGCGTTGGCTGGACACATATCCTGCGACATGGCGACATGGCTGATCAAGACCGAGCCCGGCGATTACTCGTGGGATGACATGGCCAAAGACAAGCGCACCGCTTGGACGGGCGTGGCGAACAACGCCGCCCGCATGCACATGCGCGCCGTGAAGAAGGGCGACGAGGCGTTCTTCTACCACACGGGCGATGACAAGGCCATCGTGGGGCTAGTCAAGATCGCCACCAACCCCTACGAAGACCCCGACGAGCCCGGGCTCAATGGCAAGGGCGAGATGAAGGCCCCGCTCTTCGACGTTTCGGTGGGCAAGAAGGCCAAGATGCCGCTGACGCTCAAGGACATCAAGGCCGACGAGCGCTTCCAGGACTTCGACCTGGTGCGTCAGTCGCGCCTGAGCGTGATGCCCGTACCGGCCAAGCTCGAGAAGATCATCCGCCAGAAGACGGGGCTCTAGCCTCGCTCTGCTTCGTCGCGCTCGATCCTTCCATCGCCGAGGCCGCCAGCAGCTCCAGCCGCGTGAGCGCCCGGTCGGCCAGGCCCTTGAAGATGGCGTAGGGGAACAGCGCCGCGACGGCGATGGCCAGCCCGAAGGCCGTGGTGTACAGCGCCTGGGCGATGCCCCCCGCGACGAGGCGAGGGTCGCCGCCGTCGGCCTCGCCGATGGCCGCGAAGCTGGTGATGATGCCCGTGACGGTGCCCAGGATGCCCAGCATCGGGGCGGCGGTGATGATGATGCTCAGCGTGCCCTGGAAGCGCTCGACGGCCAGGCGCTGGGCCTCGATGGCCTCGCGGGCCTGGGCCTCGCCGATGCGGCCTGCAGCGTCCTGAGACAATTCGCGGGCCAGGCGGGCGTACGGGTCGCGTCGCTCGGCCGTGGTGCGTACGACGCCCGGAAAGTCGCTGCGGCGCAGCATGGCGGCAAGCGTAGAGGTCCGCTGGCGGACTCTTGGCCCAGTCAGGCGAGCCCAGAACAGCCCACGCTCGACGACCACGGACAGCCCCAGCACGCTGACGAGCGCGAGCGGGACCATGACCCACCCGCCGACCTCGAACCAGTGCCTCAGGGCATTCGCTAGGGCTTCCACTGCAAACCTCCGCCCCGCATCGGGGAGAGATGGTACCGTTGAACCATGACGGGCGATCCAGCGGCCACCCTGACAAGCCAGATCGAGTCGCGCATCCGCGACCGCGTGGCCGCGCTGGCCGAGATGGTCGAGGCCGAGATGGCGACCATCATCGACCAGGCCTGCCTCTCGGCCCACATGCGTGAGGCCGCCCGATATGCCGCCCTGGGCGGCGGCAAGCGGCTGCGCCCGGCCCTGACGCTGCTGTGCGCCCAGGCCTGCGGCGACGACGGCGCCTCGGCCCTGCCCGCCGCCGCGGCGATCGAACTGGTCCACGCCTTCAGCCTGGTGCACGACGACCTGCCCTGCATGGACGACGACGACCTGCGCCGCGGCCGGCCCACGCTGCACGTGCACGCGGGCGAGGCCGCCGCCCTGCTGGCGGGCGATTCCATGCTCAATGCCGCGTACTGGACGCTGGCCCGGCGCGTGCCCGAGGCGTCCCTCTCGGCCCGGCTGACCCTGGAACTGGCCGAGGCCAGCGCCCGGATGATCGACGGGCAGACGCTGGACACGCTGGGCGGCTTCGACGCCGCCACGCGCAGCGACGAGGCGCGCCTGCGATTGATCCACCGCTGGAAGACCGGGGCCCTGTTGCGGGCCGCCTGCCGCATGGGGGCCATCACCGCGCACGCCAGCGAGGCCAAGCTCGAGGCCATCACGAGGTACGCCGAAGCGCTCGGGCTCATGTTCCAGGTGGTCGACGACCTGATCGACGTCGAGCAATCCACCGAACAAGCTGGCAAGCGCACGGGTAAGGACGCGGACGCCGGCAAGCTCACCTTCCCCGGCGTGGTGGGGGTCGAGGCATCGAAGGCCGAGGTTGCCAACCTGCTGGAAGCCGCGCTGGCGGCCATCGAGCCGCTGGGCGCTGCCGCGGGCGATCTGGCCGACCTGGCCAAGGTGCTGGCCAGCCGTACCCGATAACGGAGTCGGTGTTCCGCCCCGACGGCGGTGTCGTCGCTGGGGTTCACCCCAAATTTTCAAGAATCATTGAAAACAAATCGGGTTCCGCCTAACTATTCAGGTCAGGTTCGCCCGTCCCTCGGAGGCTCGCCATGCCCCTGCTCGACACCCTCGAAGGCCCCCAGTGCTTGCGCGAGCTCTCCATCGCCGAGTTGGAGCAATTGGCCGCGGAGATCCGCGAGGCCATCTGCACGCAGGTCTCGCGCACGGGCGGGCACCTGGCCCCCAACCTGGGCGTGGTCGAGCTGACCATCGCCATGCACCGGGTCTTCGACTTCACCTGGGACCGCCTGCTCTTCGACGTGGGCCACCAGTGCTACCCGCACAAGCTGCTCACCGGCCGCCTGCCCCTGCTGAGCAAGCTGCGCACGCGTGAGGGCATGGCCGGCTTCCCCGAGCCGGCCGAGAGCAAGTACGACCTCTTCAGCGTCGGCCACGCCGGCACGGGCATCTCGACGGCGGTGGGCATGGCCCGCGGCGACACGCTCAACGGCGAGGCGTACGACAGCAAGCAGCGGCCCGACGGCCGGCGCGTGGTCACGCTCATCGGCGACTCGTCGATCGTCAACGGCGTGGCGATGGAAGGGCTCAACAACGCCGGCACCCTGAAGCGACAGATGCTGGTGGTGCTCAACGACAACGGCATGTCCATCGCCGGCCCGCAGGGCGCTCTGGCCCAGCACTTCGACCGCGTGCGCGTGAGCCATACCTACACGGGCCTGAAGCGCACCGGCAAGGAGCTGCTCAAGGGCATCCCCGGCGGCGAGGCGCTGCGCGACGCGTACCACCGCATGGGCGAGGCCGCCAAGGCGATGGTGGGGGACGGCGCGCCCGAGAACACCTGGTTCGAGCACTTCGGCCTGCTCACCGTCGGCCCGATCGACGGGCATCATCTTCCCACGCTCATCGAGTTCCTCGAGGCCGTCAAGGACCTGGACCGCCCCTGCGTGCTGCACGTCAAGACCGTCAAGGGCAAGGGCTTCGCGTTCGCCGAGGGCGACGCCCGGACGTTCCACTCGCCCAAGCCCTTCAGCGCCGCCGAGGGCCAGGAGCTCCAGGCCGAGGGCTGCCGCGTGGTGGTCAAGAGCGGCGGGCGCAGCTTCACGAGCGCCTTCGGCGACGCGTTGCTCGACCTGATGGACAAGGACGACGCCGTCGTCGCCTGCACGGCCGCCATGCCCGACGGCACGGGCGTGACGGGCGCGATGGAGAAGCACCCGACCCGAGTCTGGGACACCGGCATCTGCGAGAGCCACGCGATGGACATGATGGCCGGCCTGGCCAAGACCGGGTACAAGCCCTTCTTCGCGGTCTACAGCACGTTCCTGCAACGGGCCTACGACCAGGCCTTCCAGGAAGCGGCGCTGCAGGGCCTGCCCGTGCGGCTGTGCCTCGATCGCGCCGGGCTCGTCGGCGGTGATGGCGCGGTGCACCACGGCTTTGCCGATGTTACTTTGCTGAGAACACTCCCCGACGCGGCGCTCATGGCCGCCATCGACGAGCCGAGCTTGCGCGCGAGCCTCGAGTTCATGCGCGAGTACGACCGCGGCCTCTCGAGCGTGCGCTACCCGCGCGACGACGTGTCCAGCCGCTTCGCCGACGAATGCCCGCCCTTCGAGCTGGGCAAGGCCCGCCTGCTCACCGGGTCGACGGACGCCAAGCCCGACGCGGCCATCCTCGCCTTCGGCGTGCCCGCCCTGGCGTGCGTCGACGTCGCCGAGCGTCTGGCGTCCGAGCTCAACATCGCCGTCTACGACGCCCGCTTCGCCAAGCCGGTGGACCGCTCGCTGATTGCCGAGCTGGTCGAGGCGGGCGTGCCCATCCTGACCGTCGAGGAGCACACCCTCCAGGGCGGCTTCGGCAGCGCCGTGCTCGAAGCGATCGAGGAGATGGGCCTGAAGAACGCCGCCGTCCGCCGCCACGGCATGCCCGACCGCTGGATCAAGCAGGACGGGCGCAAGGCCCAGCTCGCCGAGGTGGGGCTCGATGCCGACGGCATCGAGCAGCAGCTCCGGGCCCTTCCGGCAAACACGAACGCGCCCACGCCCGAGCGGGCGCGGGTGGAGGCCCGCTAGGGGCAGCCGGCATCGAAGGCCGTCTGATACGCCAGGAAGTCGAAGACCGTCAACTCGCCGTCGCCGTCGAAGTCGGCCTGGGCGTCGCCGTCCTGGAAGAGGTTGAGGTAGGTCAGGAAGTCGAAGATGGTGAGGGCGCCGTCGGCGTCGAGGTCGGGGGGGCAGCCAATGCAGTTCAGGTCGAACAGGTACGCCGCCCCGCTCAGATCGCGCGCATCGGGGGTGATCCAGTCGTCGATAGCGCCAACCAGCGCGTGGTTGTCCTCGATGACCATCATCGACGCACCGTAGAACTGC
>JAVJRZ010000012.1:0-99001 GCA_040219675.1 Phycisphaerales bacterium | reverse complement strand
GTCGCCGTCAACGTGCACGAGCCATCCCAGCGCGTCCGATCGATCCGCATCGCTATGGGCAAGCTCCTGTTGCAGCACCCAACGACCGTCCTCCAGGCCGTAGACGAACACCAGCCCCTGCCCTGGATGCTCGCGACCCATCAGGAACGCGCCCACCACCAGCGTGCCGTCGTCGTAGTCCACGCTAAACCCGTACCGCCCGAGTGCCTGCGGGTCGGGCGCGATCAGCTTCTGGACGAAATCAAACGTGTTGTCGGGCTGGCGGCGGTAGGCGTAGACCGAGCCTGCGCGGTCGTCGATGCTCGAGTCCTCGCGGGCGCTCAGGAACAGCCAGCCGTCGCCCAGCGTCGGATTCTCGCCAAAGAAGGCCGTATCCGGCAAGCCGTCGGGGGCCGTGAGCATTTCGACGAACGACCATCCGCCGGGCAAACGCTCGAACACGAAGGCGGTTGCCGAGATGGCCGCGTCGGGTCGCAAGACCGCCACGCCATCGTCGTAGGCCACGAATTTGCCCAGCCCGGCGTACCGATCCGGCGAGGGAAGACCACCCGGTGGTACGAGCCGAGCGATCTCCCGCCACGCACCGTCGATGTAGGCGTACTCGGCGGCGCCGCCGCGGATCTCGGTGCCGGGCCAGCTCGCGCCCGGCCAGCTCACCAGCAGGCTCTCGTCGTCCATCGCTATGCTGTATCCGTAGTCATCGGAGAAGCCGATGTCGGGCGGCACGATGGACTGGCGGAATTCCAGCCGTCCATCGACCCATTCGAAGACGTGCACGGCTCCGCCCGCGCAATCGAACGGATCGCCTGGACACCACGTTCGGGCCTTTGAGTCTCCGATCACCCAAAACTGGCCGTTCGTCACCGTGCTGATGCCAAAACTGCTCGGTGGCACGTCGGGCGGCGGCGGCAGCCGCTGAGGCTCGCACTGCATCCCCAGAACAAGGGGTGCGGTGAACACCCACACGGCAACGGCCAAGGTTATGCGTTCCATGTGGGTGTATAACGCGGAGGGGCCCTTCTGGTTGCACCAAAACCACCGGCTTTGTAAATTCTTTGCGAATCCACCCAGATTGCCTTGCTTGACAGGGCGGATCTCGGTATGTTGCATGCAAAGACATCCGTGGACATGAGGAAGGAGCCCGAACATGCGTATCCCCATCGCGATGGCGTTGCTGTGCTGCGCTGGCATCGCCGCCGGCCAGAGTTACAAGGCGTACACCGCGCCCCAGACCGACGTCGCCCCGTTCCAGCCGCCGTTCCTGTACGACATGAGCACGGCCCCATCGGTCGCCGTGGGCTTCGACGGCATCCTGGTGGCCGGCACGCACCGGCTATCCATCTTCGACAAGAGCCCGTCCGGGCCCACCCTGCTGGCGACGGCCACGTACGACACCAACCTGCCCGACCCCGGCGTGGCCGGCTACCCCTTCGTGCCCGCCTCGCCCACGGGCATCCAGTTCGCCAGCATGCTTTTTGCCCGGGCCGACTTCGACCCGCACAGCGGCGCGTTGTGGATGATGATGACCGAGGACCGCGCCGCACAACCCGAGATCGGGTCGTTCCTGTGCGAGGGATTCCTGCATGTGGCCGTGCAGCGCGAGGATGGGACCGACCCGTACTCGCTGACGGACTTCGCGCCGGCCAACTGGTGGTATTACACCGGCCCCGCCGGCACCGCACCACGACCGGCGTTCAACCTGACAGGTTTCGCCCTCGATGCGTACAAGGGGGAGGCAACGGCACATTTTGGGGCAGAGACTTCGTTGCTCATGCCTTCTATGGGCTTCGATGAGCAGGCCATCGTCGTCGCGGCGACGGAGTACCAACGCTGCGGCGAGAACGAGCCAGACATTCCATCGCAGACGGCGAAGGGCCAGCTTGTCTACATCATCCCTCGGACGCACGACGGCGGAACCAAGTCCATCTTGAACGGCGAGCGGCCGAGCGAGTCGGACATCACTGTGATCCGACTTGAAGCTAGCTCACCACTATTCGGCTTTGAACAAGACCTGTCGGTCTTCAACTACGTCGTTCAGGAGCCCTACGAGCAGTACCCCAACGTCACGCTGCTCATCGGCACCGACGGCACGGACTTCGCCGGCGGACCCCAGGGCAAGCTGCGCCTCAAGGGCGTGTTCGACGCCGACCCGAGCCAGTCGGGCGTCGACTGGACGCTGCGCCAGCGTGTCAAGGTCGATGCGAGCGAGCCGGACGGCTACTCGCTGGACGACATCGAGTTCGCTACGTTTGGCACGCCGTCGGGGGCCTTCCTGTTCCGCCAGCCCAACGAGTTCCAGTACCCGGCCGCGAAGTCGTTCGCCCCGACGGTGGAGGGCGACTACTTCACGTCGGCCGTGCTGACGCGCGACGCCGCGGGCGAGCCGCGTGTTTTCGCCGTGCACGCGGCCGACGACGTCGTGAACCTCGAGCGCATGGTCCAGTGGTACGTGATCGATCCCGACCTGGACGACTTCATCAACCCAGCCAACCCGGAAGACTGGCAGCCCGAGGTGCTGGCGGTGGGCCGCATCGACACCGATCTGGGGCCTGAGCCCGCGGCGGGCGAGTGCTACCTGCCGGCCATCGCCGTCACGCGCAGCGGCACGGCCTACATCGAGTACACGTTCTCGTCACCGACGGTCGACCAGAAGGTCATCCGCGCTAGGCTCGGCTCGAGCACGGGCGGTTACTACGACGTGGTGGACAGCGCCGTCGTCGTCCGACAAGGGCCCGCTGGATTCGCGTACGACCTGGGAACCGGCACCGACAACCGCTGGGCCCTGTACCCGGACATGCAGGCCGACCCGTACGCCTGCCCCATCTGGTCGACCCACACGCTGGTGCACAACAGGCCGGGCACGCCACCGCTCACCGTCGACGAGCGCGACGTGTGGCTGAACCGCGTGCCGCTCTTCGGCACGCCCGGCCAGTGCAACACCTTCACCACCGATCTGAACGCCAACATGATGGTCGACCCTGGCGACGCGCTGCTGTTCGATTCGTTCTATGCGGCCCGCGACCCCAGGGCCGACGCCGACGCCAGCGGCGAGGTCGACGCCGTCGACGCGGCGATCTTCGTGGACCGATACAGCGCTGGCCAGCCGTAGCGCGACCGATGGCATATAGCGAAGACGGCCCGCCCTCGCGGGCCGTTCCCGTGCGCCCACACGCCCCAGCGTCCCATCACATCCCCAGCCACCCCCAACCACCCCCAACCACCCCCACCCGGACGCCCCGGGCTTGCCCAGCCCGCACAGACCGAACCGGGACCAAGATTCCCGCGGCGCGAACCCAATGAACGCTCACGACGTGACCCGGCGACGCCGATGCACCCATCGGGGCCGGCGCAGGAGATCGGCCCGCAATCGCAAGCGGCCCGCACGGGGCCGGGGGATAGAACCATGAGCAATGAACGCGTGCCTCGCGCCGAGGCAGAATTCGTCGATTGGCTGCGGGATCGGGTCGCCCTCTGGACCGGCGGGCAGAGCGGCCCGCCCGATATCGGCCTCACGGCCGCCCAGATCGCGACCCTGTCCGGTCTCTCGGCCACCCTGGATGATAAGTATCAGCAACTCAAGGACCTCAAGGCCCAGAAGAAGGCCGCCCGAGTCGAGAAGGACACCGCCCTGGAGGCCGCCCGCGCCATGCTCGGCGGCAGCATCGAGATCATCGACGGCTACGCCAAGACCACCAGCGACCCGGACGTCTACGCCCGGGCCCAGATCGATCCGCCCAGGCCGCGCACCCCGCGCAGTGAGGCGCCCGTGCCCACGAACCTGGCCCTGCGCAGCACGACCAACGGCAGGCTCGTGCTCAGCTTCGACGCCAACAAGGGGCTGGGCTCGGTCTTCGTCATCCAGCGCCGCATCAAGCCCATCGGCCAGAACGTCGGGCCGTTCACCTACATGGACACCACCGGCCAGAAGAGCTGGACCGACGAGCACGTCCCCGGCGGCATCGAGTGGGTGGGCTACCAGGTGGCCACCAAGCTGACCAACAACGTGCGAAGCGACTGGAGCGACGAGCGCGTGTTCAACTTCGGCACCATCGGCGGCGAGAGCGCCGGTGCGGGCGGCGAAACGATCACCATCGACCAAGCCCAGAAGCTCAAGGACGCCCAGACCGCCAAGGGCAAGGACAAGGCCGGCTGAGACAAGCAGCCAGGACCGGCGCTGATCTTCATGCAACGCGGCGGATGGGTGAATGCCCGTCCGCCGCTTTCGCGTTGTTCCCCAATCACAGCCCGGGAAAGCACGGCCTCGCCCAGATCGGCGGCCTCGTCGATGCGCGTCCGCCCCCAAACCCCCATTCCGCCCTCCGCCCAACACCCCCTACACTCCTCCACATCTCGTGGCTACCCCACACCCAGCCACCACCCGTGGAGCCCCGCCCCCCGTGATCTGCCCCTTCTGCGGCAACAACGACGACCGCGTCATCGACTCGCGCCCCGCCGAGAGCGGGCGCACCATCCGCCGCCGACGCGTCTGCAACCGCTGCGAGCGACGCTTTACCACCTACGAGCGCGTCGAGCAGCACGCGCGCCTGGCCGTCGTCAAGCGCGACGGCAGCCGCGTCCCCTTCGACCCCGACACCATCCTCCGCGGCATCCAGGCCGCCTGCGGCAAGCGACCCATCCCCGAGCAGGCCAAGATCGCCATCGTCGAGGCCGTCGAGGAAGAGATCCACCAGACCTACGAACGCGAGGTCGACAGCAGCGCCATCGGCGAGCTCGTCATGGCCAGGCTGCGCGAGGTCGACGAGGTCGCCTACATCCGCTTCGCCAGCGAATACCACCAGTTCATGAGCGTCACCGACATGCAGCGCGAGCTGGACATGCTCAAGACCCGCCCCAAGAGCGTCAAGGACCAGCAGGCCCTCTTCGACACCACGCCCACCGTCGCCCCCAGGCCCGACGCGAGCACCGCATCGAGCACGCCCGCGAACGGGGGCCCCTTAGACTCTTCTTCGTAGATCCGGCCCGCGCAAAGGAGTGCGACATGCCGACCGCGCAGACATCCAAGGCCCTCGCCCTGATGGCGATGCTCTTCACGCTCGCCGCCTGCTCGAGCAACCCGCCCCCGCGCCCGCTCCCCAGCCCCACCCCACGCACCGAAGCGCCATCCCAAACCCAGCAACAGCGCACCGCCCAGCGGCCCGCGGCCCAGGCGTCCCAACCACAGAGCCCAACACAGCAACCGGCCGAGCAACCCGTAGAGCGGACCGCCGAGCAGACAACCGAGCAGACAACCGAGCAGACCGCCGAGCAGTCAACCGACCGGCAACCCACGCCCGGCCTCCAGCCCGACTGGTACAAGCCCGGCGTCCAGACCCTCGACGGCGCCGAGCACCGCGCCTTTGCCGCAACAGCTCCCGACGTGCGCGACGCCCGCCGCCAGGCCATGGCCGAGGCCTACGACGCCTACCCCAAGGGCCAGGTCGCCGCATACCAGGCCGTCCGCCTGGCCGACGGCGGCTGGCGCTTCTACGTCCTCATGGCCGCGGGCGGCTGATCCGCCGCGCGACCTCACTCTTGCACCGGCTCGATCAACTCGGGCCCATCCACCCGCGCATTGCCCACGCGCTTGGACACCCGCCGCAGCTCCAGCAGCCCATCGCCCGCCGGCTTCAGCAAGCCCTGCACCGCCGCCGAATCCCGCTGCGCCGGATCCACCCACACCCCAACGTCCGAGGGCTCCAGGATGCACGGCATCCGATCGTGCACCGTCGACATCTCCGCGTTGGCGGGCGTCGTCAGGATCGTGCAGCTCTCCAGCTCGTCGCGCCAGCAGTCCCACAGCCCCGCGAAGTACAGCACCTCGCCATCGGCCCGCGTGATGTAGTGCGGCTGCTTGGTCTTGCTGTCGATCTTCTTCCATTCATAGAACCCGCTGGCCGGCAGCACGCACCGCCGAAACTTCATCGGGCCCCGGAACGCCGGCTTGCTCGCCGCCGTCTCGCTGCGCGCATTAAACATCGGGTACTTGGTGCTGGGCTCCTGCGACCAGTGGGGCACCAGCCACCACCGCATCATTGCGCACGACAGCGGGCCGATGCACTTCCCAGCTTCCTCGCCATCGCGTGCCACCAGCACCGGCACGTCGGTGGTGGGGGCCACGTTGTACCGCGCCGCCGGCCCGGCCATCGCCACGCACGCCGCCTCGAGCGCCAGCCCGAAGCCGCTCAGGTGCTCATGGATCTGCCGCCACGTGAACCGATACGTGTACCGCCCGCACATGCCGCCACCTTAGCCCGCCCACGGGGGCGCTATGTTCCTTTCGAGAGCACGGAGGCCCCATGTCGACACCCACGCCAGATACCCAGCCCGCCGCCGATTCCGCCGCCGCGACCATCCCGCGCGAGCTCGAAGAGGCCGTCCTCGACGCCGCGGTCGACTCGGGCGACGCCCCGGTCTGCGCCCAGTGGCTCGACCAGGCCAGCACCGAGCAGACCGTCCACGCCGTCAGCGCCATGTCCGCCGACGAGCAGGCCCGCCTCCTGGCCCTCCTGCCCGCCGAGTCGGCCGCCGAGGTCCTGGAGGTCCTGCCCATGGTCCAGGCCGCCGAGGCCATCGAGGCCCTGGGCGCCGTCGACCACGACAAGGCCGCTGACATACTCGAAGAGCTCTCCAGCGACGAACGCGCCGACGTCTTCGCCGCCATGGACGACGCCAAGGCCCAGGCCATCCTCGGCGCCCTGCCCGACGCGATCGCCGACGAGGTCCGCCGCCTGTCCAGCTACGAGCAAGACGCCGCCGGCGGGCTCATGCTCACCGAGTTCCTCGCCTTCCGCGACACCATGACCGTCCGCGACGTGCTGGCCGACATGGAACAGAACGCCGAGCGCTACCGCGACTACAACATCCAGTATTCCTACGTCGTCGATCCCCACGGCGCGCTCATCGGCGTCATCCCCATCCGCCGACTGCTCATGGCCCCACGCGGCACGCCCGTCGAGCAGGTCATGGTCAAGGACCCCGTCGCCGTCGCCGACACCACCGAGTTCGAGGACCTCCAGCACACCTTCGACGACAACGGCTTCCTCGCCCTGCCCGTGGTCGACGCCAACGGCCGCCTGCTGGGCGTCGTCGAGCGCAGCGCCGTCGCCGAGGCGGCGCGCGAAGACGCCGACGACCTCTACCGCGCCAGCCAGGGCATCGTCGGCGGCGAAGAGCTCCGCTCCATGCCCCTCACCCTCCGCTCGCGCCGGCGCCTGGCCTGGCTGAGCATCAACATCGTCCTGAACATCATGGCCGCCAGCATCATCGCCGTGAACTCACACACGATCGAGATGTTCATCGCCCTGGCCGTGGCCCTGCCGATCATCTCGGACATGAGCGGCTGCTCGGGCAACCAGGCGGTGGCGGTCTCGATGCGCGAGCTCACCCTGGGCGTCACCCGGCCCAGGGACATCTTCCGCGTGCTCTTCAAGGAGTGCAGCGTGGGCATCGTCAACGGCTGCGTCCTGGGCGTCCTCATCGGCCTGGTCGCGTTCCTGTACCAGGGCGACTGGGCGTTCAGCTTCGTCGTCGGCGCGGCGCTGGCGGCCAACACCGTCATCGCCGTGTGCATCGGCGGCGGCGTCCCCCTCCTGCTCAAGGGCCTCAAGACCGACCCCGCCCTGGCCAGCGGCCCCATCCTCACCACCGTCACCGACATGTGCGGCTTCCTGATCGTGCTCACGCTCGCCGCGGCGGTGCTCACGCCACCGGCCGCCGAAGAGCCCCAGGAGGACCAAAATCCGGCGATGTCGATTCCCAATCAGGAGGTGGCGGCCCCCGCGCTCCAAGGGGCCGCCCTGAAAGGACCCTTGCCATGGCCTGCGCTCCAGCCTTACCCGCCGAATTCGCCGATCAGCCCGACCTGAACGACGCCCGCGCCACTCAGGCAAAGCCGGCCCCCGCACGCCGCCGCCGCTGCGGCCGGGCTGCTCCCGGGCAGGTCGCCAAGAAGCAACCCGCCCACGCTGCTCAGAAGCTCGCCACCCGTCCCCACCGCGGCATGGCCATCGTCATGGGCGCCGCCGCCACGCTGTCGCTGGTCGTCGCCATGCTCCAACTCGCCGACGGCCAGGCCGGCCAGACCGCCGCCGAGACGCTCTACCTCGCCGCGGGCTTCAACGTGCTCTTCACCCTGCTCTACGCCCCGCTTCTGGCCCTCTTGACCCTGCGCACCGGCTTCTTCAAGGCCCTGGGCGCCCTGGTGTGCACCTTCTTCACCGGCCTGGCGGCCACCTTGGGCCTGCTCTTCATCAGCGCCGTGCTGCTCGTGGCCCTGTCCAGCGTGTTCGCGGCCTAGGCCGGAGCGTCTGCGCGACCTAGGCCTGGGCGTCTTCGCCGCCCGGGGCCCGGCCTCCCCCCGCCGGGTCGAGATCGACCACCACCCCCCATACACTGCTTTGTGCCCCAATCCACGACGAACAGCGACAAAACAGCCCGCCAGGGCGCGGCCCCGGACACTCCCAGGGCCAACAGCCAGCCGGCCCCAACCAGCCACGCGCCCACCGCATCGGCCTACCCGGCAGAGCCCAGCCCGCACATCACCGAGGTCTTTGAGCGCGACGGCGTCACCGCCAGCTTCGAGTTCTTCCCCCCCAAGAACGCCGAGGCCGCCGAGAACCTCTACACCGCCATCGCCGAGCTCGAAGAGCTCCGCCCCAGCTTCGTCTCGGTCACCTACGGCGCGGGCGGCTCCACCCGCGAGCTCACCCGAGACCTGGTCCTGCGCATCCGCCGCGAGACCAACCTCCACCCCATGCCCCACATGACCGGCGTCTGCCACACGCCCGAAGAAGTCGACGCCATGCTCGAGGGCTACGCCAAGGCCGGCGTGCGCAACATCATGGCCCTGGGCGGCGACCCACCCCAGAGCCCCGGCCCCGACGGCGGGGCCAAGCCCACCGGCCGCCGCGCGGGCGAGAACCCCTTCGCCCACTTCCGCTACGGCGCCGACGTCGTCCGCGCCATCCGCACGTTCAGCGACACCCACCTGGGCAAGGACCGCGCCTTCGGCATCGGCGTGGGCGGCTACCCCGAGGGCCACGCCGCCACGCCCAACCGCCTGACCGAGATGGACCATTTGAAAGCGAAAGTCGACGCCGGGGCCGACTTCATCATCACCCAGCTCTTCTTCGACAACCACGACTTCTACGACTTCCGCGAGCGCTGCGAGCTGGCGGGCATCAAGATCCCCATCGTCGCGGGCATCATGCCCATCACCAGCACCAAGGGCATGGCCAAGATGGCCGACCTGGCCGCCGGCAGCCGCTTCCCCGCCCCCTTGCTCCGCGCCCTGCGAAGGGCCGGCGACGAGCCCGACCTCATCCGCCGCGTGGGCCTGCACTGGGCCACCGAGCAATGCCGCGACCTCTTGGACCACAAGGTCGCCGGCCTGCACCTGTACACGCTCAACAAGAGCAAGGCGACGCGGGAGATTTATCGCACGCTTGGAGTCAAGGACAGCCGGGCGTTGTCTTGAAGATGATCGACCTTCTCTCCGAGCAGTTCGTGCGCTCCGAGCGGCTGACGAAGGAGGAGGTCCAGCTCGCGTTGAAGGGCGTGGCGCCGCTGGTCACCGAGCAGCGTCTCCGCTGGGGGCGTGAACTCGGCGAGACCGTGCCGCTTTCGCTAACCGAGCAAGAGGGCAATCGGATCGGCAAGGCGCTCCAGAAGTGGCTAGTCAAGCGCATGGAAACCAGGCCCGCCGAGCCCTTCGTCGTGACGTCGCCCAAGGAATGGCCCGATGATGTGCGAAGCGCAGCCGAAAGGGCACTCCGCGAGAGTTCAGGAACCGAGTTTACCGAGGCGTTCGATCGCACCTGCCGCGAGGCCGGTGTGTTCGTCGGCGAAATCATCCGCCTGCGTGATCCCACGCGGTACTGGACCATTGCCCACTACAGGCAGTTCGACGGAATGAACAACTCGCTCTCGCTGTGCTCGAACATCAAGGGCCGCGCCGTCTTTCACCCCACCAAGATGATCTGCGGGATCATGTACCGATGCCATGTGTTGTGCGATGAAGCGGAGCCGTACAAGAACGGCATCGCCAGGCTCATCCGGGCCTACGCCAGCTCATAGCATGTAGGTCGGGCAAAGCGAGCCGCGGGTGGTCGAGTGCCACGTCACCAGGCACGTCACTCACCCCACCTCGAACGCGCACCGCAGCCCGAACGCCAGCGCGAACAGCTCGCTCTTGCGCTGCGAGCCCCAGATGTCCGTGCTCGCGTCGCTGGGCGCGTCGATGGTGAAGACGGCGGTATTGGGATGGTCGGCCCGCTGCCCATCATAAGAACGCGCCTCGACCGACACCGCCACCCGCTCGACCACCTGCGTGTGCGTGCGGTCCAGCCCGTCGGCGACCCGCAAGATGCCCGCCAGCCTCCGCACGATCTTGCGGTCGTGCGCATCGAGCGCCTGGTACGCCTCGTGGCTGGCCTTGGGGTGGCTGCGCCGGTGGTAGCGCGCGATGTGGGCGATCAGGTCGCGCTCCCTGGGCGTGAAGCCGTCCAGCTCGCCGTTGGCGATGATGTAATAGCTGTGCTTGTGGTGCTTGCTGTGGTTCACCAGGTAGCCGATGTCGTGCAAGACGCCCGCCGCCTCCAGGATCGCGCGGCCGGGCGCGTCCATCGCGGTCTGGGCGTCCAGCGCCAGCGGGTGCGTGGGGCTGGTCTTGGCGAGCGTCCCGGCCAGCTCGGGCAGCAGCTCGGCGAGCTGGTCGAAGATCTCCAGCGCCAGCGTCGTCACGTGCTCGCTGTGGGCCTCGTGGTACCGGCACTGGCGCGCGAAGCGGCGCACGCTCTCGGCCCGGCTGCCCAGCGTCATGCGCGGCGCCCCGCGGCCCGCGCCATCGGGCGCCCCGTGGGCCTCGAGCATCGACAGCATCAGCCCGTCGCGGATGCCCCGGTCGTGCACCACCAACTCGTCGACCTTCAGCGCCTTCATCAGCGCCTCGACGATCGCCGCGCCCGGCACGATGATGTCCTGGCGGTCCTTGTTCAGCCCCGGCACGCCTTGGCCCTTGGCCAGCGCCGCCCGCACGTCCTTGAGCGTGCGCGTCACCTGCTCGCGCGTCAGGCGGGCGCCCTGCACGCCGTCGAAGGCCTGGCCCTCGCCGGCGAGCTGGATCGACGCCAGCGCCGCGTACGTCCCGCCCGTGCCGAACAAGACCTTGGGCCGGATGGGCATCGTCCCGACCGCCACCTCGATGGCGCCCTTGAGGTACTGCCGCATCTCGTCGAAGGCCCTGCCCTCCGCAACGCCACCGCCGCCGAACATGTCCGCCACGCGCACCGCGCCCAGCTTCAGGCCCACCACCTTCTCGACCGCCCCCGCCCGGCTGAAGACCACCTCGGTCGACCCGCCGCCGATGTCGGCCACGGCGAAGGCCAGCTTGCGCACGTCGAAGGCCGCCGCCACGCTCTTGTGCGCCAGCCGCCCCTCGTCCTCGTGGCCGATGACCTCCGTCCGCAGGTTGCTCAGCCGCTGCACGCCCTCGACGAACTCGTGCCCGTTGCTGGCTTCTCTGACGGCCGAAGTCGCGATCACCCGCACCTCGGCCACGCCATAGCCCAGCGCGATCTGCTTCATCCGCTCCACCGCCCCGATGGCCTCCTCCAACCGGTCCGGCGCGATCATCCCCGTCTCGGCCAGCCCGTGCCCCAGCCGGGGCGTGACCTTCTCCTCGTCCAGCACCCGATACCCGCCCTCCTCGTCACGCTCGGCGATGAGCAGGCGGATCGAGTTGCTGCCCACGTCGATGGCCGCCAAGCGGAGCGGCCGCTCGACGCGGTTCGGATCGGAAGAAGCCGTGGGGGAGGCGGAGGCAGGGTCCATCAAGAGAGACTCTAGCCCCTTGGGGTCGGGCTTCCGGCCACATACAATGCCCCTCGCTCTTCAAGAAGGCATCAAGGACCACCCATGCTCGAACGACTCACCGAAGGCTTCCAGTCCGCGCTCCGCAACCTCAGCGGCCAGGGCGCCATCTCCGAGAAGAACGTCCGCGACGCCATGGCCCAGGTCCGCGAGAGCCTGCTGGAGGCCGACGTCGCCCTGGAGGTCGTCGAGAAGTTCTGCGACCAGGTCGTCCAGGAGGCCCTGGGCACCAAGGTCACCGAGGCCGTCAAGCCCGGCGAGGAGATGATCAAGATCGTCCACGACCGGCTCGTGGTCCTCCTCGGCGGCGAGCCCGGCAAGGCCAGCGACCCGGGCATCCACACCGTCAGCCCCGGCCCCACGGTCATCATGATGTGCGGCCTCCAGGGCAGCGGCAAGACGACCACCTGCGGCAAGATCGCCGCGTGGCTGCGCAAGAGGGACCTCAGTAGCACCCTCGTCGCCGCCGACCTCCAGCGACCCGCTGCCGTCGAGCAGCTCCAGACCGTCGCCCAGCAGGCCGGCAGTCTTCCTGGCAGTGCGCCCGTCCACTTCCATGGCGAGCTCGACCAGATCGGCGCGTATGGTGAACGAGTCGGCGTGGCGGTGGACGTCTGCAAGCGGGGCCTCAAGGCCGCCAAGCAGAACGGCAGCGACGTGGCCATCCTCGACACCGCCGGCCGCCTGCACGTCAACGACGAGCTCATGGGCGAGCTCAAGAAGGTCAAGGCCGCCACCAACCCGCACTACATCTTCCTGGTCGTCGACGCCATGACCGGCCAGGACGCCGTGCGCAGCGCCAAGGCCTTCCACGAGCAGCTGGGCATCGACGGGGTCATCCTCACCAAGTTCGACAGCGACACGCGTGGTGGGGCCGCGCTCAGTGTCAGAGAAGTCACCGGCGCCCCCGTCCGCTTCGTCGGTACTGGCGAGAAGCTCGAAGCCCTCGAGCCCTTCCACCCCGAGCGCTTCGCGGGACGCATCCTCGGCATGGGCGACGTGGTGTCCCTGGTCGAGAAGGCCCAGCAGGAGGTCTCCGAAGAAGAAGCCGAGAAGCTGCAGAACAAGATGATGCGCGGCGAGATGGGCATGGACGACTTCTTGAAGCAGCTCAAGACCATCCGCAAGCTCGGCCCCATGAAGCAGGTCCTGGGCATGCTCCCCGGCGTGGGCTCCATGCTCAAGGACATCAACATCGACGACAAGGAGCTCGACCGCGTCGAGGCCCAGATCCAGTCGATGACCACCGAGGAACGCAAGAAGCCCAAGCTCATCGACCACTCGCGCAAGAAGCGCATCGCGCGCGGCGCGGGCGTCGACCAGGCCACCGTCGGCAAGCTCGTCAAGCAGTTCGGCACCATCAACCAGCTCACCAAGAGCATGGGCGACATGAGCGCGCGAAGCAAGATGAACACCATGACCCACATGGCCGCCGGCGCGGGCGGCCAGGCCGGCGCGGGCGACATGATGCCCACCCTGCCCCGCCGCAAGTCCACCAAGGGCGGCAAGCCCAAGGGCTTCAAGCAACGCAAGAAGCGCAAGTAGGCGCATCCCTCCCCCGCCCCCGGCGGGGGAGGTGGCGGCGTCTTCGCCATCGGAGGGGGTGTGGGTGTGGGTGTGGGGGGGCGAGCGCAGCGAGCAATCGCCGGCCCGCTCGGGCCACCAGACCACCATCATCGGGCACCCGGGCGCGACGCTTGAGTGCCCGACCATCACGATTGGTCACGCGGACTCGACAAACGGGTGCCCAACCATGACCGATGGGCACGCAAACATGACCGATGCGTGATCAACCATGACCGATGGGCACGCAAACATGACAAATGAGTGATCAACCATGACCGATGCGTGATCAATCATGACCGATGAGCACGCAAACATGACCAATGAGTGATCAATCATGACCGATGAGCACGCAAACATGACCGCAGGCGGCCCACCCAACCCCCACGGCGGCCCGCCAGGCCCGATTCCCATATCCGGACCCGACCTTTCCCGTTCAAGGGCCATCGCGTCCACCAGAGCAGGCTGAGCGCCCGAAAACCCCTTGCATCAACCGTTCGTATCTGGTACGCTGGCCAGCAGGAGGGCATGCCCATGAGACCGCTCCAGACGTTCGCCGCGGCCGCGCTGGCCCTCGCCGCCAGCGCCGCCTTGGCCCAGACCAGCCGCGCCGAACTCGTCTTCGACATCGAGAACGACACGCTCCTGCCCGGCCAGAGCACCACGGTCACGCTGGCCGCAGGCTGGGACGGGCCGTGGTACCTCATGTGCTGTGTTGCAACCGACCTGCTGATCTCCACCGGTGATGCCGGCTGGAGCGACCTGGCGCTCATCCAACCTATGGCAGGCCCCGGCACCTCCCCCGGCGCGCTCATTGCTACGGGGGTCGAAGGCATCCTGGCCGGCCAGCTCAACTTCCCGCCAGGCGGGCCCTGGGAGCCCCAGCCCAACCCCTTGCCGTTCTGGCGCGCAACCTACACCGCGCCCGCCGACGTGGCGACGCCATTCAACGTCGACCTTACGACCGACACGAGCCTCTTCGAGGTCTACATCAGCCGCGACTCGGCCGAGACCCGCAGCCTCATGGACGTCCTCACCGAAGGCAACGCCACCATCCGCGTCATCCCCGCCCCGGCCAGCACGCTCGTCCTGCTCGGCCTCGTAGTGGCACAGCGCCGCCGCCGCTAGTCCTTCAGCTTGTCCAAGAACACCAGCACCAGGATCCCGCACACCATCGACGGCAGGTTGCCCACCAGCAGCGTGCAGATCTCCAGGATGCCCAGCACCTGCGCCCGGCCGCGATGGGGCGCATACGGCGGCGCGCCCAGCTTGCCGAACAGCATGAACTCGAAGATCGCCAGCACCACCAGCGGGATGCTGATGATGATGCCAAAGCACGTGAAGGCCCAGCCCACCGCGCTGAGGATGTTGAAGATCGCCGACACCAACAGCGCGATCCGCACCGGCATCGGATCGCCAGCGCCCACGGGGCCGCCTTGGGTGGGTGGATTGGTTGGAGTGGGGGGCGTGGGGGGGACTTGGCTCATGCGGACCTCCAGCGAGAAGGGTCGGGTGAACGCCCATAGTACATTCGACCATGGGGAAAACGCACTACCCTACCGCTTCAGCGGCAGAAAATCCTTCTCCTCGCCCTTCAGCCACGCATGGAACCTGGGCCAGAACAGCTCCCGCAGCAAGATCTTCACGCACGCCGCCACCGGAATCGCCAGCAGCAACCCGTAGACGCCCGCCAAAATGCCCCCCGCCAGCGACGCGAACAGGATCGTCGGCGTGTCCATGTTCGTCGCCTTGCCCTGGATCGCCGGCGTCAACAGATAATCGTCCACCGCCTGCCCCGCGAAGTAGATCGCCACGGGCGCCCCCAGCGTCCACCACCACGTCGCCTGGAAGGCGAACCACCCGCTGTTGTCGATCGCCAGCGCCGTGATCGTCAGCGGAATGCCCAAGAGCGCCACGTACGGCACGATGCTCAGGATGCCCACCAGTGGCCCGAAGATCAGCGGCGCCGGCACGCCGATCAGCCAGTAGAGCAGCGTGAAGATCACGCTCTGGATCACCGCGATCGTAATGCGCCCGCGCACGAACCCGGCCACCACCTTGTCCATCTGGCCCAGCAGGTCCATGATCCGGTCGCGATGCTGGTGGGGCAGCACCTCGTACCCGAACCCGCGCACCTTCGCGTACCCCGTCGACAGGAAGAAGAAGAAGAACCCCGTCAGGAACAGGCCGAACAGCAGCATGCCGATGGACGTCACCGTCGCCAGCCCGGTCGCGATCGTGATCCGCCCGCCCTCGACGGCCGCCTCGGTCATCCGCGCCGCGTTCCCGCGCACGATGCCCAGGATCCAGTCGAGCAACTGCGCCAGCGCATCGGCCGCCCCACCCGGGCCCTCGTCGCCGTCGAGGGTCTCCATCGTCCGCCGCGCGTACTCGAACACGATCGGCTTGATCACCTCGGGGAGCGCCAGGAACGCCGAAGACGCCTCCCGCGCGTCCTTGGTCTCGATCAGCGGCCCCCGCGGCGCCTCGGCCGCTTCGCCCCCGCTTTGGCCCTCCGCCCCGTCTTCGGCCGCCTCGATCGGAGCCTGGCCGCCATCGCCCGCGGGCTCATCCTGCCGGTCTTCCTCCGGCGGCAGAACCTCATAGAACTGGAGCGTCCCCCGCGTCCCCTCCTCGCCCTTGGTAAACACCGGCCGCGCATCGGTCTCGTGCGACTTGGCGTAATTGGTCACCGTCGTAATGCGATCGACGTTCTTCACGACGCTGTCGGCAAAGCCCACGCCCTGCACCACCGCGAACGCCGTCCCCAGCGCCGCCGGCACCGCCACGAACAACACCACCGCGAACAGGATCCCCGACACCGCCCCCTGCCGCGTGAAGTACTTGGAGTCCTCCAGCCGACGCACGATCGGCTCGAACAGGTACGCCAGGAGCAATGCCAGCAGCAACGGCACCGTCACCGTCCGCAGCACATACCCAAGGTACAGCACGCCGAACACCGCCAGCAGCAGCAGCACGTCGCGCACCGGCTGGATCTGCCACAAGTGACGCGTGTACCAAGGCTGGCGCGCAGGCGAAAGCGGCCCCTCCCCACGATCGCCCCGCTCAGCCAAGTTCGCCCTTCCCAACCGTGCCGCCGCCGCCCGAGCAGTCCGCCAGCCGGTCCGCCGGCCCGTCAAAGGCCTCGTCGAAGTCGTACACCCCGCGGAAGTCGTCCAGCGAGTCCCGCTCGCTCGTGCGCAGCAGTCCCGCCTCGACCATCGCGTACACGATCCTGCCGAAGTCCTCCGTGCTGCCCACGCCCCAGCCACGCAGCACCGTCCGCGCAAGCAGGCCATACTTCTCGACCGCCAGCGAACGCAAGCCCAGGCAAAGCTCCTGCCCGCTCACGTGCCGGCCAACCGCCTCGGCCCCATCCTCGTCCAGCGACAACTGCTCCACCGAGAACAACTCGCCCAGCAATTCGCTCGCGGCGTTGCCACCGCCGTCCGGCGCAGCCGCCTGGCCGCCCTCCGAACCATCGCGAAGCTGCGCCAGCGTGTGCCCGAGCCCCTCCTGCACGAAGCGGAACGCCTCGGGCGCAAACGGCGCCGCCGCTCGCATGCTGTCCCAGCCGGTCAACTCGTCCATGCCAGCACCACTCCGATCGGTCGGCGTCGGCCAGAGCCATCCGCTCCGCTCTCGCCACCACAAACATGCTAGAGCCGCCCGCCCCCCCATATCGGCCACCGGCCACCAATCCCCATAAACCCAAACAGAACAAAGACAATTCCGCACCATCCCGTGCGATCGTCCCCTAGAACCGCCGGCTCAGGCTCGCACTGCCAGCCGCACCAAACCGCAGCCCCGCGCTCACCCAGGGCTCCCCCGCCCGATCGATCCCGATCCTCGGCCCCACCAGCACCTCCGCCGGCCCCTCGCCCCGCTCCAGCCACGCGTCCTCACCCGCCCGCTTGCGCGTCAGCAGATCCACCCCGTTCCACCCACGATCCAGCCCGAGCGCCGCGCACACCCGTGCCGGCCCGGCCGCCACCTTCGCCGCCGCCAGCGTCCGCGCCGCCTTCGGGTTCGCCAGCCGCTGCGCCTCCATCCGCTCTGCGCCTTCCACCGGCTCCAGCGCCCGCACCAGCACCGCCTGCGGATCACCCTCCGAAGCGCACACCACGTTCACGCACCAGTGCATGCCATACGTGAAGTACACATACGCCGTCCCCGCCCGCCCATACATCGCCTCGTTCCGCGCCGTCCGCCGCCCCCCAAACGAATGGCTCGCCGCATCCTCCACCCCCAAGTACGCCTCGGTCTCCACGATCCGCCCCCGAACCACCACCCCATCCCCAAACCTCCGGCAGAGCACATGACCGAGCAACCCACGCGCAACCGGCTCCGCATCCCCCTCGACAACCGCTCGCAACCCATCCGCCGCACCTCGTGCGCTCACCGCAGCGCCCCCAACCACACCGGCTCCACCCCGCCAAACCCGCGCGCCGACCCATCAAACATCACCGCATGGCAGCGACGATCCGCCCTGCCCCCATGCCAGAACCCAAGCCGCTGCGCCACGTGATCCGCCTGCCGAAAATCGATCACGCTCGCCGTCCGAGTCGCCGGCGGCAGATCCGGCCCCCGCGGCAACGGCGCGGCATCCACCAGCAACGGCACCTCCGCCGGTAACCCAACGAGATCAAATCTTATAAACGTCGGCCGAGCGTCGTAATCCCCGCCATCCCCCGGCAACCCCGCCAGCCCCGTCGCGTTCATCGCGTACGTCCGCGTCATCCGCTCGCCGGTCTGCGCTTGGCACGCCGGGCACACCAAGACGCTCTCCTCCTCATAAATCTCCCCCGGGTTCGATCCCGCCCGCCCCGCGCCACCCTTCGCCTCGGTCTGCACCACCAAAGCCCAGTTCGGCACGCTCCCATACGGCTGCCCGATCGCCGGCCCACGCCCGCCATACGTGTCCGCATACTGCTGGCAGATCAGGTGCGCCTGCCGCAGGTTCGAGAGGCACACAGCCGCCCTGCCAGCATCCCGCGCCCCAGCCAGCACCGGCAGCAGGATCCCGAGCAACACCGCAACAATCGCGATGACAACAAGAACCTCGACCAACGTGAACCCGCGCCGCATCGCGTACGGTAGAACAACGCACAGCCTCGTCCCGCTCGACCACGCACCCCGGGGGGTATCCGATATGTCTCGCACGCACCGCCTCGCCCTGCTGGCCCTGACGCTCGCCGCCTGCCTGGCCAGCCCCGCTCACGCCCAGCAAACCCCCGGCCCGGGCGACACCGCCCCGCCCATCACCCTCGACGCCCTCACCAACGCCCCCGAAGGCGCCCAGGCAAACTGGGAGACGTGGGCCACGGGCACCACCGTCATCGAGTTCTGGGGCACCTGGTGCGGCCCGTGCGTCGCCGCCATCCCCCACATCAACGAGCTCCACGACCAGTTCGCCCCCAAGGGCGTCAACTTCCTCAGCGTCACCTTCGAGGAACCCAGCGTCACCGACCGCTTCCAGCAGCGCATGAAGCTCCATACATGGATCGGCCACGACATGGACGAATCCATGGTCGACGCCTACGCCGTCCGAGGCTGGCCAACCACCTTCATCGTCCGCGACGGCACCATCGTTGCCCGCACCCACCCCAGCGCCCTCACGAAGGAACGCCTCGCCACCATCGTCGACGGCAACCCAGACCCATACGCCGAGCGCGAGCAACAGAACCAGAAACAACCGGGCCAGCTCGGCCCCGACGGCCGACCCATCCTCTCGGGCGGTATCACGCCCGGCATCGATCCCTACTCGCCCATCGAAGACCAGCCCGAGATCCAGATCATCGTCCGTCCCGCGGGCGACAGATCTTTCACCGGCTCGAGCGGCACCGCCCTGACCGCATTGGGCGCCACAGTCTCCACCATCGTGCAGAGAACGCACAACCTGCTCCCCTACGCCGTCGAGGTCGACCCGGCCGTCACCGAAGACAAGTTCGACGTGATCTACCGCGTACCGCGAGACCAATACGCCACGCTCATGCCCGCCGTGCGCGATCTGATCACCGCCGGCCTGGGCGTACGCCTCGAAACCGAGATGCGCGAGGTCGACGCCTACGAGCTGCGCATCGCCGACTCAGGCCTCAAGCTCAAGGACTCCGGCATGGACCGACACATGGGCGTCAGTTCGATGCACAACGGCTTCACGACCACCATCACCAGCGCCAGCGCCTCGATGGCCACCGTTGTCGGCAACGTTGCCGGCATCATGGGCGCCCCCGTCCTCGACCGCACCGAACACGACGGCTACCTCTTCCTCGACCTCGACCTCACCGCCGACAAGGCCAAGCTCCCCGAAGAACTCCTCGAGCAGGCCGGCCTCATCCTCGTCCCCACCACGCACGAGATCGAGATCACCATCATCAAGCCCGCAAACTAACCAGTCCTCGTACTTCCTCCGCTTCTCAACCCCGTCCCCTCTTTTCTGCGCCTCCGTGCCTCTGTGGTTATCCCCCCTTCCTCCGCCGCATCCCCCGAATCTCCCTCAACCGCTCGGCCATCGCCCTCTCCTCCCCAGCCTCCCCCGGCTCGTAATACCGCTTCGCAACCCCCAGATAATCCTGCCCCGTCACGCCCCCCTCCACGGCGTGGCTGTACGCATACTTCTCCCCACCCACCTCCTTCGTCCGCACCCCCGTCGCTTCCCCCGTCGAAATCGGCGACGAATTCGGATCCCGCAGATACACCGGCACTGGCACCGTCCTTCCTTCCTTGACATCCGCGATCGCCGCATCAATCGCCTTGTACGCCGCATTACTCTTGGGCGCCAGCGCCAGATAGCACGCGCAATGCCCCAGCGTAATCCGCGCCTCGGGCAGCCCGATCCGCTCGACCAGCTCCCACGCCGCCGCCGCAATCAACATCGCCCGCGGGTCCGCGTTACCAACATCCTCGCTCGCCAAGATCGCCAGCCGCCGCGCAATAAACCGCGGGTCCTCGCCGCCCTCCAGCATCCGCGCGATCCAGTAACACGCCGCATCCGGATCGCTCCCGCGGATGCTCTTGATCATCGCCGACGCCGAGTCGTAGTGCTCATCATCCCCATACACCGCCGCCTTCTGCTGGATCGAATCCTCGGCGACCTGTCTTGTTATAACAATCTTCCCCCCATCCTTCCCAGAACTGAGCACGGCAACCTCCAGCGCCGTCAACGCCCGCCGCGCATCGCCATCGCTCTTGATCGCCCACACCTTCAGCGCATCCTCGTGCGCATCGATATCGACCTTCCCATACCCACGCTCGTCATCACGCAGCGCCCGCCGCACCACCTCCACGATCTCGCCCTCGGTCAACGGCTCCAAACGGAACAACGTGCTCCGGCTCACCAGCGCCGCGTTGCACGCGAACAGCGGGTTCTCCGTCGTCGCCCCGATCAGCGTCAACACCCCGCGCTCCACGTCCTCGAGCAACACGTCCTGCTGGCTGCGGCTGAACCGGTGCGCCTCGTCCAGGAACAGCACCGTCCGCGGCCCCCCATCCTCCAGCCGCGCCCGCGCGATGTCCGACACCTCCCGCACCCGCTTCACCCCGATCGACGCCGCGTTGGCCGCCTCGAAGTGCCGCCCCGAATGCTCGGCCACCAGCCCGGCCAGCGTCGTCTTCCCCGTCCCCGGCGGCCCATGCAGAATCAGGCTCGTCAGCGCATCGGCCTCCAGCATCCGCCGCAGCAGCTTCCCCGGCCCCAGAATGTGCCCCTGCCCCACGACCTCATCCATAGACCGCGGCCGCATCCTCGCCGCCAACGGCTCGGCCCGCCGCCGCCGCTTCGCCCGTTCAGCCCCAAACAGATCGCTCATAGACAATCGTACGGCGGTGTACTGTGCACGCGATCGCGGCACCAAATGGCCGCTGTGTGTCTCTAACGCGGCTATGTTGAAGAGGTAATGGCACAGAACGCCCGACAAAAGCGTACCAAGATCCTCGCACGCGTTGGCCAGCGTGTCGCATTGCCACCTCGGTTGCTCGATTGGATTCACGTGGCGTGCGTGGTGTCTGTGCTGCTATTTATCGTGGTCTACCTGGCCGCAAGCATGGTCGCAGGGCCACTCGTTCAGATTGGTTCTCGCGAAGTCGGCACGATCGGTGGCGGCGTATTCGTAGTCGACGCGGGCGCGCTCGGGTCTGGCTTGTACTTCTTTGATATAGAGTTCACCCTGTACCCCTTGATCGAATTCTTGCAAGGGGGTGTCTGGGTATCAGCACTCGTGCCACTACTGATATGTTTGGCAATACTCGTGATGTCTCTGGTATGGCCGATTCGATACGCGCCGCCGGGTAGCTGTCCCACATGCCGATATGACACGGGTGAGATCACTGATCGCTGTCCCGAGTGCGGGGCCGACTTTCAGGAGTTATCCAAGCTGCACCGCCCAAGGCACCCGCTAAGCCGGATGTTGAACAAAGACTATTGGCGTTTCAAGCGCTAGAGACCTTCTGCCACCCGTCCGCTCTTCCCCATCTCCCTCTCAGGGAGAGGGCCGGGGTGAGGGTTCTTGGGGTGAGCAGTGCCCACGCTCTCGCCATCCCGCCATCCCACCAGGCCCGGCCCCAACCCCCCATAACCCCCGTGCTCGCGCGGCCGATGACCGACCGCCGCCCACCCTCCACGGAGTGGCCCCCACGGCGCACCCCCCACGGAGCGGGGTCCGGTAGAGAAACCGCCCTGGCGCCTCCCAGAAGAGTTCCCGACGCCCCGGGAACTCTTCCCGGCACGCCCGGAACTCCACCCGACGCACCCGAAGCTCCCCCCGGCACCCCGAAAGCCCTCCCCGCCATACCTCCATCTGGCCCAATGCCACTCTTCTCTCCCCCTCCGTGCCTCCGTGCCTCCGTGCCTTCGTCCCTCTGTCCCTCCTCCAACCCACTTGCGAACCAGTCTCAATACCGCTAGACTCACCCGTGACCGCAGCCCAAACCACAGCCAAGGCCCCCGCCCGCGTCCGCCTCACCCAGCTCACACGCGGTCAAACCTGTAAGCTCGACTCAACCGACTTCCAGGACGACTCGGCCGCCCACCTCACCGCCATGGGCCTGCGGCCGAGCTGCCAGCTCCGCGTCTGCAAGGCCGGCCAGCCCTGCATCGTCCACGTCGACGGCCACGCCGGCGGCTGCCGCATCGCCCTCAGCCGCGACCTGGCCGACAGCCTCTACGTCCTGCCGGGCTGAGTTTTTCGATAGGTTGCCATGCCGCCGGTCACGCTCCCTACCAACCCCGTCGGCGTGACCATGGCCATTCGAACGGCCGCCCTCGTCGGCAACCCCAACGTCGGCAAATCGACACTCTTCAACGCCCTGGCCGGCCTGCGCCAGAAGACCGCCAACTTCCCCGGCACGACGCAAGAAGCCCACCTCGCGCAAGTGCAGTCGCCCGCCGGACCGATCGTTTTGGCGGATCTCCCCGGCGCGTACGGGCTGAAGCTCAACACCAACGAGTCGCGCATCTGCATGGGCGTGCTGACCGGCGATCAGTCCATCAAGGGCGTCCCGGACGGCAAGCCCGACGCCGTGGCCATCGTCGTCGACGCGACGAACGTGCCGCGCAATCTCAGGCTCGCCGGCGAGGTCATCGCGCTGGGGTTGCCGACGGTCGTGATAGTCACCATGACCGACGCCGCCGCGCGCAAGGGCATCACCATCGACGCCGGGAAGTTCGAGGCCGCGCTCGGCTGCCCGGTCGTGCTGGCTTCGGGCAAGACCGGCAAGGGCGTCGACGACGTGCTCCCCGCCCTCGCCCGCGCGCGCACCGCCGCCGGCCCACTGAGCGCCAGCGCGCGTGACCTGGACGTCTGGGCCGACGCCGTCTACGCCCAGGCCTGCACCGCCGACGCGCGCAAGCACGACGCCGTGACCGATCGGCTGGACCTGGCCTTTACGCACCCCATCCTGGGCGTGGCCACGTTCGCCGCCATCATGACCGGGCTGTTCTGGGCCATCTTCAGCCTGGCGACGATTCCCATGGACGCCATCGAGGGCTTCTTCGGCTGGCTGGGGGGCGTCGTGAGCAGCACGCTGCCGGCCGGGGCGATCCGGGATCTGCTGGCCGACGGCGTGATCGCGGGCGTGGGCGGCACGCTGGTGTTCCTGCCGCAGATCGTGCTGCTGTTCTTCCTGATCGCGCTGCTGGAACAGACCGGCTACCTTGCGCGCGCGGCCTTTGTCATCGATCGGTTGCTCAAGCCGTTTGGTTTGCCGGGTCATGCGTTCGTACCACTGCTCAGTGGCCACGCGTGCGCGATCCCCGCGATCATGTCGGCGCGCGCGATCCCGGACTTCCGCCAAAGGGTGGCGACGATCCTGGCCATCCCCTTCATGAGCTGCTCGGCGCGAATCCCGGTGTACGTGCTGCTGACGCAGATCCTGTTTCCCGGCAGCACGATGCTCCAGGCGCTGGCGTTCACGGGCTGCTACGTGCTGGGCGCGTGCGCTGGGTTGCTGACGGCCGTCATCGCGCGGCGGACGATCCTGAAGGGCAAGAGCCCGCCCATGGCGCTCGAGTTGCCCCGGTACCAGTGGCCGAGCGTGGTCGATGCGATGAAGGTCGCTGCGGCCCGCGGGTGGTTGTTTATCCGCAAGGCGGGCACGGTGATTTTGGGGATCTCGATCGTGCTGTGGTGGCTCTCGGCGTATCCACAGCCGGCCGAGGGCGTGGACGATCCGCGACACGCGGCGCAGGTGAGCTTCCTGGGGCGCATCGGCGATGCGCTGCAGCCGGCGTTTGCGCCGATTGGCGCCGATCGGCAATTGACCATCGGCATCCTGGCCAGCTTCGCGGCGCGTGAGGTGTTCGTGGGCACGATGGCCGTGCAGGTGGCGGGCAGCGATGATGCCGAGGACGAGGGCGTGCGCGAGCGATTGGCCAATGCCACGCGCGATGATGGCACCAAGCTGTTTACGCCGGCGACGAGCTGGGCGATGCTGGTCTTCTTCGTGCTGGCCATCCAGTGCCTGCCGACGCTGGTGGTGACGGCGCGTGAGGCCGGGGGGTGGAAGTGGGCGCTGGTGCAGTTCGGGTGGATGACCGGGGTGGCGTATGTCGGCGCCGCGGTTGTCTACGGCGTCGTGGGCGCTTTGGCGTAGATGCCTTGGGGTGACTGGCAGTTCTGGGTGGTGAGCCTGGCGGCGGTGGGCGGGCTGGGGCTGATCGTGCGTGCCGTGCGGCCGGCCAAGCGCCAGGAGAAGCGGGCGGGCCTGACGATTTCGGCGGGGCGTTTGGCCAGGAAGCGGTAGCTTGGGCTCGCACGTGAACCTAATGGGTGCTAACCTGTAGCCTTCATGCCCGAGTGGACGTTGTGGATCATCCTGGCCTTGCTGTTGTGGCTTGGGTTGGCGCTGGTTGCCGACTTTTTGCTGCGGGGGCCGCGTGGCGACGACGTGGTCGGCAATACGGCGTACTGGCTGATTCGTGGGTATGTCCGGCTGCGTCATCGGGCGCGGGTTTCGGGGCGCGAGCACGTGCCCGAGATCGGCGATGGGCCGCTGATCGTCGTTGCGAACCATGCTTCGGGGGTTGATCCGCTGCTGATTCAGTCGGTGCTGCCGTTCGAGCCGCGGTGGGTGATGGCGGCCGACATGCGGCACCCGCTGGGCGAGTGGCTGTGGCGGTTTGGTGACATCATCTTCGTGGATCGTGCGAGCCGGGACGGGAGCGGCGTGCGCGAGGCGATCCGGCACCTTGCTGATGGCGGCGTGCTCGGGCTGTTTCCTGAGGGCGGGATCGAGCGGCGGGCGGAGACGCTTCGGCCGTTCCAGCCTGGGATTGGGATGCTGATCCGCCGGAGTGGTGCGCGGGTGCTGCCGATCGTGATCGAGGGGGCCCCGATGGCTCCGACGGCGTGGGGGGCTCTGGCTCGGCGGAGCCGGCCTCGCATCGAGATCAAGCCGGCGATTGCCTATGAGCGTGGGCTTGGGCCCGCGGAGATAGCAGCCGACCTTCAGTCCCGGTATGAGGGCTGGACGGGTTGGGGCGTGGAGCCCGCTTGAGCGTGCGGCGGCTCTTGCCTTGGCGCGTTCGCGGATGGGGATGCGGATCGGTTGGCGGTTTTCGTCGAGCATGGTTCGACGATACTGGTGCGGCGTGGGGCGTCAAGGTTTTTTGTTGGGAGCGCCGGCACATTGCGCACGCGTGTGGTGATGCGCGTGCGATTTTTGGGGCAATGGTTCGGCGGGGTGGGGTGTATGGGGATTGGGAGGGGCTTGCGATGAAGCGGTGGATGGTGGTGTTGGCCGCGATGGCCTTGGGTGGTCCGAGCGCGAGCGCGCAGGAGGTGCTCGTGGCCGACGTCGACGGCGACGGCGCGTGGACGGTGTTCGACTTTCTGGCGTTCTTGAACGTGTTTGAGGACGGCTGCTGAGGTTGGAAGTTGAAGACCCGCTCCGACGGCGAGGACGCCGCCCCCTCCCTCGCTGGGAGCGGGGGAGGGGAAGGGGCCGTGTGCTGACGCATGCGGCTCGGGAGGCTTGCGGCGTTGGCGTGCGCTCAGCCCAGGGGTAGGTGCTTGCTGATGGTGTCGTGGAGTCGGTCGCCGTCGAGGTGGGTGTAGATCTCTGTTGTTGCGAGGCTGGCGTGGCCGAGCATTTCCTGGACGACGCGGAGGTCGGCGCCGCCGGTCATGAGGTGGGTGGCGAAGCTGTGGCGGAGCATGTGGGGGTGGATGCCCTTGAGGCCGGCGCTGGTTGCCCATCGGCGGACGATGACCCAGACGGCGGTGCGCTCGAGGGGGCGGCCGGTGCGTGAGAGGAAGAGTCGGCCCTGGTGGTTGTTGGCCTTGCGCACGAGTTGCGGGCGGCACTCGGCGCGGTAGCGGGCGATCCAGTGGACGGCGGGCATGCCCATGGGGACGAGGCGTTCTTTGTCGCCCTTGCCGCGGACGCGGAGGATGGCGACGTCTCGGACGGGGTCTTCGTCGGCGAGGTTGCAGACTTCCGAGGCGCGGACGCCGCAGGCGTACATGAGCTCGAGCATGGCGCGGTCTCGCAGCCAGAGCGGTGGGGCCTTGGGTGAGGCGTTGGGCGGGGCGTGGGGGGCTTCGATGAGGGCGGTGACCTGGGAGGGGGAGAGCGTCTTGGGCAGGCGTCGCCAGCGTGCGGGGCGGAGGAGGGGCTCGGTTGGGTCTTCGGGCAGGACGCCGCGGGCGTTGAGCCACCGGCAGTAGGCGCGGATGGCGGCGAGGTGTCGTGCGAGGCTGGCGTGGTTGAGTGCGTGGTGGCTGGAGAGGTGGGCGAGGTGGTCGGCGAGGCTGCGGGGCTGGATGGTGCTGGGGTCGGTGATGCCGTGGGTGGTGAGGTCGGCGGCGAGGTCTCGGAGGTCTCGTGCGTAGGCGAGGCGTGTGTTTTCGCTGAGGCCGCACTCGACGCGGAGGAAGGTGAGGAATGCGCGGATGTGGCGCTGGTGCGGCTCGGGGAGTTCGCTGAGGCCTGGTGTGTCCTGGGGCGCTGGGGGCATCGGGATGGGTATCGGCAGGTTGGTCGGGCGCATGGGAAAAGGCCCGCCCCAGGGTTGGGACGGGCCTTGAAGGTGCTTTGTTTTGGACTCTCGGTTGATCAGTCAGTCTTCAGCGGGGCCTTAGCCCAGAAGCTGGAGGACGGACTGGGGCTGGCTGTTGGCCAGCGAGAGGATGTTGGTCGACGACGACACCAAGATCTGGCTGCGGGTCAGGGCAGCGGTCTCGGCGGCGAAGTCGGTGTCGCGGATGACCGAGTCGGCAGCGCGGGTGTTCTCGAGGGAGATCGAGAGGCTGCGGATGGTGGCACCCACGGTGTTCTTCTGGAAGGCACCGAGGCGGCCACGCAGGCTGGAGACCTGCTCGATGGCCTCGGCGACGACGTCCTGGGCGCCCGACAGGTCGTCGGCATCGGCCAGGTTGAGGCTCTTGCCCGAGGCGAGGTCGCCCAGGAAGCCCTTGTCGCTGGTGCCCAGGTTGCGGACGGCGACGTTGGAGATGCCCAGTGAGACCTTGCCTGCGATATCGACCTGGCCTGCGAGCTGGAAGTCGGCGCCACCACCGGTGATCTGGAGGGTGGGCTGACCGGAGCTTGCCTCGACAGCGCCCAGGGTCTGGGACGACGAGGTGTTGAGGGTCAGGGCGATGTCGAGGAAGTCGGTGTTGATCCGCAGGTCCTTGCCATCGGCGACAGCGCGGACGCCGTTGATGGTGCCGGCGATGTTCTGGCCCTCGTCGCGGACCTCGTTGCTGGCATCGGCGAAGGTGCTCTCGATGGTGGTGTCGGCGGCGGCAAAGTTGTCGCCTTCGAGGTTGTAGATACCGATGCCGGTACCGGTGGCGCCGGCGTCTTCGAGGACCTTGACGGAGACGAACTCCTTGGAGCCGAAGCCTTCGCTGGCGACTCGGATGCCGGTGCCCGAGACGGTGGCGCTGACGCCGGTGACCTCGGAGAAGTTGTTGATGGCTTCGGCGATCTGGGCGTTGGTGGTGCCCGAGCTGAAGCTGAACTCGCGGCTGCCCAGGCGGCCGGCGACTTCGATGCGGAAGTCGTCGGTGCCGTTGAGGTCGAGCGAGCCGGTGGTGGAGAGGAAGAAGCCGGCCTGCTGGGCGGACTGGGTGACGAGGACGTCAACGTCGAGGGTTTCGCTCTCGAACTTGGCGCCGTTGACCTTGAAGTCGGTGACTTCGCCGGCGACGTTCTGGGCGCGGTAGTCGAAGCTGCCGTTGAGGAGCTTGGTGCCCTGGAAGCTGGTGGAGGAGGCGATTCGATCGATGGTCTGGAGGATCGAGTCGACCTGCTGCTGGTTGGCGGACTTTTCCTGCTCGCTCAGACCGGCCTGGTTGGCGGTGGTCGTGAGGAGGCCCTGGAGTTCGTTGAGGAGGTTAGAGACTTCCTGGAGGCCGCCTTCAGCGATGTTGACGACCTGGTCGGCGCGTTCGGCGTTGCCGATGGCCGAGGTGAGAGCGGTTGCCTCTGCCCGGAGGTTTTCCGAAGCGATCAGACCGGCGGGGTCGTCCTTGCCTCGGTTGATCCGGGTACCAGTCGAGAGGCGTTCGAGCGACTGGCTGAGGTTGCTGTTGTTGAGGCCGAGCACGCGCTGGGCCAAGAGCGACTGCACATTCGTGTTGATCCGACTCATTGCGAGATCCTCCGTGAACCCGGGCTTGTACGTTTGCCCGGCGTGTCACTGCGGGGATCTGCGTCCCCGCCGATTCGCCCGGGTGGTGCTGGCTTCCTTACCAGCACCCCTGCCCGGGCTTGGAGGAGGGATCGACGGTTCTTGGGGGGCGATTTAGTTCAACTTGGTGTTTGGGTGAAAATTTTGGGGGCGCATGGGTTGGAGCCCGCGCTTGGGCGGGCTCCTGGGGGGCGATTCTGGCGGGAATCTGGGGATTTTCTGGGCTATTGGCCTGTTATTGGACGTTTAGCCCAGGAGCTGGAGGACGTTCTGGGACTGCTGGTTGGCGATGCTCAGGACGGTGGTGCCCGAGCTTGCGAGGATCTGGGCCCTGGTCAGGAGGCTGGTTTCCTGGGCGAAGTCGGCGTCTCGGATGGTGGATTCGGACGCGGTGAGGTTCTCGACCGCCAGGGAGAGGGATCGGATGTTGGTCTGGAGGGTGTTGCGTTCGAAGGCGCCCAGTCGGCCACGGACGACGGTGATCTCGTCGATGGACGTGTCGGTGATGCGGCTGGCGGCGGTGAAGTTGCCTCGGAGCTTGCTGTTGGCCAGGCTGTTCTCGCGGCCGGTCTTAAGGGATTCGAGGAACTCGAGGGTGCCGTCGACGATGGTGCCGCCGAGGCGAGACGCGGCGACGGAATTGACGCCGATGTTGACCTGCTGCTGGGCGACGACTTCGGAGCCAAGCTGGAAGAGCGAGCCGCCGCCGGTGATGTTGAAGGTCGAGGATTCGCCTGCTCTGGTGGCGAAGTCTGAGGTGAGCGTGAGCTCGAGGGAGAGCTGTGTGCTCGCGGTGGAGACGTCCAGACCGTCGCCGCTGGCCAGGGCGCCGTTGATGAGCGCCTGGACGTCGCGGCCGTTGTCGCGTTCGGCGACGAGCAGGTCGGTGCCGACCGAGCCCCAGGGGAAGGGGTCGTTTGCGCCGACGGCCAGGGAGTCCTCGAACTTGTAGGCTTCCCAGGCGCCGCCGGAGGCGGGGGCGTTGAGCCTGTCGACGGAGACGAAGGCACGTGTTCCGTAGCCCTCGCTCTGGAAGACCATGCCGCTGGCGGCGTTGCCGTTGATGAGTTCGGCGACGACGCCGGTGGAGGGGGTGAGCCTGTTGACGGCCGAGACGACCTGTGCGTAGGTCTGGCCGCTGGTGAACTCGAGGCTGACGACGCCTTGGGGGCCGCGGACCTCGAGGACGACGGTGGAGAGGATGGTGCCGTTGAGCGGGTCTCCCGGTGTTGGGAGGTCGCCTCGGATATAGAGGTTGCCTTGCTGGGCGGAGTTGAGGACCTCGACGCTGACGTCCAGGGCGTCGTCCTGGGAGAAGCTGGCGGCCCTGACGTTGGTCTTTGCGATGGCCGAGAGGGCGATGCCCGAGGTCTGGTAGCCCAGCGAGCCGTCGAGGAGCTTGAGGTCGCCGAAGGAGGCCGTGTCTGCGATTCGGGTGATGGAGTCGATGGCCGAATCGATCTGTGCCTGGTTGGCGGCGATCTCTTCGTCGGAGAACGCGCCGGTGTTGGCGGCTTCGACGACGAGGGCCTTGATGGAGTTGAGCAGCTCGTTGATCTCGGTGAGCGAGCCTTCGGTGGTTGCGATGACCGCCGAGGCCCGCTCGGAGTTCTTGATGCCCTGCTCAGCGCCCCTGATGTTGGATCGGAGGCGTTCGGAGATGATGAGTCCGGCGGGGTCGTCCTTGCCTCTGTTGATCCGCAGGCCGGTGGAGAGTCGCTCCAGTCGGACGTCAAGCTCACGATTTGTCTTCGTGAGGTTTGACCGAGCGATCATGCTGGGCACGTTCGTGTTGATGCGAGTCATCGCGATCCTCCGTGAACCGAAGCCGCACTCCGTCGCGGCATGGTTGGACTGCTCTTGTTGGCGCTCGAGTGGTTTGCGTTGCTTTTGAGCGCCGGACTCAGGTCGAGGCCTTCCTGCGTGCGTTGTTGTTCAGCGTTGTTCGTTCGCTCGATGGCGCTGTGCCATTGGACGCCGGATCGGTCTTGGGGGCGATCCTTCCTGCGGGCGAGAGGCCCGCGCGTCGCCCCGGCCTGATGGCGCCGCTGAGGGCGCCAAACTCGGCATCGTCGTTCTGTGCGGCACGTCGGTTCTCGGCCTTGATGGCGTCGTACACCTCTTTGCGGTGTACGGCGACCTGTGGTGGGGCGTTGATCCCGAGTCGTACCTTGTCTCCGCGGATATCGACGATGGTGATCTCCACCGCATCGCCGATCATGATTGTTTCGTCGCGTTGCCTTGACAGCACCAGCATCCGTGCGCTCCGTGAGTCCCCGGTTGGGGTTGGCTTGGTCGCTCCGTCCGTTCATCGCCACATGCCGTCAGGCCGTCGCGGCCTGCTTCTGTTCGACGCCCACCTGCATGACTGTGTGCCTGGTGGTCCATCGCTTGTCGGCGAGCACGAGCTGCTGGCCGTTGAGGTTGAGTGTGTTAATGAGCAACGGTCCCTGGAGGTTTGCGGTGAGGGTCTGGCCGACCTTGTTGACGATGACGAAGACCTGTGCGTCTTCGATCTTGTCGATGGCCAGCGTCTGGGCCTGTTCTGCTCGGATGGGGACTTCGTATTCCTTGAAGAAGAGCGCCGGGTCGGTGACGACGAAGGCCAGGCCGGGCTCGTCGACGGACTGGAGCCAGAAGAAGCAGGCGTCTTCGCCGGGCTCGAGCAGGCAGTACCTTGTGTGCTCTGGGAAGCCCAGGAGGCCTTGTGGGAAGTTGATGACCTTGTCGTCGGCGATCTCCACCACGCCGAATCTGGTCGTCTTGACTTGCATGCCGTGATCCTCCGGCTGTGTGTTGCCCTGTTGGGGCTGCCTTTTGGAACCGTTGTTCGAGACCTGGAACGTTTGTCTGGGGCGATTACCCCAGGAAGTCGAGCAGTGATTGCTGGCGGCTGGCCGCGGTGACCTGGAGGGCCGCCTGGAGCTGGACCTGGAGCTGTGTGAGCTGGATCGCCGCTTGCGCGAAGTCGGTGTCCTGGAGCCCGCTGCGTGTCGCTTCGTCGAGCAGCACGATGTCCTCCCGAAGGTCCTGAGCGTCTTGCACCCGTTGTGCGTTGCCGCCCACGATGGCCCGGGTCTGCGCGATCTCGCTGAGCCGGGCTTCCACACCCTCTCCCGCAAAGCCGATGCCAGTTTCGTCGTCGTTTCGGAGGGCCTGGCGCAGATCCAGCAGGTCGCTGAAGATGTTGCGCACCCGGACCTGGGCGACGTCTTCGCCGGTGATGGCCTGCGAGGCGGGGTCGAAGGTGGCCTGGTCGAGGCCGAGGTCTCGCAGTGCGGGTGAGGCGTTGAGGGACTCGACCTGCATGATGCCGCCGATGCCGTTGCCCTGCTGGAAGCCCAGGCCGCCGGGGCCGAACTGGACGACGCCCGCTTCGAACTCGGCGGGGACGTTCAGGCCGGCGTCTTGTGCGGCCTGGTTGACGCGGGCGGCGATGTCGGCGACGGTGTTGAGGTCTTGCGGGCGCAGGTCGACGTCGAAGGTGCGGCCGTCGCCCAGGGTGATGCGGAAGTCGGTGTTGCGATCGGGGTCGATGTCTCCGGTGACGGGATCGGCCTGGCCATCGATGACGCGGACGCCTCGGCCGTCGTTGAGGCTTTCGACGGGCGTTTGGCTGGTAAAGCTGCGGATTCCGAGGCGCTGGGCGGTGTCGAAGTTGCCCTGGACTTCTTCGACGCTGAGGCCGTTGCCGGCGGCGACGGCGAGGTCGCTGACGAGGTCGATGGTGCCTGTTTCGGGGTCGAGCTCGACGCGGACGCCGAGGTCGGTGGCTTCGATGGCGTTGCGGACGTCCTGGAGGGTCTGGGCCTGGCTGAGGTCGACCAGGCGGGTCTGGCCGCCGTTGCGGATGCGGATCTGGCCGAGGGGCAGGTCGTCGAAGTCCTGGATGGGGCTGAGCCAGGAGAGTTGTGGGTTCAGGTCGCCACCCTGGCCGTTGGTGTCGGAGAACTCGCCGGTGTCGATGAGGCCGAGGTCTGCGGCGGTGATGCCCTCACCGACTTCGGCGAAGGTGAGGCCGGGGATGGGGCCGATGCCGTCGGCTGCGAGGAGGTCGATGCGCAAGGACCGCGCGTCGAAGCGCACGCCTTGCGGGCCGAGGAGCTGTCGGCCGGTTCGATCCTGGATCCGGATGATGCCGGCCTCGATGGCGTCGGCGAGGTCTGCGGCGGTATCGGCCTGGGAGAGGTCGACGGTTTCGAGCTGGCCATCGAACTGGAGTTGGATCTGGCCGAGCTCGATGCCCTGGCCTCGTGCGCCGCGGAGGTCTTGGATGGGCGTGTCGTCGGTGACGGGGGGTCGTATCTCGGCGAAGCCTCGGACTCGGGCGGAGGTGCCGCCGAGGGGGCTTCCGGGGCCGAGGGTGAGGGGGACGTCGACGCCCGGGCCGAGGTCGATGCGCAGGCCCTGGCCTTCGGCTGAGAATCGGTAGCCGCCGAGGGTCTGGGTGACGGGTTGGTTGCCGGGGTGGTCTCCGCCGAACATGTGTCCGACGTTGGACTTTCGGTTGGCGACCTCGAAGACCTTGTCGAGGAGGCTTTCGACGGTGAGGGCGGCGGCGGCTCTGTCGTCGGCGTTGAAGGTTGAGTTGACGTACTCGAGGGCGATGCTCTTGGCCTCGAGGCCGGCGTCCTGGGCGTCGCCGAGGGCGCCGTCGAGGGTGTCCAGGGCGGTGTTTGCGGTGGAGAAGTTGCGCAGCCACTGGCTGGAGCGTTCGAGGGACTGGTTGATGGTGGAGATGGCGGCGGCGCGGACGGGGTCGTCGCTGACGCGGTTGATGTCCTTGCCGGTGGCCAGGCGATTCTGGACGTCGAAGAGGGCGACGTTTCCGCGGTTGATGCGGTCGAGCTGGACCTGGGCGAGGAAGAGGTTTGGCGCTCTGGAGAGTCCGGCTGGGATGGTGGTCATGGTGTGGTCTCCTTGTGGCCTTGGTCTTTAGAAGATGGCCAGGAGTTCCTGCTGGAGCTGGTCGACGACGGCGATGAAGCGAGCGGCGCCCTGGTAGGCCTGCTGGTAGGTGATGAGGTTGATGGCTTCTTCGTCGAGGCTGACGCCGCTGACGGCGGCGCGCTGGGCCTCGATGGACTCTCGGACGACGGCGGAGGCCTGTGCGTTGGTGTTGGCGGCGGCGGTCTGGGCGCCGATGTTGCCGGCGACGTTGGTCCAGAAGCCGTTGAGGCTGCGGTCTCCGAGGGCGTCGAAGCCGACGTCCTGGAGGCCGGCCATCTCGATGGCGGCGGCGTTCTCGTTGAAGTTGCCGTCGATGTCGATGCGGCCGACCTGGAGGAGGGATGGGTCCTGGGCGATGTCGGTGCGGACGGCGATATCTTCGGCGTTGGTTCCCTGGAAGAAGGCGTTCATGCCGATGGCGCCGAGCAGGCCGCTGGAGTCTTCGCTGAAGGAGAAGGTGGCGCCGTTCTCGCCGTCGACCTGGAGGCGGCCGTCGGGGGTGAAGGTGGCGTTGAGGCCCGGGACGCTGTCGAGCGCGAGGCGGATGGATTCGAGCGAGGCGTCGTCGATGGTGGAGGAAGAGCCGTCGTCGGCGAGGCTGTCGAGGTCGACGGTGATGCGGGTGGCCTCGGTGGTTGATGCGCCGGGGGTTTGCACGTGGACGAGGAAGGAGCCGTTGGCGATCTCGAAGGGCAGGTCTGCGGTGCTGGGGTTGGTGGGGCCGTTGATGGGCAGCAGCCGGTCTTCGGGCGGCATGCGGAGCTGGCTTGTGGCGCGGCGCAGGCCGTCGGGGCCGGTGGCGGTGGCGTGGATCTTATTGGTCTGGTAGATGAGCTCGGCGGCGAGGCGGTCGAGCTGTTCGATGGTGTCGCCCACGGCGTTGTCGCGCGCTTCGAGGAGTGCGCCGACCTGGCCCGAGCGCACGGGGAGCTGCGAGCCGTCGGCACGGGCGCGGAGGGTGATCTCGACCTGGCCTTCGACGGACTGGCGGCGGAGCTCGATGCCGCGGCTCTGGCCGGCGAGGACGAGTGGCGTGCTGCCGACGTAGACGTCGGTGGCGCCGGACTCTCTGGTGACGGTGTCGATGTCGATGAGGGCGGCGAGCTCGTCGAGGACGCGGTCGCGCTGGTCTTGCAGGCTGGCGGTGTCTCCGCCGGCGACCTTGGCGCGCGCGACGTTCTGGTTGATGGAGGCGACCTGGGTGAGCAGGTCGTCGACGCGGGGGACGAGGTCGTCCAGGAGGGCCTCGGTCTGGACCTTCTGCTGGACGAGATCGTCGCGTATGCGCTTGACGGAGCTGACGAGCGTCTGTGCCTGCTGGACGACGACGCCGTCGTTGGCGACGAGGGTGGAGCGATCGCTCCAGGCGCCGAAGAAGCTGGTGAGCTGGCTGGTGAGGCCGGTCTCGGAGAGCTCGCCGAGCGCGGCCTCGAGCGCGCTGAGGGACTGGAGTGTCTGGTTGGTCTCGCGTTCGCGGGCGATCTGGCCTCGGAGGCGCGCGACGACGGCCTCGTCGATGACGCGGGAGAGGGACTCGGGGCCGACGCCGTTGCCGGGCTGGAAGCGCGCGTTGGGGTCGGCGCTCTCGAGCGGGCTGAGGAGCAGCGAGCGGCGCGCGTAGCCGGGCGTGGCGACGTTGGCCATGTTGTTGCCGGTGACCTGGACGCCGAGCTGGCTGGCGGTCAGGGCGCTCTGGCCGATGCGTAGGGCGCTGGTCAGTCCCATGGCATGCTCCTTTGGTGGTGTGCTCGCTCAGGAGACAAGGTCGACGCCCCGGGTGGTTTGTGCGGTGTTGAGCGCGCCGGTAGCGGCGTAGATGCCGGCGCTGTTGAGCTTGGCCATGACCTGGCGGGCGAGGCCGTCGATGTGGGCGACGATGCCGTTGGCGGCGGCGTGGACGACGCGCTGCTGGCCCTGGCAGGCGAGGATGGCGGTGCGCGCGGCCTTGGCGGCGTTGGTCAGGTCTTGTGCGAGTTGGGCGTCGAAGCGGCCGAGGGCCTTGGCGAGGTCCTGGATCGAGGCTGACTTGGGCAGGGCGAGCGCTGCGGCGAGGGCGGCGGCGTGGGCGCGGCGGTCTTCTTCGGCCTGGGCGAGTTCGCGGCCGACCTGGCGTTGCTGTTCGGTCACGGCCTGGACGCGATCGGCGGCCATGCGCGCGATGGCCTGGCGTTGCTCTCCGGCGAGGATGGCCAGTTGTTGGTTGGCTTGAGCGATGGCGCGGATGGCTTCGATCAGGGTGCTGGCGGCGGCGGCAGGGTTCTTGGGCGTGGGCTTGTTCATGCGAGGCGTCCTTGGTCGAAGGCGGTTGTCGCTGGTGATGCCGGCGATGCCGCTGATGCCGCGGTGGCGCGTGCGCGCAGGGCCTGGAGGGCCTGGGATCGCTGCGCGAGGTCCTGCTCGATGCGGTCGACCAGGGGGAAGCTGGAGGCGCGGACGATCTGCTTGCTGAGGACCTGGTCCATGATCTCGCCGAACTGGCGCTCGGCGGGGCCTGGCGCGAAGGGCGGGGCTGCGTCGTTGTTTTCGCGGAGCTGGGCGAGCAGGGGCTGGACGAAGGCCATGGAGACGAAGTCTTCGGCGGCCTGCCTTGGCGCGTTGGCGGCGTTCGCGCCGGCCTGGTCTCGCGCGATGACGGCGGCGAAGTCGCGCTGGCGCTCGATCATGGCGCTGGGCGGGGGCGCTTGGGTTGTTGGTGGTGCGAGGTTCATGTGTGGTTGGCTGGGGGTGCTTACTGCTCTTCGATGAACTCGGCGTGGAGCGAGCCGGTCTTGTGCATCATGGCGAGCAGGTCGATCTGGTCTCGGACGGGGACGTCCAGGGCGCGGAGTGCGGCGAGCAGGTCGGTGAGCTTGGCCTGCTCGTTGGCGGAGATGGATGAGGCGACGTCGGCCCAGCGCTCCTGCGTGGTGAGCGGGTTTTCTGGGGTGGCTGGGATGGGCGGCTGGGTGACGGTGAACTGGAGGCGTTCGTGCGAGACGCCCACGGGGCTGATGTCGACGTCGGCGGTGGCGACGATGGCGCCCGTACGCCGGTTGACGATGACGCGGGCGGGCAGGTTGAGCAGCGCGGGGTCTCGCACGCGGCGCGAGAGGATGAACTTGACGAAGGAGACCAGGGCGCCCTGGTCGGCTTCGGGCACCGTGATGCGGACGATGCGGTCGTCGATGGGCTGGGCGATGGGTGGGAGGTCGGGCTGGTCGGTGTTGTAGTACGATTCGTTGAGCGTGGAGGCGATGAGGTCGGTGGCGGCGTGGCCGGCGTAGCGAGCGCGGACCTTCAGGTCGAAGACCGGGCCGACGTCGTAGGTGATGATGTCGGAAACGAGTTCGAGGCCCGAGGGGACACGGCCGGTCTGGGGCGCCGCGGGATCGTCGATGACGATGGCGCCGTCGGCGAAGGCGACGACGGGGTCTGCGGGCAGGTGGCCTCGGATGGCGGAGATGAGCAGGCGGCCGCCCTCGAGGCTGGAGGCGCCCAGAGCGGGTGTCAATGCGACATCAAAGCGATCTCCGACGCGGCCGCCGGTGTTGGGGATCTCGGCGGTGATCCAGACGAGGGCGGCGCTGCGGGACTGCTCGAGCTGCGCGGGATCGCTGACGGGGATGCCCTGGTTTCGCAGGGCGGCGATGAGCGGCTCGGTGGTGGCGCTCAGGCCGGCCTCGTCTCCGGTGCCGTTCAGGCCGGTGACCAGGCCGATGCCCACGAGCCTTGCGGTGGTGGCGTTGGCGAACTCGACCATCTCTCGGATGTCGAGCTCGGCTCGGCGCTGGAGGGTGCGCACGCCGGGCGACTCGAGCTGCGCGAGGGTGTGCGCGGCGGTGACGAGCAGGGCGAGGATGGCAAGGGTGGTGTATCGCATGGTGTTTGCGCGCGTGCTTGGGCGTTGGTTAGAAGGGCAGGATCCACTCGACGAAGCGGGTGAGGGGGCCCTTGGTTGCGGCCCGGTTCACGTCGCCGGTGTGCTCGACGACGATGCGCAGGTCGGCGAGTTGGTTGCTCTGGATGGTGTTCTGCTCGGTGACGTCTTCGGTGCGGCACATGCCGCTGAGGATGAGGGTCTTGGTTTCCTCGTCGGTGGCGGTGAAGCGGCGGGCCTCGAGGACGAGGACGCCGTTGGGCTTGACGTCGATGACGGTGGCGGTGAGGCGGTCGGTGATGCGATCGGTGCGCTCGTACTCGCCCTCGCCGGAGAACTCGCGTTCGGCGGCGTATCGGAGGAGCTCGAGGTCGCTGATGCTGCTGTTCTCCAGGCGGAGGTTGAGCAGCTCTTCGATGCTCAGCGTGGCGCCCAGGTTGGCGGAGCCTTCGGCTTCCTTGGTGGTTTCGAGGGTTTGCTCGCTTTCCTGGGTGGAGCTCTCGTTGACGATGATGGAGATGAGGTCGTGGCGCTGGAAGGTCCGCGGCTCGGGCGGGCGCACGGCGAAGAGGGAGATGCCGTAGAGCGGTTCGGCGGGATCGTCGGTGGTGGGCGCGGGGTTGGGTTGCCGGGCGAGCTGCGCGGTAGCGGGGATGGCCGAAGAGATGGCCAGGGCGGCGGCGATGGTGAGGGCTGTTGCTTGCTTCATCGCGAAAGGCCTCCGGCGACGGCCACCGCCGAGCCTGCGCTGTCGACGCGCGCCTCGAAGCGGAGGCGGTCGGCGCGGCTGGGTGCGATGGACTCAAACTCGATGGTCTCGCCGATGCGTGCGTCGCGCAGGGCTCGCGCGAGCAGCGAGGCGGTGACGGTGGGTGTGATGATGCGGATCTGGACGCGGTCGCCGCGCTTGACGGCGACGCGGGTGTGGACGTCGGACTCTCGGATGGGCTGGCCGGCCTTGAGGTTCGAGGCGGCCTCTCGGCCGGCGACGGTGGTGGTGTCGGCGGGACTCTCGGTGGCGTCGGTCCAGCGTCGTTCGATGCGGAAGTCGGTGGGGGTGATGATGCGTCGGCGCGGGACGTCGTTGCTCAGGACGGCGACGTCTCGGCGGATGCGGACCTGGGCGCGGGCGCTGCCTTCGGCGATGACGTTGGCCTCTCGGTCGTAGAGGGTGATGCGCAGGGCCATGCGGTCGGAGCGGCCGGCGTCGTCGATGTGTGGCAGCAGGTCCTTGGTGCTGTGGTCCAGCAGGCCCTCGGTGGCCTCGACCCAGAGGACCTGGAGGTCCTTGGGATCGGTCTTGAAGACGCGGGCGATGTGGTGCTCGGCGAGTTGGCGGACGGTGCCGGGAGCGGCCGGGCTGTTGGCGGTGGGCGGCTCTGGGGCCTGGTCGGGGCTTTGGGTTGGCGCGGCGAAGGTGCGGATGTAGGTGGGGCCTGCGCGGAGCTGGATGGCGCCCCACATGGGGTCGTGGGGTTCGAGGATGGTGCGCAGGGCCTGCGCGTCGATCTTGCGCCAGCCGGCGGGATCGGGGCGGAGGGTGGTGGTGTCGATGGGGGTCTGGGCGAGGCGGAGGGCCTCTTCGCCGGCGAGGTGGGCGATGTCGGCGAGGGTGGCGGGCTGGCCTTGCTGCAAGAGGACTGTGGAGCGCAGCGTGATGGTGCTTGTGTCGGCGCTCGCGTCGGAATCGACGGCGGCGAGGGCGACGGTGGCCCAGACGAGCGAAGCGAGGATGGTTTCGAAGGTGCGCATGGATGGCCTCCGGTGAACCATCCTCAACTGGCGTGCCAAGCGGGTTGCCCGGCGTTGGTTGCGCGTTAGCGGCGGAGCTGGGAGATGGTGGAGAGGGCCTCGTCGGCGGTGCGGATGGACTGGCTGTTCATCTCGAAGGCACGCTGGGTTCGGATGAGCTCGATGAGCTCGCGCGTGGGGTCGACGTTGCTGGACTCGAGCATGTTCTGGCGGATGCCGCCGCGGTTGTCTTCGAGGGGTGCGCCCTCCTGGGGTGCGCCGCTGGCGACGGTTTCGGCGAAGAGGTTGGCGCCCAGTTGCTTGAGGCCGGCGGGGTTGATGAAGGTGGCCAGGTCGAGCTGGCCGACCTCGGTGAGGGCCTCGCTGCCGGCCTGTCGGACGAGGACGCGGCCGTCGGCGGAGACCTGGATGGGTCGGATGGCGTCGTCGGGGATGGAGATGACTGGCTCGAGGCGTCGGCCCTCGCTGTTGGCCAGGACGATTTCGCCGTCGGCGTTGAGGGCGAAGTTGCCGGCGCGGGTGTAGGCGACGCCGCCGGGGGCGACGCTGTCTTCGACGGAGACCTTGAAGAAGCCGTCGCCTTCGATGAAGAAGTCCAGGTCGTTGCCGGTGGTGATGGGGGCGCCCTGCTCGAAGTTGACCTGGGTGCCGCTGACCTTGACGCCCAGGCCGACGTAGAGGCCGGTGGGTCGTTGGTCGCCGGTGGCGGTCTCGACGCCGGGCTGCTCGCGTTCGACGTAGAGGAGGTCCTGGAAGTTTGCTCGGCTGGCCTTGAAGCCCTCGGTGTTGACGTTGGCCAGATTGTTGGCGACGACGTCGAGCTTGGTGGAGAGGGCGCTGAGGCCCGAGGCGGCGGATTGGAGTGCGATGGCGGCCATGGTGTGGAGGTCTCCGGAGTGCTGGCGTGGGTGGGCTTAGCCGACGCGGGCGAAGGTGTTGATGGCCTGGTCGAGGAGCTGGTCGTGGTAGCCGATCATGCGGGAGTTGCTGCCGACGGATCGGCCCGCCTGGGTGATGTCCATCATGGCCCGGACGGGGTCGACGGCCGAGCCCTCGAGCATGCCCTGGTGGACGCGGATGCTGGTGGTCAGCGGCTGGCTGTTGGCGGCGGCGAGGACCTGGGGCGGGGCGTCGTAGAGGCCTTCGCCCAGCTTGCGGAGCTGGCTGGTGTCGGCTGGGGCGGCGATGGCGAGTTGGGCGAGGGGGTTGCCCTCGGCGTCGTGCATCACGCCGAAGTGGTCGATGGTGACGGGCCCCTCGGGCAGGGTGATGGGGGCTCCGCCCGGGCCGAGCACGGGCATACCGGTGGCGCTCTGGACGAGTCGGCCCATGTCGTCGCGGGTGAACCGGCCGTCGCGGGTGAGGCGGGTTTGCTCGCCCTGGGGCGTCTGGACGGCGACGAGGAAGAAGCCGTCGCCCTCGATGGCGAGGTCGAGGTCGTTGCCGGTGGTCTGGAGGGGTCCCTGCTCGAAGGAGGTCCGCCGCGGGCCGGCGAGGACTCCGGCGCCGAGTTGCTCGAGCAGCGGGTTGCTGGGCATGAAGGGGATGTTGTCTTCTTCGCGGGCGACCAGGCGGCTCTGGGTTGTGGCGCTGTCGGGCTTGAAGGCGACGGTGTTGACGTTGGCCAGGTTGGCCGCCAGGACGTCGGTGCGGTAGAGCGAGACCATGGCGCCCGAGGCGGCGATCCGCATGCCGTGCTGCATTCAGTTGGCCTCCGGCATGGTGCGGCAGGGGCTCGGGCTCGGCTGGCCGGCGGGGGTTTGCTGCTGGCTGGCGGCGACGAGTTGGAGCAGGCCCAGGGCCTGGCCGGCGATCTGGCCCGATCGGAGCATGCGCTCGAGGTCGAGCCCGGAGAGGTTGGCTGCGCCGCTCGGTCGGGTGGCCTGGGTGTGCTGCGTGCGGCGTTGGGGTAAGGCCTGGCGCATGTTCTGCGTCTCCGGTTGGTGGCGGGGCGTGCTTCGTGCGCACGGGTGGTGCTCGGGGTGTTGGCGGGGCGGATACACTCAAGCGGCGTGCCAAGGGAAAAGCCTTGTTTTTGTTCGGGCGCGAAGGTTTGCCGCCTTAGCTCAGTTGGTAGAGCAGCGGTTTTGTAAACCGCAGGTCGTCGGTTCGAGTCCGACAGGCGGCTTTTTGGGGGACTTGGCTGCGCGAGCCGGCGCAGCGATTGCGCGGATGCCCGAGCCTGGAGCGCAACTTGTTGCCGAGCGGCCCATCGTGCTCTTCGATGGGCTGTGCGCTTTTTGTGATGGCACGGTGGGGCTGTTGATGCGGCTGGACCGGCGCGGACGGCTGCGGTTTGCGGCGTTGCAGAGCGAGGCTGGGCAAGCGTTGGTTCGGGCCTTTGGCGTGCCCGACGACGTGGACTCGGTGGTGCTGATCGATGGCGACCTGGCGCGGGTGCACAGCGACGCGGCGCTCGGGATCGCGCGGGTGCTGGGGCTTCCATGGTCGGTGGCGTTGGTGCTGTGGGTTGTGCCCAGGCCGCTGCGGGACTGGGCCTACCGGCTGTTCGCGCGGCACCGCTACCGGCTGTTTGGGAAGCGGGAGGCCTGCCGTATGCCCGGGGAGGACGAGCGGGGGCTGGTGCTGGAGAGCGTGGCTGACGTTGAGGCGATGCTCACTGGGGCGGGGTGAAGGCGGCTTGGGTTCGCACGCCGGTCAGATTCCTGCTGGGCGGGCAGGCCGGGCTGTTCTGGTTTCAGGCCTTCCAGGCGACCTGATAAGTATCGCCGTTGCGCGTGGTGGGTTTGGCGTCCCAGGCGAGTTCGTAGGAGCGGGCTTCTCGCCGGAAGTATGTGAACACGTCGGCCAGTTTGCAGCCGTCGGGGCCGGCCTCGACGTGGTGGATGTTGTCGCGGTCTCGGGAGAGCGTCGAGAGCTGCCCGCGTTTGAGCACGGCGTCTGCGGTCTGGCGGATGAGGAAGTCCTCGCCCACGGGTGGTACTTCGCCCGCGGCGATGTCGAGGGCCGGCGCACCGGGCTGGGTTGCTTCGGTAACGATATCGAAGTTGCGGCACCGCACCTCGCCCTCCAGGCACTGGAGCACGCCGTTGTAGTGGCGGTGATCGTGCAGGTGGATTGTCGAGCCCGGCTCCATGCGGATGTCGAAGACGACCACCGGCGGCATCCAGCCCAGCGTGTTGATGCTGAAGCCGCGCTCGCCGGGGTCGCGGAGGCGCCATGGCTCCTCGGGCTGGTAGCGGGAGAGGAGCATCGAAACGGCGGCGAGGTAGGACGTCTCGTCGGGATTGTCCGAAGCGATCATCTTCTGGGCGCGAGGTCGCAGATCGGCCATGAGCTGGTCGATGGTCAGGGGCGCCGCGTCGGATTCGCTGGTGGCGACGGGCTTTGCCCTTGATGCGCAGCCCGCGAGCACGCCCGCGGCGCTCAGGCCGATAGCGCCGGCGAGGCCGACCTGGAGGATGCGTCGGCGGGTGATGGTCACGCCGGGGGCGATCTCTTCGCCGACCTCGTGGTCGGCTATGGCGTGCTGTTCGATCTCATCGAGCGTCCAGAACTGCATCGGTGGTTCCTCCCAGGGCTGCCTCGGGTTCGGCCTTGCTCGCGGCCTCTGCGGCCCGTGCCGCCGAGGGTTTGAATCGGCGGTTCATTCTCTCGAGTTCGCGGATCATGCCCCTCGCGTCGCCCATGCGGTCCCTTTGCTCGGTGTACGCCGCGAGGATGCGTGCCGCTTCGTGCGCGATCGCTTCGTCTGCCGCCGACTGGGTGTGATCGAGCGGGACGGCGTATGTGAAGCGTCCGGTGTCGGCCGCGTACGTTGGGATATGGATGAACTGGCGGTCCTTGCCCGGGCCGACGTCGCGGCCGTCCTGGGCGGCGAGGCCGGCTTGGACGAAGAAGTCGACTGCGTAGGCGGGGTAGCCGAAGAGGTAGCCGTAGGCCCGCCAGCGGTCGGGCCTGGGCATGCGATCGACCACGGCAACGATCTCTGCGGGGTGGGTGCAGGGCGTGATGCCCCAGGCGCTCCAGAACTCGTTGTAGCGTTCCATCATGCGTGACAATGCCGCTCGATGGACGATGAAGGCATGGGCCGAGCGCGAGCCGTCGTGGATGTTGTCGAAGACTTGGATGTCGGCATACCAGAGTTGGTTGCGCAGCGGGGCGAGCGCGGCTCGGGCGTGGCGCAGCTCGGTCAGGTCGGGCTCATCGACGCGGAAGCTGCTGCTCCAGATTCCGGTGCTCATGGGCTTGAGGCCACCCGCGAGTGTGTAGAGCGCTTCATGGTCGGTCGCCGCACGCAGCAGGGACGACGAGTGGATGCTGGATTCGGTTCCAGCGACCGATGCTGTATTGGTGTGTTGCGTGTTCGTGGCGGTGCAGGCGCCGGCGAACATGCCGCCGGCCGCCAGCACGCAAGCTGCGATGCGGATGGTGACTTGGCGGCGTGCGGATCGCCGAACCCTGGCATGCGACGTGGGCATCGCGCTACAGCGAAGCGGGGCGGCGCACCGGCAGCGTGATGCCCGCGCGCTTGGATGCGAAGCGTGCGGCGGCGACCGCGCCGGCCGCGAGGAACACCGTGAGCAGCACGGCTTGCAGGGCGACGCTGGCGCCGGCCACGGTTGTGGCTCCGCAGTGGGTGCAGATCGAGGCGGCGTCGGTCCCGATGGAACTGGTGGCGCAGTGCGGGCAGTTGGTGGTCATTTGGGGCCCCATTTGAGAAAGTGATAAATCGATCGCAATAGTATAGCCGGTTGGTTGTTCCGAGGTGTCTTTGGCCTCTGGGGCGGCGTGGCGGTGGTCCGAACGGAGCGTCCGAGCGGTGTGCCTGCGTGGTGGGTGGTCCCCAACCGACGATCCGCGGGCTTCGTATACAATGGTGTGGGTGCAGACGCAGCCCGCCGGGCTTTTGCGGCCATTTGGCGGGTGGTGGCCACCCCATTGCGGCGTGCGGGTGGTCGCGCGCCTCCGAAGGGAACCCGAACCTATGCCTTATTACACCAAGCTCGGACACCTGCCCAAGAAGCGGCACACGCAGTTCCGCCGGCCTGATGGGAAGCTTTATTCTGAGGAGCTCTTCGGGACCGAGGGCTTCGTGGGGCCGACCAGCACGATGTACCACATCCACCCGCCGACGCAGGTGACGGGGTGGAAGAGCCTGTATGGCACCAAGCCCGAGTACGTCGAGATGGACACGATGCGGATGCGGCACCTGAAGACCGGGGGCCAGCACACGCCGCCCAAGGGCGACAGCGTGACGGGGCGTGTGGTGCTGTTTGGCAACGGCGACGTCGAGATGGCGGTGTGCAACCCGGCCGAGCGGATGGGGTACCACTTCAAGAACGGCCAGGGCGACGAGTGCTTCTTCGTGCACTTCGGCTCGGGCACGGTTCGGACGTTCATGGGCACGCTGAAGTTTGGCCCCAAGGACTACATCGTGATCCCCAAGGGCATCATCTACCACATGGAATGGGACGAGCGGCCCGAGAGTGGGGACGAGGAGCGGTTCGGCGGGCACAGCAAGGCCGAGATGCCGTTTGGCAAGTTCGTGCTGTTCGAGACGGCCAACGCGAGCCATATCCTGCCGCCGCCGCGGTACCTCAGCAAGCAGACGAGCCAGTTCCTGGAGCACGCGCCGTATTGCGAGCGCGACCTGGTGCTGCCGGTTGCCGACGACGAGCATCCGCTGTTCACCGATGAGCTTGGCGAGTACGAGGTGCGGATCAAGGCGCGCGACACGGTGCACTCGTACGTGTACAGCTACCACCCGTGCGACATCGTGGGCTGGGACGGCTGCTATTACCCGTACATCTTCAACATCGATGATTTTGCGCCCATCACGGGGCAGTTGCATATGCCCCCGCCGATCCACCAGACGTTCGAGGGTCACAACTTCGTGATCTGCTCGTTCTGCCCGCGGGCGCTGGACTTCCACCCCGAGGCGATCCCGGTGCCGTACAACCACAGCAACCTGGACAGCGATGAGATCCTGTACTACGTCGAGGGCAACTACAAGGCGCGTCGTGGCATCGAGCAGGGCTCGATCACGCTGCATCCGCAGGGCATTCCGCACGGGCCGCACCCCGGCACCGTCGAGAAGAGCCTGGGCGCGAAGTGGACGGACGAGCTGGCGGTGATGTGCGATACGTTCCGCCCGATGTATCCGACGAAGGCGGCGCTGGCGATCGACGATCATGAGTACCCGGCTTCGTGGATCGATGCGCCGGCGCCCAATGCGCACGCGAACGGGCACGCGAACGGCGCCGCCCATGGCGCGGCGTCTGGCTCGCCGGCGGCCGGCGCGAGGCTGGACAAGTGAGGCGCGGGCTTGCCGTCCTGGCGTGCGTGGGGCTTGCCGCTGTAACGTGTGCGCAGGATGGCGGGCCTGTCGATTCCGGGCAGTCGGAGCAGGACCGCATCGCGGCGCTCGAGGCGCGGGTTGCCGAGCTGGTGCGGGAGCGCGATGCGCTGCGGGTGCGGCTGGCCGAGGCGATCGAGATGCTGCGGAATCTCGGGTATTCGGCGCCGGACCCGGTCTTGGCCGAGCCGAACGACCCGCTGGCGTCTCCGCTGGCGGCGATGCAGACGCTTCGGCGTCGGGCGCGGTTGGAGCTTGGCTCGCTGCCTCGCGAGAGCGAGGCGGACCGGGCGGCGTATCGGCGTGCTGCGCAGGTCTGGGTGGATCGCATGAACGAGGGGCTGGCGGGCGAGCGCCGGTGGCTTGTGCGTGTGCTGTCGGTGGAGATGCCCACGAGCGGGTCTTCGGCGGCGCGGGCGGCGGCGCGGGTGCAGTTGTTCGATGCGGCGACGGGCTCGGCGTTGTCGATGCCCATCGAGGTCGCGGTGCCGAGCCGTGTTGGCCGGCGCATGGCCGAGGCGGGCAGCGATCAGGGGTGGACAGCGCACGTGGTGCTGGAGCCGATGGTTCGGCACAATCCGGATCGTCTGGAGCGTGGGCCGTTCGATTTTCCGCCGTTCCTGGCACCCGAGGTTGAGGCGCGGGTGGGCGTGGACTGGGTGCGCTTTGAGCCTGCGGAGGTTCCTGATGGGTTCTTCCCGCCGCTGCCGGGCGAGGATGAACTGGTGGCGCCGGGCGCTGGCGCAAGCGGTGGGGCGGGCGCCGGTTCGGGTGGCGTTGAGCCCGGTCGGCAGCCGCGCTAGTGGCGCGTGGTTGACGGCGAGCGGGTGAAGGCCATGCTGGACATCCTTGCGGTTGCGGTGGGCGGCGCCGTTGGCGCGTCGGCGCGGTATGGCGTGGCGCGCGGGGCGATCGCGCTGTTCAAGGAGCACCCGCTGGCGCTGCCGCTCGCGACGCTGGGGGTGAATGTTGCCGGATGCCTGCTCATCGGTCTGGTGCTGCCTTGGCTGCTGGCCCGCGAGGCGGGTGGATCGGCGGGGCACGTCCGGCTGCTTGTGGTTGTCGGGGCGCTGGGGGCCTTTACGACGTACAGCACGTTCGGTGTGGAGACGTTTGTGCTGTGGCGCGAGGGGAAGGTGGGCGTGGCGCTCGCCTCGGTGGGGCTGCACCTGGTGCTGGGCTTTGCCGCGGTGGCGCTGGGTTTTGCGATTGGCGAGCGGTTGGTCGCTTAGGCCTTGGGCTTCTTGTAGAGCGGGTTGGCGCGGACCTCGGCTTGGAGGTCGTTGCGGCCGGTGTCGATGGTGACTTTGGCGCCGGGCTGGTTGAGTTCGCGATCGATGAAGCCCATGGCGATGGGCACGCCCAGGGTTGGGCTGGCGCAGCCGCTGGTGATGATGCCGACCTGCTTGCCGTCGTGCTTGACGATCATGCCTTGGCGCGGGGTGCGCTTGCCTTCGACGACGAACGCGGCGAGGGTCTGTGGCGGGCCGCCCTGCTCATGGGAGCGTTTGAGGGCTTCCTGGCCGATGAAGGGCTCGGGCATGTCGCCCTCGTCCTTGTCGAGCTTGATGGCGAAGTCGACGCCGCAGGCCAGGGCGTTGATGTCTTCGCCGAGTTCGTGGCCGTAGAGGGGCATGCCGGCTTCGAGTCGGAGGGTGTCTCGCGCGCCCAGGCCGATGAGCTTGATGTCGCTCTGCTCGGCCTTGAGGTCGATGTCCTTGAAGAGCATCTTGAGGGCCATGTCGGTGAAGCTGGCGGGGAGGATGACCTCGACGCCGTCTTCGCCGGTGTAGCCGGTGCGCGAGACGATGAGCTTGGCGATGAGGAGGTTCTTGACGGTGAAGCGGTATCGCTTGAGGGTGGGCACCTCGCTGCTGACGCGGCCGATGAGCTCCATGACCTTCGGGCCCTGGATGGCGACCATGGCGGTCTTGGCGGTCTGATCATCGAGCTTGACGACCATGTCTTCGTCGGCGACGACCTTGTTGAGGTGTTCGACGATCTTCTCGCGGTTGGATGCGTTGACGACGAGGAGGAAGTCGGTGTCGTCCATGCGGTAGACCAGGACGTCGTCCTTGACGCCGCCCTGCTCGTTGCAGATGAGGGCGTAGCGGCACTGGCCCTGCTGCATGTCGCTGATGCGGCGTGTGCAGACGCGGCCGAGGAGGCGTCGGGCGTGGCGGCCGGTGATCTTGAGTCGGCCCATGTGGGAGACGTCGAACAGGCCGCCGGAGGTGCGGACCTGGTTGTGCTCGGTCTGGATGGAGCCGTAGCTGATGGGCATTTCCCAGCCGGCGAAGTCGACCATCTTGCCGCCGCTTTCGAGGTGGATCTTGTGGAGGGGGGTCTTGAGCACGGTGTGCCTCCGGAGCGTGTGGATGAAGTGGCGGGCCCAGGGCCGCACGCGTGGTGGCAAGGATAGCGGGCGAGGGGTGGGCCTAGGAGCGCAGGAGGGGGGAATCGGCAGGGAGGGGCCACGGCGCGTTGTCGAGCAGGCGGGTCTGGCCCAGGCGGCAGGCGATGAGGGCGCGCATGGGCGAGTCGTGGCGGGCGGTTTGGGCGGCGGGTTCCTGGAGCGTGGTGGCGTGGCGGATGGTGGCGTACTCGATGTCGAGGCCTTCGAGTTGCTCGCGCATGGCCTGCTCGGCCCGGGCGACGGTTGGTTCGGTCGAGGCCGCGGCCAGTGCGCGTGGGATGGCTCGGGCTGCGGCTCGCTGGGCGGGGTCGAGGAAGCGGTTACGGCTGCTCAGGGCCAGGCCGTCGTCGTCTCGGACGGTTGGGCCGGGGATGATGTCGATGCCGAGGCCTTCCTGGGCGACCAGTGCGCGGGCGAGTTGGAGTTGCTGCCAGTCTTTCTCGCCGAAGATGGCCGCGGCGGGCGGGGCGAGGGCGAACAGGCGAAGGAGGACCTTGGCGACGCCGGCGAAGTGACCGGGGCGGAAGCGGTCTTCGAGGCCCTTGCGCACGGCGACGTCGGGGACGCTCGGGCCGGGCGCGTCGGTGCCTTGGGGGTAGACCATGTCGACGGTGGGGGCGAGAACGGTGGTGGCGCCGGCGGCCTTGCACTTGGCGGCGTCGTCGTCGAGGACGCGTGGGTAGCGCTCGAAGTCGTGGGCCTCGTCGAACTGGGTGGGGTTGACGAAGACGGTGACGACGGCGCCGGCGGCCAGGCGGCGTGCGGCGGCTTCTTTTGCGGCTTGGCGGATGAGGGCCTCGTGGCCCGAGTGGAGCGCGCCCATGGTGGGCACGAGCACGCCGCCGGGGTGGGGCTGGTGTGCCTGGAGGTGCTCGCGGAGTTGCTCAGCCGTGGTGATGAGCCGCATGGCGCAGCGTTCGGCGGCCGCGGCGCACAGTCAAGCGATCAGCGCTGGACTTCCCAGTCTCGGATTTCCTGGCTCTGCGGCTTGGGCATGAGCTCGACGTCGACGTTGTAGAGGCCTTCGCCGGCGTACTCGCAGCTTGTGACGCGGCCGGCGAGGATGATGGGCTTGTCGTCGATGAGGTGGATCGCGAAGAGCACGATCTTCTTGGCGTAGCACATGCGCCGGGAGCGGAAGCTCAGGCTGGAGCGGTTGACCGAGGTCGCCCTGGCCGACCATGTTGTGACGGGGCGGAGGCGATCGTCGAGCTCGGCGACGTCGAGTTCGGCGCTGAACTCGTGGAAGGTGGGCGGCGCGGGGTCGTCGCTGCCCCCGTCGGCTGGGGGTGGGTCGAAGTCCGAAGCCGGCTCGGGGAGGGGCTCTGGATCGGCCTTGGGCGCTGGAGGGGCGGCCTGGTTGATCGCAGGGGCCGGGGGCTGGGGCTTGCCGGCGGTCGTTGGGGGGATTTTGGGCGGCGGGGGCACGGCGCCCCACTGGTCCCATACGCTCACGCCCGGGTCGATCCAGGCGAACCGGTCCCGCTCCTCCGGTCGATGGTCTGCGCGATGGGTGGACTGGTCCGGCATGCAGGGAGCATCGGCCATTGGGGGGCGGTGCGCCACCCCGGGTGTGGTTTTCGGTCGTTCGCGGCCGGCTTTGTGTGGTTATGGGGTGCTGAACGAATGCAGGTGGGGCTGGGAGCGTGGATCAAGCGGCTGGAGGCGACGGTGGATGCGGGCGCGCTCGACGGGCTCGACGCCGGGTCGTTCGCTGACGAGCGTGGGCATCGGCGGTCGGTCGATGGGCTGCTTATCGCCTGGCTGCGTGGCGTCCGGCCCGAGGGAGCGCGTGGCTTCGGGGTGGACCTGGAGCTGTGGGATGCGCTCGCCGGGGGCGGGCCGGTGGATGCGGGGGTGTGGTGCTCGGGCGGGGCTCTGCAGGATCCGCGTGCGCCGGGGCGGGGTGAGGTGAGCATCGAGGTGTGGACGGAGCGGGAGCTGTCGGCGATTCAGGCTTTGTGGGCCCTGGGCGTGGAGCGTGGCAACGCGGGCTGGCGTGAGCGTGCCGAGGCGGCGGCGCGGTGGTGCGTTGAGGAGTTGCAGCCGGACAACGCGACGGGGCACCCCTGGGGCGTGAACGCGTTCGCGGCCCTGGCGGCTGGCGGGGACTTCGAGGCGGACCTGTACGCGCAGACGCTGCTGCACAATGCGCAGGTGGGGCTTGGTCGGCCGGGGCGGTTTGCGAACCTGGTGCTGCTGGCTTCGCTGCGTTCGCTCGAGGCGTTCGCGGGCGATCAGGCGGGCTGAGTGCGCTTGCGTGGGGTGCGCAGCCAGCGTTTGACCAGGGGTGAGACTTCCTTGGCGGTGGGCTGCTGGCCCTCGCGCGGGCCGAGCGCGACGCGGCGCGCGATGGCGGCGGCGCAGAGGCCCATGAACATGGGCTGGGGCTCGAGGGGGTGGCTGGTCAGTTCGGGGTGGAACTGGGCGGCCAGGAAGAAGGGGTGGGTCTGGGCGTGATCACCCTTGGCATCGTCGTCTTCGTCGGTGAAGCCGGGCTGGGCGAGCTCGAGCACCTGCATGATGGGCTGCTCCGGGTGGCGGCCGCTGAAGATCAGGCCGGCCTCGGTGAGCTGGTCGATGTAGCCGGGGTCGACCTCGTATCGGTGGCGGAAGCGCTCGCGGACGGTCTGGCGGCCGGCGAAGAGGAAGCTGGCCAAGGTTTCGGGTGAGAGGGCGACGTCCTGGGCGCCCAGTCGCATGGAGCCGCCCAGGCCCTCGATCTTCTTCTGCTCGGGCAACTCGCTGATGACCGGGTGGGGCGAGTCGGGGTCGAACTCGGTGGAGGCGGCGTCGGCGAGGCCCAGAACGTTGCGGGCGAACTCGATGACGGCGACCTGGAAGCCCAGGCAGATGCCCAGGTATGGCAGGCCGGTCTCGCGGCAGTGCTTGACGACGGCGAGCTTGCCCTCGACGCCACGGGCGCCGAAGCCGCCTGGGACGATGATGGCGTCGACGTCGGCGAGTTCTTCGGCGATGCGCTGGCCGGTGAGGTCGGTGGTGTCGAAGCGTTGGACCTCGATGCGTGCGTTGAGGTTGGCAGCGCAGTGCTCGATGGTCTTGTCGATGGAGGCGTAGGCGTCGCCCAGGTCGGTGTACTTGCCGGCCAGGCCGATGCGGATGGTGTGCTCGGGCGTGCCAGTGAGGTTTCGGACGAAGGTGCGCCAGCGTTCGCGCTGGCGGTCTTCCTGGGCCATGTCGACGCGGTCGTGGAGGTCGAGGACGGAGAGGATCTCGCGATCGAGCCCGTCGCGTCGCATCTCTTCGGGGATGAGGTAGATGCTCTCGCGGTCGTGCATGCTGAAGACGCGCCGCAGGGGCACGTTGGAGTACATGGCGATCTTCTGCATGGCCTGGCCGGTGACGGGGTTGTCGCATCGGCAGGCGATCATGTGGGGCTGGATGCCCGCTTCCATGAGGCGTTGGATGCCGAGCTGGGCGGCCTTGGACTTCTGCTCGCCGAGGACCTTGGCCTCGATGACGTAGGTGAGGGCGACGAAGCAAACCGAGCGTGGGCCTTCCTCGAAGGCCAGCTCGCGGAGGGCCTCGATGTAGAAGCCGTTCTCGTAGTCGCCGACGGTGCCGCCAACCTCGACGAAGACGACGTCTGCTGGGCGGCCCGAGCCGTCGCCGTACATGGCCAGTTCGCGGAGCTTGCGTTTCACCTCGCCGGTGACGTGGGGGATCATCTGCACGTCTCGGCCCAGGTAGTCGCCCAGGCGTTCGCGTTCGAGGACCTCGCTGAAGATGCGGCCCGAGGTGGTGAAGTTCCGGCGGCTGAGGTTCTGGGCGAGCATGCGCTCGTACGTCCCCAGGTCCATGTCGCATTCGGTGCCGTCGTCGAGGACGAAGACCTCGCCGTGGCGGTAGGGGTTGAGCGTGCCCGAGTCGATGTTGAGGTAGCCCTCCATCTTGATGGGGGCGACGGTGAGGTTCTTGTCCTTGAGCAGCTTGGCGGCGCTGGCGGCGAAGATGCCCTTGCCCAGCCCGCTCATGACGGTGCCCAGGACGGCGACGTACTTGGTGCGGCCTCGGCGGTAGCCGGGGGGCACGGGCGAGTAGAACTCGGTGGTCAGCGAGCCCTCGGCGGCCTGGACGAGCAGCTCGTCCGCTCGGCGGCGGCGTGCGTCCTCACCCAATGGCGTGCCGGGCTGGGGGGTGGAGGCACCCACCGGCATGGGCCAGTCGTCGGGGGATGGGTCGTGGGCGTGCTTCGAGATTCGTTGGTCGGGCACCAGAGAGGATAGGCCGAGTTCGGGCGGTTGGTCACGCGGTGGCCTGGTTCGCTTTGAAGCGCTCGACGAAGGCGGCGTACTGCTCGGGGGTGTCGATGCCCTGGTGCGAGCAGCGGCGAACGGCGACGGCGATGGGCAGGCCGTGCTCGAGCCAGCGGAGTTGCTCGAGCTTCTCGCACTGTTCGAGGGGAGTGGGGGGCAGCGAGACGTAGCGATCAAGCGAGAATACGTCGTACGCGTAGATGCCGACATGTCGGAAGGCGGGGGCCGCGGAGGCGCCGTCACGGTTGTGGGGGATCGGGGCGCGAGAGAAGTACAGGGCGCGAGCGACACCGAGGTCGGGCTCGACGAGGCCGAGCGCGGCCTTGACGAGGTTGGGGTTGGCAAGGTCTTCGTCGTTGTCCAAGGGTGTGGCGACGGTGCCGAGTTGTGCGACGCGATACATCGTGTTGAGTTTGCCGGGCAGCAGGTGCTGGCCCACCGCGACGAGCGCCGCGTCGATGATGTCGGGCTCGATCTCGGGCTCGTCGCCCTGCACGTTGACGATGGGCTGCTGGTTCTTGAGGCCCATGGTCTTGGCGGCTTCGGCCAGGCGGCTGGTGCCGTTCTCGTGCTCGGCACTGGTCATGACGGCGTCGAAGCCGTGGGATTCGACGGCTCTGACGATGTCCATGCTGTCGGTGGCGACGACGACGTTGGCGACGGCGGCGGCCATCTTGGCCCGTTCGCAGACGTGGACGACCATGGGCTTGCCGGTGTCGCTTGCCAGGGCCTTGCCTGGAAAGCGGGTGGAGCCCAGGCGGGCGGGGATGATGGCGATGGCCTTGGGTTTGGCCATTGGGATCAGCCTTGGCGGAGGTCGGCCAGGAGCTTCTTGAGGGCGTCGCGTTTCTGGCGGATCTCCTTGAAGGAGATGTCCTTGATGGCGATGCCCGAGGCGATCTTGTCGGCCTCGATGGCGGCCTCGAGGTCTCGGTGGTCGGTGGCCTTGGTGAGCAGGGCGTCCATGAGGCCGTAGCTGATCTCCATGCCGGTGGGGTCGCTGTCGCGCCCGTGGGCATCGAGGGCCTGGCGGAAGGTGGTTACGGCTTCGTCGCCCCAGCCCATGGCCAGGAAGGACTGGGCCAGCATGTTCAACGTGCGCACCCGCATCTTGGGTTCGCCCTGGGCCTGCTGGAGGTTGGCGATGGCCTCGTCGTACATGCCCTGCTGGAAGTAGCGTCTGCCGAGCTCGAACTTGATCAGGTTGTCCGTTGGGTAGGCCTCGGCGCGTGCGGCGTAGACCTTGGTCTCGGCCTCGAGCACGTCCTTGCGCGCGTCTGCGAGTTCCTGCTGTGCGTTCTGATCTTCCGGAGAATCCTTGGCCTTCTTCTCGAGCGCCATGAGCTTGCGTTGCCAGGCGCGCATCTTGATGTCGTCGGCGGACTGGCGGAAACGGAACTCCTTGGTGAGCTGGTAGGCCCTCTTGTAGAGTTCGTAGGCCTCTTTTTCGTCCTTGGGGGTGCCGCGCTCGATGAGTCGTTTGGCCAGGGCGTTGATGGTGGGCGGGTCTTCGGGGCGGTCGGCGTAGTCGGCTCGGGCTCGCTCGATGAGGCGCTCGATGGTGCCCTCGTCCTTGGAGATGGCCTCTTCGTCCTGGAGTTGCTGCTGCTTGGCGGCGTTTCGGATGTTCTTGCGGAAGCCGCCTTCCTCGCCGACCTGGTCGTAGCCGCCCTGGCTCATGGTGGCCTGAGCGGAGAAGTTCTTGACGGCGTTGGCGAGGTCGGAGTCTGCGGGGTTGAGCTGGACGGCGATGGAGCCGGCCTCGACGGCTTCGTTGTATGCGCCGACCTTGGCGAAGAGCTGCATGAGCTTCTTGAAGGTGAGGGGGCTGGGGCGCTTGGCGCCCTTGGCCAGGTTCATGGCGCGCTCGAGGCACCAGTAGGCGGGTTCTTCGAGGGCGGCGTTGGCGGCGGCGTCGCCGGCGCGCATGGCGGCGTCGCCGTCGGAGAGCTTGCCGGCCCAGTTGAGCAGGGCGGCGAGGAACTTGTCGACGGGCGTCTTGACCTGGAGGTCGACCTTGGGCTTCTTCTTGGGGTTGGCGGCGTGGAAGGCCTGGGCCGAGCGGAAGAAGCTCTCCAGGGCGGTGATGCTGCTGGCGTCGAGGCGGAGGCCGCTGAGCCAGAGGTTCATGGCGTATTCGTAGTTGGTGGTCTCGTGGGCGGTGCGGGCGTGCTCGAAGAAGCGTGCGGCGGCCTCGGGGTTGAAGGTGGGGCCGGGCTCGGCGCCGCCCTTGTCCTTGGCTTTGTCCTTGGCTTTGTCTTTGTCCTTGCCGCTGGCCTTGCCGGCGTCTTTGCCGGCGCCGGCATCGGCGGCGTTTGCCGCGTTGGCCTTGGGCTCGGGCGCGGCCTCGCCGTTGGTCTCGGGCGTGGTCTGGGCGTCCTTCTTCTTCTTGCCGCCGAACAATGCCAAGGTTTGGGCTCCAGTCTTGTACTGAGAGAGCGGTTTGGTGCGTGGTTGGCCGCGATTCTAGGGTCTGGGGGCAGCCGTGCCGTGACTGGGCACAGTATCATGCCCGTGATGCCCCAGGACGCCCAGAGCACCGATGCAGCCAGGCCCGCCGGATCGCCGGAATCGGTTGATCCGTCCGGGCTTCATCTTCGTTTCTTCCCCGACACGATCCTTCGAACGAAGGCCCGCCCGGTCGGTACGGTGACGGAGAACGTCCGAGAGGTCGCCGAGCGGATGCTTCGGATCATGTCCGAGGAGGAGGGAATCGGCTTGGCGGCCCCGCAGGTGGGGCTGCCTTGGCGGATGTTCGTGTGTGTGGTGCCGGCGGATCCGTCGGAGGGGGCTGTGGGGGGGGAGTTTGCCCTCGACACGGGTGGGCGGCCGCTGGTGTGCATCGATCCGGTGCTGCGTCCGGGCGGGGCCCTGGCCTCGGTGGAGGAGGGGTGCCTGAGCCTGCCGGACATCCGCGGGCAGGTGAACCGGCCCGAGGCGGTGGAGATGGAGGCGACGGGGCTGGACGGCGAGCGGTTCGTGGTGCGGGCGGCGGGGCTTCTGGCTCGGTGCATCCAGCACGAGACGGACCACCTGGACGGGGTGCTGATCATCGACAAGTTCGGGCAGATCGATCGGTTGCGGACGCGGTCGGCGGTGCGGCGGCTGGAGCGCCAGGCGCGGTAGGCTCGACGGGAAACGCCCAATACTTGGGGGCAGGGAGGCCCGGGCATGCGAGTGGTGTACTTTGGCTCTGGGGCGTTTGGCGTGCCGACGTTTCGGATGCTGGCGCGCGAGCACGAGCTGCTGGCGGTGGTGACCCAGCCCGACCGGCGCGCGGGGCGTGGCAAGGCGGTGAGCCCGACGCCGATTGCGAGCGAGGCGGCTTCGCGGATTCCGGGGTTGCCGGTGCTCAAGCCCGAGCGTGTGAACGAGGCGGAGGTGCGCGATCGGATCCGGGCGTTCGATGCGGACGTGTGGGTGGTGATCGCGTTCGGGCAGAAGCTGGGTCGTTCGTTGCTGGCCGATCGGTTCGCGATGAACCTGCACGCCTCGCTGCTGCCTCGGTGGCGCGGGGCGGCGCCGATCAACGTGGCGATCATGGCGGGCGATGCACAGACGGGCAACACGGTGATCACGCTGGCCGAGGAGATGGACGCGGGTCTGGTGCTTGGGCAGTCGGCGCGTTCGATCGAGCCGCATGTCACGGCGGGCGAGCTGCACGATCTGCTGGCGGGCGATGGGCCGGCGCTTGTGGCTTCGGTCTTGGAGCGTCGATCTCTGGGGACGCTGGAGGGCGTGGAGCAGGACGCGGGCAGCGTGACGCTGGCGCCGAAGCTGTCGAAGGCCGATGGCTGGGTGGACTTCTCGCAGAGCGCCGAGGCGTGCCGGAATCGGGTGCATGGGCTGACGCCCTGGCCTGGCGTGGGGGTGACGCTCGGCGGGCGGCCGCTGAAGCTGCTGCGTGTGGCGGCCGAGTCGTGCGGTGCCGACGCGGCGCCGGGCACGCTGGTGGACGGCGACGGGCTGGTGGCGTGCGGTGATGGGGCGCTTCGGCTGCTGGAGGTGCAGCCTGCGGGGAAGAAAGCGATGGCGTTCTCGGCGTTTGCGCGGGGGCACTCGGTTGCGGCGGGCGAGGTCGTTCGTTCGGAGCGTGAGCCGTGCTGACGCTGTGGGACCTGATCCCGCGGGTGCGGCGTGAAGCTCCCGTGGCGAAGCCCGAGCCGAAGCGCGCTGCGAAGTCCGCGGTGCCGGCTCGGCGAAGCGCGTCGGCCGAGCGGTACGAGGCGGTGGCCCGGCAGATGCTGTCCGAGTACGGCATCCGCGTGCGGAAGTGGCGGAGCAACACGAGCGGCGTGGCGTGGCAGGTGACGTATGCCGACGGCACGATTGCTCGGTTGATCGAGGCGCCGCGGCCGCGGGGGCCGATCTCTGCGGCGGTGTTCCTGCACGAGGTGGGGCACCATGCGATCGGCCTAGGGGTGTACAAGCCGCGATGCCTGGAGGAGTACCACGCGTGGTTGTTCTCGCTGCGAGCGATGGACGCGCACGGCTTGAACATCACGCCCCGGGTGCACGAGCGCGTGGACATGGCGCTGCGGTACGCGGTGGCCAAGGCGCGGCGCCGCGGGCTGCGGGCCTTGCCGGTGGAGCTTGCGCCCTTTGATGGGCCCGGGCCGGTGGCTGTGCTGCCGTATCGATCGGGCTAGGCGGCGCGGTTGTTGGGTGTGGATGGGCGCTTTGGCGGCGAGGGCACGGCGCTGCGCGCGGCGGAATGGCAGACCAGCGTGAGCTTGCACGAGGGGCAACTGCCCGAGCCGACGCCGCGGATGTCTTCGCTGCATCGGGGGCAGACGCCCTGGCGCGCGGCCCAGTAGGCATGGGACGCCCAGCGCATGAGCGAACCGGCGACGCCGGCGTGCCAGGCGATGGCTGCGGCGAAGGTGGTGGTGGGCGTGTCGTGGTGGGAGAGGGACGCGCCAGCGACGAGGGCGGTCAGCAGGAGCGCGTGCCAGAAGACGGCGGCCGAGGCGGTGCCCAGGTAGAGCATGGCGCCGGTGGCGACGCCGCCGACGGCCAGGACGATGGCGTTGGCCAGCGGCTCGATCATGGCTTGGGCGACGCCGCTGCCGGCGAGCGCGGGTGCGATGGTGTCCTGGCCGAAGTCCTGGCCGATGGGTAGCCACATGCCGAAGGCGGCGGTCCATGCGAGGGGCAGCAGGGCGGTGATGCCGGTCTCGCGCCGGGCCAGGGCGAAGGCGGCCAGCGTGTAGCCCATGCACAGCAGGCCCATGGCGAAGAGGCCGGCCTGGGGGTCATCGGGCAAGAGCCAGTGTGCGACGGCGGCTGCGCCCAGCACGCCCAGCAGCCAGATGCCGATTGCCGGTCGGACGACAGTTGAAGATCCCGCCATGCTCCGCCACTCCTCGGTTTGGATGTCGGCCGGAACGGGGTGCGTGTTGGCGCAGAAAAGAGGCGGACGCGAGGGACGCGTCCGCCTGTGTGGTTTAGGTTGTCGATCGCGGGCGAGTCGTGGCCCGGTAACCGTGCGGCACGGTCAGGGCAGGTTGCCCATGATGGCGTTGACGGCGGCCTGGAGTTGCGGGTCGACGCCCTCGACTTCGTGCTGGGGGTTCTTCAGGACGAGGATGTCGGGCATGGCGCCGTTGTTCTCCATGTCGGTGCCATCGGGCAGGTACCAGCCGCGGAAGGGGCGGCGGACGGTGGTGCCATCGATGAGGCGGTAGGAGCCGGTGGAGATGACGGCGCCGTAGGTCTGCTGGCCGACGAGCGGGCCGCGGCCGGTGGTCTTGATGGCGTGGGAGAAGATCTCGGCGTTGGAGTAGGAGTTCTCGTTGCAGAGGACGGCGATGCGTCGCGAGTAGCCGTAGATGAGTCGGCGGTCTCGCGGGTAGGCGTCGGTGGGGACGTCATCGGGGTTGGCGCCGCGGGGGATGGTGTAGGCGTGTCGCGGTGCGGTGAGGGAGCTGAGGAGGATGTCGGTGGTCCAGCCGCCGCCGTTGTCTCGGACGTCGATGAGCAGGCCGTCCTTGCCGTTGGCTGCGGCGAAGAGGTCTCGCTCGAAGTCTCGCAGCGAGGGCTCGTTCATGCCGCGGATGTGGAGGTAGCCGACGCGGCCACCGGAGAGTTCCTCGACCTTGGCGCGGCGCTGGCGGACGCCGTCTTCGTAGCGGAGGTTGCTGTCGCCGCCCGAGGACGTGGGGACGATGAGGACGTACTGCGATCGCTCGGGGTCGGCGGGAATGATGTCGAGCAGGGTTTCCTGGCCCGCGGTGCCGGCCATGGCCTCGCTGAGATCCATCATGGGCATGCCGCCCTCTTCGGCGAGGGGGTTGCCGTTGATGGCGGTGATGATGTCGCCCTCGTGCAGCTTGCTGGCGTCGCGCCATGCTGGCCCTTCGGGCAGGACGTAGGTGACTTCGTAGCCGCCGGCGAGGGGGTTGGCGTTGATGCCGAGGTAGCCCGTGCTGATGCTCGGCGGGCTGTAGAGCTGCTCTCCGCCCCAGATGCCCAGGTGCGAACCGTTGAGCTCGCCCATGAGCAGGCGACCGACCTGGTAGAACTCGCTGGGCGTGCGCGTGACGCGGGCGAGTTCAAGGTATCGCTGGGTCAGGCCTTCCCAGTCGAGGCCCTTCATGGTGGGGTGGTAGAACTCGCGGCCGAGCATGTTGGCGGCGTCGCGGAACTTCTGGGCCTGTTCGGCGGCGACGTCGATGCGGACACGGGCGTTGATGCCCATGGTCTCTGCGCCGCCGCCCGAGGGGCGGGCGGTGGAGGCCTGGCCGCCGCGGATGAAGAGGACCTTGGAGCCGTTGGGCGTGACGCGCACCTGCGAGACGCCGCCGCTCTGAACGGTCTTGCGGTCCTGGCCTCGATAGTTGACCGAGAAGAGGCTGGTGCTGCCGTCGATGCTGGTGGAGTAGAGGACGCGGTCTCCGCCGGGCGTCAGGGCCAGGTCGCTGGCGCCGTTGACGCTGGTGAGGCGGCGAACGCGTTGCCAGGCGTCCTCAGCGTCGAACTCGAGCGGTTCGCCGGCTTCGTGTTCTTCGTCGAAGTTGGGCGTGTCGATGGCGCCCTTCTTGCTGACGGCCTTGGCGGCCTCGGTGAAGTGCTGCTCGAGTTCGTAGTCGGTCAGGCCTTCGAGCGAGCGGTCGAGCAGGACGGCGTAGACGTCGTAGGACCAGTTGTTGCCCGCGCGGTCGCTGAGGAAGACGAGCATCTTGCCATCGGCGCTCAGGCGCGGCGAGGTGTCGATGTCGGGGTGGCGGGTGAGGTTGATGGGCTCGTCCGCGTCGTCGCCGAGGTCCATGAGCCAGACGTCGCTGTTGAAGTCGAGGTCGGCGACGCTGTAGACGATGTGCCGGCTGTCGCTGGCCCACTGGACGTCGGGGGTGTTCCAGCTTTCCAGGACCAGGCGTTCCTGGCCGGTGGCGAAGTCGTGGTGCCAGAGGTCGCCGCGCTCGCGCATGAAGAGCATGGAGCGGCCGTCGGGCGCCGGCATGGGCGAGACCTCGCGGACGTCCGTCATGACGAGGGGCTGGACGTCGAAGCGGAGTGACTCGGCCCAGCGCTTGCCTTGGTCGACCTTGTCTTCCTTGGCGGGCTCTTCTTCGGTGCCTTGTTCTTGCGCGGCTTGTTCTTCGGTGGCGTCCTGGTCGGCCGCTTCGGTGTCGCCATCATCGGCGGCGGCTGGTTCTTCGGCTGGCTCTTCGGCTGGTTCCTCGACCGGTTCTTCGGCCGGCTGCTCTTGCTCGGCTTGCTCGGGCTTGAGGTCTTCACGGGCGAGGCTGACGGTGGCGCGGTAGATGGCGAACTCGCCGGTCTCGTCGCTGGCGAAGTAGAGGTACTGGTTGTCGGGGCTCCAGGCGATGTCCTGCTCGCGGCCGGCGGTGAAGGTGACGCGCCGGGTGGGGCGGTCTTCCTCGGTGCTGCGGACGAAGACCTCGCCCCGCGCGACGACGGCGAGGGTCTTGCCATCGGGGCTGAGGGCGGCCTCGCTGACCTGGCGGTCGAGCGTTTCGAGGCGCGTGTCGAGCATCTGGGTGTCGCCCGAGGCGTAGATCTCGACGGGCTGGGGTTGGGCGCCCGGCTGGGTGAGGTCGAGGGTGTAGAGCGTGTCCCACACGAGGAAGGCGGCGGTGGAGCCGTCGAAGGAGACGTTCAGGTCGAGCACGCCGTGGCCGATGGTCAACTCGCCCTCGTCGGGCTTGAAGTCGGTGAGGCGGCGTGGGCCGTCGGCGTCGGTGCGGCCGGCGGGGATGCGCCAGATGTTGTTCTGGCCGTGGCGGCTGGAGACGTAGATGGTCGAGCCGTCGGGAAGGGCGAAGCCGTGGGCGTCGTTGCCGTCGAAGGTGGTGAGTTGGGTGAAGCGGCCCGTTTCGGAGTCCATCTGCCAGAGGTCGCCGGCGGCGGGGCCGCGATAGGCCGGGCGATCGTTGATGTCGCGCTGGCGTGTGAAGAGGACGCGCGAGCCGTCGGCGGCCATCCGCGGGGCCAGGCCGTAGGCGTCGGTCAGCGGCGTGATGGCGCCTCCCTCGATGGGCACGCTGTACATGTTCGTGCCGCGGTACATGGCCGGATCGAGCCGGGCGTGGACCAGCACGTGGTCGCCATCGGGGTGGAAGCCGGTAAGCGAGAGGCTGCGATCGCTGAGCGTGAGCCTGCGGACGGCGCCGGCGACGACGCGGCCGTTCTCGACCGAGACGGGCACGGCGTAGAGGTTCTGGCTGCCGTCGCGGTTGGACTCGAAGACGATGGTGGAGCCGTCGGGGCTGAAGGCCGAGGCGAGGTCGTCCGCGGGGTGGGTGGTGAGCTGGGAGGCGATGCCGCCGCCGCTGGGGACCGCCCAGAGATCGCCCGCCCAGGTGAAGGCGATGAGGTCGCCGTTGGGGCTCAGGCTGGGCATGCGCGGGTAGCCGACGCGGGCCTGGGTGTTGATCCAGGTTGCGGCGGCGGGCTCGTCGCTGTGTGTGCCCATGGCCGAGAGCGTGGCATCGGCGGCGCGGGCGGCCTCGGGCAGGGTCGAGGCATCGCTGGCGCAGGCCATGTTCAGCGAAGCCGTTCCTGCGGCTACGGCCATGAGGAAGGCGGCCGAGACGCGACGGTGGGCCAGGCGTGGTTGGTTGGGCATGGCGTATCTCCTGATGTCTGCGGTCCGTTCCCAGGGCATGAGGCGCCAACAGCAACGCCGGCCGCTCGGGGTTCGGGCGGTGTGGAACCGGTACAGACTACCGAGGGTGATGCGCTGGGTCTAGCGGCCCGTCCGCGGGGCGAGGGGTTGCCCGCGTGGCTGAGGCCTGGCCGGGGGGTGCCCGAACAGGCCGCCACGCCGGGCTACAGGCCCGCGGCACGCCAGGCGGGGTCGCCTTGGCGTTCGCGAGCGGCGGCCGTCCAGCGGCGGGTGATCCGGCGTTCGAGGGCCTGCACGTCGCCGAAGTGCGTCTCGAATCGGGCGAGGTGATCGGCGGGGGTCTGGCGGCCCTTGGGCAGGTCGGCGAGTTCTCGGAGATAGGCCGCGAGGCTGTCGCGCTGGGTGCGGTGCAGTTCCTTGAAGAGCCCGTAGGCGGCGGCGTAGATGGGCCGGGCGGTGTGGGCTTGGAGGTTGGTGTTGTCGTCGAGGGTGAGCAGGTCGGCCAGCGGCGGGAGCTGGCCGGCGAGCACGAGCTCGTCCAGTTGGCTCTGGCGAGGCTCGTAGGCGAAGGCGAAGCCGAAGCGGCCGGTCGTGCTCTCGGCCTCGAAGCTGGCGGCGAGGCCCTCGCTGACCCAGAGGGGGTAGCCGACGTCCTTGTGTTGCAGGCCCGTGTTGAAGGCGAGGAGGTGGATGGCCTCGTGCAGGACCTTGGCGATGCCGAAGCGGAGGACCTGGTCCTCGATGCGCTGGCGTTCCTTGTTGGCGTTGGTCTCGAGGTCGGTGGCGGCGTCGAAGAGGAGTGCGGCCTGTTGGGTCTGCCGCGCTCGCTGGGCCTGCTGGGCGCGTTCGCGAAGCTCGTCGATGCGTGCCTGCTGCTGTTCGAGGGTTCGCATGGCGCGGGTGAGGCTGGGCGAGGACCGGTCGTCGTGGATGATGATGGCGTTGTGGGCCATGCTGTAGTAGCCGGCTGTCCAGCCGGCGTTGAAGCCGTCGTGGTTCTGGGCGAACTCGAGGTAGTGGCCGTGCTCTTTGAAGAAGACGCAGATGAGGCGCTTGGGGTGGGGATGCACCGGGACGCCGAGGCGATCGAGGTCTCGGAAGTACTGGTCGCGGGCGCGCTCGAGCAGGGCGATGCGTGAGCGGGTCCATGCGTCGTCGGCGTCGGACAGCACGAGGAAGGAGCGGGAGCGGTAGGTCGTGAAGCGGTCGCCCAGGCGTTGCTGGAGCGGCTGGAGGGCGGAGAGGTCGTCCTTGGTGTTGAAGCGGGCGATGCGTTCAAGGTCGTGGGCCCGCCGGGCGGCTTCTGCTCGCAGGGCCGGATCGTGCCAGGCGTCGAGGTAGGCGTCGAAGGCTTCGCGGTGCCGGCCTTCGATCTCGGCCTGGCGGGCTCGTTCGAAGGCCTGTACGGCTTGCTGAGCGGTCTCTTGGGTGGCCTGTGCGGGTCCGAGGGCGACGGCGGCCAGGGCCAGGACGGCGATCGCGGTGGACGCTGGGGTGGGCATCGGGGCATCTCCCTTCGCCGGCCACTATCGGTGCGTGTGGGGGCGGCGGGGAGGTGGCGTGGGCGGGTCGGGGCCTGCCGCTACCGGTTGGTGCGGCTGCCGTCCGAGAAGGCATAGACTGGTGGCCGTGAGGGGGCGGTAACTCAATTGGTAGAGTGCCAGCTTTGCAAGCTGGAAGTTGGGCGTTCGAGTCGCCTCCGCTCCATTGGGTCTGAAGCGCTGGAAACGCTGCTCTCGTCGGCGAGTGTGGCTTTCGCGGGAGCCGTGCTGGGAGCGATCATGTGATCGACCGTACCCGTTCGCACGACCGGCTTGCGCGGGCGGGGAGGCCTTCGATCTGCGAGGCGGCTTGCTCCATCGCCCGGACGACGCCCGGCGCGTGTTCGGCCCGGGCGGAGTTGCAGGCGTGTACGAGCACGTCGGCGCCGGCCTGCACGGCGAGTTGGATCGTCTGCTGGAGCGACCAGCGAGCCCGCACGCCCTCCATGTCCAGCGCGTCGGTGAACACGGGGCCGTCGAACCCGAGTTCGTCGCGGAGCAGGCCTGTCGTCACGGCGTGCGACAGCGACGCCGGGCGTTCGGCATCGAACGCGTCCAGCACGAGGTGGCCGGTCATCACGCCGACAGGCTCGCCCATGAGCGAGCGGTAGGGCTCCAGTTCGTGTTCGCGCTGCCAGGTGTTGGAGATGTCGACGAGGTCGTGGTGCGAGTCGGCCGATGCCGAGCCGTGTCCTGGGAAGTGCTTGAGCACGCAGGCGATGCCAGCCTCCCGATGCGCTATGACCACGCGTGCGGCGCATGCGGCGACCACTGCGGGCTCACCGGAGAAGGGCCGCTCCAGGGCCCCGATCACTGGCGACGCGGGGTTGATGTTCACGTCCACGCACGGGGCGAAGTTCAGGGTGATGCCGGCGTCGCGCAGGGCGCGCGCCATCGTGCGTGCATGAGTCCATTGCTGATCTTCTGCGAGTGATGCGTACGCGAGTGCCGAGGGCCAGCCGGCGAAGCCGTGCGCTTGCGAGAGGCGTTGCACGCGCCCGCCCTCCTGGTCGATGGCGATCAGGGCGTCTTTGCCGAGACGCGCCCGCACGTGATCCGTCAGCGCCCGGACCTGTTCGGGCGATCGCACGTTCCGCCGCCCGCCGGTGGCGAGGTCACGATCGAAGAGGATCACCATGCGCACGCCGGCATGGAGGCAGGCGTCGAGGTCTTCTTCCAGTTCCGGATCGCCCGGGGTCGCGCCGCGGATGCCGAGCATGGTCATGGCCCCCAGTTCGCGGAGCGCGGCGATCATCTTTGCGGGCCCTTTGCTATCGAGCAGACCACGAGGCTGACGAGGAAGCCGGCGAGCATGCGCCAGCCCAGCGATGGCGCCGGATCGATCGCGAATTGCAGCACGGCGACGGTGGTCGCCGCGTAGATGAGCGCGCAGAGGACCGTTGTGGCGCTTCCGCGTCCGAGCAGCAGGGTGGATACGAAGACGCCCAGCAGGCCCGCGTAGGCGTAGATCATCACGCCCAGCGCGAAGGGGATGAGGCCCTCGCTCTTGCCGCCTTCTGCGAGCACGAAGACGCACGCCATGACGATCAAGGCGGTGCCGCAGGCTGCGTTGACGAGCCGGCCGGTGCCTGCGCCGGCGTCCTTCTTGCCGAAGCCCAGGTCGACGACGACCGAGCTGGACATCGCGTTGAGCGCCGAGTCGGTGCTGCTCATGGCGGCGGCGAACAGGCCCGCGACCAGCAGGCCGCGCAGGCCCGTGGGCAGATCGTCGAGGATGAAGGCGAGGTACACGCCGCGTGTATCGCCCTGGACGACCGCGCCGTCCGCAGCGTCGCGTACGAAGAGCAGCAGGCCCACGCAGAGGAACAGCCCGACGACGAGCGTTCCCAGCAGGCTCGAGGCGATGAGCGACCACGCTGCGCGTGGAGCGCTGCGGGAAGTCAGCAGGCGCTGGGCGAGATCCTGGTCGGTGCCGAACGCCGCGGCATTGAAGAGCGTCAGACCCAGCAGCACCGCCCAGAGCGTGAAGGGCGAGCCCAGGTCCCACGACAGGTCGATCAGCACGAGCTTGTCGCCCGTGGGGTCGGCATTGGCGATGGCGGCGGGCAGGTCGCTCGGGGCGACGCCGATCTGCCCGACCAGCACCCAGATGCTCGCGACCACCGCGACGACCATCACGAGGGCCTGGAGCGCGTCGGTCCAGATGACAGCCCGGATGCCACCCCAGGAGGTGTAGATGAGGGCCAGCGTCCCCAGGGCCGCCACGCAGCCCAGCAGGTGGGCCGTTTCCAGGTCGCCGAACACGATGAGGCTGCACGGCACGGCCGCGATGTAGAGCCTCGACCCGCTGGCGAGCAGTCGGCCGAGCAGGAACGCCGCGGCGCAGGACTTCTGTGCGAAGGGGCCGTGCCGTGCGCCGATCGGCTCGTACACGGTTGTCGCTCGGGCGGCGTAGAACTTTGGCAGCAGCAGCCAGGCGACCAGCACCGCCCCGAGCACCGAGGCGATCGATGCCGACAGGTAGGTGAGGTTGGAGGCGTACGCCTGCTGGGGCCCGCCGATGAAGGTTGCGCCCGAGACCGACGTGGCGACGACCGAGACCGCGATGGCCCAGGCCGGCACGCGTCGATCGCCGGTGTACAGCGCCTCGGCGCTCTGGACCCGACGGGCGGCGAGCCATCCGATCCCCAGCACGGCCAGGGCGTAGGACGCGAAGACCAGGCCATCGAGCGCCGTCAGCACGCCGCACCCCGTTCCAGCGCGTTGCGGAGCAACCCGCCCGAGGCTTCGAGCAGCGCCTCGGCCTTGTCCCGCGGAACATCCAGCGAGCGCATGACGACCGCGGTCTTGACGCGACCGCCGGCGTCGTCGAGCAGTGCGAGGGCTTCGTCGCGCGAGCCGCCGACGAGGCGTGCGACGATCCGGGCCGCGCGGTCGCGCAGCTTGTCGTTCGTGGCGCTGACGTCGACCATCAGCCCGTCGTGCACCTTGCCCAGGCGCACCATGAGGGTGGTGGAGATCATGTTGAGCACGAGCTTGGTCGCGGTCCCGGCTTTGAGGCGTGTCGATCCGGCCAGCACTTCGGGCCCTGTTTCGAGCCTGATGACGTGGTCCGCGGCGTGGTCTTGCGGCAGGCTCCCGCAGGTCACCAGGGCCGTCAGGGCTCCGCGCGAGCGTGCGATCCGCAGCGCGCCCAGTGGGTAGGGGGTGGTCCCGCCGGCGGTAAGCCCGACGACGTTGTCGAGCCTGCCCACGTCGAGGCGTTCCAACTCGGCTCTTGCGCCGTGGGGGTCGTCTTCGAGCGATTCGCTCGATCGGCGGAGCGCGGCTTCGCCGCCCGCGATGATGCCGACGACTCGTGACGGGTCGACCAGGAACGTGGGGGGGCACTCCGACGCGTCGAGCACGCCCAGGCGCCCGGATGTGCCGGCGCCGATGTAGATCAGGCGGCCGCCCGCCCGGAAGCGCGGCACGAGGGCCTCGATGAGGGCCTCGATGCGATCCGCTTGGGCACGCACGGCGCGCACGGCGCGTTCGTCTTCTTCGGACATCAGCGCGAGCAGATCGGACGTCGGCAGCGCGTCCAGCCCCGCGCTGCGCTGGTGCACGGCCTCGGTTGGTACGGTCGAGCGATCGGGCGGCGTTGTCATGGGCGCACCCCGATCCAGGCCCCTTCGGTAGCCAGTTGCGCGGTGCGCCCTGTGATTGGTCCCTGGGTGTAGACGACGCCGTCGAGCGCGAGCAGGCCCAGCACGGCGATGCAGGTCGCCTCTCGCTCCTGCGGGCCGACGCCAAAGGCATCGGTGGTCCGGCACGGGCCGGCGATATCCTCGATCGCGCGCACGAGCGCGGCGTTCTGCACGCCGCCGCCCGAGAGGACCGCTGCGCCAGAGCCTCGGACCCGCTCGCCGATCGCGGCGCCGACGGCGTGGGCGGCGCTGGCCATCAGGTCGCGTGCGTGGAGCGAGGCGTGCGTGTCGACCCAGGCCTGGCACTCGTCGCCCGTGCCGAGCGAGCGATGGCCGGAAGATTGCGCGCCGAGGATGCCCAGGAGCGAGGCCACCGCTTCGGCGTCGGGCGTGCCGGTGAGGGCACGTTGGCCGTTTTCGTCGTAGGGCTTGCCCAATGCCCGCCTGGCGCAGGCGTCAAGGACCTGGTTGCAGGCGCACACGTCGAACCCTCGCACGCCTTCGGGCCCCGAGCCCGCGGCCAGCGTCGTGACGTTGCAGAACCCGCCGAGGTTCACGATCGCGCGGTCCTCGTCGTCGGATCGGAAGAGGATCCAGTCGGCGATCGGGGTGATGGGGGCGCCCTGGCCGCCTGCCGCCAGGTCGGCGCCGCGGAGGTCGTGGAGCACCGGGCAGCCCAGCCGCTGCGCGATGGGCCACGGATTGACGAGCTGCATCGAGACGGGGGGCGCGTGGAAGATGGTCTGGCCTGGCACCGCGCAGACCGCGGGCTCGACGCCGGCGGCATCGATCAGGTTCCCGGCCACGGCGGCGTGCAGCTTGCCGAGTTCCAGGGCGAGGCGCGCGAGGTCCCCGGCGGCCATCGGCGTTCCGCCCGCGGCAGCGCGCAGCCCTTCGGCGAGTTCGCCCAGCCCCGATTCCGCGTGGCGGACCGGGCGCACGCGCAGGTCCAGCCCCGTTCCCTCTGCCTCCACAAGGACGGCGTCCAGCCCATCGAGGCTGGTCCCGGTCATGCAGCCTATCGCGTATCGCGGCATCGACACAGTATCGGCGACCGCCCCCCTTGTGCGGTCAAGAGTCCCGGGCCCGCCGGTTAGCTCCGGCCTGCGGCTGGCCTACTTGATCACATGCAACTCGGTCTGGCGTCCGTCGAGGTAGGTTACGCGACCGTCTTGGAGCACCGCGTCTTCTTCGAGCATGATGCGTACCTCTTTGCCGCCCCATTCGGGGATGGGCTCGAGGATGCTGAGCTCGATCGCGTAGGCGGTGTTGTCGTGGATCGGGTATTCGCCGGTTCCCGGCACGCCGCCCTGCTGGTCCCACATGCCGATGGCCGGGCCCGCGGCGTGCCCGTGGGAGCCTACGGGGTGGGCGTAGACCATGGCGTTGATGCCGCGTGACTTGGCCTCCGCCAGGGCAAGGCCGAGCACGTCGTTGCCGGTGCGGCCCTCTTTCAGGTGGGCGGTGAGGATGTCCTGCATCTGGTTGCCTCGCCGGAAGGCCTGCTGGAGCCCGGCTGGTGGTTCGGACTCGCCTGGCTTGAGGACGTAGGCCATCTGCTGCGTGTCGGTGTGGAGGCGCAGGTACTCGATGCCCATATCGAGGTGGATGAGGTCCCCGCGCTGGATGATCTGTTCGCCGCCCGCCATCATCTCGAGGAAGTTCGCTTCGCCCGCCTCGCGCTGGAGCGAGACGATGGGGTGGAACCAGTCCTGGAGCCCGAGCTGGTTCACCCGCTCTCGGCACCACCACTTGACGTCGTCGGTGGTCGTCACGCCCGGCTGGATGGCCCGTTCGGACAGGGCCTGGGCCATGATCTCGTGGGCGATGCGGCAGGCTGAGGCGTAGATGTCCATCTCCTCGGGCAGGCGCGTCTCGAGCCAGCCGACGGCGAGGGGCTCGGCCGAGGCGACGCGCTGGCGGAGTTGGCCTGGCAGGGCTTGCTGGAGGGCCTCGAACTGCGAGTGTGCGAGGCCGTCGGCGTGGGCCCAGGTCTCGGAGATGTTCAGCCCGATGCGCTTGGGGTTGCGGGCCTGGATGATCTCGGCGAGCCGTGCCCACTGGCTTGGCTGTGCGTTGGGATCCCAGGACGAGGCGAAGAAGTCTGCGACCGGGTACCGCGAGACGGCGAGCCGCTCGATCTCGGCCGGGGCGCCGGGATCATGGAAGACAAGGATCGTCCGTCGGCGCGCGGCGTGCCACGTGGCGGGCAGCATGGTCTTGAGGACGGGGTCTTCGTTGTACTCGCGGCCGATCACGATCCACATGTCGATGTCGTGCCGGCGCATGAGCTTTGGTACGATTTGGTCGAGGCGCCGGCGGAGCAGGGCATCGATGACCTCGGCGCGTTGACGCATCGGCAGGATCACGGCGGGGTCTGCGGGGAGCGCGGTCGTGCTGGCCGCGGCGTTGCTTCCGATCATGAAGGGCTCCTCGTGAGGCTTGGGCTATCCGCAAGGCAGGCGTGGGGCATCGCCCGATCATGGTACTTCGTGGATTGGTCCTCCGTGCTCGCGAACGCGGCGCGGGTGCTGGAGCCAGAGTGCCGGTGTTTCGGGCCTCGCGTTCCAGTCGCGCTCGTTCACGCGTTGTCGAAGTCGGCCAGGCTGGCCATGATGAATTCGGCGACCTCTTGCGGGTGGGTCAGCGTGATCAGGTGCCTCGCCCCGGCGATGGTGCGATCGGCCTCGTGGCGGACATCGGGGATGATGGTGTCGAGCTGGCCGTGGATGTGGCGGATCGGCAGGTCGAGTTCGGGCGGTCCGGGCCAGCGTGCGCAGGCGGCTGCCGACCATCGGAGGAACCTCGGATCGATGTCCTGGGCCATGTCGAGGAGAAGGCGGGTCGATGCGTCGTCGAGCCTGTTGCGCTGGGCGAACCGGCGGGCGACGGGCTTGTAGAGACGGCGTGCGACGGCGCCGGGGATGGCGGCGCCCAGGCGCTGCTGGCGACCGAAGGCGGGCAGGATCTGGTGCGTCCCGCGCACGCCGCAGATGAGGACGACGCCCTTCGGTCGGGGCTGAAGGACCGCGGCGAGTTCGAGGGCGAGTTGCCCGCCGAAGCTGAAGCCGCCAACGGCGTATCGGCCATCGTGCGGCAGTTGGGGTGCGAGCGTCGGTGCGTAGCGCTGGGCGTAGTCTCGCAGGGACTCGCCTGCGCTGGGTTCCATGAATCGGGGCGTCTGGACGTTCTCGAGGCGCTCCCGGATGGGCGCAAAGAGCCGGGCATCGGCCGCCAGGCCGGGCCAGAGGAGCAGGGGCATGGGCGTGGTCTGTTGAGGTGGCCGCATGATGGCGGACGGTACGCGGCGTGCTAGCTGGTCGCGTCGGGCTTGCGCCACCACATCAGCAAGTCGGCCGTCGGCTTGCGCGCGAGGTACTCGTCTGGGTCAAAGAGGTTGGCCCACCAGTGGGGGGGCTGGATGGTGCGGTGCAGATTCTCGCCGTTGTGGTCGTTGGAGGCCGATGGCCGGCAGCTTGCCGAGCAGAAGAGCAGCCCACCGGGTTTAAGGACGCGGTGGAGTTCGTCGCGCAGAGCAAGAATGTCCGGCTCGTCGAGGTGTTCCATCACGTCGAAGCACGTGACCAGGGCGAAGGAATCATGGTCGTGGGGGATCTTGCCCGGCTGCATGATCGCGATCCGATCGGCGGGGTTGATCTTGCGGGCCCGGGCGACACCCTCGGCGCTGACGTCGACGCCGTGGGCCTCGAAACCGAACGTGGGCATGTTCAGCAAGGCCACGACGAAGCCCGCGCCGCAGCCGACGTCGAGGGATCTGCCCGAAAACCCACGCAGCCTTTCGGCGTGCATGAGGCAGGCGTGGTAGCCCGGCGAGCCGTGGGCGCCGTGGTACCCCGGGTTGGTGGCGATCACGCGGTCATAGATCTCTGCGTAGCTGGGCTGGAGAGCGGTTTGGGTCATGGTGTGTCCATTCCGGTTTCTCGGATGGCTATCGGCCCGCCCGCGTCGTCTGCGTGAAGTTCGGCGGCCTTGGACTGGCGCACGATGGCGACGACGGTGATGTCGTCGGTCTGGGTGTCGCCCTCGAAGTCTCGGACGACCTGGATGAGCTCGTCGACGATCTGCTGGGCATCGTGGTTGGCCAGTGTTTCGAGCGTCTGTTGGAGCCTTGCCTCGGAGAACATCTGCCGGGGCCCGCCCGCGTCCTGGTCTGCGCAGGTGGCCTCGAGCACGCCGTCGGTTACCAAGACCACGGCGTGCCAATCGTCTTCGAGGACCAGTTTCTCGCAAGGGGCGTTCGCGTGGGCATCGGCGAAGGCCCCGACGACGGTGCCGGTCGTGTTCAGGATCGCGCGCGTCGAGCCGTTGGGCAGAACCAGTGTCGCGCTCGGGTGCCCGGCGTTGGCGTACGTGATGCGGCCGTCGGGCTCGATGAAGACCACCTGCATGGTGATGAAGCTGCCATCGATGTCGTGCGTGGTGCCGAGCACGACGTCGTTGATCGATGCGATGACCTGGCCGGGATGGTCGCTGGTGTCGGCGGCGGTTCGGAACGCCGTGCGGGCGACGGCCATGAGCATGGCCGCGCGGGCGCCCTTGCCCGAGACATCGGCGATGCAGACCACCAGCCTGCCGCGCGCGTCGATGAGGTAGTCAAAGAAGTCTCCGGCGACGCCCGAGGCCGGCAGGTTCTTGCCCGAGAGCGCCACGGCGAAGGGCTCGAGTTGGGTCGCGGGCAGCGGCTCGGGCAGGAGCGATTCCTGCACGGTGCGGGCGGTGCGCAGCTCGCCCTCGGCGAACTCGCGGCGGGCGACCTCCTCGATCTGCTGCTGGGTGAGGGCCTTGAGCTGTTCGCTGGTGTGCGACAGCACGTTGTCGAGCAGGCGGAGTTCTCGGGGTGCGCCCTTCGCGGCCGACTCGTATGGTCGGCCCTCGCCCAGATGGCGGGCCGCTTCGGAGATGCGCTCGATGGGCGCGGTGATCCGCCGGGCGGTCAGCCAGACCGCCGCGACGATGAGGAGCAAGCCGACGACCAGCACCGTCATCGAACGAAGAAGCTGGGCGTAGACGGGCGCGAGCAGTTCGGCCTCGGGGACGGCCGTCACCAGCGTCCAGCGCGTTTGTCCGACGGGGTGGAAGTAAATGAGGTAGGGCTCGGGCGTGACGAAGCCGCGGGGCATGCGGGACTTGCCGCCCTCGCCCGAGAGGGCCGTGCGGGCGGCTTCGGCGATGGACGGCCGCTGCGTATCGCGGGCGAAGGAGAAGATGTCCACGTCGCTGTCCATGACGTCGGAGTTGTAGTGCCACAGGTAGCGGCCCTTGTCGTCGAGCAGCAGCAGCAGGCTTCGGTCGACGATGGGCTCGGCCAGGCGCTCTGCGAAGGCGTTGGCCGAGATCTCCACGAGCGCACGCGTGGAGCGTTCGCCCTGGTCGACGGGGTTGGTCATCCACACCGCGCGTCGCCAGGTGTCGTCGGGCCGAAAGCTGAACCACGCCTGTGGGGCGATGTCTTCGGCGTAGGGCAGGGCCTGGGTAGCGCCGCCGTCCTTGAGGGCCGGAAAGCGACCGCGGGCGATCGTGTCGCTGCCCTCTTGCAGCTTCCATTCGACGGCGGTGATGATGGAAGAACGGACCAGCAGCCGCTCGGCCTGGGTGACGGCGGCGGTCTCGGGGGCCGCGGCGAGGGACACCGACTCGGCGAACTCCTGCGCTGCCAGGGCCGACCGGCTGAGCTCGTCGGCCAGCACGCTCGCGCGCGACTCGAGCGACTCGCGGTATCGGGCGTCGGCCTGCTGGTTGGCCGTTTCTTTGAGGTTGAAGAACTCGAAGCCCAGCACGGCGACGTACACCAGCGAGATGGACCCCACCATCCAGATCAGCAGGCGTTGTCGGATCGTCAAGGCGAGTGTCCAATGGGGTCGTGGTCGGAGCGAGCCGGCCGGCGATGGTGTGGGCCGCTACTGCCCACCGGCCACCTGGTTGACCTCTTCGAGGCTGGTGACGCCCTGGGCGGCCAGGCGCAGGCCGAAGGTTCGCAGGTTGGTGAACAGGTCGGCCTCGATGACGCGCTTGATGGCCTGGATGGAGGGCTCCTGGAGCACGATATCGCGGAGCGCGTCATTGAACTCGAGCAACTCGAAGATGGCGCGGCGGCCGACGTAGCCGGTGCGCAGGCAGCGGGCGCAGCCGACGGCGGCGTAGACATGGTTGGCCTTGCTCGCGGCGCCGGCGTGCTTGCTGAGGGTGGCGCCGATCTTGCTGGATTCGCCCGGGGTCAGCGGCACCTCGCGGCGGCAGTTCGTGCACAGCACGCGGACGAGGCGCTGGGCGAGCACGAGGTCGAGCGCATTGGCGACGAGGTAGGGCTCGACGCCCAGGTCCAGCAGGCGGAAGATGGCGGCGACGGTGTCCTTGGCGTGCACGGTGGAAAAGACCAGGTGCCCGGTCATGGCGGCCTGCATGGCGGTGCGCGCGGTCTCTTCGTCGCGGATCTCGCCCACGAGGATGACGTCGGGGTCTTGGCGCAGCACACTGCGGAGCAGACCGTGGAAGCCCAGTCCCTGGCGATCGTCGACGGGGATCTGCGTGACGCCCTCGAGCTTGTACTCGACGGGGTCTTCGATGGTGACGACATTCTTGCGTTCGCGGTCGATCTCGCGGACGCAGTTGTGCAGGGTGGTCGTCTTGCCGCTGCCGGTGGGGCCGCAGACCAGCAGCATGCCCTGGTCCTTGGTGAGCACGCGTTTGATGCGCGGGAGCATGTAGGGGGCCAGGCCCAGGTCATCGACGCTATTGGGCACGCCGCGCCCGTCGAGCACGCGCATGACGAGCTTCTGCCCGCCGACGGCCGGCGTGAAGCTGACGCGGTACTCGACCCTGCGGTCGGCGTCGTCGACGGTGAACAGGGCCGACATGGTGCCGTCGTGGATGGCCTGCTTGCCGGAGACTTCGAGCTCGCACGCGGTCTTGATCAGGTTGCAGGCCAGCGTGCCGACGCTGGCGGGCAGCTCGGCCAGCGGCACCATCTGCCCGTCGACGCGCAGGCGGGCGTTGTAGCTCTCGCCGCGTGGTTCGAGGTGGATGTCGGTCGCGCGGCTCTTGTCGGCGCTGCCCAGCAGCAGGCGGACGGCGACCGGCCCCGGGCTCTGGCCCGAGAGCGCGCTGGTGCGCTGGCCCGAGGCGTTGAGGATCGTGATGTCGTCGGCCAGAGCGCCCGCGGGCGGCAGGCTCTCGATGGTTCGGCGGATCTCTTTGGCCCAGCGCGCTTCGGTGGCGGCGGTCTTGGAGGATCGCCTGGTGGCGCGCTTGCGCTCGGTGGCGCGGACGGCCGTGGCGGTGGACGAGTCGCCGCTGTCCGCTTCGGCGTGGTCGTCGTCGGGCTGGCGGGCCTCGACGGCGAACTCGTGGCCGCCGATGCGCAGGACGTCGCCGTCGTCGAGGTGCGCCTGGCGGACCTTGACCTCGTTGACGCGTGTGCCGTTGCGGGATCCCAGGTCGACCACGACATACCGGCCGGACTCATCGGGGCGGACCGCGCAGTGGTGCCGGCTGGCCTTTTCATCGGTGAGGCGGACGGTGTTGGTCGGGTGGCGACCGATGGTGATCTCCCGCCCGTCGAGGGGGTGGGTTCGGCCTTGCCAGCCCAGGGGCCGCAGGAGCAGGGTTGGCAGGTCTTCGGACATGCTTCGTGGGCTTCCTGGCGAGCGGCCGCCGTGTTGGGGCGTGATGGGGGTGGATTGCCGGGGTTGGCCGCCGTCTGGCTGTTCGGGGGCAGGGTGCCAATCCTACCGGTATACGTGCCGCGGGTTGCTGGCGTGACTGGTTGGGCCCATTGTGGCTTTCTGGTGGTGGCGCGGACACAATGCAGCCGTGGACCTGCCGCCGATCGAGCTTGAGAAGGATCCTGCCCCGCCGCCGCTGAAAGACTCGGTGGCGTTCCAGCCGACGGTCGAAGAGGTGCTGGCTTCGGTGGCGCAGGATCTGACGCTCCAGGCGACCGCCTGCGTGCGGGAGTTTGGCAGCTTCCATCTCGCGGTCTCGGGCGGGGTGGGGATGGGGCTGGGCCTGCTCGAGCGATTGTGCCGCGAGTTGATGACCGATCCGGCGTACCGCATGTTGCCCTGGCGCGATACGCACGTGTGGACCGTGGACGAGGCGCCCGTGGCCTTGCAAGACCCCAAGAGCGTCTACGGCGTGCTCCGCGACCTGATCATCGGGCACTCGGGCATCCCAAGGGAGCAGGTGCACGGGATGTCGGCGTTCCGGCCGGCGGCGGACACCGAGTACGAGAAGCGGTTGCAGCGTGAACTCGGCCGGCGGCGGGCGGGGCACGATCGGCTGGACATGGTGGTGCTGGCGTTGGGGGCCGACGGCGTGGCCGGACGCTTGCCCGAGGAGCGGGCCGACGAGCCGCAGCGGCTGGCGGTCCGGCTCGAGGATCAATCGGTGACGCTGACGCGCCGGATGCTCGCGGGCAGCCGGTTCATGGGCGTGCTCGCGATCGGCAAGGACGTGTCGCCGGTGTTGCAGCAAGTTTCGGCCGGTGCGATCCGGCCGGTGCCCAATCTGCTTGCCGGCCACACGCGGTGGTACGTCGATCACGACGCCGGATTGGATGGTGCCTGAGCGATGAACCTGTCGATTGAGCCCAACGAGCGCGTGACGTTCAAGGTGCGGTACGAGGACGAGCACCTGCTCCTGGTAGACAAGCGCGCGCGGCTGGCGACCGTGCCCGGCAAGGCGCACACCGACGACACGCTGCTCAACGGCCTGTTCGCGAAGTACGGGCCACGGCTCCAGAATGTTGGCCGCCAGCGCGAGTTCGGCATGATGCACCGGCTCGATAAGCCCACCAGCGGCCTGCTGCTGGTGGCCCTGAGTACGGCCAGCTATGACGCCCTGGCCGAGTTGTTTCGCAAGCGCGAGCTGGCCAAGTTCTACTACGCCATCACGCGGCGGGCGCCGGCCAAGCTGCCGACGGGCTCGATCAACAGGCCGATTCTCGAGGAGCAGAAGACCAAGAAGCTGGCGCGCATCGCCAGCAGCGGCAAGCCCGCCCTGACGGCGTACCGGCTGGTGGAGCGGACCCCCGCGGCGGCGTTGCTGGAGTGCCGGGCCGTGACGGGCCGGCTGCACCAGGTCCGCGTGCACCTGGCCTCGATCGGGTGCGCGATTTTGGGCGATGATCTGTACGCGAACCCGACGATCGCCGACGCGGCGGGCCGGCTCATGCTGCACGCGCACCGGCTGGTGTTCACGCATCCGATGACGGGCGAGCGGGTGGACGTCCGCAGCCCGCTGCCGCGGGACTTTGCCGCGTTGCTCAAGCGTGCGGGGCTGGGCAAGCCCGAGATATCGGACGACGCCTAGATCTGCGACATGAACTCGGCGGCGATGCCGTCGGCGAGCATCATGCCCGCGTCGGTCAGTTGCCAGCGTGTGTCGGTGATGTCGAGGTGGCCCGACCGCTGGTATCGCAGCGCCGTGGCTTCGAGGCGTTCGGGCAGATCGGGGCGGACTTGGGCGGCACGGGCGAGCGTGCAGGCGATGGGCAGTCCTTCGCGCAGCCGCAGGGTGGTCATCAGCCGCTCGGCCAGGGCCCGGGCGGGATCCGGCGGTTCGACGTCGATGGCGGGCGGCACGCCCTGGTATGGAAGGTCGCCCAGGTAGGAGTCCAGCCTGGGCACGTTCTTCCAACGCCAGCCGGCGACGTGGCCGCTGGCCGATGGCCCGGCCGCGAGCCATTGCTCCTGGCGCCAGTAGGCGAGGTTGTGCTCGCACTCGAGGCCCGGGGTGGCAAAGTTGCTGACCTCGTATCGCTGCAGGCCGGCGCTCCTGAGCATCTCGAGCGTGCGTTCGAGCATGTCGGCCTCGAGGTCTTCGGGAGCGGGCGCGAAGTCGCCGCGGCTCATGCGCGCCGTCATGGCGGTGTTGGGCTCGTAGGTCAGGGCGTAGCAGGACATGTGGGTAACGCCGAGGTCCAGGGCCGTTTCGAGATCGGCCTGCCACTGCTCGAGCGTCTGGCCCGGGATGGCGAAGATCAGGTCGACCGACTGGCGTTCGATGCCGGCCTGGCGGGCGAGCTCGACGGCGCGGCCGACGTTCTGGGGGTCGTGCCAGCGCTCGAGCGTCTTGAGATGGGTTGGGTTGAAGGACTGGGCCCCGATGCTGACGCGGTTGACCCCGCCGCCGGCGAGGATCGCGAACAGCTCGGTGGTGGCCGTCTCGGGGTTGCACTCGACGGTGAACTCGGCTCGGGCGAGGTCGAATCGATCATACAAGGCCGCCAGCAGGCGCCGCCAGAGGTCTGGGCGGAGCAGCGTGGGGGTGCCGCCGCCGATGAACACGGTCTCCAGCGGGCCGGCGAAGGGGGCGAGGTGGTCGAGTTCGGCGATGAGCCTGTCGGTGAATGGGGCCTGACGGTCACGGGTGTCGACGATGCTGTAGAAGTCGCAGTAGTGGCACTTGTGGAAGCAGAAGGGGACGTGTACGTACAAAGACCGAGCGGGCTCGGCCAGCGATCCGGGCCTGACTTGGCTTTGGAGCGGGTGTTGGGCGGTCTCGCGTTGCCCGGCGATGGTGATCGGGGTACGGTCCACGCGGGCTATCCAGGGGCGGCCCGGGTGCTGGGCCTCGGGTGATGGTCTGGCCCGGAACGACGCAGAAGTGGGAGTGTACGCCGTGGCAGTGGAACTTGTGCTGTTGACGCCCGACGGGGACCAGCGTTCGTACGCGATCTCGCGGGCTCGGGTGATCGGTCGCGAGGAAGACTGCGACATGCGGATCCCCGTGGCCGAAGTGTCGCGCGAGCATTGCCGCGTGGAGCCCTCGCCCACGGGCGGCCTGCTCATCGAGGACCTGGGCTCGAGCAACGGGACGTTCGTCAATGGCCTGCAGATCGAAGAGGCCGAGATGACCGCCGGGGACGTGCTGAAGATCGGGCCGGCGGTGTTCGTGCTCCGCATCGATGGCGAGCCGGCGAGCATCGACGCCCAAGAGGCGACCGCCCGGGCTACGCCCGCGCCAGATGCCGCGGGCGCGTCGGCCGCTCAGCCCAAGGCCAGCAAGCAGGTCGGCCAGGGCTCGCTGATGGACGACGAGGACGAGGACCTGTTCTCGGACTTTGATTTCGATGAGGACGAGGACGACGCCCCGAAGCTGTGAGTCTCGCGAAGGGCCAGCTTGGCCCGCGCGATTCAGGCTCGCTTGCGGCGGTCGTCTTTCGTGGGCGTGGCCTGCCCGCCGGGGATGCGGATGGCCGTCCCGCAGGCGCGGCATCGGACCGTCTTGCCGCGTGCCGTGCTGGGCACGGCCAGCACCTTGCGGCAGGTCAGGTTCGGACACATGATGCGGATGCTTGCGTCTTGGTTTGCCATATGCGTCCGCTCCACCGGTTTGGGGTGTGGATAGCATCGGCGTTTGCGTGGCCGGCCTTGAATGTACCGGGCACAGAACCGGCCCGGAACGGAGTGCCATGACCGGTAACACGCCAACACAGACCGGGCAGGGGGCCCTTGGGGCCGCCATCGAGCAGCGGCTGTGCCCCCCGGGCCGGGCTTCGGCCGTGGTCGGCCTCCAGTGGGGCGACGAGGGCAAGGGCAAGTACGTCGACCTGCTGGCCCCGGGCTTCGACGCCGTGGCTCGGTACAACGGCGGGGCGAACGCCGGCCACACGATCGTCACCGGTGGGCAGAAGTACGCGTTGCACCTGATCCCCTCGGGCATCCTGCACCGTGGGACGCGGGCGGTGGTGGGCAACGGCGTCGTGGTCGACCCCATGCAACTGGTCCGCGAGATCGACGGCCTGCAAGAGCGGGGGGTCGATATCTCGGGCCTGGTGATCAGCAGCCGGGCGCACGTGGTCATGCCCTACCACCGGGCCATGGACGCCCGGCTCGAGTCGGCGATGGAAGCGCTGGCCGAGGCCGAGGGCGGGAGCACCACGGCGATCGGCACCACCAAGCGGGGCATCGGGCCCACGTACGCCGAGAAGGCCCTGCGCATGACGGCGGTCCGTATGGGCGATCTGGTGCGCGGCGGGTCCATCCTGGCCGACCGTGTCCGCCTGGCGACGAGCATGCACGAGCGTGCGGGCGGGGGCGAAGCGTTCGATGCCGACGCGATCCTGGAAGAGTTGGCGCCGGCGGCCGAGCGGCTGCGCCCGTTCGTGGCCGACACGACGTACCTGCTGCACGAGACGCTCGGCGGCGGTGGGCGCGTGCTGTTCGAGGGCGGCAACGCGACGCTGCTGGACATCGACCACGGCACGTTCCCGTACGTCACGAGCTCGAACTGCTCGGCCCTGGGCATCTCGACGGGCAGCGGCGTGCCGGGGGCCATGCTGCACAGCGTGATCGGCGTGATGAAGGCCTACACCACGCGCGTGGGGCTGGGGCCGATGCCCACCGAGATCCATGGCGAGCTCGCGCAGACCCTCCGCGACCGCGGCGGCGAGTACGGCACCACCACGGGCCGGCCGCGCCGCATCGGCTGGCTGGATTTGGTCGCGCTGCGGTACTCGGCCATGGTCAACGGCGTGACGCACGTGGCCATGACCATGCTCGACGTGCTCAGCGGGCTGGACGAGATACGCGTGTGCTCGGCGTACGAGGTCGATGGACAACGCACGACGCGGTTCCTGCCCGATGCGGCCGATTTGTCTCGGGCCAGCGCGGTCTACGAGGCCTTGCCGGGCTTCGGGGCGGAGATCAGCGGCTGCCGGAGCGTGCAGGAGCTGCCCGCCGAGGCGCGGGCCCTGATCGAGCGTGTCGAGGCAGAACTCGGCGTGCCGGTCGCGTTCGTTGGCGTGGGGCCCGATCGTGACCAGACGATCCTGAACCTCGCCTCGGGCGTAGCAACGCCATGACCGCCACCGCGACCACGGCAAACGCCCATCCGCTGGGCCTGGACCCCGCCCGCGTGCCCAGGCATGTTGCGATCATCATGGACGGCAACGGGCGATGGGCCGAGAAGCGCGGGCTGCCGCGCATCTGGGGGCACCGCGAGGGCGCCGTGCGCGTGCGCGAGATCGTCGAGCGCGGCGGTGAACTGGGCATCACCCACCTGACGCTCTACGCCTTCTCGAGCGAGAACTGGAAGCGGCCGGCCGACGAGGTGTCCCAGCTCATGCTGCTGTGCGTGGCATACCTCGACGGCGAGGCCGAGCGATTGGCCGAGGAGGGCATCCGCCTGCGGGTCATCGGCCGGCGTGCGGGGCTGCCGGGCGAGGTGCGGGCCGCGATCGAGAAGGTCGAGGCCACCACGGCGGACGCCTCGCGAGCGAACCTGACGCTGGCGCTCAACTACGGCGGGCGGGACGAGATCGTCGATGCCTGCCGGGCGCTGGCCGCCAAGGCCGCGGCGGGCGAGATCGACCCGAAGGGCATCGACCAGGAGGCCATCTCGCGGCACCTGTACACGGCCGACATGCCCGACCCGGACCTGCTCATCCGCACGGCGGGCGAGCGGCGGCTGAGCAACTACCTGCTGTGGCAGGTGAGCTACGCCGAGTTGTTCATCAGCGACGCGGCATGGCCCGAGTTCACCGGCGAGCGCCTGGACGAGGCCGTGCGCGACTACGCGGGCCGGACGCGCCGCTTCGGCAAGACCGATGCGCAGCTCGAGCAATCAGGAACGGGCTGATCGCGCGTAGCCCAGCTCGGCCAGCTCGCTGGCGAACTTCTGCTCGAAGAGGTCGTCCAGGCCGGGCTCGAGGTCGTCCAGGGATTGGCCGGACTGGCCCTTGTTGAAGAACTGGTAGCCCTCGTTCAGGCCGCCGAAGGAGCCGTCGGCCCGCGCCTTGCGTTCGACGTCCTGGAGCTTGGCGAGCGCGGTGCGCTCCACAGCTCGCTCGGCGTCGGCCTGCGAGACCTCGAAGCCCAGGAAGTCGCAGAGTTGAAGCAAGGCCGGAACCGGGTCGGTCTTGAGCGTCTCGTACCGCACGACGTGGACGGGGAAGTCGGCCTGGGCGGTCCAACTGCGGTAGTGGTCGTACCACGTGCCGTATCCGGCGTTGATCCAGGCGGGGTCGGACCCGTGCTCGATGTAGCGGTGGGCGTAGGCGACCGGGTCGGCGTCGGCGTCGCGGGTGAGCTTGTGGAAGTTGACGGCGCTGAGCAGGACGTCCCGGGGGTCGCGGACGATGAGCAGAGCGCGATCGGCGTAGCGACCGAATGGATGCTCGGGCGTCCAAGCGTTGTGGGTCTTGAGGTAGACGCGATCGCCGATGTGCTCTCGCGTGGGTTGGTTTCGCACGACGCTCCGTAGGACCTCAAGCGTTTGGTGTTCCGTCCAGCCATCAGTTCGCATCTTGCTGAGGTAGTAGTACAGCTCAAATGCGAAGCAGTTCATGGCCGTCTCCCAGTCGAACTGGTGGTCGACGAGGCAGTTGATCACGAGAAACCGGAGCCACGTATTGCCGGATCTCGGGTAGCTGGCGATCCACTGCACAGAATCGGTCAAAAGGGGGTCCTCTCGCTGGCGGCTGGTGTGCGGGCCTGCGTTCTTGCTCGTCGAGCCTATTGTAGACGGATGCTGCTCGGCGTTCGGGCAGCCGATGTTCAAGCCAACAGTTGACGCAAGTCCTTGGCGGAGCAACTGCATTGACGAAGCGTAGCGAAACAGTGTCTCGGCTTCACCTACCCATCATTTTTGTGCATATGTACAAGGCGGGCGGTACGTCGATGCGGAAACTGATTCGTGATCAGTATCCACAGGCCGATGTCGTTGAGGTGGATGGAGCGATTCCGGAGTTAGAAGCGTGGCGGGCCCAACAGGAAACACTGCGGCACTCCCAGGACTTGCTGCTCGGTCATCAGTTCTTCGGCAACCACGACTTTGTTCGCCCTGGCGCATCCTACATCACGGTCTTGAGAGATCCGATTGAGCGGGTTATCTCGTTCTACTACTACGTTCTGCGCATGCCCGACCACTACCTCTATCGCTACGGGTTCGAGCCGCAGATGTCGCTTCGTGAGTTGTATGAGAAGACCAGGTGCGTCGAACTCGACAACCTGCAGGTTCGGATGATGAACCCCCAGCCTACCCATCATCCGGTGATGGGATCGGTGGATGACCGCATGATGGAAATCGCGGAGCGAAACCTGCGCTATATCGCGGACCATGGCGTGGTTGGCGTGGTGGAGCATATGCCAGAGCTCCTCGAAGTACTTGAACGTGATGAGGGCTGGGACGTCTCCACGATGACCCGATCCAACGCGACCGCGAGGAGGCCGAGCGCCGAGTCCCTCGATCCCGAGACGCTCGATATCATCGTGCGATCAAACCAGTACGACATTCGCCTGCACAAGCTCGCCACAGAGCTCTTCCAAGAGCGACTCCATCGCTCCCGGTCTGGTGCCGCGGTAATAGCTGAGTAGTACGACCCTGGAGACCCGCCATGCGATTCGAGATCCCCACCATCGCCCGTGACCCCGCCGACAACCGCTATGCCCCCAGTTGGGCCGGGGTCGATGATCTGGCCGGGCCAAGCGGCTTCATCAGCGAGGAGCACCAGGGCATCCACGAGGCCACCAAGGACCTGCCGGGCTGGCAGAGCCCAGGCGACAGCCAGAAGCTGTACGAGGCCGCGTACTTCTCCGGGCAGGTCATCCTCGAGATCGGGGTGTTCGGCGGGCGATCGGCCGTGGTCGAGCTCCGCGGGGCCCTGGCGGCCCGCAAGGCCCATGGCGGGCCGCTGCCGCAGTACTTCGGCGTCGACCCGGACCTGAACGCCTACGGGCGTACGCACGAGACGCTCCAGGGCGCGGGCCTGCTGGACCGGGCGATGGTGTATATCGGCGACCTGCGGCAGTTCCTGGCCGAGGTGCCCATCGTGCCCACGATGGTGTTCGTCGATGGCAGCCACGAGTTCGAAGGCGTCTGGGCCGACCTGGAGTATCTCAGCCGCTGGCTCGTGCCCGGGACGGCCGTGATGTGCCATGACTACATGAACCCGGACGTGCCCGTGCGGCCGGCGATCGACGAGTGGGTCGAGCGCGGGGCGTACGAACTCATTGGTGTGAGCGACAACACGGCCGTGCTGCGGGCGACGGACCTGTGCCAGGGCACGGCCCCGCGCGGGCTGAGCGAAGAGGCTTTCCAGGCCACGATCAATGCCCTGGCGCCGGTGTACCAGCACATGAAGCGGCCCGGCCCCCGGCCGGACGTGTCCCACCTGACCCACGTGGCACGGCAGGACCTGGGCCTGGCCATCGGCAAGGACATGCCCGCGGGCGAGGCCAGCGGCGCGGCGAAGGTCGCGGTCGCTTCGGGCTGAGATTGGCAGGGCTCGCTGGCGTTTCCCGGGGCTGAAGCCCGTCTACGATGGGCCCTATGGCCGACCTGCTCAGCTTCGTTTCCGCCCAGCTCATCGTCAGCGTCACGGTGTACGCGGTCATCGTCCACGTGCTGCTGGCCGGGGCGGGCTACTTCACCTACGCCGAGCGGAAGATCTCGGCGTACATCCAGGACCGCATCGGCCCGAATCGCACGGGCTTCGATCTGGGGCTGCCGTTCCTGGGCTTCCTGAAGGGCTTGTGGGGCCTTGGCCAGCCGCTGGCCGACGGCATCAAGTTCATGCTCAAGGAGGACTACACGCCCGGCAAGGTGGACAAGATCCTGTTCACGCTGGCCCCGGGCATCGTGGTCATCCCAGCCCTGATCGGCTTCGCGGTCATCCCCTGGGGCGGCGTGTGGGATTGCCCGACGTTCACCATCCCGCTGCTGAACCTGACCATCGAGGGCGGGCCGGTGCAGATCGCCGCGTTGCCGGTGAACGCGGGCGTCATCTACATGATCGCTATCGCCTCGCTGGGCGTGTACGGCATCACCCTGGGCGGCTGGGCCAGCAACAACAAGTACTCGTTCCTGGGTGGCCTTCGGGCGACGGCCCAGATGCTGGCCTACGAGCTGCCCCTGGGCATCAGCCTGCTGGTGGTACTGGTGATGGTCGGAAGCCTGCTGCCGATGGACATCATCGCCTACCAGGAGACCAACGGGTGGCTGCTGTTCAGCCAGCCCATCGCGGCGCTGATCTTCTTCATCGCGATGCTGGCCGAGGCCAACCGGGCGCCGTTTGATAATGCCGAGGCCGAGAGCGAGCTGGTGGGCGGCTATCACACCGAGTACAACTCGATGCGGTTCGCGCTGTTCTTCCTGGCCGAGTACAGCCACGTGGGCATCTCGGCGGCGTTCTTCGCGCTGCTGTTCATGGGTGGGTTCACGCTCTCGTTCGTGCCGGGTGTCAGCGATCCGCTGACGGCCACCACGGCGACGGGCCTGCTGGCTGTCTTGGCCAAGCTGGGCATCTACTTCGGCAAGGTCGCGGTGCTGGTGTTCATCATCATGCTGGTGCGGTGGACGCTGCCCCGACTGCGGTACGACCAGGTCATGAGCACGGCGTGGCAGGGGCTGATCCCCCTGGCGCTGGTGGTGCTGGTGCTGACCAGCGTGGCCGTGTACTTCGGCATCCCCCAGGGCTTTGCCCACATCGGCGTGCTGCTGGGCGGGAACCTGGTCTTGCTGGCGGCCCTGTGGTTCGTGGTGCAGCGCCTGCCGGCGTACAACCCCAACAAGAAGATCCCGATGCTGGGCTCGCGGTTCAACCCGCTGCCGGGCGAGCGCGTGGACCACGCGCCGATCGACCCGATGGCCCGCGAGGACCGGCCCGTGCAAGGGACCGTCCAGACCGGCTAAGACGAATCCGTGGGGGGTGACATGACCGAATCGACGCGACGCTACATGGTGCTGCGTGAGGCCAGCTTTGACCCGAAGCTGCCGACGTACCTCATGCTCAGCGGCCTGATCCCGCTGGTGGTCTTGATCGTGACCATCCCGTTGGCGGTGATCTACTACATCGTGGGCAAGCTGATCATCGACAAGTACATCGAGCGGCTGAGCTGCACGCTCACCGAGCGCACGCTGGAGATCCGCAAGGGCCTGCTCAACCGGGTCGAGAGCACGATCCCGCTCGAGAAGATCACCGACCTCCAGATGGTCCAGGGCCCGATCATGCGATACCTGGGCCTGCACGGCTTCAAGGTCGAGACCGCGGGCCAGAGCTCGGGCCCCGGCGGGCACCTGGTGAGCATGATCGGCATCGTGAACGCCCACGACTTCCGCGAGGCGGTGCTCGACCAGCGCGACGCGGTCTCCGAGGGCAGGGCGCGCTCGAAGCCTGCCGAGGCGGAGCCGGCGCCGGCGAGCATGGGCGGCGGAGACGTGGTGGGGGTGCTCACCGACATCCGCGCCAGCCTGCACCGTATCGAGCAGCAGCTCGAGCATCGCGACGACATCTGAGCGAGCCCCACGGTCCAGCTTCGTGAGCGCACGAAAAAACCCGACCTCGAAGGGCCGGGTTTCTTGAGTTCGTCACTCAGCCGAGGCCGGGATTAGCGGCGGCGGCGGGCGGCGGCGAGGCCACCGAGGCCCAGCAGCGCGAGGCTGGCCGGGGCGGGAACGGCGGTGATCTCGACGTCGTCGATGTACCAGCCGGTGCGCTCGACAACGGTCGTCGAGGTGAAGTTGAAGGTGATGTCGACGCTGGACTGGCCGGCGTAGGCGTTCAGGTCGAGGACGACCTCGCGCCAGGCGTCCATGGAGTTGCCGTCGCTCAGGTAGAGCTGGTCGCCGTTGACGATGACCGAGGCCATGTCGAAGGCCGAGCTACCGCTGTCGCTCCACTCCTGGAACGACATGCTGATGTCGGTCAGGCCGGTGAAGTCGAAGTTCTGGCTGAGTTGCTCGTCGCTACCGACGCCGTGCAGAGCGCCGATGCCGGTGCCCCAGACGAAGTCGCCCGAGAAGCCGCCGACGGGCTCGCTGCTGGCCGAGCCACCGAGGGCCGAGCCATCGGCGCCCACGGGGATGCCGCGCTCCCAGTCGCCGTTGACGCCGCTGGCGGTCCAGCCGCCACCGTCGGCCTCGAAGTCGGAGAAGTAAACGGTGCTCTGGGCGGCGGCCACGGAAGCGGCGCCGGCCAGGGCGAGAACAGTCATCGCGTTACGCATGTCTTATCCCTCATCCTTGCTAGAACGGATCGGCCACCTGCAGATGGCCCTCACGAGGAAACAGTCGAGAATTCGCACGAATCGAACCCTCTCTCCAGGGAAACGATACCAGGATCCCAAGCCGATTGCGAGAGATTTTTGCGGTGGACGGCCAAAAACTTCGGCCTGCGCGTTGCAAAGGTCCATTTTTGAGTTCTGTTCAGTTCTGTTATCGGCGGTCGCTCAGGTCTAGCCGCCCAGCAGGTCCTGCTTCAGGGCCCGCTCGAGGTAGTGGATGTCCACGGCCCCGTCCCGGAACGCGCTGTGCTCGAGCAACCTCAGGTGCAGCGGGATCACGGTGTTGATCGGGCCGACCTGGAACTCGCGGAGCGCCCGGGCCATGCGGGCGATGCAGTGCTCGCGGTCGTCGCCGTGGGCGATGAGCTTGCCGATCATGGAGTCGTAGGTTGGGGGAACCATGTACCCGGGAACGACATGGGTGTCCATGCGGATGCCGGGCCCGCCGGGCATCTCCCAGGTGTCGACGCGGCCTGGGCTTGGCATGAAGTTCCTGGCCGGGTCCTCGGCGTTGATTCGGCACTCCATGGCGTGGCCGTTGATGGCGATGTCCTTCTGGCGCATGCCCAGCTTCTCACCCGCGGCGATGAGGATGGAGTTCTTGACGATATCCACGCCGGTGATCATCTCGGTGACGGGGTGCTCGACCTGGACGCGGGTGTTGACCTCGAGCATGTAGAAGTTCTGGTCGTCGTCCATGAGGAACTCGACCGTGGCGGCGCCGGCGTACCCGGTCGTGCGGATGAGCTTTGCGGCGCTCTCGCAGACGGCGTTGACCTTCTTGCGATCGACGCCCGGGGCGGGGGCCTCTTCGATGAGCTTCTGGTGGCGGCGCTGCATGGAGCAGTCGCGCTCGAACAGGTGCACCGAGTGGCCGTGCTTGTCGCCCAGCACCTGGACCTCGACGTGGCGGGCGTGCTCGAGGAACTTTTCGATGAAGACGCTGCCGTCGCCGAAGGCGGCCTTGGCCTCTTGCTGGGCCTTCTTGATGTTCTGTCGGAGGGTGGCCTCGTTGTGGCAGACGCGCATGCCGCGCCCGCCGCCGCCGGCCGCGGCCTTGATGATGACCGGGAAGCCGATGTCGCGTGCGACCTCGACGGCTTCGTCCTCTTCTTCGATGGCGCCTTCCGATCCTGGAAAGATCGGCACCTTGGCGGCCTTGGCGGCGCGCTTGGCCTGGACCTTGTCACCCAGTTGGCCCATGGCCTCAGGGCTGGGGCCGATGAACTCGATCTTGCATTCACGGCAGATCTGCGCGAAGTCGGCGCGCTCGGAAAGGAAGCCGTAGCCGGGGTGGATGGCGTCGGCGTCGCTGACCTCGGCGGCGGCGATGATCCGCGGGATGTTGAGGTAGCTGTCCTTGCTGGGGCCCGGGCCGATGCAGATGGCCCGGTCGGCCAGGCGCAGGTAGGACGCATCCTTGTCGGCCTGCGAGTAGACGCATACGGCCTCGATGCCCATTTCCCGGCAGGCCCGGATGATGCGCAGGGCGATCTCGCCACGATTTGCGATCAGGATTCGTCGGAACATGCCTCAGGCGGGCCTCACCATGAAGAGCGGTTGGCCGAACTCGACGGCGTCGCCGTTCTTGACGCATACGCGTTCGATGGTGCCGTTCATCTCGGCCTTGATCTCGTTGAAGACCTTCATCGCTTCGACCAGGCAGACGACGGTGTCCGAAGAGATCGAAGAGCCCACGGCCGCGAAGGGCGGCGAATCGGGATCGGGCGCGGAGTAGAACGTGCCCACCATGGGCGACTCGATGGCGATGAGCCCGTCGTCGGCCTTGTTGGCCGACGGAGCGCCGGGGGCTTCCGAGGCGGCGGCGGCGGGCTGGGGCGGGGCCGCCTGCGGGGCGAAGGCCGCGGGCTGGGGCGTCATCTGGAACGCGCCACCCGAGCCCCTCTTGATGGTGATCGAATGATCCTCGTCGCTCACGTCGACCTCGGTCAGGTCGTGCTCCACCATGAGGTCCACGAGTTGGCGAAGCCGGTCGATGTCGATCATGGGCGGTTGTCTCCACAGGTAGCGGGGGGCGCGGCTTGGCAAGGGCGTAACGGCCTGCTGCGAGACCCCAAAACAAGACCCGATGATACCGACCGCGGGCCGACCCGTCGCCCGTGGCATCGCGGCAGGTTGGCTCAGGCCCGATCGAGCAGCCGGTACTGCACCGCCTCGGCGATGTGCTGGACGTCCATGCCCTCGGCCCCTTCGAGGTCGGCCACCGTGCGGGCGACGCGCCGGACCTTGTCATACGCCCGGGCCGAGAGGCCCAACTCGGCGATGGCCTGGCCCAGGAGGCTCCGGGCCGGGTCGCTCATGGGCGCGAGGGTGTCCAGTTCCTTGCCGCGCAGGCGGCCGTTGAGCTTCCCGTCGCCCTGCCGCTTGGCCTGCACCTGCCTGGCTCGGAGCACGCGGTCGCGCATGGTCGCCGAGTCGGTGCTGCTGGCGCCGGTGTCGGAGAGTTCTTTCCAGGGCACGGCCGGGGCCTCGACGTGGATGTCGATGCGGTCGAGCAATGGCCCGCTGATGCGTGCGCGGTAGCGTTCGGCGGCCCTTTGGCTGGAGGCGGACTGGCCGGCCGAGCCGCCCGGGGCGGGGTTCATGGCGGCGACGAAGAGGAAGTTGGCCGGGAAGCGGACCGTGCCGCGGGAGCGCGAGATGGTGACCTGGTGGTCTTCGAGGGGCTGGCGCAGCGTCTCGAGCACCGACCTTGGGAACTCGGGCAACTCGTCCATAAAGAGGATGCCATGCGTGGCCAGGGAGACCTCGCCGGGCCTGGGCACGATACCGCCGCCGACGATCGACGCGGCCGAGGCCGTGTGGTGGGGGGTGCGAACCGGGCGGGTGGCGACGAGCCCCTGGCCCGGCGGGAGCTCGCCCGCGGCCGAGTGGATGCGTGTGGTCTCGATCGCCTCGGCGCTGCTCATGGGGGGCAGCACGCCGGGGAGGGCCCGGGCCATCATGGTCTTGCCGGTGCCGGCGGGCCCCAGCATGATGACGTTGTGCCCGCCGGCGGCGGCGATGACAATGGCGCGTTTGACGGCCTCCTGGCCGCGCACCTCGGCGAAGTCGATGGGCGCCTGGGCCGCGTGGAGCATGGCGGCCAGGTCCGGGGGCGTCTGCGGCTCGAGGTCGAGCACGCCGTTGAGCAGCCCGACGACCTCGGCCAGCGTGCGCACGCCGTAGGTGGTCGGCCCCGCCACGGCGGCCTCGGCGGCGTTCTCCGCCGGCACGATGACCGCGTCCAGGCCCTCTCGGCGGGCAAGGTCGGCCATGGCGATCACGCCTCGGACCGGGCGAACGCGGCCATCGAGGGCCAACTCGCCGGCGATCATGCATTTGTGCAGCCGCGGTGGCGTGTCGTCGGGGCGGTGGTCGCGAAGCACGCCGGTGGCGTTGAGCAGGGCGACGGCGATGGGCAGGTCGTAGATGGGCCCTTCTTTTCGGACGTGGGCCGGGGCGAGGTTGATGACGAGGCGTCCGTTCGGGAATTGATAGCCGGTATTGGTCATCGCTGCGCGAACCCGTTCGATCGATTCGCGGATGGCGGCGTCGGGCAGGCCGACGATGGTTTCCTTGGCTAGCGCGGCGTCATCGAGGTCGACCTCGACCTCGCAGGCGTCGGCTTCCACACCGTGCATCAGGAATGATCGGATCTTGGACGGCATCGGTGCGGAGGATAGCCGCGTAGGTCCTGCTGGATGGCTGATGGGGCTGTCGGTTCTGTAGGGGTCGTCCCGGTCGTCCGGAAAGTGCGGATTTTTTTGGCCTTTTTCCTTGCATTCCCGGAAAAAGGGTTGATTGAACTGCCCGGTTTGTGGTATCTTTGCTCAGGAGAGATTCGTTCACCCCGTCTTCAGGAGAGACGAGACATGACCAAGATGACGATTGCCGCGTTCGCGGGCGCTGCTCTGGGGGTCGCCACGATGGCTTCCGCCACCGTGAGCCCCAACACCTATGAGATCCGGGTGAGCAACCCGGTGAGCCCCAGCAGCCCCTCGGCCACGGTCGAAGTGTGGGCCTCCTGGGATTCTGACCTGTTCTACGCGTTTGCGGCGGCCGAGTGGGCCATCACCGGCGACGCGACGGGCGAGTTCACCGGCCCGGCTTCGGCCTTTACCGATCCCGGCCAGGAGAACGGCGTGATCAGCGGTGGCGACGTCACCGACATCGTGACGGGCCAGCTCCAGTTCCCCGCCGGTGGGCTCTTTGCCGACACCAGCGACCCGGTGCTGATCTGGTCGGCCACGTGGAGCACGACCGACTTCACCGCCCGCACGGTGGATCTGGCGACCGAGACCACGCGGTACAACCTGTATGTGGACGACACCGGCCTGAGCAGCGACGTCACCAGCACGGTGCTCGAGGCTGCCGGTCAGGTTGAGGTGATCCCGGCTCCGGCATCCCTGGCCCTGCTGGGCCTCGGTGGCTTGGCTGCCGCCCGCCGCCGCCGCTAAGCGTTCGCACCACGCTCTCCGACTCCTGAGCAACCCCGCACAGCGCGGGGGTGCTTTTGTTTTGTGCTTATCGGGCTGAAGAACTGAAGTGCAGGCCCGGGAACGACGATGCTCTGGGCGTGGCTGCGAACGCTCCAGACCGGGATGGCGATGCGAACGGATCCAAGGGATCGGTCTTTCACTCGATGGTGCCCGATGCGTTTCGCCCTTCGGATGCCCAGCCTGGCCGACAGTTTCGCTCCGTGAATCCTGCGACTGGTTCCACGTACGGTCCGGCGATCGAGTCGGCGTCGGTTACTGATGTGTCCGCCGCCGCGCAGGCCGCCTGGGTCGCGTACCACGGCATGCTGGACCTGGACGCCAACGACCGCGCGGCGCTGCTCGAGCGCATCGCCGCGGGTGTGCGCGATCTTGGGGATGACCTCACGAGCCTGGCGGCGAGCGAGACGGGCTTCAGCAAGGTCCGCATCGTGGCCGAGCGCGAGCGCTTGATCCAAACGCTCAAGATGTTCGCTGGGGTGGTTCGTTCGCGCGGGCTGGATCGGACGAGCATCGATACGGCCGAGCCGAGCCGCCGGCCGCTGCCCAAGCCCGACCTGCGTCGGGTGCGGCGTGGGATCGGACCCGTGGCGATCTTCGGCCCGGCCAACCAGCCGCTGACCGGAGGGGCGCTTGGGGCCGATGCGGCATCGGCTCTGGCGGCCGGTTGCCCGATCATCTGCAAGAGCCATCCGTCGCACCCGCTGACCGATGCCACGCTCGCTCGCGCCGCGTTGGACGTGGGGCGTGCCGCCGGTGCGCCCGATGGGTTCATCACGCTCCTGCACGCCGATGAGCCCTCGCAGGCGGAGGTGGCCCTGGCGCTGGTGGGCCATCCGTGCGTTCGGGGCGTGGCCTTCACGGGCTCGCGCGAGGGCGCCGATGCGATCGCGGCCATGGTCGCCCAGCACGCGCCGGGGACACGCCTTTCGGCCAACGTGGGCACGATCAACCCGGTGTTCGTGCTGCCGGGCGCGCTGGAAGCCGGTGGCGACACGATCGCCGAGCGGTTGTTCCAGTCTTGCACGAACGTGGCGGGCCAGACGTGCACAAGGCCGAGTGTGGTGGTGGTGCAGCGCGGGGCCGAGGGCGAGGTGTTCGCCCGCCAGTTGGCGTCGCTGTTCGATCAGTTGCCCGCGGCGAAGATGCGCAGCGCCGGGCAGTGCGCGCGGTACCTGAGGTCGGTCGAGCGATGCCTTGACCTCAAGGGCGTGCGGCTCGAGGGTGGGAGCTTCCACGGGCCTTCGGTGGGCGATGGGCCCACGCCGCCGGTGCACGGCTGCCTGCTGCGATGCTCGGCCGACGTCTTCATGCGCGACCGAACGCTACACGAAGAGGTCTTCGGGCCGGCCATGCTGCTGGTGATGGCCGATGACCCGGCGCAGATGCTGGGGGCGGCCGCCGCGATCGGCGGGGCGGTGACCGGGTCGATCTGGATGGGGACGACCGATGGCAACGTGGGTCGCCGCCTGGCGGCCACGCTGGAGCATCGGGTGGGCCGGCTGGTGTTCAATGCGACGCCCACGGGGCTGGAACTGTGCCCCTCGCTGGTGCACGGGGGCATCTACCCGGCCGCCGTCGGCAATCCGTTTACGTCCGTGGGGCCCGACGCCGCCGAGCGGTGGCTGCGTGAGGTGTCGTACCAGAACGCGCCCGAGGCCGTGCTACCCAAGGAGCTTCGGCTGGGCAACCCGCTGGGCGTGGCCAGGCTGGTGAACGGCCAATGGGTGGACCCGGCCGCCGATGCCGAAGCCGAGGCTAACTCCGCCGCCGAGTTTGAGGCGGGCTCGGGCGACGGCTCGGGTGGGCAGCAATCGGCTCGGCCTGGCCAGCCTTCGAAGGCCCAGCCCTCGCAGAAGCCGGCGGGCCCGACCCGCGCGGCTTGAGGGCCCGTTCTTGGATGATGGGCTTTCCTGCCGGGCTTTGGCCCGGCAAGCCGATACCGTTGGTCCATGGCATCTCGGGTCACGGATGACGATGGGGCCTCGATGGCCCCGGTGTTACGCTGGATTGCGTGGCTGGTGGTCGCCGCGCTGTGGCTGTTCGTCGTGGCGAGCCTGCTGGGCTTCGACGCGGCCGACCCTCCCGGGTTTGCCGCCTGGCCGCCCAACGAGCCGGCGGCGAATTGGATGGGCGGCATCGGCGCTCTGGTGGCGTACTGGTCGTACTACACGCTGGGGCTGGGGGCGTGGGCGTTCCTGGCCGGGCTGGTGGTGCTGATCTGCCTGCACTTTGGCGGCGCACGGGTCGATCACCCGCTGGTGCGCATCGTCGGCGTGCTGGTCGTTGCCGTTGCGGCGGCCGGCGTGCAGGCCTTGCTCATGCCCGGAACCGCGCGGCTGCCCGACCTGCCCGGTGGGGTGGTGGGCTTTGTGGGCTCGGCGGAGCTGCGCGAGCACTTCAACGTCGCGGGCACGCTGCTGTGGATGCTGGTGGCGGCGACCATCGGCGTGATCGTCGCGTACGACCGCTGGCTGGTGCCCGCCGGCGCGGGGCTGCTGCGCCAGGCCGGCTGGCTCGGGCGCACCGCGGGCGGCGGGGCGAGCTCGATCCGTGGCGTGCTTCCGGCGATCGGGGCGTGGTTCGTTGACCTGGCCGAACGGCTCAAGCCGGTGAAGCGCGTGCCGGTTCGGGCCAACGACCTGGACGACGACGAGCGGATGAAGCCGAAGGTCGAGAAACGCAAGAAGGCCGAGGCGAGGGCCAAGCGTATCGAGAAGGACATCCCAACGGATGCCGGTGAGGACGAAGACGAGGAAGACCTGGAAGAGGAGTACGACGAGGACTACGACGAGGTCGACCCCGACGAGGAAGACTACGAAGAGGAGCTGGACGAAACCGACGACGAGGAAGAAGACCAAGAGCTCGTTGCCGAGGATGATCAGCTCGAAGAAGACGACGACGAGGTGGGCGCGCCGCAGGTGTTCAACGAGGACCGCCTGCGCGAGAAGATCAGCAAGATGCCGGTGCTGTTCGCCAGCCAGAATCGGTCGGTGGCCAAGGAAGAGGACCTGCGCGACCTGCAGGGCGTGTCGATCGAGGGCTACCGCTTCCCCAGCCTGGAGCTGCTCGAAGAGCCCGAAGAAGACTTCAACGACAAGCTCGACGAGATGGTGCGTGAGGGGGCCGAGGCGTTGGAGCGCGCCCTGCACGAGTACCGCATCAAGGGCGAGGTCGTGGGCATCGAGAGCGGGCCGGTCATCACGCTGTACGACGTGCGGCTGGCGCCGGGCACGAAGGTCAACCAACTGAACGTGGTCGCCAGCGACATCGCGCGTGCGCTCAAGGCGGTGAACGTGCGCATCGTGGCCAACCAGGTTGGGCGCGATACGGTGGGCATCGAGGTGCCCAACCCCACCAAGGAGAAGGTGCGGCTGAAGGAGCTCATGGGCCGGCCCGAGAAGTTCCAGGGCATGAAGCTGCCGATGTTCCTGGGCAAGGATGCCAGCGGCGAGCCACTGATCGCCGACCTGACCAAGATGCCCCACGTGCTCATCGCCGGCACGACGGGCAGCGGTAAGTCGGTGTGCATGAACACGATCATCATGAGCTTCCTGTACACCAAGAAGCCCAACGAGCTTCGCTTGGTCCTGGTCGACCCCAAGATGGTCGAGATGAGCCAGTTCAAGGACATCCCACACCTGATGTGCCCGGTGGTGACCGAGATGCACAAGGCGGCGGCGATCCTGGAGTGGGCCGTCACCAAGATGGACGAGCGGTACGAGCTGCTGGCCGAGGCCGGCTGCCGGGATATCTCGAGTTATAACGACCTCGATTGGGAAGAGATCAAGGAGCGGCTGGGCTACGAGACCGACGAGCAGGCCGCGCGGGTGCCGCGCAAGCTGCCGTATATGGTCTTCATCATCGACGAGCTGGCCGACCTGATGATGACCAACAAGGAGGTCGAGGGCGCCATCGTGCGCATCGCGCAGAAGGCGCGTGCGGTGGGCATCCACCTCATCCTGGCGACGCAGCGGCCGCAGGCCAATGTCGTGACGGGGCTGATCAAGGGCAACATGCCCTGCCGGATCACGTTCAAGGTCGCCAGCGGGCTGGACAGCCGCATCATCCTGGACCAGAAGGGCGGCGAGCTGTTGCTGGGCCAGGGCGACATGCTGTTCCTCAGCCCCAGCAACCACAAGCTGATGCGCAGCCAGGGCACCTTGGTCGACGACATCGAGATCCGCCGCGTCGTGAAGTTCGTCAGAGAAGTCAGCGGGCCGACGTACGAGCGGCAGATCATGCAGCTCGGCCAGCCCGAGGGGGCGCTCACCGACGACGATCGCTTGTTGCAAAGCGCCAACAACAATTCCGCGAGCCTGCGAAGGGCTCTGAAAGACCCGCTGTTCGATCGCGCCGTGGACATCGTGCTCGAGAGCAAGCGCGGCAGCGTGAGCCTCTTGCAGCGTCGGCTTGCCATCGGCTACACGCGCGCCAGCCGATTGATCGACCTCATGGGCATCGCCGGGGTCATCAGCGACCACAAGGGCAGCGTGGCCCGCGACGTGAAGATCACCGCCGAAGAATGGGCGGCGATGAAAGAGATCGCCGCCAAGGACGCCGCCAGGGACCCCGACGACAACGATCTGGCCGGATTCGAGGACGAGCCGTTCGAAGAAGAGGCGAGCGTCGAGGTTGAGGTGGTCGGCAACGTCGACGACATGCACGAGGACGACCTGCGCGAAGACGACGGGCCCGAGCAAGACGAGCAAGACGAGGACGTCGAAGAAGGGTCCGACGACGAGAGCGAAGAAGACGCGGACGAAGAAGACGAGGACGAAGAAGACGAGGACGAGTTCGACGACGACGAGACCGACGAGGAAGGCGAAGAGGACGAGGAGTACGACGAAGACGAGGACGGGGAAGACGAAGACGCCGACGACGAGGAAGACGCGGACGAAGAATACGAGGACGATGAAGAGGTAGACGAGCAAGAGTACGACGAAGAGGACGAAGCCGAAGAGGACGAAGCCGAAGAGGACGAGGAAGAAGGCGTCGATGAGGAAGACGAAGACGAGGACGAGGCCGAAGACGAAGAACCGCCCTTCGAGCCCGACCCGCCCAAGGTCGAGACCCGGCCCGCGAACGCCTCGAAGCGGGCGGCCGGCAAGCGTCGCCGCTAAACTCCCCGCCTGATGCCAGCCGACACGAACGACCCTCGCCTGGACGCCGAGCGGCCGAGCGCCTCCCGCGGCCCGCGGTTTCATGGCCCGATCATCGCCGCGGCGTGCACCGTCGCCCTGATCGCCAGCGCGCCGGGGCAGACGGTCGTCGTCAGCCAGTTCAACGAGTCGTTCACAAGCACCCTTGGGCTGAGCGCCACCGCGCTCAGCACGGCGTACCTCATCGGCACCGTCACGGCGGCCATGCCCCTCACGCTGGTGGGCTCGGTCGCCGACAAGTTCGGCCCGCGCCGCGTCATGTTCGTCGTCGCGCTGCTGTTCGGCCTGGCGTGCATCGCCGCCGGGCAGGCCCGCTCGCTGGTGGTGCTGACGCTGTGCTTCTTCTGCCTGCGGTTCCTGGGGCAGGGTTCCCTTTCCATGCTCAGCGGCCACGTCCTGGCCCTGTGGTACGAGCGCAAGCTGGGCACGGTCAACGGCGTGAAGATGGTCTTCGCCCAGGTGGGCTTCATGGCCTCGCCCTGGCTGGCGATCTGGCTCATCGGATGGCTCGACTGGCGCGCCGCCTACGCGGTGCTGGGCGTCCTGGTGTGGCTGGTTGTCTTGCCGCTCGCCGCGTTCGTGCTGCGCGATCGGCCAGAGGAACTCGGCCAGCAGATCGATGGGGATCCAGAGGACGGCGACGGCCAGGGGCCGATCCTTTCGGGTCAGGGCGGATCGGAGGCAACCGGTGTTCCCCGCCACGTGGACCCCGCGTTCACGCTCAAGCAGACCCTGGCCACCCGCGCCTTCTGGATCGTCGCGGGCGCCACGGTCCTGAGCGGCTTCACCGGCACGGCCCTGCTCTTCCACAGCCAACCCATCCTGATCGCCCGCGGGCTCGATCCCACGATGTCGGCGGCGATGAGCACGAGCTGGGCCCTGGCCGTCGCCGTGTTCGTGCTGCCCTTCGGGCGCTTGAGCGACCGCCTGCCGCCGCGCGGCCTGTTGTGCCTGGCGGGCCTGCTCATGGCCGCCAGCCCGGCGATCGTCGTCTTCGCCGACTCGGTGGTTTTGTTATGTTCGGCGATGGCGGTGTACGGCGTGGCGATGGCCATCGGCTCGGCGGTGGGGGTGCCCACGATCGCCCGCTACTTCGGCCGCCGCCACCACGGGGCGATCCGCGGCTTCACGACGTTCCTGGGCGTGGCGGGCACGGGGCTGGGCCCTGTTGTGCTGGGGGTGAGCCTGGACTTTACGGGCTCGTTCACGATCGGCCTGGCCGCGTGCGCGGCGCTCGCCGTGGCCCTCGCGCTGGCGAGCCTGACGCTCAAGCGGCCGGTCGCGCCGGGGGCGTTGCCGTCCGAGCGGGTGGCCTAGGGGCCCGGCCAACGCCGCGCGGTTGGCACGCCCAACCCCGACGACGCGATCGGCCGCGTGGGCCGGGTCGCGCTGTGGTTGCTGCCCCCGTTCGTAGCGATGGTGGGGGGTGGAGTGTCTGGGCTCTGGGCGGTGGTCTATTGAGTCGTCGAGCACGCGAGAACTGGCCCGCGAGGGCGGGCCGGTGGCGCAATCGATCTGTCGGATGGCGGAGCGGCTTACGGCCCGGTCGCGTCGTTGTACGCGTCGATGAACGTCGCCATGTCGCCGGCGTCGACCACGTCGTCGGCGTCGGTGTCGGCCCTGCGGTGGCCTTGCAGGAACAGGTCGCTATAGATCGCCATGTCGTAGAGGTTCGTGCTCTCGCTGGCGTTCAGATCGGTCGTGAAGCAGTTGAAGGGGTTGGAGAACAGCCACACGTCGCGCTTCATGGCGTTGTCCACCAGCGTGTGCGTTGACCACAGGGTGCAGCCGGTCGGGTCGGTCTGCATGTCGGCGTACAGCGCCCAGCGGTCGTCCAGCGCGCCGTAGCCGCTGGAGGGGCCTGCCTGCAAGGTCGCCGTCGTGCCCACGGCCGTGTACGTGTTGCTGATCTGGGCTCGCAGGATGCGCTGGTCGGTCGTGCCGTTGGAGAACGTGTACTCGATGAACACCCGCCCGCTGCGCGTCACGCCCAGCACGGGGTGATAGCAGTCGCCCGTGGTCGGCTCGGCCGCGCCATCGGTGGTGATGCGGCCGACCGCCACGATCTCGGGGTTCCAGTCGTCCGAGGGGATCGTGGTCGTATGGAACTGGTTGAGCTTCGGATCGATCACGTACCACTGCACCGCCCAGCGGTCACCCTTGAGCGCGGCGTGGGCCGCGAAGACCCGGGCGTTGCCCTGGTTGTCCTCGGTCAGCAGGGCGGTGTGGAAGGCGCCGTTGTCGACCGTCGGGTCGAAGCTGGGTGCTTCGGGATAGATCGTCGGCGGGTTGGCGAAGCCGAAACTCGGCACCAGATCATCGAAGCCCGCGGGGATGTCCGCGTCGTCCAACCGGAACACGGCGGGCGAGGGCTCTTCCAGGCTCTGGCGAACCTGCAGCGTCCCGCTGGCATCGCGGAACACACCGCGGAGGCGGATGGCCTGGATGTTGTTGGCCGAGCCCAACACCCACTGCGCCCCGTCGGTGCTGATGAACAGCGTGACGTTGTCGTACTGCTCGTAGGGCTCCTGCACGGCGAGCATCTGGAAGCAGGGATCGGGCACGTCCAGCCCGTTCATGCGGATGATGGTGATGTCGCTCTCGTCGGGCCGGCCGCCGGCGTGGATGTCCGTGAGCGTCGTGCCGAACTTGCGCGGGATCACGAGGATGGTCTGGCCGTTGTTCATGATGCCGCTTTCCGCGAAGACCGCGCACTCTCCGCGGTCCATGGCGGCGATGAAGACGTCGTCCGTGTCGAAGCCGAAGGACGGGTAGTACAGGTCGGTACCGAACGGTTTGTGCAACTGAGGGTTTGCCGGATCGAAGGGTGTCAATGCAACGCCGAGATTGATCGCGTTGCTTCCGGTGATGTACTCGAACCCATCGGGATCACCGTCGTCGAAGTTGTCAAAGAGCGGGTGCTTGCTCGCCGCAAGGTGCAGCCGCTTCGTGCAGTCGCGGGGGAACGCCTCGGGCCGCGCGGGAAGGAAGGGAGGGCCCGCGAACTCGTCGCCGATCGACTCGCCGTACAGCATCCACACGTTCCCGGTGATGGGGTCGTAGTCGGCCCTTGGGAGGGTCAGGCCCGGAACGAAGAGCGGCAGCGACAGCGGGGTGGCCGGCTGGAACGGATACGAGCCGTACTGGCCCGTCGGCGGCACGCCCCCGCCAAGACCCAGCGGCGTTGCCCAGTCCTCGCTATCCAGCAGCGACGGCGGGCCTAAGGGATTGATCGGCAGGGCCTTGTCGAACAGCATCATGCGGTGCGAGCCCATGACGACTACCCGCTCCTCGCCCACGGCCACCGATGGCGCGGTGCTCAGGTCGGGCCGGTAGCTGTCGGCCGTGGAGATGGTCTTGTCGACGTCGTATACGACGAGGTTCTGTCCGAACGCGAGGCCCGCGGCCCCCATGAGCGCAGCGATAGTGCAGGATGTCTGGATGTGCATCACTCGGTTCTCCCTGTGCCTGAGATGTGGAACTGCGTTGAATATACCAGATGGGGGGGGGGGGGGGGGCTGTCAAGGGTATTTGTGCAGTCTGGCGAAAAAAATTTAAGACTCTCAGGTGCTCGGTGAAACCAGTAGCGTCCAGTGCTGCTATACCAGTGCATGAACATCGCTGCGCATGCCGTCTGGATCTCTCTGATCGTCGCGCCATTGGCGTTTGCCCAGAACGCGTGCCCGTCTCAGCGAGTTGCATCGCCCACTGAGATCAGCACCCCGGACTTCGGACACGAAGTGGCGACCAACGGGACCCAGTGGTTCGTCAGCAGCACCGACGCGAACACGCTGTGCCCGGGGCCGGTCGTGTCGTGCAGCACCGGAGCGGTCTTTGTCTACGACAACGTCGCAGGTCAGTTGGAACTCGTTCAAACGATCGTGCCGCCCGATGCTGAG